>JBFOMG010000063.1:0-26860 GCA_040830725.1 Rhizobiaceae bacterium
AGGCAGGTCATTTGGCCGGTCGACACGAAGACCGCTTGCGCCAGCAGCTCAGGCGGGCGCAGACGATGGCGATCGTTGCCTCGCTTCTTGGAATTGGCGTAACGGCCGCAGGTGCTGCGACCAATAGCGGCAGTTTGGCCGGTGCGGGCGGCGCAATTGCTGCCGGTGGAGGCGATGCCGCCCTTCGCGGTTTGCTCGCCTACAAGCGCAGCGAAGAAGTGACCGCCGACCGCTCGGCGTTGAAATATCTGCGCAAAACAAAACAGTCACCGCGAGGCATGATCCGGACATTCGAACGCTTTGCCAGTGCATTGTCATTGTCCGGCTCGCGCACCGATCCCTACCGGCTCAGCCATCCGCTGCCGCGTGAACGCATCGCCAACCTGTCGGTTGTCGCCAAGAAAAGTCCTTACTACGACAAAACCGATTCAGCCTCCTTGCAGCAGCGCCATGACATGGCCCGTGCCAAGATTGCGGCATATACCCAAGGGCCCTCGGCTGTCTCACGCCTGTTTCGCAACAACCGTTCGAGCGTAGCGGCAAAATATGGTGATGCTATCTCCACCTATCTGTACGGCAATCCCCGCGCTGCTTTGAAGAAGATCGACTCACTTTTAAAAGCTGCGCCAAAAAATCCGTATTTTCATGAACTGCGCGGCGATATTCTGATCAAGGCAAATCGCGCCGATCAAGCCGCAAAAGCCTATGCACGGGCGACCAGGCTGGACCCAAACCGTACAGGTCTTTTGCAAGCCGGTTACGGACACGCGCTTGTTGCATCGGGCAAGCAGGCCAATCTGAAAAAGGCGGTCGGCGTCTTGAAAAAAGCGATCAACTCCGACAGGGAAAATCCGGCCAGCTATCGCCTTTTGGCGCAGGCGCAAGGGCGGCTCGGCAACATTCCGGAAGCCGAACTTGCCACCGCCGAAAGCCATTTCTACAGCGGCAAGTTTCAAGAGGCCAAGATTTTTGCCACGCGCGCGCAGCTGAAGATGAAACGCGGTTCGCCGGGATGGCTGCGTGCCTCGGATATCATCGAATTCAAACTGCCGAAGAAAAAGAAGTGATCTCGGCCTTGTCGCCTTGTGCGCCAAATTGGAGCAGACAATGAAACAGACATTGATCGTCGGAATTGTTGGGATTGCCGCTTCGGCAGCGATGCTGGCCCTTGGCCTCAATCTTGGAAGTTCGCGGCAGGCACCGTCCGAACCGGTCATCATAGAAGCGCCGGCAGATGCCGAACTTGACCGGTCGGCGGTCGAGTTGATCGTACGCGAATACCTGCTTACCAACCCGGAAATCATGCTTGAAGTGCAGACCGCTCTGGAGACGAAACAGCGGATTGAGGAAAAGCTCGCCCAAACCACAACAATAACCGAGCAATCTGACGAGATATTCAATGCCCCCTATGACGGATTGGTCGGCAACCCGGAAGGAAACGTCACCGTGGTTGAGTTTTTCGACTACAATTGCGGTTTCTGCAAACGCGCCATGGCCGACATGGACGAGATGGTCAAGCAAGACCCGAACCTCAGATTTGTGTTGAAAGAGTTCCCGATCCTTGGACAGGAATCCCAAAAAGCGCATGTGGTTTCGATGGCATTCCGTGCACTGCATCCCGACAAATATGCCGACTTTCATCGTGGACTGCTGAATACCCCGGGACGGGCCGGCGAAGAAAAGGCTCTCAGAATTGCACTGGAACTGGGTGCTGACGAGGAAGCCATGCGCGCCGAGATGGCTAATCCCGAAATTCAGAATGCGTTTGCCAAGACCTATCAACTTGCCAGCGCTCTATCGATTACCGGTACACCATCCTACGTCGTCGGCGACGAGGTGGTTTTCGGAGCACTTGGGCGTGATGTTCTGACGGAGAAAGTGGCCAATTTCCGGGCCTGCGAAAGCACCGTTTGCTAGAAGAAAAATGCCCGCTGGTTGAGCTGAATGCACAGGTTCAGTTCAGCTTCGCGGTGTGAAAACGCGTGCTGACATGTGGAGCAGATTTAATTTGGCCTTTTCGGCCAGGCTTTCGCAGATTATAGGTCTATTCGTCGATTTATGAATATTGCCGCCAGGCGGCTGAAAGCACATGTCAAAACCGATTTTTGTCCTCAATGGCCCCAACCTGAACTTGCTGGGAACGCGCGAACCCGAACACTACGGTAGCGTCAGTATCGGCGACATCGAGAAAATGTGCGCCGATGCGGCCGGTAAGTTGGGAATGCAGGTCGACTTCAGGCAGACCAATCACGAGGGCACGCTGGTTGACTGGATACAGGAGGCCGGCTCAAACGCCTCGGCCATTGTTTTGAATCCTGCTGCCTACGGCCACACATCGATTGCAATGTACGATGCAATCAGCGCAATCAGCATTCCGGTCGCCGAGGTGCATGTCTCAAACATCTACGCGCGGGAAGAATTTCGTCACAAAACACTCGTGTCGCAGGTGGCTTCCGGAACAATTTGCGGATTTGGCGCACACGGTTACACTCTGGCGATCCAGGCAGTTGTCGAGATTGTCAACAGATAGCGGAACGCCTCAAAACAAAGGGCAACAAGCCAAATGGGCACAAAAAAGACAGAAGTCGATCAGCAACTGGTACGAGATCTGGCGGCAATACTCGACGAGACCAATCTTACCGAGATCGAAGTCGAACAGGACGAGATGCGAATTCGGGTTTCGCGTCAATCTGGTGGTGTTGCGGCAGCTGCCCCTGCCATCGTCAATGCGGCCCCTCCGGCTCCGGCGCCTGCTGCTGCCGAGGCGGCACCAGCACCGGCCGCTTCCAGCGGCTCATCGAATGCTGTTCCCTCACCCATGGTCGGCACTGCCTATGCCTCCCCGGCACCCGGTTCAAAACCGTTCATTGAGGTGGGGCAGAGCGTGCGCGAAGGCCAGACGCTGCTGATCATCGAAGCCATGAAGACGATGAACCAGATTCCCTCGCCGAGATCGGGAACGGTGAAAGAAATTCTGTTCGAAGACTCCCAGCCCGTCGAATATGGCGAGCCACTGGTCATAATCGAATAGGACGCGGAATAGCGATGTTTCAAAAGATCCTGATCGCCAACCGCGGCGAGATCGCACTCAGGGTACTGCGCGCGGCAAAGGAATTGGGTATTTCCACTGTCGCGGTTCATTCCACCGCTGATGCCGATGCGATGCACGTCCGTCTGGCTGACGAAAGCGTGTGCATCGGTCCGCCACCATCGCGAGACAGCTATCTGAACATCCATCAGATTGTGACTGCCTGCGAGATTACCGGTGCCGATGCCATCCATCCCGGTTATGGATTTCTGTCCGAAAACGCCAAATTCGCTGATATTCTGGCCGCCCACAACATCACCTTCATCGGCCCGACAGCGGATCACATCCGGGTCATGGGTGACAAGATTGAGGCCAAATCAACAGCAAAACACCTCGGCATTCCCGTCGTTCCGGGCTCGGACGGAGCCGTCAGCGACGAAGATGAGGCCAAGCGTATTGCTGCAGACATCGGATATCCGGTCATCATCAAAGCTTCCGCCGGTGGCGGTGGACGCGGAATGAAAGTCGCGCAGAACGAGGAGGATCTGGCGGTTGCACTCGCCACGGCCCGGTCTGAAGCCGGCGCCGCGTTTGGCGACGAGGCCGTCTACATCGAGAAATATCTGCAAAAGCCGCGCCACATTGAAGTTCAGGTGATGGGAGACGGCGCCGGCAAGGCCGTACATCTGGGCGAACGTGACTGCTCCTTGCAGCGCCGCCACCAAAAGGTCTGGGAAGAGGCACTTTCGCCGGCTCTGAATGAAGCGCAGCGCGCGAAAATCGGAGGCATTGTCGCCAAGGCGGTAGCTGACCTACAATATGCAGGTGCCGGCACCGTGGAGTTTCTCTATGAGAATGGCGAGTTTTATTTCATTGAGATGAATACACGCCTGCAGGTGGAACATCCGGTTACCGAGGCGATCACCGGAATTGATCTCGTCAACGAACAGATACGCGTTGCATCCGGTGGCGGATTGTCGGTCACACAGGACGACGTGAGTTTCTTCGGTCACGCGATCGAGTGCCGTATCAATGCCGAAGACCCGGACACTTTCGCACCATCACCCGGGACGATCTCGCATTTTCACATGCCAGGCGGACTGGGTGTGCGCGTCGATTCAGGCGTATATTCCGGCTACAAGATACCGCCTTTCTATGACAGCCTGATCGGCAAGCTGATTGTTCACGGACGCAACAGAGTCGAGTGCCTGATGCGACTGAGGCGTACATTGGATGAAATTGTGGTTGACGGTGTCAAAACCACTCTGCCCCTGTTCCGTGAACTGGTCAGCAATGCCGACATCGCCAATGGCGATTACGATATCCATTGGCTTGAAAAATACCTCGCGGCAAAAGACTAGAGCTCTATGGGCCAATCGAGATGGCCAAACGTCCATTTGCACCCGGGTTCAGAATTCCAACCGATGCGCTGTTGCGTGCCTACGCGCAGGGCATTTTTCCTATGGCGGAAGATGCGACCGATCCGGAAGTGTTCTGGGTGCGGCCGGAAACCCGCGGCGTCATCCCGCTCGACAAGTTCCACGTGCCGCGAAGCCTTGCAAAAATGATCCGGAAAGAACCTTACGAGATCCGGCTTGATCATGACTTTGAAGCGGTGATCAGCGCTTGTGCCGAGCGCCGCGAAGAACGGCGTTCGACCTGGATCAACGGACCGATACGTGAAGCATATGGTGAATTGTTCAAGATCGGTCATTGCCACACTGTGGAAGCATGGCGGGAAGGAACTCTCGTCGGCGGTCTTTACGGGGTTACGCTGGGCCGGGCGTTCTTTGGCGAAAGCATGTTTTCGCGTGAACGCGATGCCTCGAAAATCTGCCTGTATCACCTTGTCCAACATCTGAACAAACGCGGTTTCGTACTGCTTGATACACAGTTCACCACCGAACATCTCGTGCGATTTGGTGCAATCGACGTGCCGCAATTGCAATATGAAAAATTGCTGGCCGAGGCGCTACAAGGCGAAGCGGAGTTTTAGGGCATTTACCGGTCAGTTCGTTTTTGGTGCCGGTACGTCGGAGTCCTGTTTGCAGTTTTTCAGCCAGACATCATAGATCGGATGTTCGACAGCATTCAGGCCCGGGCTTTCCGCAAACATCCAGCCGGTGAATATTCTGCGGATTTTGCGATCAAGCGTTATCTCGTCGACCTCGACAAAACTGTCTGTTTTGGGTTCTTCGGTATCCGGACGAGAGTAGCATACCCTTGGTGTGACCTGCAGGGCTCCGAACTGAACTGTTTCATCAATATAAACGTCGAAAGTGATGATGCGACCGGTGATCTTGTCGATACCGGTAAACTCGGCGACGGCATTCGCGACTCGTTCAGCGTGTGCGGCATTCGTTGCAACAACGAATGCCAGACTGACAGCACAAATCCTCAAAATGTCTTTGTATTTCACCAATACCGCGAACCCGAACCGCAAATCCCTCGTATCGCGCCTAAGCGCATTGTTCCGGTCACCGCTGCCTGACCGAAACTGTCCGATTAACTGTCAAATGTGGCGAGAACTGTCATTCCTTATCGTTTTACCGCCGCTGGTGCTTTCTATCAGCCCGGTGTCCAGGCGTCATAGTCGCCGGTTACCTGCGGACGGTCTTCAGGCGTCGCCAACGATCCCTTTGGTCTGTAGGCCGCGGCCGACCCGGTCAGATTGGGTTGGTGCGCTTTCTGCCAATCGTGCGGTTTGTATCCGTCATTGACCGGCGGATTGTCGGTCCGATGATGCATCCAGCCATGCCATCCCGGTGGAATGCTGGTAGCTTCGGAATAGCCATTGTAAATCACCCAGCGCCGGGTGCGCCCTTCAGAATCGGTTCCACCTTGATAGTAGATATTGCCGAATTCGTCCTCGCCCACCTTGGTGCCCTTGCGCCAGGTGTGAAATCTCGTGTTGAGATTTTGCCCGTTCCACCAGGTAAGAAACTGCAGAAGAAACTTCATAAATCCGCAAACCTCGAAATGATATTTCGCCTTATGCCGGGCACAGGGACAGTTGGCAAGACGATGAAACGCTAAATCGATTGCCGGACACCGATTTCCCGTTCATCATGGAGACAAATCAATAGTCATTTTCGGAAACTTCGGTATGTGCCGCGGAATTGGTATTGTCTCTGTTGTTGCATCTTTCCTGTTTTGCCTGACCACAGCATCTCAGGCGCAGGGAATTGCGTTTTCCGAGGCCGTGGAGCAGTCGAGTGGCGTCTGTTTTGGTGACAACCCGGTTGATGCCATGCAGTGCGCCCGCGACAAGTGTGCTGCCGGCGGTGCTGAAGCACGTGATTGTTTAAGGGTCAAATGGTGTTATCCGGCAGGCTGGAGCGCCGATATTTTTCTGCAACATCAGGAGGGGCCGCATTGGCACGAGTATCTTTGCGGCTGGGATTCGCGGGAATCCGTGCTGAGGGCCGCGGAAGTTGCCTGCGACCGGTCGCTTCGAAGTTATCTCATCGAGTGTTCGGCTGTCAGATTGTGGTCGCCGGAAGGTGTTGAAAGCGAACCGCGGTGACAACCGCACATCCAACCGACGCAGCAACGGCCACCCGTTGGCGGATTATCGGCATAGTCTGCATTATCGGTGCGGTTTGGACATTTTCCAGCCAGGACGCCGGCATCAAATGGCTGAGCGGCGACTATCCGTTACATGAAATCACCTTTATCCGTTCGGTTATTGCGCTCATCATCACCCTTGCGATCATCATCCCGCTGGAAGGCGGCTTCGAAAACCTGAAAACCGAACGTATCGGACTGCATTTGCTCCGCGGCATGACGGTGGTTGCAGCCAATATGGCCTTCTTTACCGGATTGGCGTCGCTGCCTTTGGCAGAGGCTACGGCGATCATCTTCGTCTCTCCGTTGTTCATCACGATTTTCTCTGTTTTGCTTCTGTCAGAGAAAGTCGGTGCCAGGCGGTGGGCTGCCGTTCTCGTCGGATTGGCCGGTGTGATGATTGTCATGAAACCCGGTGGCAATACGTTTCATTATGCGGCCATCCTGCCGCTGATCGCCGCGATCTGTTATGCGCTGCTGCAGATCATGACAAGAAAACTGGGCTTTACCGACAAGGCCTCCACCATGGCCTTCTATATCCACCTTACATTTTTCGCCTTTAGCGGACTGGTAGGATTGTTGTTGGGAGACGGGCGTTTGGCAGGTTCCGACAGCGCCAATCTGGAGTTTCTGACCCGCGCCTGGATATGGCCGGAGACACAGGACATTCTGATTATCGGCGGGATCGGTATTCTGGCGGCACTGGGAGGTTATCTGATCAGCCAGGGTTACCGGTTGTGTCCTGCCAATATCGGTGCTCCGTTTGAGTATGCCGCACTGCCGATGGGAATTGCCTGGAGCATCATCTTGTGGGGACACTGGCCCGATGGATGGTCGTGGATCGGCATTGCACTGATCGCAGGCGCAGGTTTGTACGTCTTTTATCGCGAGACCATGTCCGGCCGCCCGGTCCGTTGGAGATCGCCAATTCGCCGCCGAAGTGAACCCGTTTAAAGTGATTTCTCAAAAATCAGCGCCGGTATGCCGGAATCCGCCTTTCCGCAGTTGCTGGTCTGGCCCACTTGTTTGAATGCCTGCCTTTTGTAGAAGGCGACAGCGGCACTATTTGCCTCCTCGACTTCAAGCCGGAGCTTCTGAGCACCGGGGAAACATCCGATGATTTCTTCAAGCAGCAGAGTGCCGGTACCACTGCCCTGCCCCGCCGGGTGGACATAAAGCTGATGAAGCATCGCGGTCTCACCATCGACCATGCTGGCATAAGCCATGCCCAAAATACGATCTCCAGTATCGGCGAGGATGAATTCGGAATGCGGTTTGGCCAGATTGTCTTTCAACGCGGCCACCGAGTGCCATTCTACGGTAATTTCGGCTACTCGCTCGACGCCGTAAATCGCATCGTAGGTAGCATGCCAGGTCTCTCCAAGCAGTTTGCTTATCGCCGGAAGATCGCGCTCGTGGGCAGAGCGAATGAATATCGTCATTCAAGTCCCAGCTTTGATTTCACCAGTGCGTTGACCGCCTGCGGATTGGCCTTGCCACCTGTCGCCTTCATCACCTGACCGACGAACCAACCGGCCATCGATGGTTTGTTCTTGACCTGCTCCACCTTGTCCGGGTTGGCAGCCAGAACCTCATCGACAGCAGCTTCGATCGCTCCTGTGTCTGTGACCTGCTTCATGCCGCGTTCTTCAACCACCTCGGCCGGATCACCGCCCTCGTTCCAAATGATTTCGAACAGTTCCTTGGCGATTTTGCCTGAAATCGTGCCTTCCTTGATCAGGTCGATGATGCCGCCCAGCTGGCCGGGCGACACGGGCGATTCCTCGATTGGCTGGCCAGCCTTGTTCAGCGCGCCGAGCAGATCATTGATGACCCAGTTGGCCGCAAGCTTGCCGTCGCGGCCCGACGCGACCTGTTCGAAGAAATCGGCAATCGCCTTTTCTGAGACCAGAATAGAGGCGTCATAGGCCGAAAGGCCGAGTTCAGCGATGAGGCGGTTTTTCTTGTCGTCAGGCAATTCGGGCAAATCCGCAGCCAGTGCGTCGACAAATGCCTGGTCAAACTCCAGTGGCAGCAAATCGGGATCGGGGAAGTAGCGATAGTCATGCGCTTCCTCCTTGGAGCGCATCGAGCGTGTTTCCCCCTTGCCCGGATCAAACAGCCGGGTTTCCTGATCGATTTCACCGCCATCTTCCAATATGGCGATCTGCCGCCGCGCTTCGGATTCGATTGCCTGCCCGACAAAGCGGATTGAATTGACGTTTTTGATTTCGCAGCGGGTGCCAAATTCCCCGCCAGGTTTGCGCACCGAAACGTTGACATCGGCGCGCATCGAGCCTTCGTCCATGTTGCCATCGCAGGTGCCAAGGTAGCGCAGGATCATGCGCAATTTGGTCAAATAGGCCTTGGCCTCGTCAGAAGAACGGATATCCGGTTTGGAGACAATCTCCATCAGCGCCACCCCCGACCGGTTCAGGTCGACATAAGACATGGTTGGGTGCTGATCGTGCATGGATTTGCCCGCATCCTGTTCCAGGTGCAGGCGCTCAATTCCCACCTCGATATCTTCAAACTCGCCCTTCTTGTCGGGACCAACAGAGACCGTGACCGTTCCCTCTCCGACAATCGGCTGCTTGAACTGGGAAATCTGGTAGCCCTGCGGAAGGTCGGGATAAAAGTAGTTTTTGCGATCGAAAACCGATTTCCGGTTGATCTCCGCCTTTAATCCCAAGCCGGTGCGAACGGCCTGTCGAACACATTCCTGGTTGATGACAGGCAACATGCCGGGCATGGCTGCATCGACCAGGCTGACATTGGCGTTTGGCTCGGCACCAAAACTGGTGGAAGCACCCGAAAACAACTTCGATTCCGATGTTACCTGCGCATGAACTTCCATGCCGACAATGATTTCCCAGTCGCCTGTGGCTCCCGGAACCAGGCGCTTCGGATCAGGTGTACGCGTATCGATGATGGTCATGGATTGTCCAGATGAGCTGCTCGTTTGAGATTCTGCCGACTTCCTAGTCAACACACCGTGTTCTGGCAAGAAATCAGTCCGCCCAAATCAAGGCGATCCGGCGATTCCCGCCAATTAATTTGATCTGCATCAAAGAGCTGTTCCTTGTGCGGTTCTAAACGAATGATGACGACGAATGAGAACGGGGAGCATAGCGATGTCGATATTCAACTATTTCGGCAAGGCTTTTCGTCATATGGAACTCATGGACCGGATGATGGACGCGGTTGGCGTCACCGGTAAGTTGAAATCTCTTCCAGGGGCAGCAAACGTGTTACGGCGCGCATCTGCACGCTGCCGGACCTGCAAATATCCGGGAAGCTGCGAAGTGCTGCTGGATAACAACGAACTTCTGGACGAAGCTCCCCGCTATTGCCGGAATCACGACCTGTTTATCCGTTTGAAACAGGAAATAGAGGCGGAAAAAGCTGCCGCCTGACCGAATTCTTCTTCCCTCCAACTCAGCCCGGTATTCGACCGGGCTTCTTTTTTGGCTGTTTTCTGCTTCCTATCCGGTGGCGATATAATTTCGAATTTCTTCTGCTTCGCGTTCCACATCTTCGATACGGCGTTTGACCACGTCGCCGATTGAGATAATCCCGTCCAGCTTACCGTCTTTTTCCACCGGCAAATGCCGGAACCTGCCGCGTGTCATGATCTCCATCACCTGATTGACGGTGTGATCTTCGTGGCAGAGTTTTACGCTGGCAGTCATTGCTTCGCGAATAGGATGATCGAGCGCAGCCGCTCCTTCCGAAGCGACCAGGCCAACGATGTCGCGCTCCGACAAGATCCCGCAGATCGTGCCTTCCGTATCCGTCACAACCAATGCACCAATTTTCTTGTCTGACAATACTTTCATTGCCCTCGATATGGTTTCATCGGGTCCCAGTGTGACGACGTCGTGCCCTTTCTCGTCGAGAATTGATTTCACCGTCATGGCGCAGTCCTCCTGTATGAACCATAGCCCCGTAGTCTACATCGTGCGCCGTCAGCGCAAAATTGGCAAGTATGGCCGCGATCAGAACCGTTGACCATTTTGTGCTACCTGCCCGCGGTCAAACATGGCAAGGCCGAAAAATCCGGCGAGAAATCCGCCAATATGCGCTTCCCATGCAATGGAACGATCGTCCCCAGGCACAAGGTATCCAAAGCCTGCAATCAAATTGATGGCGAACCATGCACCGAGAAACACAACAACGTTGCGCCGGCGAAAAACCGCGGCCAGCGGCAATCGCCTGCCGGCGAATGCCGGACGGCGGGCGCTACGATCAACGGAAAAACCAAACCTCGCGGCCGCCGCCATCATGCCCGAAACAGCGCCTGATGCGCCAACCACCATGGCTTGATCGCCGGCGTGAACGGCATAGTGCAGCAGCACCGCTGCCACGGAAGTGAAGACCCAAAACGCCAGGAACCGGATCGTGCCGATGCGGTTTGCCAAAGGTGAGCCAAAGGCCGCCAACCAGATCATGTTGATGAGGAGATGAATGAAATCGCCGTGTATGAGCGAATACGTTACCGGCGATGTCCAGGCGAAAAAATCGATCTCGAACTGACCGGAATAGCGGATCGGGATAAACGCAGTCCGCAGGAGAAACTCAAAGTCCTGGGCGGGGGTCAGCGCGTAACCGCGCACGAGGTGTACCAATGTGCAACCGGCAATAATCGCGACAACGACTGCCGAGAGGTTGAATACCGGCTCTCGTCCAGCCGGGGCTGGGTTGGATTGTTGTGGTAATGTCAACGCGATGCGCTCAAAAAAGAATCATTGTTTCAGGTCATATGAGACGGCTTTGCCTCTAAAACAAGCGATAGCCAGCGTTTAAGCGGACCCTGATGACAAGAAAAAGCCGTTCAGGGAAAACCCTGAACGGCCTGGTCGAGCCCCTGCTCACCCCAAAATTTGTTTCCGGAAGTCCGGAAGTGCTGCGGAGCAAAGACGCTCCAAGAAGTCGCGGTTAATTTAGCGCGGCAAATTGAAAACGCAATCGAAACCCTTTGTTAACCTTAACCCACCGCCCCGGTGAACAAGTCTGCAATGTGACTGGCACGCAAACTGCAAGTCATCCCAATAATAAGCCTGCGTGGTCCGCTCTGTTCAAATTCGAGACGATGCGCCGGCAGTCATTGTGGGAAAGCGGGACGCATGAGACGAGATAAAACCATTGAGTTGTTTCATTATTGGAACCGGCTGCGAAATGGCCGGCCGGCGCCGGAACGCACGGAAATCGAACCCGCCGATATCAAGACATTATTGGCCGATACATTCATTCTGGAGCGCGATTCGCGCAGCAAACCGGTATTTCGTCTGGCTGGAACGCAGATTTGCGCCATCTTTGCCCGCGAACTGAAGGGTTTTGCATTTGATTCACTGTGGTCGGATCGTGACGCTTCCATGGCGCGAAAGCTGGCCGAAGATACCTTTGGCAATAACTCGGTGATCGTCATCACCTTTGAAGGACGAAGTGCCAGCGACCGAAACCTAGAATTTGAGCTGATCCTCCTTCCGCTCGTCGGCGGGCAAGACAACCAGCGCGCACTTGGTGCAATTGTCCCCTCCAAACGCCCGTTCTGGCTGGGCGTCGATGCGATTGAGACCTGCTTCATTACCTCGGTGCGGATAGTCGATCCGGAACGAGAGCCAATGTTTCTCAAGAACCGGCCGGCTGTTCCGGTGCCGCCAATGGCCGGTTTGGACAGCCTTCAACCAGGCAATTCGGGGCCTGCGGAAAGCATGAGACGGGTGCAGCACCTTGTGGTCTTGAACGGGGGCCGCAGCGATTGATCTGATTTGAGTGCCGCTACTTACGCGTTGTTAACCGGTTTGGGCCTAATTTTGACACCAAGAATGTCAACCGGCTGTAAAACAAGCGGTAGTTATGACGGCGCCAGATCTCAATTTACCAACCTCGCACGAAGAAAAGCGCAGCTTTCAGCGGGTAAGAATCAAGGTCTACGGTCGATTCATGCTTGAGGACCGCACCGAGCATCCGTGCCAGGTTATCGACATGTCGCCCGGTAATGTCGCCTTGCGCACCAATCGCGTCGGCGAACCCGGCGAAAAAGTAATTGCCTATATTGATCACATCGGCCGTATCGAAGGTGTGCTGACCCGCACCCATGACGACGGGTTCGCGATGACGGTGATTGCCTCCGACAGGAAAAAGGACAAGCTTGCGGCGCAGTTGACCTGGCTCGCCAACAAGCACGAACTGGACCTGCCTGAGGACAGGCGTCACGAACGTGTCGCACCTAGAAATCCGATCTCGGTCTTGCAGATGGACGACGGACGGCAATATCAGTGCCGCATCATCGACCTGTCGCTTTCTGGCGCCGCTATCGAAATCAATATTCGGCCGGCGCTTGGCAGCCAGGTCATTCTTGGTACCATGCGCGGTCAGGTCGTTCGTCATTTTGATGAAGGCATTGCGATCGAATTTGCTGTCGTGCAGGCCGCTGACACGATCGAACACGAATTCAGCAGCCAAGCCGTCGCCTGACGGGTCTCAACCTCCGCAAAGCCGCCATTTTCTGAACTGTGCCGCATTTGCGGCGCTGAAACATTTTCCTCGATCCATCAATCGCATAACCGGCCGCCCCGCGACAGATCGCGGGGGCTATGACCTGATTCCTCTTGCGCCATGTCTGCATGCAGCGAAATCAGATGTATTTGGATAAAAATTTACCTGATTTCGAACTAATTTTTATATTTATTTTATACAATATAGTCGAATATTGATCTTATTTTTTATTCAAACTATACTTCGTTCTTTTGCGTGACCTAAATCTCCCTGTGCCAATGTTTCCCCGATTGGGGAGATATGGCGATGTCAAGATCAGGTATCAGGATCCTGTTTGCGGGAATTGGCGCAACCATCATTGCATTTACCAGTACCACCGCATTTGCCGGGGCAAATTCCATGAACACCGGACGGGTGACCACCCGGCCGATTGGTCATCATCAACTGTGTGAACGCCTGCCGGTTGAGTGCCGGCAAAAATCATCATCCAGGGAACCCGTGGTTTTGACGCGGAAGCTTTGGGCGCGGATGATACAAATCAACAATTCGTACAACCGGGCGGTGGCTCCGAGAACCGACCTGGAAATGTGGGGAAGGCCGGAATACTGGTCCTATCCCAGTTATCAGGGCGATTGCGAAGATTATGTGCTGGCCAAACGCCGCGCCCTCATGGACGAGGGCGTTCCTGCGGGCAGCCTTCTGATCACGGTGGTGAGACAGCCAAATGGAGATGGCCATGCGGTGCTGACTGTCCGCACCGATCTTGGCGATTACATCCTGGACAACCTCGAGCCAAGGATTCTCGCCTGGAATGATACCGAATACCGGTACCTGAAACGCCAATCAACGCGCAACTCCGGCACGTGGGTGAAGATCAAGGATGGCCGTCAGATCTTTGTTGGAAGCGTGAACAAGTAACAACGAGAAAGCCGGTCGAGTCCCCACCCTCCCCGTCCCCATCGACCGGACTTAGGAGCCGGCCCGTGTCCCCGGGCCGGCTCCGCCATTTCATAGAGAAGCAGGTTCTTGTTCTGGAGGATCAGGCCGGATTCAAACTGGACATGAAACGTTGCGCGTTTTCAACATAGTGCGCCGCTGACCAGCGCAACATTTCGATTGCATTTTCATCAAGTGTTCTGATGACTTTTGCGGGTGAGCCGACGATCAAAGAATTGTCCGGAAACTCCCTGCCTTCTGTTACCAAAGCCGCCGCGCCGACGAGCGAGTTGTCGCCGATCTTGGCGCCATTCAGGACGGTAGCCCCCATTCCGATAAGGCTGTTGTCTCCTACCGTGCAGCCGTGCAGCAGCGCCCGATGGCCCACGGTACAACCTTTGCCCACGATAAGCGGAAAACCCATATCGGTGTGCATGACCGTATGTTCCTGGACATTGGTATCCGCGCCAATGACAATTGGCTCGTTGTCTCCGCGCAAAACCGCGCCGAACCAGATTCCGACATTGCGGCCAAGATGGATATCGCCGATCAGGTTTGCGTCCGGCGCGATCCAGTTGGTCTCCCGCTCATCAAATTTCGGTGCTTTTGCATCCAGCTGATAGATCGGCATGTCGAGGGATCCCGGTTGCTGCGTCGCCTCACGTTACGAGGATGCCGGCACGCCATGCAAGCTCTGTCACAAGTATCCCCAACGCCATGGTCCAAACTGCAGCGATCCCCACGGCAATGACGAACGGCAGTGATGCCAGATTTCCGTCCCGCCACCCGTCATAAGCTGCATTGAAGAGCATGACCGGACCGGCGAGCATCGTTGCGAGCAGTGAAATCAGGATCCGGTCGCGCTGAACAAACGGTGGATAAAATCCCGCGCGCAGATTTGCGGCGGCGCCAAGGGCAGAGGCTACCAAACCCGAGACAGCCAATCCCAGCGCAAATGCAAAGATGAACATACCCCCGTCCGCCATGTTTTTACCGTCCGTTTACCATGATCAAGCGATGATTACGGTCATCCCGACGCAAGATGCGTGCCGGAAACAGCGTTCCTGTCTGGGACACAACGGCAGAAGAAGGGTTTAGATGAGCAGCACCAACATGACAGAGGCTGTAGAGAGCCGGCCGCTTGATTCGGCGTTCATGCTGAAGATTTTCTACTGCTTTCTGACGCTGGCCGCCGCGTCTGTTCTGATCAGTTTTGCAGGCAAACAACTCGGCCAATCGATCGTCATGGCCGGTCACACAGACGACAAGACCGTCCACGAGGTGGTCATTGGCAATAATGTGCTCAGCGTCCCGGCCAATGAAATCCGCTTCGAGCATGAACGGCGCGGTGGCGTAACGGCACGCCTCGATATTTATCTTCGCTGGCCCACCATGACCGGGTATTCCGACGCCACAAGAGCCGACTTCAACCATGTGGGACAGGTGAAAAGCATCATCTTCGTGTCATTTCGCGAAAAAGTCATGTCTCGCGACATGTCAGGACGTATGGAACCCATTTACGATGCGCTGATCGAAAAACCTGGCATTCCCGGCCCTGGAGGGACTTTTCTTTACGGCTTCAAGCCGAAGTCAGGTTATCTCAACGAGATACTTGCAGTGGCCGGGCGCGGAAGCGCACTTCCCTTCGTTGCAAGATGCCTTACCGGAGTGGAAGCCCGCACTGCGCTGGCGTCATGCGAGCGCGATGTTCATATCGGAAACGGACTTTCCATGACCTACCGGTTTCCACATCGTCTCCTTGGCGAATGGAAGATATTGGATGCAAAAATTGCTGCATACGCGCAATCGCGCCTGAAAACGATCCGCTGATCGCAAACCGTATCGCCCCAATTCCCGGGATTTCGGCTCTAATCCAGGTCGATATCCAGTATTGCCATCGAAAAATTGTACGACAAGTCGCCATCATCATCATCGCGGAAGAGGACACCCAGGAACTCCTCTCCCAGATAGACTTCGCACGAATCGTCTTTTTGCGGTCTTGCCTTGACCTGAAGTGCGGGGTTTTGGAACGTTCGCTTGAAATAAGCGTCGAGCTTTCGCAATTCCTCAGGTTTCACCGGCTTCTCCCTGGCTAGTCTGTTTCAGCTGCATTGGTTTGCAAGCGACGTGAGGCGGCATCTGACACAACGGCCCTGAACCTGTAAAGCCCACTCCGGGAACTTTAAGCGGGTTGGGAAAGCGTGGATCCGGCAAGCGGTCAGTCGTCGACTTTCAGGAGTTGATCCATTTGCCGCGAAGGTTCGTCACATCCGGTTTCACCAACAATTCTCGCCGGAACGCCGGCGACGGTCTTGTTGGGTGGTACTTCGCTCAACACGACGGAGCCGGAGGCGACCTTGCTGCAATGGCCAACGTTAATGTTGCCGAGGATTTTTGCTCCGGCACCGATCAACACACCACGATGGATCTTGGGGTGGCGATCGCCGCCCGCCTTACCGGTACCGCCAAGCGTGACGCCGTGAAGTATGGAAACATTGTCTTCGATTTCAGCTGTCTCGCCTACAACGATACCGGTTGCATGATCGAAAAAGACACCGCGGCCCAATTTGGCCGCTGGGTGGCTATCCACCTGAAACACGCTTGATGCGCGGCTCTGCAGGTAAAGCGCGAAATCACGTCGGCCGGTACGCCAGAGCCAGCTGGCGAGGCGATGGGTCTGTATGGCGTGAAATCCCTTGAAATAGAGCAGCGGCATGAAGAAACGGTCGCACGCGGGATCCCGGTCGTAATAGGCCTGGATGTCGACACGAACCGTTGTTGCCCATTCCGGCTCAGCTTTGACCATCGCCTCAAACGTCTGGCGGATCACATCGGCGGGGACGTCCTCATGGGACAGCCGCTCGGAGATGCGATGTATGACAGAATCTTCCAGCGAATCCTGATTGAGGATTGTTGTTGCCAAAAAAGTTGTCAGCAGCGGGTCTCTGGCAATCGCGTCTTCCGCCTCACTGCGGATTGAAGACCAGATCGGATCGACCGGCTGCAGTCCGGCGGTTTTCTTGGTGCTTGTGACGCTCATTGAAGTCTCCTGCCCGCTGGCACGCAAACTCACTACCTTGTCATTGGCGCAATCATAAGCCACAACGCGCATAAATTGAACCGCATTCGGCTTAACTTGAGAACAAATGGTTTTGAATGGTGAAAATTCAAGACAGTGATCCAGATCAGCCGCTCCAACTCGATATTTCCGGCCATGTTGCGACGGTAATTCTCAACCGTCCGGACAAGAAAAACGCCGTTACACATGCAATGTGGCGCGATATCGGCTTTATGTTTCGCAATTTTGCAAACGACAAAAACCTGCGCGCTGTGCTTATCGCTGGCGCCGGTGCCGATTTCTGCGCTGGAGCCGATATCGGCGAGTTTGATGCGGTCAGGGGCAACGAAGCGACCGCTAGGGACTACGAAGCCGCTAATGAGGAGGCGTTTTCTGCCATCCGTGATTGTCCGGTTCCGGTGATTGCAGCGATTCGCGGCGTCTGTTTTGGCGGCGGGTTCGGCATTGCCGCTGCAGCCGATATCCGAATCGCGACAAAGGAAGCGATGTTTTCGGTTCCGGCTGCCAGGCTGGGGCTTGCCTACCCGGTGGCTGCCATGGCCGATATCGTCAACTCAGTCGGTCCGCAGATGGCCAAACTGCTTACCTTCTCGGCCGATCGGATCGATGCAGAAACGGCAAGGAAAGCCGGTTTTCTTCTGGAGATTATTGACGACGGTAGTCTGGAAAGCCGCGCGACCGATCTTGCCAGCCGCATCGCCGCCAATGCTCCGCTCTCCGTCAAAGCCTCAAAGGCTTCCATCCGTTCGGTCCTGTCTGGTGCAGCAGAAGACTATGCGAAAGCGGAGGAACTTGGAGCGCAAACCTTTGATAGCCGGGACTACGCTGAGGGAAGAGCGGCGTTCGCAGAGCGACGGCCGCCGAAATTCAGCGGTAATTGATCAGGCTGCCTCTTCGCCTGCAAGAAAATCCATGACGGCATCGGCGAAAATATCATTCCGGTCGCCGGCAACCATGTGCCCTGCCCCGCCGACATCGACCAGACGCGAATTTGGGGTGAGTTCGAGAAATTCGCGCGCGTGCTGTTCCTGAACGATCTCTGAGTTCATGCCGCGAACGAGTAGTACCGGCAGATGGAGTTGCGGGAGTTTCTCCAAGGTTTGTTCCATGTAGAATTGTCCGTCGGCCCGTACACCGCGAGTTTCATCCATGAATGCGGGATCCCAGTGCCAGCGGTAACGCCCGTCATCATGCAGACGCAGGTTTTTGCGCAGGCCATCAAGAGAATCAGGCCGTTTGCGGTGCGGCAGGTAACGGGCGATCGCTTCGGCCGCCTCTTCCAGCGTTTCAAAACCTTCATGCATGTTTTCACGCATGAAACCGCGCACCCTGGCCACTCCCGTTTGGTCCATTCGCGGGGTTATGTCGACCATGACCAGCGAATCGAGCAACGGTCCGTGGAAGATTTCAGCACCCAGCGATGCCAAACCGCCGAGCGAAGCGCCAACCGCAGATGGCGCGACATGATATTGACGGGCAATTTCAGTGGCGATTAGGGCTGCATCTTCAGCGTAGTGAGCAAAAGAATAGTCGCCGTCCGGATCCCAGTCGCTGTCGCCATGACCGCGCTGGTCAACTGTGACCGCCCGTAATCCGGCTGCTCTCAGCCGCATGGCCGTCTTGTTCCATGCATGGCGGGTCTGGCCACCACCATGGAGCAACATGACGGGATGGCCACCGCCATCCCACAAATCGGCAACAAGCTTTCCGCCCTTGCCGTTTTTGAACTCGATCTTCGTAGGTCCGCTCACAAAGAATTCTCCCCCAGAAACTCGGTAACGCGATTTTTGAAAGTCTTGTCGCCCACCGCCAGCATGTGATCGCGGCCTTCAATGGCAAATCCGGTGCCGCGCGGCAGCCGTTCCAACATCGGAGCAACATCGCCGGCGATATCGTCCCTGGTGCCCACCGCAACCAGGGTTGGATGAGAGATCCGGGCCACGTCGTCCCAGGTCAACGGCGCTCTCGACGATTGAACGCAGGCCGCCAACGCGACGCGATCGCTTTTTGTCTGTTCGGCAAATTTGCGGAACGCCCGGCCCTGCGGGTCGGTGATCGTGGCAGGGTCGTCAGCCAATAGCGCATCAGATATTGCATGCCAGTCGCCGGGGTCTACAACCATGCCCGAGGCGCGGCCGCCAAATATGATAGCGCCGGCCCGCCCGGAGCCGACAAGCCCGATGGAAGCGGTGATGCGTGCGCCCATGGAATAACCCATGAAATGGGAGCGATCGATCCCGAGATGATCCAAAAGGGCAATCGCGTCGGATGCCATCAAATCGGGATGATAATCTGCCGGATTGTGGCTCTTCGAAGATTGTCCATGCCCGCGATTGTCCAAGGCGATGACCCGGTAGCCTGCATCTGTCAGCCAGCGAACCCAACCGGTTGAGACCCAATTGACAATGTGGTTGGAAGCAAAACCATGGACCAGAACGACAGGATCGCCATTGCCTTCGTCTATGAATTCGAACTCGAAACCTGAATGGGTAAATCGCGGCATGTTTGTGGGATGTCAGTTGTGGCGGATTGGCCGGTTCCGAGATGTAGCTGTGCCGTCATTAAACCAATGTGGCCGCGGTGAAAACGGTGACGTGGCGTCAGCACACCGGTTGCAGCATCTTGGCGCTGACCTTACACGATTATCATGTTTTTCGACCCACCATTGCGTCCCGCGCGGTTGATCCGGCGCTACAAGCGATTTCTTGCTGACGTCACACTGGACGACGGCCGGGAAATCACCGTTTCTGTGCCGAATACCGGATCGATGATGGGCCTCACTGCCCCCAATTCACGGGTCTGGCTTTCTCATTCCGATGATCCGAAACGGAAATATGCCCACCGGCTGGAGATTGTTGAGGCTGAGGGTACATTGGTCGGCATCAATACAGGCCTGCCCAACAGGCTGACTGAAGAGGCGATTTCTGCCGGCCTGATCGGTGACCTTGCCACCTATCCTGGGCTGAAGCGGGAGCAGCGCTACGGCGAGAATTCGCGTATCGACATTCTGTTATCCTGCCCGGACCGGGCCGATGCCTATGTCGAGGTCAAGAATGTGCACATGCGGCGTCATGAAGGTTTGGCCGAATTTCCCGATACCGTGACAGCCCGGGGCGCTAAACACCTTAACGAACTGGCAAATATGGTTCGCACTGGCCATCGCGCGATCATGATCTATCTGATACAGCGGGCGGATTGCGACCGTTTCAGACTTTGCGATGATCTTGACCCAAAATACTGCAAGGCGTTTGACGAGGCCCGCAATGCCGGGGTTGAAGCTTTTGCCGTTCGGTGCCAAATCAGGGCAGAGGCGATTACGCCGGAATGTGTTATACCGTTCGAGATTTAAACCGGATACGCTCTAACGAGGAATTGCGACCTTGGTCACCTATCAGGAAGCCGCCACTGCGCCACTCAAGAATACCGGCCAGATAAGGCTTTACACGCGGGAAGATTTTGACGGCATGCGAAAGGCATGCGCGATCACATCCGCATGTCTTGATGAATTGGCGGCAATCGTCAAACCGGGCACCACGACTGCCGAAATCGACCGGTTCGTGTTTGAATATGGCATGGACCACAATGTGGTGCCGGCAACTCTTAATTATCGCGGTTACACAAAGTCATCATGCACATCGATCAATCACGTCGTCTGTCATGGAATACCCGACGACAAGCCGCTTCGTGAAGGCGATGTCGTCAATATTGACGTCACCTACATCCTTGATGGCTGGCACGGCGATTCCAGCCGCATGTATCCGGTTGGCCGTATCAAGCGGGCGGCGGAGCGGTTGCTGGAAGTGACACACGAATGCCTGATGCGCGGCGTTGAAGCGGTCAAGCCCGGCTCAAAGACAGGCGCTATCGGTGCGGCGATCCAGTCTTATGCCGAGAGCCAGCGTTGCTCGGTTGTCCGCGATTTCTGCGGCCACGGCGTCGGCAAACTGTTTCATGACGCGCCGAACATCCTGCACTACGGGAGCCCGAACGAGGGTGTTGAAATGCGCGAGGGCATGATTTTTACCATCGAGCCCATGATCAATCTGGGGCGGCCGCACGTGAAAATCCTGTCAGATGGCTGGACTGCGGTTACGCGCGATCGCTCTTTGTCGGCGCAGTATGAACATTCAGTTGGCGTCACAGCCGATGGCTGTGAAGTATTCACTTTCTCCAAAGCAGGTCTCGACCGGCCCGGTCTGCCGTCGTAAGGTTGCACTGCCGGGGTGGCAGAATTGAGTGACCATTTTCAATGCCTAACGAGACTGATCGCGCCGACGAGCGCGGTTTTTTTGGCGAACGCCAATCTGTTGCACCCTCTGACAAGCAGCCGGTTCCGAAGGGCGACCGGCCGCACTATCTGGGACATCGCGAGCGGCTGCGGGAGCGTGTCCGCGAAAACGGTCCAGATTCACTGGCTGACTACGAACTGCTTGAGGTGATGCTTTACCGGGCAATTCCGAGATCAGATACCAAGCCGGTAGCCAAGGCCCTGTTGGACAAATTCGGCTCGTTGGCGGAAGTTCTAGGCGCACCGGAACACCTGTTGTGCGAGATCAAGGGCGTCGGAGCCGCGGTGGCGTTTGACCTGAAACTCTATGCCGCCGCAGCAAGCCGTATGGCAAGGAGCGAACTCAAGGGCAAAGAGGTTCTGTCTTCCTGGAGCCAGGTTCTCGACTATTGCCGCACTTCAATGGCGTTTGAAACGCGCGAGCAGTTCCGTATTCTGTTCCTGGACAAGAAGAACGCGCTCATTGCCGATGAGGTTCAACAGACCGGCACCATCGATCACACACCTGTCTATCCGCGCGAAGTCGCGCGACGGGCACTGGAACTGTCGGCCACCGCAATCATTCTGGTGCACAATCACCCCTCTGGCGACCCGACGCCGTCGCGAGCCGATGTCGAGATGACCAAAACGATCATAGAGACTGCAAAACCGCTTGGAATTTCGGTGCATGACCACATCATCATCGGCAGAGAAGGTCATTCGAGCCTGAAGGGGCTGCAGCTCGTTTAGGGAATTGTGTCTGGAATGATCAAAGGCCGCCCTCTCGGACGGCCTTCGAAAAATCTTTGTTCGAAAATCTCTGCTACTCTTCCTTGGCCGCAGCTTTCTTGGCCGGCGCCTTTTTCTTTGCCGGCGCTTTCTTTTCGGCCGGCTCCTTCTTGGCAGCCGCCTTTTTCTTTGGCGCTGCCTTCTTCTTGGCCGGCTTTTCGTCTTCGTCGTCGTCAGCGAGGAGTACTTCCTTGGTCACTTTCTTGTCTGTGACGCTAATCTCGTTGAGCAGGTGATCGACAACCTTCTCTTCGAAAAGAGGTGCGCGGAAATCGGCCATCGCTTCGGGATTGTTGCGGTAGTGATCGTAGACCTGCTGCTCCTGACCTGGATAATGGCGCACGGTTTCCATCAGGGCGCGCTGCAATTCGTCGTCGGTGATCTGGACTTCTGCCTCCTCACCGATTTTCGACAGCACAAGTCCGAGGCGTACGCGACGTTCAGCAAGGCGCTGATATTCATCCCTTGCTTCTTCTTCGGTGGTGTCCTCATCCTCGAAGGTCTTGCCTTCACGCTCCAGATCGCGCTCGACCTGGTTCCAGATATTGGCAAACTCGGCTTCTATCAATTTGGACGGCGCCTCGAATTTGTACTCGTCATCGAGCGCATCGAGGATCTGCCGCTTGACCTTTTGGCGTGTCAGGGCACCGTATTGGCTCTCAATCTGCCCCTGAACGATCTCGCGCAGGCGCGCGGCAGACTCGATGCCAAGCTGCTTGGCCACGTCGTCATTGATTTCCAGTTTGCCGGGTTTGGCGACATCGTTGATGGTGACATCAAACACGGCGTCCTTGCCGGCCAGATGCGCAGCGCCGTAATCCTCGGGGAACGTTACCTTGACCTGGGTCTCGTCACCGGCCTTGGTGCCGATCAACTGATCCTCAAATCCGGGAATGAACTGACCCGATCCAAGGACGAGATTCTGGTCTTCTCCTGCACCACCCTCAAACGGCTCACCATCGACCTTGCCGACAAAATTCATTGTGACCCGATCGCCGGATTCGGCCTTGCCCTTCTTGGACTCATAAGGACGGGCCGATTCGGCAACGGTCTGCATCTGCTCGTCGATTTCCTCCTCCGGCACATCGAGCACCTGACGAGTGACCTTGATCTTGCTGAAATCCTTGATCTCGAAAGCGGGGACCACTTCATAGGCCAGTGAAAACTCAAAATCCGCCTGACCGGCGAGGACCTTTTCGGCTTCTTCCTCGTCCTCGGTCATGTTGATATCGGGCTGCAAGGCGGCTTTTTCGCCACGCTCGTTGAGCACGTTACGGGTGGATTCGCTCAGCAATTCATTGACCACTTCGGCCATGAACGACTTGCCGTAGATTTTGCGCAGATGTTGCACCGGCACTTTGCCTGGGCGAAAACCGTTGAGGCGGACCTTGTCTTTGGCGTCGGTCAGTTTCTCCATCAGCTTGGCTTCCATGTCGCCAGCCGGCACGACCACTTTGATCTCGCGTTTCAGCCCCTCATTGAGCGTCTCAGTAACCTGCATTTCGCAATCCTTGTCCGTTGCAAACGGACAACCGGCAGGCATTCTGCCCTGTCGTCCGAAAATCTGTAGCCGGGGAAGGCCCTTTGGTGCGGGTAGAGAGACTTGAACTCCCACGCCTTGCGGCACCAGAACCTAAATCTGGCGTGTCTACCAATTTCACCATACCCGCGTCTGAGGCCAATCGCCCCGAAAGCGCCGGTTCTATATCACCTGCCCTGACACGATCAAAGAAAAAATGCCTTGGTTTTGGGCCTTTTTTACCCGATTTGGTCATCCAGGACGCAAATCGGGGTCAAAACAAGCCTTCCGTCATAATGTCGTCAACCCATCGCCATGGTGCGTTGCACAAATTGCAATGGTGCCATGCAACAATATCACTCCACAACTGCGATGGACGCTCCTATCTTCCGGTCATCGAACAACAAACGCGGTCACAAACCGCCTGACATTATGAGGTGAGACCATGAACCTGATCCGCAACTACCGCAACTGGCGCCGTTACCGTGACACCGTTAGCGAGCTTAGCCGTTTGTCGAACCGTGAATTGAATGATCTGGGCATCGTCCGTGGCGACATTCCTTACGTCGCTCGCCGTGCCAAGTAACAAATAGAGTTTCGCCGGGGTTTTTCCTCCTCCCTAACCCTGACGAATAAGTCCGGCAAGATCCTCCTCCCCTTCGCCGGACCACAAAAAGCGCCGCTGCCGGATCCTCCTCCCCCGGCAGTGGCGTTTTTCATTGGGCAGTTTCCGGGGAAACAGCGGCGTCGTTCTCGAAAAATGCGATTTCAGGGCGCCCAAAGCGCTTTTTTGCGCCAGGGTTCGGGCACGAGAAGCTTTTGTCCAGATTCTAAATCCGCCTCCTTCAAGCGGACAGATTGCCAGGCGCTGGCCCATTCTTCTGGCAGTTCATAGGGTGGCAGGACATGTTTTTCCTGCGTGAAACCAAAACGGCCGTAGTAGTTTGGGTCACCAAGAACCAGCACAAATGCCATTTGTGAAGCTTTCATTTTCTGCAGCCCTGCCTGCGCCATTTTCGTTCCGAGCCCCCGACCGTGCAAGGATGGCGCCACGGCAAGCGGGGCCAGCAGCGCGGCCTCGTGTGGCATGTTTTTCAGCGAGCATATTGTAAAGGCAATATGCGCGACCAATTCGCCGTTGGTGACCGCAACAAGCGAGACAACATCCGGCCGGTCATCGAGCAAGTCCCTGACCAGCGGAAGCAAATCCTCATCGGGAAAAGCAAGGCCGTACAGATTCTCAATTGCCTGCAGATCTGCTGGCTCGCTGGCCCGGATTTGGATATTTTCATTCATTGTTGGTTTGAAAATTCAGCCAAGCACGGGCCAATAGCCAGAGCACCCGATTCACCGCTGGCCGAAAATGCCGCGGGTTTTCCAGTAGGATAACGGTACGATATCGGGAGCGACACCTGTGGGCTCGAACCAGCTGTCTACCGCCCATTTTTTCCCGTTTGCGTTCTCCTTGATGACCGCGGTGGAATGGAAATAGCGGCCGTCAATCAATACACCGCGCGAAACGTTCCACTGCGTCTTGTGATGTTTCAGCCAGCCATTCTCTTCGAGAAACAGCAACATTGATCGCGTGTTGGTCGATTCGTCGATGCAGTCCATCTGGCCTCTTTCACGCGACTGGCCAATGTGGGACTTGGCTTTGTCGCGGACGCCAATAGCCTGCGCCGCACGTTCCTCGTAGTACATGTTTGCAGCCACAATCGCCTTGCGTTCGGCCTCAGCCGACTCGGCACCAGAGGACATGATCTCTGCAAACCTGCTCAAATCTTCAGGCGTCACCGTGTATTTGGTTTTGTAGGAACAGTCGAAACCGTGGCAAACAAAAATCCGCGTTGATTTCGTTTCGGTGATTTCGCCGGAATAGTTGGACGAAATTGACGTGCACCCCGCCAACAACGTGGCGCATGCGAAAACTGCACCGATCATTCCAAGCCCGTTTCTCATCGGCGGCGACACTAACCAAGTGTGACTTTCGATTCTATGACTTTTGCGCAACACATTTGCGTGAAGAACGGCTCAATTCACACAATCATCTAAATTGATTTCGATGGCGCGGGGGCGTATGTCCCAAGCCATGAAACCAAAACCGGTGCACGTGATCGGCGGCGGCCTGGCCGGGTCGGAAGCCGCCTGGCAAATCGCAAATGCGGGTGTGCCCGCCATTCTGCACGAGATGCGGCCGGTTCGGGGAACCGACGCGCACAAGACCGATGGTTTGGCGGAACTCGTGTGTTCGAACTCATTCCGCTCCGATGACGCTGAAACCAATGCTGTCGGACTGCTTCACGCCGAAATGCGGCTTGCCGGTTCGCTCATTATGGCGTCAGGCGATGCAAACCAGGTTCCGGCCGGCGGCGCATTGGCGGTGGACCGTGACGGATTTTCTGACGCAGTGACGGCAAAGCTCGAGACACATCCGCTCATCGAGATTCGCCGCGAAGAAATCGCCGGCTTGCCCCCAGAGGAATGGGATCAGTCAATCATCGCCACCGGCCCGTTGACGGCGCCATCGCTGGCAGATGCGATCGCCGCGGAAACCGGCGCCGATGCGCTTGCCTTTTTCGATGCGATCGCTCCCATCGTTCATTTCGACACCGTCGACATGGAAACAGCCTGGTTTCAGTCGCGCTACGACAAAATCGGGCCTGGCGGCACCGGAAAGGACTACATCAACTGCCCGATGAACCGAGAGCAGTATGAAGCTTTCATCGCCGCACTGCTCGATGGCGATAAAACCGAGTTCAAGGATTGGGAAGGCACCCCATATTTCGACGGTTGCCTGCCGATTGAGGTAATGGCCGAGCGCGGACCGGAGACCCTGCGCCATGGACCGATGAAGCCGATGGGACTGACCAACCAGCACAAGCCAGACGAAAAGCCTTACGCCGTGGTGCAGTTGCGGCAGGACAATGCGCTTGGCACGCTCTACAACATGGTCGGTTTTCAGACGAAGCTGAAATATGCCGAACAGGTTCGCATTTTCCGAACCATTCCCGGACTGGAAAACGCCGAATTTGCCCGCCTGGGCGGTCTGCACCGCAACACCTACATCGATTCACCTGCCCTTCTGGACCAGTCGCTGCAGCTTAAAACACGGCCTGGCCTGCGTTTTGCAGGCCAGATCACCGGTTGCGAAGGCTATGTTGAGAGTGCTGCCAT
>JBFOMG010000064.1:0-85909 GCA_040830725.1 Rhizobiaceae bacterium
CGGCCAGCGAAACGTTGTAGTTGGGAACGAAGATGACCTTGAGAGTGCGGTTTGTCACCGGGTCGGCATTGATGACATTGGCCACGCTGTTGATCAGATGAATGATCTCCTTGGCCATGACATAGCCGGGTGCGGCCTTGCCACCAAATATCTTTACGCGCGGGGTCCAATCTGCCGACGGATTGTCACGAATTTCCTGCCACAGCGCGATGGCCTCGAGAATATTGAGGTGCTGGCGCTTGTACTCGTGAATTCGCTTGATCTGAACATCGAACATCGCCTCCGGATCGATCTCAATACCGTGGGTCGTTTTCAGCCAGTTCGCCAAATCCTGTTTGTTCGCGGTTTTGACATCGCGGAATTCATTGATGAATTGTGGGTCATTGACGTGCTGCTCGAGTTCGCTCAACTGCTGCAGGTCATCTGCCCAGCCATCACCAATCGTCCGGTTGATCAGCGCAGTGAGCCGCGGATTGCATGACAAAAGCCAGCGGCGTGGCGTCACCCCGTTGGTCTGGTTGATGATGCGATCCGGGTGCAAGGCATGAAGATCTTTGAAGACCGTCTTCTTCATCAATTCGGTATGAAGAGCGGACACGCCGTTGGTCTTGTGTGCCATCACGAATGACAATTCGCCCATCTTGACCTGGCCATCCTCACGGATGGACAGATTGCGCGAGGGATGTTGTTTCGCGTGCCAGTCATCGATTTGTTCGATCAATGCCACGTGGCGGGGCAACAGCCGCCCCATCAGTGTTTCCGTCCAGCGCTCCAAGGCTTCAGGCAGAAGTGTATGGTTGGTGTAGGACAAGCAATTGCGAGAGATTTCGACCGCCTCTTCGAAATCAATTCCACGCTCGTCATGTAGCAGTCGAACCAGTTCCGGGCCCGCCAGCGCCGGGTGGGTGTCATTGAGCTGGATGGCCACTTTTTCCGGCAGTTGCCGGAGATCGTCATACTCGCTTTCAAAGCGTCGCAACAAATCGCGTAGTGAGGCGGCAGTGAAGAAGTACTCCTGCTTGAGACGAAGTTCTTTACCCTGCTCGGTCGTGTCATCTGGATAGAGAACCCGGCTGATGGTTCGCGCCAGCGCCTCCGTTTCTGCCGCAGCAGCGTATTCCCCCCTGTTAAACCGTTCGAGATCGAGCAGGCTCGTCGGCAAAGCACCCCACAGCCGTAACGTATTGGCCCAGCGGCCCTGCCAGCCGATGACGGGCGTATCAAAGGCCTGTGCGACAACGCTCTCGCTTGGCGTCCACACAGCGGCGGAGCCTTTGGATTCGACCTCACCGCCGAAACCGATCTGAAAGGCGGCTTCCGGGCGTTCAAATTCCCAGGCGTGTTTTTGCTGCAGCCAGTCTTCCGGTTGCTCCTGTTGACGTCCCTGATCGAAACTCTGCCGGAAGAGCCCGTGCTCGTAGCGAATGCCATAGCCGAACGCCGGGCAGCCAACGGTCGACATTGAATCCAGATAACAGGCCGCCAGGCGTCCCAGTCCTCCATTGCCAAGCGCTGCGTCCGGTTCGTCTGCCAGCACCGTTTCAAGTGGGAGTCCCAGCTCTGAAAACACTGTTTCAACCTGCTTGTTGAGGTGCAGATTGGTGATTGCATCTTCCAGCAACCGCCCGATGAGAAACTCCATCGAAAGGTAATAGACGCGCTTTCGCCGGCCGGCATAGGTGGAACGTGTCGATGCAAACCAATGATCGACAATACGGTCCCTGATGGTCAGGGAGAGCGCTATGCGCCAATCATAGATTTGCGCGTGCTCTGCATCCTTGCCGAGCGAGTATGTGAGATGACGCAGAAGGCTTTCTCGGATTTCATCGGCCGCCATCAGGCATTTCCTTGTCAGACTCGCTAGGCTTGAAACAACAATTCAATCGATTTAACGGCGGCACTTCAAACACGTGCTGCGACGGTTCGCAAGCCCCCGGCGAATTGTTTTTGTGTGGTGCGACATTATCGGCGTCACTGGCCAATCGCGGTCTCGAAATGGCCGAAAAACTGGGTGTGCGCCAGTTATTCGATTTGGCAAACCAGCGTTAAAAACCGGGAGCAACGGGCGAGACCTGAAAGCGAAAATGCTCATCCGCCAAAAAACGCAGCACAGTCGGATCGACTTACGGCCAGGGAAGCGAATAGGTTTTCACATTGGTGAAGAACTTCATCGCTTCCAACACGCCTTCCTTGACCCCATTTCCGGAATCCTTGATCCCGCCAAATGGCGACATTTCGATACGATAACCGGGCTGCTCCCAAATGTTGACCGTGCCGACATCGAGCCCATCGACGTATTTGGTGATGCGATTCAAATCGTTGGTGCATACGCCGGCCGACAGGCCGAACGGGGTCGAGTTGGAGATATCAATCAGCTGGTCGTCATCGTCGGGAACACGCACGATCGGAACGACCGGTCCGAAGGTTTCTTCATAGACGAGTTCACAATCATGCGGCACGTGGTCGATAACGATCGGCGGAAGCAGCGCTCCCTGCCGGCCCGGATGATAGAGGATTTTCGCACCGGCCTTCTCAGCGTCAAAAACACGCCGTTCAAATGTTGCCGCCGCTTCATCATGGATAACGCACCCCAGTTGGGTTTCGGGATCCTGAGGATCGCCAAATTTGATCTTTTTGGCGTTTTCCAGAATCAACGGTACCACTTTGTCGGCAATACTTTCCTGCACGAGAATGCGCTTTACCGCCGTGCAGCGCTGTCCTGAGTTGCCGGTTGCGCCTGCGATGGCAATTGACGCTGCTTTCTTCAGATCATCGCCTGACAAATCGTTGAGAATAATCAGTGGATCGTTGCCGCCAAGCTCCAGCGCCTGCCGCTTGTAGCCGGCCTTGTTGGCGATCATCTTTCCGACTTTCACTCCGCCGGTAAACGTAATGATGTCGATATTGTCATTGGTGATCATCTCGTCACCAATATCGTCGGGCCAACCGGTGACAATCTGGAACATTTCCGGCGGCAGACCTGCTTCATAGAGGATGTCGGCCAGCGTGATCGCGGTCAATGGCGTCAGCTCTGTCGGTTTGCACACAACGCAATTGTTGGTCGCTATCGCTGGCGCGATTTTATGCGCAACCATGTTGAGCGGATGGTTGAACGGTGTGATCGCCGATATTGCGCGCACCGGTTCGCGTTTTGTGTAGATCTTTCGATCCTTGCCGTTTGGCGTCAGATCGCAAGAGAAGATCTGGCCGTCGTCCAGCGCCGAAAGCATCCCCGCAAAGGTAAAAACATCGTAGGACCGGCCGGTTTCATAGAGCGCATGCTGGTGGCAAATACCGAGTTCAAGTGTCAGCCATTTGGCGATTTCCTCACGTCGCTCGACAATCAGGCTGGCGGTCTTGTTCAAGATTTCACGCCGTTCGTAGCGCGTCAGCCTTGGTTTGTAGTTGGCGGCGATCTCAAACGCTTCGGCGGCATGCGAAGCGTCGCCTGCCGGCACCGTTCCGATTACTTCATTGGTATACGGATACCGAACCTCCACCACATTCTCGGTGTTTACTTTCCTGCCGCCGATGCGCATCGCCTCGTGGCGGATTTCGGTTTGTGTTTTTGTCAGCATCATTGTCTGTCCAATCTACATCGCGGCCGCGGCTGTGGCGTAGAAAAACGCATCAAAATTGCGCAATTGTGGCGCTTCGGGCAGCTCAATCGGCCGATTGACGATGAACGGCACTTCCTGTTCGCTCAAGCCGCCATGGGAGCGAAGCGGTTCCTTCAGGGCTGCCAGATCATGGCGGTGTTCGCTCGTGCCGATTGTCAGGTTTTCAGCCGAGATCATCACAATGTCACCGATCCGGTCTGCGGGAAGCTCGAACCGCTGGCACGCTTCTTCCCTGCCGATCACAACATCCATCCCCTCGATTGCCGAGAGACGTTCGATGATATCGGACCGGTCGCACCCATTGGGCAAATAAGCCGTCGCAAACGAGCCCAGAGCCCCATGATGGACCACGTAGGGATCTGTAATCGGCAGGATAACCCGGGCTGCATCCTTGCCGAGCCAGTCGTCGAGCAAGTCTTGAACATAAACCACAGCAGGCGCGCCAGCTTCGTCATGTTTCGGTTTCATGCCATGGTCAGCGGTAACGACGATGGCTGCACCGGCTGCATCAAGTTCCGCCAGATAGCCGTCGAACATCGCGTAAAAGGAATTGGCTTCCGCGTCGCCGGGTTTGTATTTGTGCTGAACATAGTCGGTCGTGGTCAGATACATGATGTCCGGCTGCCATTCTTTGAGCAGCTTGACACCGGCAGCAAACACAAACTCGGACAGTTCCGCCGAATAGACCTCCGGAACGTCCATTCCCAACCACTTGTTCGCTTCGTCAATTCCGTTTTCTGCCAAAGTGGTTGCGTCCGACTTTTCCGATGATAAGCAGATTGCTCTGCCCTCATCATATTTGAGCCCGTGCCCGAGGAGCGCACGCAGCTTGTCTTTGGCCGTCACGATGGCGACCTTCATGCCGGCATCATAGCATGCCTTGAATACGGTCGGTGCCCGCAAGAAGCGCGGGTCATTCATCATCACCTCTTCACCGGTCTCCGGATCAAAGAGGAAATTGCCGCATATTCCGTGCACTGAAGGTGGCCGGCCCGTGGCGATCGAAAGATTGTTGGGATTGGTGAAGCTTGGGATGACGCTGTGCGCCCGGCGAACGGTGCCTTTCGCCATGATCCGCTCAAGCGCCGGCATCAATCCGGCCTTGATTGCAACATCGAGATATTCAGGTTCACAACCGTCCAGGCAAATGGCGATCGCCGGAACCTCGGGCCGGGCGTAGAACCGTTCATTGGCAGCAATCGGTCCGCGGTCAATTTTGTTCATTCTGTTCCTCTGTGATTTCCCGGTTGATGCCGGGGCTGTTCGAATATTCGGTTGTTCATGACAGTATCAAGTCCTGTGCCGCCACGAAGCGATCCATTTGACCAACAAAATTCTTTCCGCGTTCACCGGCGAAAGCGTCGCGGATGATATCCGGCCAGGTTTCTGCGGGCACCCCGTAATCGCGGAAATTTGTGGCGACTCCCAGCTGGCGCAGAAAGAGTTCCAGATCATCAGCACCGTCCTCCAGGTCATGGCCGAAGATTTCGCACAGAGCCGATTCTCGGAAGCCGCCGATCCCGATAACGGACCTCAGGACTGTCGGCAATGTGAACGAGCAAGCAATGCCGTGCTGAACACCCCAATCAAGTGTCATGGGGTATGAGATATTGTGGGCGATCGCGGTCTTGGTATTGGAAAACGCCAGGCCGGCCGACAGCGCTGCTTCTGCGATTGAGGCTCTGAGTTCAAGGTTGCCGGGATCGCGCAGCAGCCTCGGTAGATCGGTCAATATCCGCTTGGCGGCAGCAATCGCAAATTGTGCCGAAACCGGATTGGCGTTCACATTCCAGATGCTCTCCAGGGCGTGCGACAGTGAATCCAGCGCTGTCGAAAGCGTCAGCTGATGGGGTTTGCCAATCATCAACTTCGGATCGATGAATGCCATTTCCGGATAGAGCTTAGGCAGAGACAGCGAAAACTTGCAGCCCCGGGCTTCATCCCAAACGGTTGCCCAAGAGGTTACTTCACTGCCTGTTCCGGCTGTAGTGGGCGCAGCAATAATGGGAATGGGCGCCAGATTTTCAGCGCCCAATCCTGTTTCCAGAAAGCGGGCGACCGGTTCAAAATTGCCCCTTGCCGTGGCGAATACCTTGGCCGAATCAATTACCGATCCGCCGCCCAGCGCCACAAACACCTCCGGCAAAGCTCCAAGACTGTTGAACCTGATGCATTGCGGCATCAGATGTTTGTAGTCGGGATTGGGAACTACATCGTCGATAACAATGGCCGGAGAACCGGCCTGATCGGCGATTTTGTTTGTCAGTTCGGCAAAATAGGGATCGGGATAGGTAACGACAGCATAACTGCGCCCGCTCAATCCCTCAGCAAGACCGTCGATGACGCCGGCACCAAACCGAATGCGTACCGGGTTATGGAACGTCCACATCACGCATCCTGCCGCTGGAAACAAACTTATAATCGCCAGCACATTGATCTTTGCGCATCGATATTACAAATATATAGTTTGGATGTAATCTATAGAGATGTTCTATGATTGGGACGCAACTCAAAGCCTTTGACGCTGTTGCCCGTCACCAAGGTTACACTGCGGCAGCAAATGCAGAAAATATCAGCCAACCGACACTTTCCGCGCAAGTGAAGGCGCTTGAGGACCGATACGGTATCGAACTCTTCCATCGTGTAGGCCGCAGGGTTCAACTAACCGTCGCTGGTCAAGATCTCTTCGCGATGACAAACCGGGTCCGGCAGCAGCTTGATGAAATCGACAACCTGCTGAACGCCTTTGCGGGCCTTCAAAAGGGAACATTGCGTATCGCCGCGGTGGGACCGTTTCATGCAACCGATCTCATAACCGCTTTCAAACAGCGCCATCCCAACGTTGATGTATCGGTCAGCCTGGGAAATTCGCAGCAGAGTTTTGAACGCTTGATCGCCTATGATGCCGATGTCGGTCTTATCGCGGAGGTCAATACCGATCCGCGAGTGACGGTGGTTCCCTTCCGTCAGCACGAGGTGGTTTTGTTCGTCAATGAGAACCATCCCTTCTTTGAGCGAAGCAGTATTTCCATTCACGAGTTGGCGGGCCAGCGTGTGGTCAGGAGAGAAAGGGGTTCAACCACGCGTATTGCCGTGGAGAAGGTTCTGGCCGAGCACCAGGTTGAGGTCGAGGTTGTGCTCGATATTGGCAGCCGCGAAGGGGTCTGGAAAGCTGTCGAACAAGGTCTGGGGATCGGTTTTGTTGCCGATTTTGAATACATTCCTCACCCGAAAATGAAGGTTGTGCACGTCGCAGATGTCCGGATTCAGACGAAATATTTCGTCGCATATATGTCCGAGCGGGAAGATTCTCGCCTGATCAGGGCTTTCACCGATATTTCCAACGGGGAGGCGTCGCCGGGTTGAAATAGCGACGTCCTGCAGAGTGTCGCCGGGCATCAAACGTAGCGGTTGACGAAAGACTCCAGCAGTTCCTGACGACCCGACCTTGGTTCCGGATTGATGCCTGCATCTTCGACCCAGGCGGATATTTCCTCAAGATTGCGTTTTCCATCCAGCATTGCCTTGGCGCCATCCTGGTCCCAGCCAGCATAACGCTGCTCGATAAGCGCGCCAATTTTGTTGTCTTCCAGCATAGCGGCGGCGGCCTTGAAACCGCGGGCGCAGGTATCCATTCCCTCGATGTGAGCGATCAGCAAATCATCCGGTTCGATCGACTGGCGCCGAAGCTTTGCGTCGAAATTCGTTCCACCGGTATCAAACCCGCCGCCCTTGAGAATTTCATAATAAGCCAGAGCCACTTCCGGAACATTGTTGGGAAATTGGTCCGTGTCCCAACCCGACTGATAATCATTGCGGTTCATATCTATGGAACCAAATATGCCGAGTGCATTGGCCACGGCCAGCTCGTGCTCAAACGAATGGCCGGCCAAAATCGCATGGCCCTGTTCGATGTTCACCTTGACCTCGTTCTCCAGCCCGTGCCGCTTCAGGAAGCCATAGACGGTTGCAACGTCGTAATCATACTGATGTTTGGTGGGCTCTTGCGGCTTCGGTTCGATCAATATGGTGCCTTCAAAGCCAATTTTGTGTTTGTAGTCGACGACAAGATTGAGGAACCGCCCCAGCTGCTGGTCTTCCCGCTTCAAGTCGGTGTTCAGAAGCGTTTCATAGCCTTCCCGGCCACCCCAAAGAACATAGTTTTCTCCGCCCAGTTTTTGCGTTGCGTCGATACAGGTCTTGACCGTCGCAGCGGCAAAAGCAAACACTTCGGGATCAGGATTGGTTGCTGCCCCGGCCATGTAGCGCCGGTTTGAAAAGAGATTGGCTGTTCCCCAAAGCAAACAGAGTCCGGTCTCCTCCTGCTTTCCGGCGAAATAGTCGACGATTTCGTTCAGGTTGTTTGTGTTTTCCTCAAAGGTCGCTCCTTCTGGGCGGACATCGGCGTCATGAAAACAGTAGAAGGGCACACCGAGAGCGGAAAACAGTTCGAATGCCACATCGGCTTTCAACCTGGCGGCATCCATCGTGTCGCCCATCTTGTCGGCAAACCATGGCCTATTGAATGTCTGCCCTCCGAATGGATCGCCGCCGGGCCAGACAAGACTGTGCCAATAACATACGGCGAAGCGCAGATGCTCCTCCAGGCGCTTGCCCATGATCACCTCGTCGGGATCGTAATGGCGGAAAGCCAGCGGGTTATCGCTGTCCGGTCCTTCAAAGGGGATTTTCGTGATGTCGCCGAAAAAGCCGGTGGTCATGGGGTCGCTCCTTTGATAGCCGGGTAGAGGTTTCTCCAGCGCTCATGGGCGTCAGAAAATGCCGCGGTCATGGTTCGATCGGGTTCGATAGATTGGGAAATCTGTGGCGGGGTGCAGATTGACAGAGGATCAGCATTCTCGGCAGCAATCAGGCCCAGCCGTGCCGCGCCGAATGCGGCGCCGTAGTCGCCATCTGCGGGCATATCCACGGTGATGTTGAGGGCAGTAGCAATCAATTTCAGCCAGTAGCTTGAACGGGAACCTCCACCTACGGCAATCACGCGTTCAAGATTGGTTCCGGTATCGCGCAACGCAGCCAGATTGTCAGCCAGGGCGAAGGCGACGCCTTCCAGTACGGCTTGTGTAAGCACCTTGCGGTCATGACCGTGTTCCAGACCCACAAAAGCACCGCGGATGGCGGCATCATTGTGCGGTGTGCGTTCGCCCGACAGATAGGGAAGAAATTGTGCGTGAGCCGGAGTTCGAAGCGTTTCGCCCAGTTCACCGGCCAAGGTATCAGGCGATGCGCCGGCAATGCCGGCATACCAATTCAGCGCGTCTGTTGCCGAAAGAATGACTCCCATCTGATGCCAGGTGTTCGGCAGTGCGTGGCAGAATGTATGCACTGCGCTTTCAGGATTAGGCAGATAGGCGTCATTGGCGGCAAACAGAACGCCGGATGTTCCAAGTGAGACAAAGGCTTGTCCGGCTGCAACTATTCCCATGCCGATGGCTGAAGCGGCATTGTCGCCGCCGCCGCCGGCGACAGGTATGCCCGGTTTCATGCCGTAGCGCTTAGCCAGTTCATCTCTCAAAAGGCCGCCTGGTGCGCAGCCTTCGACCAGGTGGGGCATCTGTTGGCGCAACAGGCCGCAATGCGCCAGCAGTTCGTCAGACCAGTCGCGCTTCGGGGTATCAAACAATGCGGTACCGGCGCTATCCGACATGTCTGAGACGAACTCACCGGTCAGCCAAAAGCGAAGATAGTCCTTGGGCAGCAAGACCATCGCCAGATGGTCGAAGATTTCCGGTTCGTTGACACGCACCCACTCGACCTTCGGCGCGGTGAACCCGGGAAAGACTATGTTACCGGTAATCGCACGAAATCGCGGATCGTCATCCATGGCTGCCGCTTCTGCATGGCTGCGGGTATCGTTCCATAGCATGCACGGCCTGAGGACGGCGCCGTCCTGATCCAGCAGTGTTGCGCCATGCATCTGACCGGAAAGACCAATTCCTCGCACCTCGGCAAGCGAGCCGCCGCGAAGATCGGCAACTTTGTTCATTACTTCCTGCGTTGCCCACATCCATTCGGCGGGATCTTGTTCGGACCAGCCAGAGTGTGGACGATCAACCTTCATTGTATCGGTTGCCGATGCGACAACGTTTTGATCTTCGTCGATCAACAGCGCCTTGACACCAGACGTGCCCAGGTCGAGGCCGAGATACATTGTTGTTCCTCCGGGTTCCGGCTCAGGCTGCGATGGCGCCGGGACCAGGTTGAGCGCCGGGTGGGCATTTCCCGGCGATGATCATGCCGAGAATTTCGTCGTGGGTCATGTCTTCGACATTACCTGTTCCCACAACCTGGCCGTTCTTCATCACGCAGATGCGGTCGGCCAGATCGGTCACATCGTGAAGATCGTGACTGATCAGGAAGATGCCAATTCCCTCTTCTTTCAGCTGTTTGATGAGATCAGCCACCTGCGCCGTTTCCTGTGGTCCGAGGGCGGCCGTTGGCTCGTCCATGATCAGGATGCGTGCGTTGAAGAGGATGGCGCGGGCGATGGCAACCGATTGCCGCTGGCCGCCGGAAAGCGATTTGACCGGCTCCTTGAAGCGCCGGAAGTTTGGATTGAGCCGGCCCATGACATTGCGGGCTTCCGCTTCCATCGCAACATCGTCGAGCGTACCCCACGCGGTACGCAATTCGCGGCCAAGATAAAGGTTGGCGGCGGCATCGACGTTGTCGGCTAGCGCGAGCGTCTGATAGATCGTCTCGATGCCAAGGTCCTTGGCATCACGCGGATTGTCGATGTCAACCACTTCACCATTGACCAATATCTCACCATGGTCGCGGCGATAGGCGCCGGACAGGATCTTGATCAGCGTCGATTTGCCAGCACCATTGTGGCCAAGCAAGCCCATCACCTCGCCAGGGCGAAGATCGACCGAGGCATGGTCGACTGCCTTGATACCGCCGAACGCGATCGAGATGTCGCGCATTTCTACGAGTGGTGCGTCCATTTCTTTCACCTCACTTCACCCCGCGGCGATAGACCTGGTCCACCCAAACGGCGAACACAAGCACGGAACCGACCACGATATTCTGGTAAGCTGCAGGCAGGTTAAGCAGCGCCATTCCCGACTGGATTGACTGCATCATCAAGGCGCCAATCATGGCGCCGTAGATGGTGCCGATTCCACCGGCGAGCGACGTTCCACCGATGACGGCAGCAGCGATGACATAAAGTTCGTTCAACTGGCCAAGCGCGTTGGTAGCGGCGTCGAGTCGTGCCGACGAAATGATCGCCGAAATACCAACCAAAAAGCCCATGAGGGCAAATACCTTCACAGTGAGCCACTTGGTATTGATACCGGCAAGTTCTGCTGCTTCCGGGTTCCCTCCGACGGCGTAGATGTAACGGCCAAAGCGTGTTCGCGTTGCAATGAATGTCATGACGATACCGACGACTACGGCGATCATGACCGGCAGCGCGTAGCCTGTGTACTGGATCAGGCCCTCGGTGCAACGCACGACCTTTTCCCCCGCCATGCAAATCGCGTCGCCGGCACGATTTTCTTCTCCGGCCGGTGGCGTGATTCCATTCGCCTCGGCATAGGAGCGCATCAGGCCGAACGGCCAAGGATAGGAATTCAGTACTGCGGTGAAGCCGAGAACTACTGCGCTGCCAAGGCCGGCCAGCGTAAATTCCGCCCAAACCGGCCGCAGCGGGAAGTGAAAGCGTTTACGCTGCCGCCGACCATGAACAATGGCGACGATTATCACTCCACACGCGATAACAGCCAGTGTCCAGCTCCACATCGGTCCGAACCAGCCCGCCGGCGTATTGCCACCGATTATCTTGAATGTCTTGTCCATCGGCGCGACGGTCACGCCCTGAGCGACGAGGAACGCAGTGCCGCTGAATGCGATCAATCCGCCCAATGTGACGATAAACGCCGGAATTTGAGCATAGGCGATAAGGAAACCGTTGAACGCGCCGACAAGCGTACCGAGCGCGAGCGCGGTCAAAATGCCGATAATCCAGATGGAGGGATGCCCCACACCAAGCGAAGGGCCGAGTACGAACACCTGCATCACTGCAGAGACCACAGCGACCAGGCTGAGCATGGAGCCGACCGAAAGGTCGATATGACGCATGACGATAACCAGGACCATTCCGGTCGCCATGACTGCAATGGAAGAGGTTTGAACCAGCAACGTCCAAAGATTTCGCGGCGTCAGAAACGCGCCACCGAACAGGCCTTCGTTCGGACGAAGAATGCCGCTCCAGATATCGAATACGCACCATACAAACAGCAGTGCGGCGACCATGCCAAGCATGCGCGTGTCGAGTTCTGTCGCCGACAGGAAGCGGTTTAATATCGATTTGTCTTCTGCGCTGGTTGCCGTATCCGCATTATTTTCGGACATATCGCCTCCCCCTTGGAAAGTGTGCCGCCATCTCTCCGACACTGAAGAGTCAATTTAGCGGGCGATCACTTATAGCGACCGCGCCAATTGCAAGCACTGGCGCGGTTAAGACTAAAAGAACATAGACGTTCTTGTCAGTCGCAGGCTGATACCGTGCCAGCTGCCACGCCTGCGCAAGCCTGTTCCTTGGAAATGTGACCTGCATCAATTGCGACCTGGATGTTATCCTTGGTGATCGGCGTTGGCTCCAGCAGAATAGAGTTCATCTCTACGCCCTTCTTACCGTCGGAGAATTTGCCTACGCCTTCGATCGCGTCCATTGCGGTGCCGTTGGCAAGGGCAATGGCTGCTTTTGCTGCAACAGTTCCCAGATCGGTCGCGTTCTTCCACACCGACACGGTCTGCGTACCGAGTGCAACGCGATTGATCGCCGCCAGGTCGCCGTCCTGACCACCGACCGGGATGCCGGCCATGCCTTGTGCTTCAAGCGCCGCGACAACGCCAGACGCCATGCCGTCATTCTCGGACAGAACCGCATCGACTTCGTTGTTGGTCGAAGTCAGGCACTGTTCCATGTTCTTCTGCGCATTGTCGGGTTTCCAGCCGTCTGTAAATGTTTCGCAGACATTCTTGATCTTGCCGGAATCGAGGTCCTCCTTGAGGACTTCCATCATGCCCTGGAACAGGAAGGTAGCGTTCGGATCGCCCTTGTCACCTTTGATAAACGCATAATTGCCTTCCGGCTGCGCTTTCCTGACTTCCCGCGCGATGATGCGGCCGACGCCGACATTGTCAAACGTGATGTAAAGCGCGTTCGGATCCTCAAACTGGACGTCATAGGCGATTGACTTGATGCCGGCATCGTTGAGCTTGGCAATCGATGGCAGGATGGCATCGGAATCAAAGGCCACGACAAGAATCACATCTGGATTTTGTGCGATCAGACCTTCAATGTCAGCGGCCTGCTTTTGGGCCGATCCTTGTGCGTCAGTTGAAATGTAAGTGTCGCCAGCTGCTTCAACCACTGCCTTGATGGCAGCTTCGTCGATTTTCCAGCGTTCCTCCTGGAACGTTTTCCAAGACACTGCGATTGTCTTGCCTTCTGCAAATGCCGAACTTGCAATGCCCGTTGCGAGCACTGCGCCAGCCAGCGCGATGATGAATTTTCTCATGTTTTCCTCCCAGTGCACTCTCACCGTTGCACCTAGATAGTTGAAATAAACCCTTTCCCATCCGCTATGAGGCAAATCGGGCTTTTCACGACCCATTATTTCGAGGGTCGAAAAAAATAGTGACTCAAGATGTAAGCTGTGTCAACATGAAAAAGGACCGAGGTGCTTGTCTGCGCAAATTGAATGATTGGTACAGTCGAAGATTGAAGCAGCAGGAGAGGATTTCCAAAGGTGGCGATTTCGCGATCAGATGATGTCCGGCTTAGCAATCAGCGAATTGTCCTCGCTGCTCTTCGGTCGCGCAACCCGATGTCGCGAACCGAACTTCGAACGGCTACGGGACTAAGTGCGGCAACTGTCACCGCAATTACCGGCGATTTGCTTGAGAACGGCTATCTGGTCGAAGCAGAACAAAAGAGCAATGGTGACGCAGCCAACGAAACGAATGCCGTATCGAGGCGGGGCCGGCCGCAGGTTTCACTGGCTCTAAACCCCAAGGCGGCGAATGTCGCGGTACTCATATTGACGCACAACAGGGTTTCTGCAGCAGTTGCGGATTACTCGGGCAAAGTACTAGTTGAAATGAGCAATTCGGTTGACACCCAGATGTTGGACCGGTCGGAGATCGTCCGGTACCTGGTGCAAATCCTTGAAACTGCGCTTGACAGGTCGCGTATCGCCAAGCCGGCATTGCGGCAGATCACGGTTGCTATCCAAGGTGTCAGCGACGCGAAGGGGACCAAGATCCAGTGGTCCCCCATCATCGCCCACCGCGATCTTGAGATTGCAGATGAGTTGGAGCAGCGGTTTCAGGCGTCGGTCAAGGTCACCAATGACGCCACGATGATTGCTGCGGCATTGCGGGAATTGGAGCCCGAACGGTTTGACCAATCGTTTGCTGCAATTTTGTTGGCACATGGCATTGGCATGGGCCTTTATTGGAAGGGCCAGCCGTTCAGCGGGATTTGGTCTTCGGCCGCAGAATTTGGACATATGTGCTATATTCCCAACGGAGCCTTGTGCAGATGCGGCCGTCACGGTTGCATCGAGGCCTATGCCGGAGACTACGGAATTTGGCGAGCGGCCACCGGCGGCGATCCGAAGGTCATGCCAACTCGCAGCGTGGATATGTCTGTGATGGCAGAGCTGGCTGCCCGCGCAAAGCAGGGTGACGAACGTGCCAACAAGGCCTATCAGGATGCCGGCGCCGCCCTCGGACACGGTTTGAGAAACCTTTTTGCGCTGCTGGATCCGTTCCCCGTCGCCTTTGTCGGATCGGGTGCAATCGCATTTGATCTGATGGAACCGATGATCCGGCGTTCCCTCGGCCTTCGAAACATCGGCCTGTCGCACAGCGATACCGAATTGTACTCGCGGACCGATGATGTGAGCCTCACCCAAAAGGGTGCGCTGGTGACTGCGCTTGCTGATTGTGACAAGACTGTTCAGGGCTTTCGCGAGCCGGCTATCTTCGAGCATGCCAATGCAGGGTAAGCTTTTAACCGGCGTCATCGCCGTGCATTTGATTTCGATGGGACTTGCTTTTGCAGGGGACGCTGCGGTGAGCAAGCCCTGGATTGAGAGAGCGGTCCCCTTCCATCTCGACCGTTCCGCCTACACCGGCGACTTAGCGCTAGATGCGTTGCTGAAGCTAAGAGAGCACGGAGAAAGGCTGTTTGTATCGCAGTTTACCGACCTGGATGGGGTGGGCCGGCCGATGGCTACTCAGGCCATCATTCCCACAAAAAGACGCCGTCCCGGCCGCAGCCGCTTCCAAAGATTGGCAGGACTGGATGCCAATTCCTGCGCCAGTTGTCACAATGCGCCTATCACAGGCGGGGCGGGTGATTTTACGGCCAACGTTTTTGTCTCAGAAGGATTTACCAACACTGATTTCGATACTGACGATCCGCAGTTTTCCAATGAGCGGAACACCAATCACCTGTTTGGAGCCGGATTGATCGAACTGCTGGCGCGCGAAATGAGCGTCGACCTGGCAGCAATTCGTTCCAGCGCCGCCAAATTGGCGCGCAAGTCGGGAATGGCTATCACACTACCGCTTGAATCGAAGGGTGTGTCATTCGGGCAAATTACCGTTGAGGCAGACGGCGTGGCAGACCTGTCAGGTGTCGAGGGTGTGGACACTGATTTGGTTATCCGGCCGTTCAGTCAAAAAGGGGTCATGACTTCGCTGCGCCAATTCACGATCAATGCCCTGAACCATCACCACGGCATGCAAGCAACTGAACGGTTTGGCTCGCGATGGACCAGCGAAACCGATTTCGACGAAGACGGAATTGAAGATGAACTGAGCCCGGGAGACATTTCCGCTCTGGTCGCCTGGCAGGCGACGCTGCCTGCTCCTGTTGGCAATGAACCGGAAAACGAACTGTGGCGCCGTGCATCAGAAAAAGGCAGCCGGCAGTTCGATAATATCGGCTGCAATGTATGTCACATTCGTGCGCTGCCGCTATCGTCTCTGCGGTTTGTTGATCCTGGCCCGCTTGATGCGGCCGGCACTTTGCGCAGCGGCGAAGATGGTGAAAATGCCGTCTATGACATTGAAATGCTGGAATGGGCGGCCACCCTGGAGCGCAACGAAGATGGACAATTCCTGGTGCCGCTCTTCGGAGATCTCAAACGGCATCGAATAGCCGATAACAGACACGCAGAGCTTGGTAATGAGCTGCTGGCGCAACGGTTTGTCGACAGAGATGTATTCATGACAGCAGAACTGTGGGGCGTTGGTTCAACCGCACCCTATGGGCACCGCGGCAACTATACGACGCTGGACGGAATTATTAGGGCCCATGGGGGCGCTGCATCGGAAGCTGCACGAGCCTACGAATCGATGGAGGAAGAGGACCGGGACGCATTGATCGCCTTCCTTAAAACACTGGTGATCAAGCAATGATGGCTGGTCGCTCATCAGTCTTTGTTTCCGCGGCTGTGCTGACTTCGATAGCATGTTTGGCGGGCATTGCGATTGCCGATGAATCCAATGCCGGTGAAGCCACTCCAGGCAAGTTGACGATGGACGTTCCTGCAATGAAGGAAGTCGCCGCCAAGGCGGGGATCGATCAAAGCTATGAAGGACCATGGGAATATTTTGTAGGTGGCGGAGCGGCAGGTCTGGATTGCAATGGAGACCGGAAGACCGACCTGTTTATCGCCGGTGGCACCAATCCGGCAAAGCTCTATGTCAACCAGTCGACTTCCGGTGGTGATCTTCGATTTGCGAACAAGAAACTGGATTTGCCAGACAAGTTGCTGACAGGCGTGACAGGTGCCTATCCGTTGGATGTGGACAATGACGGCCAAAAGGATCTCGTGATTCTTCGTGTCGGACCCAACAAAATTCTGAAGGGCGGGCCGGATTGCAGTTTCACCGACGGATCCGGAATTCTTGCATTTGACGGCGGGCACGATTGGACCACGGCATTTGCAGCTGTGTTCGAGCGTGGATCAAAACATCCTACACTGGCCTTTGGGAACTATGTTGACCGATCTGCGCCCGGTTCTCCCTGGGGAACGTGCCATGACAATTATCTGCATCGCCCTGGCATGGGTCCAAACGGAGATCTGGAATATTCTTCCAAGTATCCCCTTTCACCCGGATACTGTTCACTTTCGATGATTTTTACCGATTGGAACCGTTCCGGTCAGCCCAGTTTGAGAATGACCAATGACCGACAATATTACCGGGGCGGCGAAGAGCAGCTTTGGCGCGTCGAGCCCGGACGGTTTCCTCGTCCATACCGGCGTAGCGACGGCTGGCGGCGGATTTCAATCTGGGGCATGGGCATTGCAGAAGCTGATCTGGATGCGGACGGGTTCCCGGAATATGCACTGACGTCGATGGGTGATACCAAACTGCAAACGCTCGATTCCGACGCCGAGGAGGGCCGGCCGGTTTACCGGGACATTGCATATGAGAGGGGCGCAACGGCCCACCGCCCGTATACGGGTGAATCATTAAAACCTTCGACCGGGTGGCACGCCGAGTTTGCCGATTTCAACAATGATGGAAATCTCGATCTTTTCATTGCCAAGGGCAACGTCGAGCAAATGCCGGAATTTGCTTCCTTTGATCCCGACAATCTGTTGCTGGGTTCGGTGAGCGGCGAATTCAGAGAGGCAGGCGAACCGGCCGGGATTGCCAAGGCCACCAAAGGGCGAGGCGCCGTCATTGACGATTTCAACCACGACGGTTTGCTCGACATGTTGATCGTTAACCGGGGGTCGCCTGCGAGCCTGTTTCAAAACACCGGCGTACAATCCGGTTCGAACAAAAACCGTTTAATTCCTGCCGGAAACTGGCTGCAGATAGAGCTGCACCAGGACGGCTATAATCGGGATGCGGTTGGCGCGCGCATTTTGATCAAGAGCGGCAACAGCACACGAGTGCGAACTATCGCTGTTGGTGGTGGTCATGCGTCGGGAAGACTTGGTTTTGTGCACGCCGGGCTTGGCGTTGCAGAGAGAGCTGAGATCAGAATTCAGTGGCCTGATGGGGAGTGGAGCCCGCCTTACCGTGTATTTGCCAACCAGTTTGTGCGCATATCTCGCGGCGCACCGGCCGCACGCTACTGGATACCTTATTGACGATTCCGGATTTGGAGTTGCGACAAGAATTGGCCGGTGATTACGATGGCAACTTTTGTCGGGATCAGATGGGAATGCCGCCAAAACCGGTTAATTTGTCCGCGCGGGCCCGGTGCTGTCCCGGATGATAATCTCAACCGGAAGGATCTTGCATATTGCATCGCCATTGCGCTGGCTGCCCTTGATTTGTTCGAGCAAAACGTTTGCAGTCGTAGCTCCAATATCGTTTCGTGGCTGCCTTATGGTAGTGAGCGACGGGATGAAACGTCCGGCAATCTCAATATCGTCGAAGCCAACCACCGACACATCGCGTGGTACCCGGTAACCGTGATTGCTTAATTCGGAGATGAATCCGAGCGCCATTTGGTCACTTGCACAGAACACACCAGTCGGTTTTTCAGCGAGTTGTATCCAGGATCGTGCTGCTTTGCATCCCGATTCTATCGAGAAATCACCATCAATAAACCAGTCATTTCGCGGCTGCAAATTGAGTTCGTTGAGTGTATCGCGGGTACCCGCCAAGCGCTCACGGGTCAGCACATTGTCCGGCGGCCCCAAAACATGCCCGATTTTCCGGTGACCCAGGCTGTTCAGGTGTTCCACTGCCATTCTCGCACCGGCCCGATTGTCGATTCTTATCGTTGGCACTGGCACGTCATCAGTCCATTCGCAGGCAAACACGAAAGGTGCTGCCGAGTCGAATGAATGGCCGTTATGGTAGACTTCAAGGGGAAGCGATCCGTCTAATACAATCACACCGTCAGCGCGATTGTAGCGCATATATTCAAGAATCCGGTCGTGCCCAAAGTCCGGGTGTTTTGAATCAGCGATCAGGACGCTGTAACCAGCGCGGGAGGTGACATTCTCGATGCCGGACAAAATCTGCGAGAAAAACGGATTGCTCAGATGTGGCACCAAGACAACGATAGCGCCGGTCTTTCTGCTGCGCAGATTTCTGGCAGTCTGGTTAAACCGGTATCCGGTCTTTTCTACAGCTCGAATAACGGTCGCACGCGTCTCCTCACTGACCGAATCCGGCTTGTTGAGAGCTCGGCTTACGGTAGCTGTGGAGACGCCTGCAACATGTGCAACGTCTTGAATTTTCGGAACGTATCGGTTCATTCAAATGAATTCAGTTTCGTTTTTTCCTCATGCGCAATTGGATACTTGACATTAAATCAAAATGTATGCAAGCTTTCATGTAATCGATTACATCGATCAAAAATGATATGTAATCGATTACAAATCCAGCACTTTAGGCGGGTCGATTCCGGTTCGGATCGCACAGCCCGCAGGGAGGAAATTCAGAAATGAAGACTTTGAAGACAGCTTTGGCCGCGGCCACTGCTCTTGCGACGGCAAATCTTGCATCGGCCGCTGAATTGGAGGTCACTCATTGGTGGACGTCAGGTGGTGAGGCCGCTGCGGTGAAAGTGATGGCTGACGCGTTCAACGCCGCCGGACACACCTGGGTTGATGGCGCCATTGCGGGCGGTGGCAACGCCCGTCCGATCATCATCAGCCGTATTTCAGGTGGCGACCCAATGGGCGCGACCCAGTTGAATACCGGCCGCGATGCGGAAGATCTGGTCAAGGCCGGCCTGATGACCGACCTGACCGAACTGGCCGAGAAAGAGGGTTGGGCCGACATTATCCGCCCTTCGAAATTGCTTGATGCCTGCAAATATGAGGGCCGGATCTATTGCGTTCCTGTCAATATCCATTCCTTCCAATGGATGTGGCTAAACCGGACCGTGTTTGAAGCCAATGGAATGGAAGTTCCGACGAACTGGAATGAATTCGCTGCCCAGGCCGACGCATTGCGTGAGAAGGGAATTATTCCGCTGGCCGTCGGCGGCGAGCCTTGGCAGATCAACGGTATGGCCGGTGTGTTCATGGTGGCGCTCGGTGGTGTCGATCTCTACAAGAAAATCAACGTGGAAAAGAATGCCGAAGTAGCTGCCGGACCTGAAATGGCGAAGGTGTTCGAAGCGATCATTGCCGCGCGTGATATGGTCGATGACGGGTTTGTTGGCCGGGCCTGGAACGATGCAACCAATATGGTCATAACCGGCAAGGCTGGTGCCCAGATCATGGGCGATTGGGCGCAGGGTGAATTTGCCGTTGCGGGCCAGACCGCAGGCAAGGAATATGATTGCCTGCCGGGACTCGGCGTGTTTCCGGTGCTCGACACCGGAGGTGACGCTTTCTATTTCCCCAAGCCGGCTGATGACAATGAGGAAACGGTCAAGGCGCAGTTGGAACTTGCCTCGCTGCTGGTTTCGAAAGCGGTCCAGGTCGATTTCAACCTCAAAAAGGGATCGCTGCCCATTCGCGGCGATGTTGACCTGGATGCAGCAAACGCCTGCATGAAGAAGGGCATTGAAATCCTCAATAATCCCGAGAACATCCTTCCTTCGGGCGAGCAGAGCTTTACATCTGACACCCAGGGGCAGCTGGAAGATCTCTGGGTTGAGTTGTTCAATGACCCGGACATGGATGCTGGCGAAGCGCAGGAGCGCTTTGCTGAGATCATCGAATTCGCTGACTAAATAATTGGACTGATCCGGCGGAGGGCTCACTTCCGCCGGCGCCAGTTTGCGCAGGGAGGATAAGGCATGTCTGCCACCGGCCGGCCCAATCCGTATACGCGAAATCTGAATGCAAAAATCGCCGCGGTACCGATGATTCTGACGACCTTGGTCGTTTTTGTCGGATGTTCGCTGTGGACGGTTATCTACTCTTTCAGTGCGTCAAGAGCGTTGCCGGTAAACGAATTTGTCGGTTTCGCCCAATATGAAAGACTGTTTCGAACCTCGCGTTGGGAGCAGGCGGTCGAGAACATTGCCATCTATGGTGTGTTTTCCCTGCTATTTTCGTTCGTTGTCGGATTTGTTCTGGCAGCTCTGATTGACCAGAAAATCCGATTCGAGAACACTTTCAGGACCATTTTTCTTTATCCGTTTGCGCTGTCATTCATTGTCACCGGTGTCGTGTGGCAATGGATTCTCAATCCGGGCCTAGGACTGCAAGAAACAGTGCGCTCTCTCGGCTTTGAAGATTTTACCTTTGATCTGATCTCCAACCGCAACACGGTGATCTTTGCGCTTCTTATAGCCGGAATCTGGCAGGGCACCGGGTTCGTGATGGTTCTCATGCTCGCCGGACTTAGAGGCATTGATGAGGACATATGGAAAGCCGCCAGGGTGGACGGTATTCCGAAATGGAAAACCTATGTGCTCGTTGTCATTCCAATGATGCGGGGAGTGCTGATCACATCGCTCGTCATCGTCGCGGCCGGCATTGTGAAACTCTACGACCTCGTTGTTGCCATGACCAATGGCGGCCCCGGCATCGCCTCAGAAGTCCCCGCTAAATATGTCTACGATTTCATGTTTGCACGCGCCAATGTCGGGCAGGCGCTGGCAGCATCAACAGTGATGCTGACCACTGTCTTCATCATCTTGATCCCGTGGATCTATCTCGAGTACGGCAATAGGAGCCGCAAGCGATGAGCATTACAGCTGATGTCATACCGCGCGGTCCCAAACCGCGCCGGGTGATGGACCCGGGCAGGATCATGCTCTATTCGATCCTGTTTGTCGCCGCCGTGTACTATCTGCTTCCCTTGTACGTCATGGTCATGACGTCCATGAAGGGTTTGCCGGAAATCAGACTTGGCCAGATTTTCGCGCCACCGGTTGAACTGACATTCGCGCCCTGGACGAAAGCCTGGGACACGGCTTGCACGGGTCTTTACTGCGAAGGTTTGAAAGTCGGGTTCTGGAACTCCGTCAAGATCACAATTCCCAGCGTAATTGTTTCTATCCTGATTGCATCAGTGAACGGGTACGCACTCGCCAACTGGAAGTTCAAAGGGTCCGAGGTGTTCTTTACCATCCTGATATTCGGATCGTTCATTCCGTATCAGGTGATGTTGTATCCGCTTGTGATTATCACACGTGAACTTGGCATTTTCGGTTCTCTGACGGGTGTGATTTTTGTGCACACAATATTCGGCATGCCGATACTGACGCTGCTGTTCCGCAACTACTTTGCGTCGCTTCCTGAAGAACTGTTCAAAGCAGCGCGCGTCGATGGTGCAGGATTTTGGGGCGTGTTCCTGAAAATTCTGGTGCCGATGTCGACGCCTATCTTCATGGTTGCGGTCATCCTGCAAGTGACGGGCATCTGGAATGACTTCCTCTTCGGCGTCGTCTTCGCCGGAACACAGAACTTTCCGATGACGGTTCAGCTCAACAACATCGTCAACACGACGCAGGGCGTTAAAGAGTACAACGTCAACATGGCGGCGACGATCCTTACCGGAGCCGTGCCGCTGATCATCTACTTTCTTTCTGGAAAATACTTCGTCCGTGGCATCGCTGCCGGCGCGGTTAAGGGGTAATCGCCATGAACAGTATCGAAATTCGTGACCTGGTCCTCAATTTTGGTGATGTCAGCGTGCTGAAAAACCTGGACCTGGACATCGGCGAAGGGGAATTTCTGGTTTTGCTCGGTGCTTCCGGGTGCGGAAAGTCCACCCTGCTCAATTGTATTGCCGGATTGCTCGATGTTTCCGACGGGCAAATCTCGATCAATGGCCGCAACGTGACCTGGGACGAGCCAAAGGACCGAGGTATCGGCATGGTCTTCCAGTCCTATGCCCTGTATCCGCAAATGACCGTGGAAGGAAACCTGTCATTCGGCCTTAAGAATTCAGGCATGGCGCGGGACGAGATTTCGAGGCGGATCGCAAGCGCTGCAGCAACGCTGCAGATCGAACCGCTGCTCAAGCGCAAGCCGGCAGAACTTTCCGGGGGCCAGCGGCAGCGTGTTGCGATCGGCAGGGCGCTGGTTCGCGACGTTGACGTGTTTCTGTTCGATGAACCGCTTTCCAATCTGGACGCCAAACTTCGCGCCGAGCTGCGTGTGGAAATCAAGCGGCTGCATCAGCGCCTGAAGAATACGATGATTTATGTGACGCACGACCAGATCGAAGCGCTGACGCTTGCCGACCGCATCGCGATCATGAAGGGCGGATCGATCCAGCAACTCGATACCCCGCACGGTATCTACGCCAGTCCGGTCAACAAATATGTCGCGGAGTTCATCGGCTCACCGGGAATGAATTTCATTGATGGCCGGTTGACCGATGATGGCGGTCCTTCATTTCAGTCGGCGGAATCGAAGATCGATCTTTCTCGATACTCGTTTGCTGATGGCGGGACCAAGCAGGGTGACGCATCATTCGGAATCCGGCCCGAGGATGTGGCATCCGGCAAGGATGCGAACAGCATGCCATTCACGACAGAAGTTTCCATCGATGTCCTCGAACCGATGGGATCCGACACGCTGGTTTGGTCAAAATTATCGGGCCATGATTTCTGCTTCCGCGTGGACGGACAAAGTGACCTGGTTGCCGGCGAGCAGGTTCCGATCGGCTTCGACCCTCAAAGAGCCTCCATCTTTGATGCGTCGAGCGAGCTCAGGATTTAAACACCAAAGGATTGCATGCAGTATGAAGTTCTCTTTTCAGCTCTACAGCGCCAGAAATTTTCAGCCATGGAGTGAAGTCCTGAGCAGTTTGTCGGATTTGGGCTACCGGCAGGTCGAAGGATTCGGTGGCGTTTATGAGAACCCCGCTTCAATAAAGGCGATGATGGACGACAATAACCTGTCCATGCCATCGGGCCATTTTGATATTGCCGCACTTGAGAACGACTTTGCTAAAGTCGATGAAATTGCCGGCATATTTGGTATTTCAAAAATTGTCTGCCCGTTCCTTCAACCGGGATCGCGGCCCGAAACCGCGGATGGGTGGCGCGACTTGGCACGGCGGCTTTCGGCCGTTTCTGACACCGTCTCCACGAGCGGGCGCAGTTTTGCCTGGCACAATCATGACTTTGAATTCGAAGCGACACCTGATGGTCACATCCCGATGCAGGTCCTTCTCGATGATGCTCCAACCATCGAATGGGAGGCGGATTTGGCCTGGATTGTTCGGGGCGGGAGTGATCCCTTCGCCTGGATCGAAAAGTATGGGGATCGAATCTCAGCGGTTCACGTCAAGGATATTGCCGTTGAAGGCGACTGCATGGATGAAGACGGTTGGGCTGATGTCGGTCAGGGAACGATGCAATGGCATCGCCTGTTTGACGCCGTGCGGAACAGGTCGCGCTGTGAATTGTTTGTCGCCGAACACGACAATCCAAATGATCTGAACCGGTTTGCCGGCAGATCCATTGAAGCGATGCGCTCTTTTTGGGAGCTGGCCAATGTCTGAGAAATTGCGGGCCGGCATTATCGGCAGCGGCAACATTTCGACCAGTTATCTGAGATTGGCGCCGCTTTTCCACGGAGTGGAGATCGTTTCCTGTGCCGACATCGACATGGCGGCTGCCGAAGCACAGGCAGGTAAATTCAACATCGGCGCTGTCAGTGTCGATGAGATGCTGTCGACCGATGACATCGACATTGTTGTCAATCTGACGATTCCAGCGGCTCATTTCGAGGTTTCAAGCCAGGTGCTCGCGGCTGGCAAACATGTCTATTCTGAAAAGCCGTTCGTCCTGTCGGTCGAAGAGGGAATGAAACTCGCCGCATTGGCAAAGGAAAAGAACAGACGCATTGGTTCTGCGCCCGACACCTTTTTTGGCGGATCGCACCAGTTGGCGCGCCATTTGATCGATTCCGGTGTCGTCGGAAAGGTCACCAGTGGAACATGCCATGTGATGAGCCATGGCATGGAACATTGGCATCCCAATCCCGACTTCTTTTTCAAGCCGGGCGGCGGTCCGATCCTTGACCTGGGGCCTTACTATATCACCAATCTTGTTCAACTGCTCGGTCCAGCCAGGCGCGTTTCGGCCGTTTCATCGACACCGGCATCTGAGCGCGTGATCAGCTCGCAGCCGCGTGCGGGTGAGCGGATTCCGGTCGAGACGCCGACGACAATCCACTCAATAATGGAATTTGCCAGCGGAGCGGTGGTCACGCTTGGCGCAAGCTGGGATGTCTGGGATAACCGACACTCACACATGGAACTCTACGGTGAAACCGGGTCCCTTTACCTGCCCGATCCCAATTTTTTTGGTGGGGAGGTTGAGTGTGTAACGAGTTCCGGCGGCCCGGCTGACATCCCGGACTGGGATCACCCGTTTTCACAGCCGAACCAGGAACATTCTTCGGGCTCCATGGCCAACTATCGCGCGGCGGGGCTGGCCGACATGGCGTTGGCGATCATCGAAGGCCGCCCACATCGTTGTTCCGGTGATCTCGCGCTGCATGTCGTCGATATCATGACCTCAATCCTGATGTCAGGTGAACAGGGTCAGTTCGTAACCTTGAGGACTACGTGCGAACGCCCGGCGGCCTTTGGTATCGAAGAGGCCAGAGGGCTTCTGGCCGCGGCTCCCGAAGGCATGTTCAAAGGCGCTGATGTGGCATGACTGCTGAATTCCGTTTCGAGTATTGTCGGGGGGGCAGGGATGCCAGCTAATATCAAAGGTCCGGCGATTTTCCTGGCGCAGTTTGCCGGCGATGAAGAGCCCTTCAACAGCTTGCCGGCTATGGCCGGTTGGGCTGCATCCCATGGATACAAGGGGATTCAAGTTCCTGCTTCAGATGACCGGCTATTCGATGTCGAGAAGGCCGCGAAATCGAAAGACTATTGCGACGAAGTCATGGGAATGTGCGCTGAAGCCGGAGTGGAAATCACAGAACTTTCCACTCACTTGCTCGGCCATCTCGTTGCTGTACATCCGGCGTATGACCCGCAGTTTGATGCCTTTGCGCCGCAAGGCTATCGCGACAATCCGAATGCGCGGAAGCAATGGGCCGTCGAGCAATTGAAACACGCCGCGAAGGCGTCACAAAATCTGGGTCTCAAGGCAACAGCATCGTTCACCGGATCATTGGCGTTTCCCTATATCTATCCCTGGCCACAACGGCCTGAAGGACTGATAGAGGAGGCGTTTGATGAATTGGCTAAGCGCTGGCATCCAATTCTCGACGCCTTTGATGATGCAGGTGTCGATGTCGCTTTCGAACTCCATCCCGGAGAGGATGTATTCGACGGGGTTACATTCGAGATGCTGCTTGAACGGGTGGGCAATCACAAACGCTGCACCATCAACTACGATCCATCCCATTTTGTGCTGCAGCAGCTCGATTATCTTGCTTTCATTGACATCTATCACGAGCGCATTGCCGCATTTCATGTCAAAGATGCCGAGTTCAATCCAGACGGCAGACAGGGTGTCTATTCCGGCTATCAGCCGTGGTTAAAGCGGGCAGGACGGTTTCGTTCACTCGGCGATGGACAGGTCGACTTCGTATCGATCTTCTCAAAACTTGCCGAGTATGACTACGACCGGTGGGCTGTCCTTGAATGGGAATGTTGTTTGAAAAACCCGGAAGACGGCGCCGCAGAAGGTGCGCGTTTCATAACCGACCATATCATCGGCATAACAGATAAGGCTTTTGACGACTTTGCCGGTGGCAGCCCCAACCGGACACAACTTCGCGCCATGCTTGGAATTGCCGGATAGTTGGAGACGATCGCCGATTCGGCATTGTTACATCAAAGCAGGCCTTTTCGTTTGGGAATGGTTGGAGGCGGGCAGGGTGTTTTCATAGGTGCAGGACACCATATCGCTGCCCGCATGAGCGGGCGGTGCGCCTGTGGAAAGGCGATTGAGCCAGCCAATCCTTTCCCAGTCCGTGGCCGATGAGCTGTCGATCGGCCGAACACAATTCCAGCTTTACCGCCGCTACCGGATTCTGAGGCCGCTCTTCGGATCAAACAGAAAAGCGTCGGAAGCATTGAAGCCGATCTCAATTGAGGTTCCGGCGCTGACATCGCGTTCGCCCTTCATTTCGATCGTCAGCGGCTCTTCACCGCCATCGCGGCTATAGGCGTAGGTCGTACCTCCAAGATTCTCCACTGCATCGACCTCCACACTGAGCTTGGTTTTTCCCCGGTTTTTGAAGTGCTCAGGGCGGATGCCGAGTGCGACATTTGTTTCTGGTGCCGGAGCATCTTTCAGTTTGAACTCCGCAATAGCACCCTGGTGATCGACCAATTCGACTACCGTTTTGCCGGAATCGGAAGATCGCACGACTGCATTCAGGAAGTTCATTTTGGGCGACCCAATGAAGCCGGCAACGAACATGTTGTCCGGATCATCGTAGAGATGCATTGGGGAACCGACCTGCTCGACAAGCCCTGCGCGCAGCACGACAATCTTGTCGGCCAGTGTCATCGCTTCAACTTGATCGTGGGTGACATAGATCATCGTGGCCCCGAGATCGCTGTGCAGCTTGGCAATTTCCAGTCGCATCTGGACACGCAACTCTGCGTCCAGGTTGGACAGCGGTTCGTCAAACAGGAAGACTTTCGGTTCTCGGACTATGGCTCGACCGATGGCCACGCGCTGCCGTTGGCCACCTGAGAGTTGTTTGGGTTTTCTTTGCAGCAGCTGCTCCAGATGCAAGATCTCAGCGGCGCGCGCGACGCGCTGATTGATCTGGTCAGTTGGTGCACCATTCATTTTCAACCCGAAGCCCATATTGTCGGCAACCGACATGTGCGGATAAAGGGCATATGATTGAAACACCATGGCCACACCGCGGTCGGCTGCGTCAACGCGCGTCACATCGCGCTCGCCGATTTCGATTTTGCCGACTGTCGCATCTTCAAGCCCGGCTACCAGGCGCAGCAGAGTTGATTTTCCACAGCCTGACGGACCAACGAACACGACGAACTCGCCGCTGTCGATCGACAGGTCCACACCCTTGATTACATCAACGGGTCCGAATGATTTGCCCACCCCCGTCAAGTTCAGGTCCGCCATTTTTATCTCCCTTCTTTCGGTTCAGGCACGTGGCCCGAGCTTGTTTTCCATATCTTCCATAATTGCCGCGGCTGTCTGCTGGACCAGTGGTTCCCACTCGGTTAGTTGATCCATCGGCGTGCGAAACGCCGGTGCCGTTACAGAGATTCCCGCAAAAAAATTGCGATTACTCGAAAATACCGGAGCGGCGACGCAATGAATGCCGGGCTCGTGTTCCTCACGATCATAGGCAATTCCGGTGTGACGGATCTCCGAGATTTCGGTCTTCAGGGCATCGCCGTCGCACAAGGTGGAGCTGGTGTGGCGCTCAAAGACTATGCGCGAAATTCGCGCGTCGAGCTCTTCATCTGGCAGCACACTCAAAGCCGCCTTGCCCACCCCTGTGCAATAGACTGGAGAAGCGTTTCCGATTTGGGAATGCATGCGAACGGTTTGATTTCCCTCTACTTTATCCAAGTAGATGACCTCGATGTCGCTCAATACCCCCAGATGAATGGTCTCTCCGGTTGCCTCGCCAATGGCTCTTAGATGCGGTTCGGCGATGGTGCGAAACTGATTTCCCGCCCAGGCGCGCGCAGCAAGCTTCAAAAGTTTTGGACCAAGTTCGTAGGAATGATCGGGACGTACCGTGAGGAGTTGCTCCTCTATCAGGTTCGAGATGTTTCGGTGAAGCGTTCCGCGTGGCTGATCAAGCCGCGCGAGCAGATCGGTAAAGCGCGGCGCAGCTGCATCAGACGCAACGGCATCGAGAACATCAACTGCCTTTCCAAGCGTTCCGCTGTTTCCGTTTCGAGCCAACCCTAATCACCCAAATGTACCGCGGCAAAGACCGCGCTTGACATGTGAGTGATATACGGGAATAATTCTGAATAGTCAAACTATGTTCCGAATAATGGAATTTGATGGTTTGCGCTAATGTTGCCTTGTGAAAGCGCCCGGCTCAATCATTTGGGTGTCATTCATCAATCAGAAGGCTCTGAATTCGTTTCCACGGGAGGAATTAATGAACCACCTTATATCAACTCTGGCAGGAGCAGCCGCGACCATTGCCCTGTCGACGTCCCTCGCAGTTTCCGGTGATCTGATCATCAATTTCGATGATCCGAATCCGGGACCCAAGGCTGGATTTGAGGCCGCAGTCGAGGCATTCAAGAAAGCAAATCCTGATGTAAATGTGACGGTCAATATCAACGACCGTGAAGCCCATAAAACAGCGATCCGCAATTTTCTCTCAGCAGATGCTCCGGATGTGACTGCCTGGTATCCGGGCAACCGGATGGGCCCCTTTGTGGATGCCGGTCAGTTCGAAGATATTTCAGATCTCTGGGCGTCGGATGAAAATCTCTCGACGTCATTTGAGGCGATCAAACCCACCATGACCCGCGATGGCAAGCAGTGGGGCGTTCCGTACTCCTACTATCAATGGGGTATCTACTATCGAAAGGATATCTTCGACAGCAACGGCATCAGCGAACCCAAGAACTGGGATGAATTGCTGGCTGCTTGCGACAAACTCAAGGAAGCCGGCGTTACTCCGTTTACGATTGGTACGAAATTCCTTTGGACTGCCGCGGGAGTGTTCGACTATCTGAATCTCAGGACCAACGGTTACGAAGTGCACAACGATCTGACCGCCGGTAAGATCAAATACACCGATGACCGCATTCGCAAAACGTTCGACAACTGGAAGACAATGCTCGATCGCTGCTCGTTTGTGGACAACCATGCGACCATGAGCTGGCAGGACGCCATTGCGCCTTTCGCCAAAGGTGAGGCGGCCATGTATGTGATGGGCAATTTCTCCGTCGACGCCTACCGCAATGCGGGTTTGACTGACGACCAGATCGACTTCTTCCAGTTCCCGGAAATCACACCTGGCGTGCCGCGTGCGGAAGAAGCGCCGGCAGATGCGCTTTTCATCCCGACCAAGGCGAAGAACAAGGAAGACGCTCGTAAATTCCTTTCGTTCATCGCAAGGCCGGAAATCCAGGGTGAATGGAACAAGACAATTGGCCAGTTGCCGCCAAACTCGAAGGCCAACATCAATGAGGACGACAAGTTCATTGTTGAAGGGTTCGAGACGGTTTCAACAGCAGCGGGCCTGGCACAGTTTTATGACCGTGACGCGCCGGCGGAAATGGCCAAGGCCGGAATGGAAGGCTTCCAGGAGTTCATGATCAAGCCTGACCGCCTCGACGCCATTCTCAAGCGCTTGGACAAGATTCAGGATCGCGTCTACAAGTAAAAACCCTGGCCCGGGCGGGTAAACCGCCCGGGCCTTGTGTCACTATCACCTGTTGAAAAAACTGTGAGCGGTGGGTGTATCACTCAACCAGGCTGATAGCCGCCGCGTCCGCCAGGCATCAAACGGGGATCGAGGATAATGAACACTGACATTTCTGCCAGCACATCTTCAGCGAGCCTTGGCGCCGACGTCCAACTCGACAAGCGCAGCTGGTTTCAGCGCAACAAGTTGCAAGTTGCTCCATGGATATTCCTGGCACCGGCAATGCTGTTTTTTGTCGTTTATGTCATTGCTCCGATTTTTCAGTCGATGTGGTATTCGTTCTATGAATGGGACGGTATTGGCGAAAAAGTCTGGATTGGTCTGGACAATTACCGGGAGCTGACTGACGACGACCGGTTTTACACCTCATTGTGGAACAACCTGCTTTGGCTGGTACTCTACATGTTGGCAGTGCCGGCCGGTTTGTTCATTGCCTTGTTTTTGAACCAGACCGTCACCGGAATGCGAATTTACAAATCGCTGTTCTTCTTCCCGTTCGTAATTTCTCAGGTGGTCGTTGGCCTGATTTTCACCTGGTTCTACAATCCGAACTTCGGAATCGTCGGCAAAGTGTGGATGTTTTTCGGTGCTGATCCGCCGTCGATTCTGGGTGACGAGAGGTTTGTCACGTACGGGATTATCTTTGCCGGGCTGTGGCCACAGATCGCCTATTGCATGATCCTGTATTTGACCGGATTGAACAATGTCTCACCGGACCAGGTTGAAGCAGGCAGGCTTGATGGTGCCCGCGGCTGGAAAATGCTTCGTCATGTGATTTTGCCGCAGCTATGGCCTGCAACATTCCTGGCAATCGTGGTGACTGTTATCGGCGCGCTTCGATCGTTCGACATGATCGCGATCATGACCCAGGGCGGTCCGTACGGCTCGTCCAACGTGCTGTCCTACTACATGTTCGAAACCGCGCTGTCCGAATATGGTTTCCGAATGGGATATGGTTCGTCCATCGCCGTGGTCCTGTTCTTTATCATGCTGTTTTTCATCAGCTACTTCCTGTGGGTGATGTACAAAGACGAGCGGGAGGCATAAGCCATGTTTCCAAGACCGATAGAAAAAGCCACCCCCGCGGTACAGACAACCTACAAGACATTCCTTCCGGTTGCGCTGTTCATATGGCTGCTCCCGCTGTTGGCGATCTTCATGACCTCCATCAGGCCGGCGGCCGACATTAACTCCGGCAATGTGTTTGGTTGGCCGTCGGATTTTCTCCTGATCGAAAATTATACGGCGGTATTCACCCAGTCCGAGGCAGCGCGGTATTTTCTCAACTCAGTCTACATCACCGTTCCAACGGTCATCATATCGGTGGCGCTTGCCTGCCTGGCCGGATATGCGTTGGCGGTGTACCGGTTCCGGGCGGCAATTCCGTTGTTCTTTGTATTCGTGGCAGGGAACTTCGTGCCGTTCCAGATTTTGATGGTGCCGGTTCGCGATCTTTCCGTTCAAACGGGATTGTATGACACCGTCACCGGGCTTGTCCTCTTTCACGCCGCATTTCAGACCGGATTTTGCACCTTGTTTATGCGCAACTTCATCAAGGCGCTGCCATATGAATTAATCGAGTCTGCGCGTATCGAAGGGGTCGGAGAGTTTCAGATATTCTGGTACCTGGTACTGCCGTTGGTACGGCCCGCGATCGCCGCTCTGGCTGTCCTCATTTTTACCTTTGTCTGGAACGATTTCTTCTGGGCTACCGTTCTTACACAGGGTGAAGCGTCGAAACCCATCACCGCCGGAGTGAGAGCGCTTAACGGGCAGTTTGTCAGCCAGTGGCATCTTGTTTCAGCTGCTTCGCTCCTGGCGGCAGTTCCGCCTGTGGCGATGTTTTTCCTGATGCAGAAACACTTCATCGCGGGTCTTACCTTGGGCGCGACAAAGGGATGAACCTGTTGGTCCAGCAAACGAGCACATTGAAGCTCGATGGCCGAAGAACGAGTATCGTATTTGCTTGGACCAATGGAGTTCCGTCTGTCATCTATCACGGCAAAAAATTGCCTGATGATACCGACCTGGACACTTTGGTGGCGATAAGTGCGCGTCCGCTGCCGCAGGCCACGATTGACGAAAACGAACCAATCAGTCTGCATCCCGAGATCGGCCGCGGTTTTCTCGGTCATCCTGCCCTGATCGGCAAACGCGAGACTTCCAGCTCGCCTGGCTGGGCTGGACGCTTCTCCTACGTCGGCAATGTTGCGCTCGACGATGGAATCGTATTCCAGTTGAGCGATCCCGAGCGAGGATTAAGTCTCGAAATCGAATGTCGCATCGATGCCGTTACAGATGTCGCTACATATTTGACGCGGCTGACTAATGACGCAGATTCCCAGTTTGAAGTCGACTGGCTTTCTGCACCGGTCATTGCGCCATCTCAGCAGTATTCCCAACACATGTCCTTTCACGGACGGTGGTGCGCGGAATTTTCAATCGAACGCCAACCAATTCCACTCGGATTGACCAAACGGGAAAACAGGCGTGGGCGCACCTCTCACGAGGCGTTTCCAGGCATCATTCTGGTCGATGACACGACCGGCGAGGATTCCGGACCTTGTCTGGGAATTCACTTGGGTTGGAGTGGCAATCATCGAATGGTTCTTGAACGGCTTTCGACCGGCGACGTCCAAATCCAGATGGGTGTTCTGCTGTTCGCTGGCGAAAAGAGCCTCATGCCGGGCCAAAGCGTCGAGACACCGCCGCTTTATGTCGCGTATTCCTCAAGCGGCCTTAACGCCATGTCCCACAAACTGCATGAACACGTTCGGGCCAACATTGTGAACTTTCCCGATCCGACCGCGGCGCGACCGGTGACCGTCAACACCTGGGAAGCTTTATATTTTGACCACAAATGGGACAAGCTGACAAAACTGGTCGATTGCGCCGCGGAAATTGGCGCAGAGCGGTTTGTTCTTGACGATGGTTGGTTTCGCGACCGCAATGACGATTCATCCGGATTGGGTGACTGGTATACGGATGAAACGAAGTATCCGGAAGGACTGCAGCCGCTTGCTGACTACGTTCGGTCCGCGGGCATGTCTTTCGGATTGTGGGTCGAACCGGAAATGGTCAACCAGAGCTCGAAGCTCTTTCAGGAACATCCTGATTGGGTGTTAGGTCTTGGAAACTATCCCAAGTTGACCGGGCGCAACCAGCTGGTTCTCGATATTGCCAAAGCCCCTGTCGCCGAATACCTCTATCAACGCCTTTCCTCGCTCATTGAACAACACGGAATCAGCTACCTGAAGTGGGACATGAACCGGGACTTGGTTCTGCCGGGGGATTCACGGGGCAGGGCAACGGTTTACCGGCAAACCGGCGCCCTTTACGATCTGCTCCATCGGCTGACCTCCACCTTTCCCGGTCTTGAAATTGAAAGCTGTGCTTCCGGCGGCGGGCGGGTGGATTACGGCATACTCGCGCACACGCATCGTTTTTGGGCATCAGACTCCAACGATGCGGTGGAGCGGATGCGGATCCAGAATGGATTCTCCTATTTCTTTCCTCCGGAGGTCATGGGTTCCCATATTGGCCCGGCCTGGTGCCATACCAGCGGGCGAGGATTTCACACCGGTTTCAGGGCGCTGGTTGCCAGCTATGGGCACATGGGTGTGGAAGCAGACCTTACCGCCATGACGGACGCAGACATCGCGGTGGTCAAAAATGCCGTGGCGCGTCACAAGGTTGATCGACATATCTGGCATGAAGGCCGGTTTTACCGGATCAAGACCGTTGATCCGTGTCTCTTTGGAGCACTTGCGGTAAGTTCCGACGGGAACAATGCACGTTTGCTGCTTACGCAAACGGACCGGCCGCGGTCTACCGTTCCGCCGCGTATTTTGGTTCCGGGATTGGAGCCGGAACGAAAGTATCGCGTTACCATGCAAGCCGAGTCCGAGATGGTGAACCGCGCTAACAGGAGGTTCGACAATCCGCTTGCGGGAGACGGTTTTGTTGCAAGCGGAGCATCGCTGGAAGCGGCCGGAATAGGACTGCCATCGCTATACGCACAGACCGGACTGGCGATCGCGATCGACGCATTGGAGAATGCAGCATGAAGCTATCAGCAAGTTTTGCCGATCTTAGCGAAAAGTCCGTCTTCATTTCCGGTGGCGGATCCGGAATTGGCGAGTATCTCACCGAAGGATTCATTTCCCAGGGCGCCAAGGTTGCTTTCTGCCAGCGCAGCGACGCGAGTGCGGTTTGCGACAGGCTTGAAAAGGCTTACGGCAGCCGGCCGTTGTTTCTCAAATGCGACGTGACTGACATCCCGGCCTATGAAGCGGTTCTGGATGAGGCGGCGAAAACCCATGGCCCTGTCAATATTTTGGTCAACAATGCAGCGTGGGACAATCGTCATCGGCTCGACGAATTGTCGCCGGATGACTGGGACCACATGTTGAATGTCAACATCCGGCACCATTTCTTCGCGGCCAAGAAAGTGGCTCCTGCGATGATCGAGGCCGGGGCAGGTTCGATCATAAACTACTCCTCCATTTCGTACATGATGGGCAATGCCGGGTATCCTGCCTACGTCTCGGCCAAGGCCGGAATCACCGGCCTGACACGCGGATTGGCCCGCGAGCTTGGCCCGCATGGCATACGGGTCAACGCTCTGATGCCGGGATGGGTGATCACCGAGCGCCAGAAAGATCTTTGGGTGACCGATGAGGCCCTTGCGGCTCACCTCGACAGGCAATGTCTGAAGAAACCCATTCCACCTGAGACAATGGTGGAGCCTACACTGTTTCTTGCGTCTGATGCGTCGAGCATGATGACAGGACAGGCGCTCGTCGTCGATGGCGGCGTCGTGGTGACCGGGTAGTGCGATGACGCCCTGTTTCGCTGCAATCGACTGGGGAACGAGCAATTTCCGGCTTTGGCTTGTCGATGACGAGGGCAATGTCATCGCCCGCAAAACAAGCGCTCAAGGAATGGCTACGCTTTCCGCCGATCGTTATGCGGACGTGATGGAGGAACATCTCGCCGGTTTGGGTGTACCACCTGATTTGCCAGCAGTCGTTTGCGGCATGGCGGGATCCCGATCGGGATGGGCGGAAGCACCGTATCTGGATACACCCGTTTCGATTGACCGGATCAGCGGGAGCGCGGTCCAGCCATGTTCCCAAGCAAGACCGGTATGGATAATGTCGGGCGTCTGTCAGCACGATCCTGAATCGCCTGATGTCATGCGCGGGGAAGAAACCCAGATCGTGGGCGCTTGGGCTATTGCTGCGCGGGAAGGGCTTTTCTGTCTGCCCGGCACTCATTCCAAATGGGTCGAAATCGACAATGGAAAAATTGTCCGCTTCCACACCTTCATGACCGGAGAACTTTTCGCTTTGATATCGCAGCGATCCGTTCTTGCGCCGACGCTGGAAGACCCTGAAAACGGATTGGAAGAAGCGGCATATTCTAACGCGGTGGCTGAGATGCTTGATCAGCCGGGTCAGTTGACTCAGAAGTTGTTCGGAATTCGGGCGAGCAGGCTTTTGAGCGCGGGCAAGCAGCTTGGCTCACTTTCACGGCTGTCCGGCCTGTTGATCGGGGCTGAATTGGCTGCCGCGCGTCGCACATTTCCGTCTACCGGCGCGGTAACACTCATTTCGGATGGAGAAGTGGGACGAAATTACAATATCGCACTGCGTCAAGCGGGTTTCGATGTGATAAACCTCGATGCGGAGAGTGCCACGTTGCGCGGTCTGGTGGAAGCAGCAACGAAGCTGTTGAATAATGGGAGTGCTTTGGAAAAACCCGATTTGAACCTCAAAGTTGGTTCATGACGGCCAGCAGTTTCTTGACTTCATCGCGCGAGTTGTAATGGCAGACCGAGACCCGCACGCAAGCCTCCAGCCCGAGTGGGCTTAAAATATTGCCCGAATAATGGTCAGCCTTTCTGGTGTGTGTTCTGACGCCATTGTCGTTCAATTTGGCGACGATCTGCGGTGCGGCCAAGCCTTCCTTCCAGAAACAAACCAATCCCTTCCGGTTCTGGTTTTCCGTTCCGGCGATAATGTGAACACCGGGCAGATTTGCCAGTCCGGTCAAATTGCCCTCACCGTTAAGCATCAGCTCGCACAGTTCGTGTTCGTGTTCTTGAATGGCTGATGCTGCCGCCTCGATGCGGCCGCGTCTGTCGCTGGATTGCGTGAAATTTGAACCAAGCCAATCGAGATATTCAACGACGCGCGAAAAAGTTGAATATGCCCCTGTATCGCGGGTTCCGAGTTCCCAGTTGGTTGCCGGCCCATCTATCAGGCTCTCGTGCTGGAGGATGCCAAGCCGGTCTGAAATCCAGGCGATACCGTAGCCATGACGCGAGAACACCTTGTAGGGTGACACCGCATAGCCATCGATATCGTACCGGTCGATGTCAATGGCACCATGCGCTGCAAACTGGATTCCATCGACAATGATAATACACTCGGGCGCCGTTTCCCGGATTGCCTCGACGATAGCCGGCACATTGTTGCTGACACCGGTAACCGGTGAGCAGTGCAGGATTGTTGCCACTCTTGTGTCTGGCCGTACCAGCGCTGCATAGGCACCGGCACTGACCGAGCCGGTGGCGTTGTCGTGCTCAACGCTCAGATAATCCTTGCCGGTTTTTCCGGCCCAATAGGTCGCCGCACTTCGGGTGGCCGGGTGTTCCACCGTGCTGCCGATAACACTGCCTTCGGTGCTGGCTGTGCACGCCGTACGAATCATGCGGAACAGAAGCTCCGTGCCGCTCTCTCCAACGAAGATCTGCCCGGTGCTGGCTCCAAACATGATGCCGGCGTCATGTTTCGCTTGGTCAATTATGGCAACAAGCGCTTTGGATGCGGGATTGTCGCGGCCCTGGTTGTCGGGGATCGCCGCAAATTCGGCCGCGGTGCTTACAACCGAATTCAGGGTCAGCGCCCCGCCTGCATTCTCAAAGAAAATCCGTTCGCCCTGGAAAGGGCACGCATCTACATGCGCAAACTTCGCGCGAATATCGTTCAGCAGTGGCGTGGAAATTGTCATTGAACAACCCGGGAGGAAATCAGTGTCATTCGGGAACAACGACAACAAATTGTACGCGGCCCCCAACGATCCCCTGATACCATTTTTCTCGGTTAGGGATACACAATTCTGACTGGCGTTTTGCACGGAGGCAATTTCTCACCCGTTTACGTAGCTTTCGATACGGTCAATAAAAAGGGCGAGCTCACCAACCCGCAACTGAAACGGAAAATGGTCGGTACATAAAGGAAGCATTATGGCGGAGAAACACGATCGCAGTATGATGGAAAACCTCTACTGGTGGGGCATACCAACATTCTTTCGCTGTCCGAACGAAGAACTTGACGATCAGGACGTTGTACTGGTCGGTGTGCCGCATTCGACCGGCAATGGCACCACAGAGCGCGATCAGCATTTGGGTCCGCGGGCGGTAAGAAACTACTCGGCCGTACAGCGGCGGGTGCATGGCGCATTCCAACTTGACCCTTGGGCTGCGGTCAAAGTCGCCGACATCGGCGATGTGCCGTTTCCGCGCGCCAACAACAATGAAGACTGCATTGAGCGGATTACCCAGTTTTACGGTGAAATTGACATGGCTGGTGCGCGCCCGGTTTCCATCGGCGGCGACCACTCGATTACTGGCGGCATTGTGCAGGCCTTGGGTTGCGGCAAACTTTCAGGTGGTGAACCTGTCTCTTTTCTGCATCTTGATGCGCATACCGACGTCTTCACGAAAGTCGACCATTTTCTCGGTGCACAAAAATCCGCCGCCCATTGGGGCGCATACCTGGCGGATCAAGGCAACGTCGATCCGAAAAAGTCCATGCAGATTGGTCTGCGCGGCCATCCGCGAACGCTCGATTGGCTCGAACCATCCTATGAGTACGGCTACAATGTCGTGACAATCGCCGAATACCGGGACCGGGGTGCCGATGATGTGATCTCACAGATCAAGGATGTGCTGGCGGGGCGGCCGGTCTACATCACATTCGACCTCGATTGCCTTGATCCGACCGTTGCGCCGGCGGTCTCAAATCTCGAGCCGGGTGAAAAGGGTTTTGATATCGATGAGGCTGTCGCGCTGGTCCGCGCGGTTCGGGGCATGAACATCGTCGGGGGTGACATTGTCTGCATGATGCCGACAAAAGACAGTCCAAACAACATCACCGCGTTGACTGCCGGCGCCATCATGTTCGAGATGATCTCGATGATCGCGGAGAACGTTTCCGGCAGTTCTTGATCCTTGGCAGCCGTTGCTCGAATTTTTCCTGAACTTCTTACGGGTGGCCGCAGTACTGTGCGTCCGGATAGCTGATCTTATCTCAGCACTTTCCGAAAATAGATGCGGTTGAAACCATCCTCGGTCCTGCGATCAAATTCGACATATCCGAGTAGGGGATAGAGAGCCAAATTCTCCGTCATCTTCTCATTCGTGTACAGTTCAACACTGTCGTAGCCAAGCCGGACAGCCTCTGCCTCGCAAAGCGCAATCAATCTGCGACCGATACCCTTGCCCCGGTGTTTGTTGGCAACGGCGACGTTTTCCAGATGCATGTGGTTGCCTTCCGGGTAAAAGATGACGAAACCTTCCAATCCATCGTTCATATCTGTGGAGAGGCGGACGTGCCGATTCTCGACCAGTGATGCGAAATCGGCCACCATTGGGGCAGGTTCCTTGCCGATCCGCTCGACGTATTTTGCGTAGGCTTCCCGCGCACAGGCCTCGATGGCCGGAACGTCCGAGAAATTTGCAAAGCGGATCACCGGACCGATCCTGTGCGACGTGCCTGCAATTTGTTGCCTCCTTCGAGGGACCATGCTTGCAATTAGATCACGTGGTGTGAAACTGTCCAAGGCCAGATTAGCCAGAAAGGTACCGCCAATGCCCGATCCGCGGTTTCAACCCGTTTCCGGATTCGACTTGCCACGATTTGCGGGTGTTCCGACGTTCATGCGGCTTCCATACGCCGACCCGGACAGCGAGTTACGCAACGATGCAGAAATCGGGCTGATAGGAATTCCGTGGGATGGCGGCACCACAAACCGGCCCGGCGCGCGCCACGGTCCGCGTCAGTTGCGCGATCTGTCGACAATGATCCGCGCTGTACATCCGACATTGGGGATCAAACCGTTCGAAATTGCAAACTGTGCCGATCTCGGCGATGTGCCGCCCAATCCCGCTGACATCGATGATACATTGGACCGGGTCACCGAATTCTATCGCCGACTGACTGACGAGGGCATCATTCCGCTGTCGGCCGGAGGGGACCATTTGACATCACTACCCGTCCTTCGTGGCATCAATCGCGGCGAACCGTTGGGAATGATTCATTTCGATGCGCATACCGATTTGTTTGAAGGCTATTTCGGCGGTTACAAATTTACGCATGGCACACCGTTCCGAAGGGCAATCGAAGAAGGGTTGTTGGACCCTGAACGGGTTATCCAAATAGGAATACGGGGAACCATGTATGACGGTGAGGATATTGAGTGGGGCCGCGCACACGGTGTCACGATCCTGGGTATCGATGAACTGATGGAGCGCGGCCACGCTGATGTCATGCGCCAGGCCCGGGATATTGCCGGCGATCAGCCAACCTATGTCAGCTTCGACATCGATTTTATCGATCCCGCATTTGCGCCTGGCACGGGCACTCCCGAGATTGGAGGCCCTGACACATGGACCGCGCAGCAGCTGGTTCGCGGGTTGCGCGGTCTCCATCTCGCCGGGGCCGATCTTGTTGAAGTTTCGCCTCCTTTTGACCCGTCGGGCAACACTGCATGGGTTGGTGTTTCAATCATGTTCGAGTTGTTGTGTATGCTGTCTGAATCAGCTTCATTGCAGAAATCATAGTCGCGATTTGAACAATTGCATGTTCCAAAATTGTGAAGTAGATGATTAGAATTTGTGAATATCAAGTTTTAACTCGACATTGTATGTTGGTACGACAATGTCGGGTCCATTGACGCGATTTCGTCGCGTTTGGGAGGAAGAAACGTTCGATTGATCGCAATCACAATTAATTCAGACGCGGCTCTCGAACAGATTGGAATTACCGACATCGAATGCTGGGCGATTGGAATATGGTCACTGTGCCAAGACAATAGCTCAGACATTGCGGCATCTTCTCGAATTGGGAGCGTTCTGCAACCGACGAAATAGCTTCAAATGCAGATCAAGAACAGATGTTCAAACAGGGAGAATTGAATATGAAACGTAGTACTTTGCTGGCAACCGCCGCTGCCGTGTTGATGAGCGCGCCAGCGTTTGCGGCAGATGTGGTCATCGGAGTTCCGAACTGGCCTTCGGTTGCTGCGACTGCCAACGTCTTGAAGGTCGTTATCGAAGACAATTTGGGCCTCGAAGTTGAATTGCAGAACGGCACCAATCCAATTGTCTTCGAGGCGATGGACAAAGGTTCCATGCATGCGCATCCGGAAGTCTGGATGCCGAACCAGCAGAATCTTCACGACACATATGTGAAAGACAAGCAATCGGTCGTGATGAACCCAAATGGTGTTGAGGCGTTCCAGGGAATGTGCCTGCCGAAGGCGATTGCCGAAGAGCACAACATCAAGTCGATCAACGATCTGACCGATCCGGACAAGGCTGCGATCTTCGATACCAATGGTGATGGACGCGGCGAAATCTGGATTGGCGCCCCCGGCTGGGCCTCGACGAATGTTGAGAAAATCCGCGCCAAATCCTACGGCTATGGCGAGATCATGGAGCTGACCGAGTCCGACGAAACCCTCGCATATGCCAATCTTGACAACGCGATCAAGGCCGGCAAGCCGTGGGTAGGTTTCTGCTATACGCCGCATTATGTGTTCGTGCTGCATGATCTCCAGATCCTGGAAGAGCCGCCCTATGACGCAGCTGGTTGGAAGGTCATTCAGCCGACCGACGATCCGGCTTGGCTCGAAAAATCATCCGCTGCAATGGCTTGGGACACAGCCTATCTTCACCTTCACTATGCCAAGTCGGTGGGTGATGCTCATCCGGAAGTGGCGAAGCTCTTTGCGAACATGAAGCTGGACACCGACATCGTGAGCGCGATGACCTACGCGCTCGTCGTCGACAAGAAAGATCCGGCAGAATATGCGAAGGAGTGGGTCGCAGCAAACGAGGACATGGTTCTCGGCTGGCTCAGCCAGTAATCCAATAAATCAACGGCCGCTGTGATCGAATGATCCAAGCGGCCGTTGAGCCTATCGCTTAGTGTCCCATTGCGGCTTGGGAGGGCAGCAAATGAGTGAGACCGTCGTCAAACTGACCGATGTCTGGAAAGTGTTCGGCGCCGAATCCGATAAGGCGATGGCCGCTATAAAGGAGAGGGACCTCACCAAGCCCGAAGTACTCGACGAATTCGGATGCGTCGTCGGTGTGCAGGCGGCAACATTTGATGTGCCGCGCGGTGAAATATTTTGCATCATGGGCCTGTCGGGCTCCGGCAAATCAACGCTCGTGCGCCATGTCAATCGGCTGATCGAGCCCACTTCCGGAAAAATCGAAATTCTTGGCCGTGACGTTGGCGCGATGTCGGACTCGGAACTGCGCGCCATGCGGGCGACCCAGATTGGCATGGTCTTCCAGCACATGGCGCTTATGCCGCACCGGTCGGTTCGTGACAATGTTGCCTATCCGCTCGAAATCAGGGGCGTACCGAAGTCCAAGCGCTGGGCGGTTTCCGACCATGCGCTGGAGTTGGTCAATCTCGTCGGTTACGAGGACCGCCTTCCCAAAGAACTCTCCGGCGGAATGCAACAGCGCGTCGGCATTGCCCGCGCACTGGCGTCAGATCCGGAAATCCTGTTGATGGATGAGCCGTTCTCGGCGCTTGATCCGCTGATCCGCATGCAATTGCAAGATCAGTTCAAGGCGCTGGTGGCGCAGCTTCAAAAAACGACACTGTTCATCACACACGATCTCGACGAGGCCATTCGCATCGGTCACCGCATCGCAATCATGAAGGATGGGGTGATCGTCCAGATAGGCACGCCCGAAGACATCGTCATGAACCCAGCAGACGATTATGTTCGGGATTTTGTACAAGGCATATCCAAGCTCAAGCTGGTCAAAGCGCACTCAATCATGGAGCCGATCGACAGCTACAAGGGAGCTAAGAAAGATGCGCCACGCGCAGATATTGAAGCCGATCTGGATCAGCTGATCGACCATTCGGTTGGCACCGAACTGCCCGTGATCATCACCGAGAATGGTGCGGATGTCGGGATCGTCACCAAACCGCGGCTTCTGCGTGGCATCCAGGGAGGCAAGGAATGACCGTCGACACTGAAATGAAAGTCACCGCTGCTTCCGATATTGAAATTGATCGCGAGCAACTGGATGCATCGATAGGCGAGTTCGTTGGACAGAATGGCGAATATTACGCTCCGGCATTCCATAAAATCCATGAGGCGACGGGATCCATTCCGACGACTTTCAATCTCGCGGCTGCGGCGCTTGGCCCAATCTGGGCGGCCATACGCGGTGTGTGGGGTTTTTTCTGGGGTTTCCTGATTCTGGAGATGATTGCCTGGGTGCAAATCGGTCGCGGTGCCTGGGGAAATCCCGGTGCGAAGTTTTCCGACCGCGCGGAAGCTCAGCTGCAGCGTGCCCAGGATTTTCTTGAGAGGGCCGAACAGGCGCGCGAGGCGGGAGAAGATCCCGAACGCTTCGAAACACTGGCAGCAAATATGACCAAGGCCGCGGAGCGCAGTCAGCAGGCGGCCGATGCCGCCAACGCCGAAGCACTTTCAATTTTGTTGATCGGCATTGCCTTGCTTATTGTATTCAAGCTGGTGCAGGGATTTTACGCCAATGTAGTCTATGAGAAGCAGTACTCTCGTTGGCGGATCACTCCGGACGAGGTGGAATCCGGGGTCAAACCGCAAAATATGATCCTCGGAATCGTGCTTGTTGCGGCTATCGCACCGTTGACGATCTACAAATTTACCGTTGCCAGCCCGCTGGAGCTGTTAAACGCGTTTCCCGAGAAAGGGTTCAGCGGGCTATTTCTTGATAACCCGAACGAGACAATATTCACCCAGCTGGCCAATTGGCTGGAAGCGCGGATCGATGCCGCAGCTGTTGCCGGGCAGGGTGCATTCGACAGCATTACCGCCGGGGTCAGGGCCATCCTCAATGCCATGACGTTGGCGTTGATCGTGACACCTTGGCCGGTGGTCATGGTGGTGATTTGCGTCGTTGCCTGGCGGGCTGCCGGCCCACGGGTTGCGATTTTCACCGCTGCCGCGCTCGCCTATGTCGCGATACTCGGATACTGGGAAATTAGCATGGAGACGGTTGCGCTGGTCGGCGCCGCTGTGGCGATCTGCGTGGTGCTTGGAATCCCACTTGGAATCTGGTTCGGCAAATCGCGGCGCGCCTATAAGATTGCCGAGCCGGTGCTTGATCTGATGCAGACACTACCGGCATTTGTCTATCTGATACCGATTATCGCGTTCTTCGGAACGGGTAATCCGCCTGGCATTCTCGCCACAATCATCTTCGGCATGCCACCGGTAATCCGGCTGACGGCTCTCGGTATGCGCGGCGTTCCCGAAAGCATCAAGGAGGCGGCAACCGCGTTTGGCGCCTCGCGTTGGCAGACGCTGAAAGACGTGGAAATTCCGCTGGCGCTGCCATCCATCATGGCTGGTGTGAACCAAACGATCCTGATGTGTCTTTCGATGGTTGTGATCATTTCGCTGATCGGTGGCGGCGGGCTTGGAAAGGTCATCCTTGAAGCGCTTCAGTATGCGGCCAAGGGACCCGGTTTGCTGGGTGGTTTTGCCATCCTGTTTTGCGCAATGGTGATCGATCGTATTGTCCAGGGTGCATTCAAACGGGCTGACCAAGATTAAAACAGTCGGCCCATGACTGAAGACCGCATCGGACCATCGGACCGGCAGCGCGAACTTGCTGATGTAAACTTCAAGTCGCTGTCGGTCTTCATGATCGTTGCCGACGAAGGCTCGATGGCACGGGCAACCAAGCGCCTGAAGATGAGCCCTTCGGGTGTCTCACAGCAGATATCCAACCTGGAAGCCGCTCTGGGGGTAAAGCTTTTCGATCGGAGTGCGCGGCCTATCGCCTTGACGCCGGCTGGCACATTATTGCGTCACCACGCCGATCGTATTGTTGAAGTTGTTGGTCAAGCGCAGACGGAACTGGCTGAACTCTCGGTGGCGTCCTTGCCGGAATTCAGGCTTGGAATCATTGACGATCTTGACGCTTCCATTACGCCGGATTTGGTACGTCTGTTTCAAAGCGCCTATCCGCGCTGTCTGATCAGTGCATCGACCGGCCGCTCGGATCATCTGACCGATGCTTTCATTGGCCGTGATCTTGATGTCGTCGTCTCGGGGCTGTTGCCGCAGGATACGCGTCGCTTTGATGTTTTTCCGATCCTGCGTGAGCCCTTCATATTGTTGACCGCAAAGGGGCATCTGAATTCTCGCACTCCGGTCCTGGATCAACTCGCCAGCAAACCGTTCATTGGCTTTAATGACGCCATGCCGCTGGGGCGCCTGGTCAATCAACAGTTCAGGCGCGTCGGGCTCCCCATTGAGAAGCGTGTTGCCTTTGATGCGACAAGGGCAGTCCATTCCATGGTTGTTAAAAGCGGCGGATGGACTGTATCAACCCCACTTTGTGTTCTGGACAGTCCGCGGTGCATTCCGGACCTGGAATTCGCTCCTTTGCCGTTTGCCGGCTTCAACCGTCGTATCTGGCTGATCAATCGCGTTGGTGAACTGGGAAATCTCCCTCACCGGCTGGCCGAGCAATGCCGTGATCTGATCGAGCAACAGCTCTTGCCGCAGGTCGAGCGCATTGCTCCTTTTGCTTCTGAACAATTCCAGACAATGCGGGAAACAAATGATCAGGCGGATGCTACCGTGCCGTCATCCGATGCGGCGGAATGACGATCTTGTAGCGTTCGCGAATTTGATTATCCACTGCCGGATCGATATGGGCCGGGAAATGCTTTGAAAGTGTCTCTCGGGCCTTTTCTCTTGTCCTTGCCCAAAAGTCCGGCGCGCCCGCTTCTTCCCAGACTCGCGGTGCATTCCGGTCAGCGAGTTCCGGATAATAGTAGTCTCGCTGCATCGCCGCCATGGTGTGAGCAGAGCCGAGAAAATGACCTTCTTCTGCGATCACCTCGGCAATTGCGTCGAGGCCGATCAATTCATCGTTTACCTCCACGCCGCGTATGAGCCGGTTTACGTGGCCGAGCATCTCGTTGTCTGCAACGAAAGCCTCGAACGAAGCGCCCAGCAGGCTCGCCATCATGCCGGAGGATTCATAGACCATGTTGGCACCGGCAAGACCCGCCGCCAGCGCGGCAAGCGCCTTTTCGGACCCCATCTGTGCGTCAACGGCTTTGGCATCCGACATTGAGCTGGCAACTCCGGTCGGCAGACCGAGCCAGTTGCCAATTTGGGCGGACGCTGCATTCAGAACACTGATCTCGCCGCCTCCGCCACAGAAAGCGCCGGTTCTTAAATCGATAACCAGCGGCCAGTTTGAGAATATCATCGGATAGCCCGGCGCAAACAGGTTCACCAGCGCCAAAGCGGCAAGCGTCTCTGCCGTTGTCTGTGCGAGCATTCCGGCAAGCGTGGCCGGAGCGGTTGCTCCCGATTGTGCAGCGATGATCGCATTGATCGGCACACCACGCCGGATACAGGCAAGCGTAACCTCGACTGCATCTTCACCAAAGCGAAGCGGTGAGATGACGGGACTGATATGCGCCTTGCAAAACGGCTTTTCGGCAAACTTTCCCTCCCCGCCAAGCACCATGTCGAACATGTCCACGATCGGTTCGACGGTTTCGGCGATGGTAAAACTGGTGCCGACCGGCTTGGTGGTGCCGCTGGCTATGACGTAAGCGGTATTGATGTCGAGTGCCTGAAGGTCTTCAACGTCGGTCGCGACACAGCAACGGGTGAACCAGCTTACGTTGTCGAGCGTGTCGGCCAGCCGGGTAAAATCATACAGATCAGCAAGCGTTGATGGACGGTAGGTTCCCTCGTCAATGTCGAGGGTCTGGACCGCGGCTCCACCGGTACCAAAGTAAACCCGGTCACCGCCAATCTCGAAATCGTGCTTCGGGTCCTGCCCGTGGAAGACAAACCCTTTGGCCGCGCCTTCAATTATGTCTTCTATCATGGATCGCGGAAAACGCAGCCTGCCGTCCTCGCCGAAATCTGCGCCGTTTTCAACCGCTTTCTCCGCCAGAACGGCAGGAACCTCACCCATGCCTAATTTTTCAAGGATTGTGAAAGCTGAATCGCAGATCTGCCGCAATCCGTCTTCGCTAAGGGGTCGGAACGCGCCGCCCCTTTGCCCGGAAGGTGCGGGATTGACAGTCGGGTCGCCGCCAAGACGCGCTGCCAGGCGCGCCGCCCGGCCCTGATTTCGCCTGCCTATCCTTGTTTCTTCGCTGGTCATCTATCCCCGCAGAATCTTCAAAATCATTATGGCCCGACCGGCAATATCGGCAATTATCCCCACACTTGTTCAGTGTTTTCGCATATGCCGGTTCATTTTTCTGAATACTTTCAAACCTGTTGCATTCCGCTCTGACGGTCCAACACACTGTGCTCCAAATGGTCAATGTGTTCTGGAACGATCGCGATGACGGTACATAAACAGGTTGTGGTGATAGGCGGCGGAATTGCCGGATGTTCAACGCTTTACCATCTGACGCAGGAGGGCATAACCGATGCGTTACTGCTCGAGCGCGACGAGCTGACATCCGGCACCACCTGGCACTCCGCAGCCCAGGTAACCAATTTTGGTGCGGTCCAGACAATGGTCGGCCTGAAAAGCCATTCCATACGCCTCTACAAAGAGCTTGCGGACGACCCGGACTACCCCATCAACTATCACCATGGCACAGGTGGTATCCGCCTGGCGTCGACGCAGGATCATCTTGATGGTTATCAGCATTTCAGGAGTCTGGCCCGCGGAATGGGCGTGGAATTTGAAATCATTGATGCGGAAGAATGTAAAAAACGCCATCCGCTGATCACGACAGATAACCTGCTTGGTGCGCTTTGGGATCCGCTGGATGGCGATATCGACCCGGCGCAGCTTTGCCAGGCGCTGGCGCGAAGGGCCCGTAAGGCCGGAGCGCAGGTGAAACGGTTTTCGCCGGTCACCGGATTGACGGAAAAGCCGGATGGAAGCTGGATCGTCCACACCGGAGACGACGAAATTCACTGTGAAGTCATCGTCAATGCAGGTGGATATCGCTGCAACGAAATTGGCGAGATGATGGGTGTTGAACTGCCCGTCGCGTCGATGGAGCACCAGTATTTGCTTACGGAACCGATTTCCGAAATCGAACAACTGGATTTCAGGGTTCCCCTCATCCGCTGCCCGACCGATGATTTCTACTCCCGTCAGGAAAAGAACGGCCTGTTGTTGGGATTTTATGAACAGGACTGCCGTACTTGGGGCCTGGAGGGCATCGACCCCGGCTTCACCATGGCGCTTTGCCCCGATGATCTCGATCGGGTGATCGATGTGATGGATGGAGCATTCGCCCGCTTGCCCTGCCTGCAGACTGCCGGCATTCACAGTGTGATCAACGGACCAATCACCTATACGCCGGACGGTTTGCCACTCGTCGGCCCGATAGCGGGAAAACGTAACGCCTATTGTATCACCGGACTTCGTGCGGGCCTCGGCGAGGGCGGTGGGCATGGCTGGTTGCTGGCCCAGATCATTGCCCATGGTGAAGCATGTTACGATACATGGTGTCTCGATCCCCGCCGGTTCACCCGCTACGCGGACGTTCAATATACCGCGCTCAAGGCTATCGAGGACTACCAGAACGAATTCCGTTTCCACATGCCGCACGAGCACCGTCCGGCGGGAAGGCTGCAAAAGACTACGCCACTTTATGGCCAGTTGCAGGAGCTGGGTGCCGAGTTCGCGACCGTGAATGGTTGGGAGCGGGCTGACTTCTACAAGCCGTCTCAGGCGTTTGAGGAAAAACATTCATTCCGGTTCAACAACACGTTCGATGTTGTTGCTGCAGAAGTTAATGCTGTCCGGAATGCAGTCGGCATCATGGAAGTCTCCGGCTTCAACCGATACGAATTAGCCGGGGAGGGATTGCATGAATGGCTCGACGGGATCATGTGTTCCCGCATCAACCGCAAGGTTGGCAAAGTCGGCCTTTCCTATTTTCTGAACAGGGATGGCAACGTAAAGGGTGAAGCGACGCTCGCCAATCTGCCGGACGGGCGCATTTGGTACGGCTCGGCCGCGGCAGCTGAAGATCACGATATGGACTGGCTGCGCCAGTTCCTGCCGGGTGATGGCTCGATCCGGATAAACAGTCTGACAAACGAGTACACGATTCTTGTGGTGGCTGGCCCGCGGTCGCGAGATCTGTTGCGCATGGCTGCGCCGAATGAAGTTTGGGCGAGCGACGGATTTCCCTGGCTCAGTGTCCGCGAGATAGAGATGACCGGCGCGAAAATAATCGCCATGTCGGTGTCGTTTTCCGGTGAACTCGCATGGGAGCTGCACGTCAAAAACGAGGATCTCGCCGCTGTCTTTGACCATTTGTGGGCATGCGGTGGCGAGTTTGGGCTTCGGCCGTTTGGGCTGCGGGCCACTGAATCCATGCGCATCGAGAAAGGGTACCGCCACTGGAAGGCTGATCTGATTACCGAATTTGATCCGCTGGAAAGCGCATTGAACCGCTTTGTCGACCTGAACAAGGAATTTTTCGGCAAGGAAGGGGTGAACAAACGCGAGCTGGCCGGCCCAAGGCGAATATTTGTGTCGCTTGAAATTGACAACCGGGATGCGCCGGCTCATCCCGGAGACTCGGTCGTGCACAATGGTGAGGTCGTTGGTACCGTAACATCGGCTGCCTGGGGGCATCGTGTCGGCAAAAATCTGGCGATGGGATATGTTGATCCCGACTACTCCAAAATTGGCGCAAGATTGGGTGTCGAACTGATTGGCGAAATAGTTCCTGCCGTTGTTTGTCCGTCCTGCCAATACGATCCGGAATACACGAATGTTCGCTGTTAAATCATGTGCAGGCAGGGGGTTCTCGGTCGGGCAAGGGTGCCGTTAAAGGCGTTGGAACAACGCATGTTGATGTCATCAATGACAATAATAATTTCACAGAGCCGATTTCAATAATGCTCAATTCCGAACACGTGCGCGCGGCTAAAGTGATTTCCGGTGAGTTGATCAAGCGAGATCGAAAACAGCTGCGCCAGTTGTCATCGGTCTACTTGCTGTCGCACCCGGCTCCAGCAATTTTGCCCATCGCCCTTTCCGGCGCTATTTCATCATCGCCTGTCTTGGGCCCCTAAACCTGTGCCATTTTCTTGATGGCTTGGAAGTCGGTTATGGCCAGGAATCGTTGTCCGGAACAGAATATCCTTATTGCGGGTAACGCGGTATGGTCAGGGTTATCGCCGATAATCCATTGAAAATAAGAGGTTTTTGGTGAGGTATGAGAAGCCATAGAGAGGTCATGGTGCCCAGGGGCGGAATCGAACCACCGACACGCGGATTTTCAGTCCGCTGCTCTACCAACTGAGCTACCTGGGCACGGGCTTCCGACAGGAAATCCGAAAACCGGCAATTTGCTGCCGAACGATGCTCGATTGCCAGATGCGGTTGAATTGCATCGGCGCTAACACGGAACGCGCCGTACCGGCATCAGGCGATCGGCACGGCGTTGGTTCTCCGTGCCAAAAGCGCGTGGGTTATAGCATGCGGATTCCCACTGGCAAGCGCCTGGCGGGACAAATTTTCAAGCGCACGGATATACAGATAAATTACCGATTGAAAGTCCGGAAATGAAGCGCACGGCCTTTGCCCTGTGAACCTTGAGAGCAAAGCCGGGATCCCTGGATATCAGCGACCGAAGGAGCGCCGTAACATCCAACCGTCATTGTCGTCCGGTAGCGTCTATTCCCGGGTGCAAGTACACTAAACATGCGCTTGACAAGATATGGTCCCGGTTTTCCGAAGCAGACAATTCGGGATGACGAACCCGTTCATCGAGCTGGCGCAGCTTCTCGACTTGGCACAGGCGTCAACTATCCATCACCGCTGGTTGAAAACATCCATCGGTTCGGCCCGATTTTCGAACAAACGCACCTGTCAAAAGCGTGATCTGAACCGGCGATCCTGTGACTGGCAAATCCCGAAACGAAGTTTATCATAGTCCAATCAACATGTTTCGAGCCGCGGAGAACGCGCATGACCAAAAAAAATTCCGTAGCTTTCGCAGGTTCATCTATCCGGCATGTTATGGCTGGTCTTACCGTGGTCGCGTGCGCAGCGATATTTATATTTGCCCCCGCCGCATCAGCATCGCCGCTGGGCAAGGGGAAATTTCGCGGTGCGACCGGGCATGTCACCAGTGGATCGGTCTCCGTCAGGGAACAGGCCGGCCGGTATGTGATCGAGCTCGCCAGCAATTTCAGCCTTGATGGCGCTCCCGACCCTTATGTTGCGCTGGGAAAGGGATCCGGACTTGTAAGTGGCGGTTTAATCGCAGTTTTGAAGTCGAATACGGGCAAGCAGCGATACGCGGTCAAGATCACGCCGGCGCTACAAGGTGCAACGGAAGTCATAATCTGGTGCAAGAAATTCTCCGTTCCTATCGGTGTTGCGCCCATCCGTTAGTTACCCATGCCAAAGGCTGAAATTACATCAAAAGGCATGTTGTGTGATCCCGGCGATCATTTCTCCGGGAGGTTCGAAGCCGAGCGGAAATACAGGGTTTCCGATCTCGACGAATTTCGGCGGTTGCTTGCGGAAGCAGGAGCAGTTCCATTCGCGCTGGAAAACCGGGAAACCGACATTTTCTTGGATACTGAAAACAGCCTGCTTCAAATGGCCGGCCGCCAAATGGTTCTTCGCCACATGGTCCCGTCGGATCGAGTGTTATGGATCATCAAAGGGCTGCGCAGAGATGAATGTGCCGCTGTCGATATGTCAGATTTCGATAAAGCGCGCGCGATGTTTGTCTCACTGGGCTATCGCGAGACCGGAACGCTGGAAAAATTCCGTGACATATACTTCATGGACACGATGCATATCACCCTGGACAGGGTCCCTGAACTCGGCGATTTTGTTGAAGTTTCCGCCATGACCGACGATGAGGCGGCGCTCGAACGGTTGCTGCGTGATATAGACGAACTGGCAACGCGGTTTGGCATGACATCAAGTATCCGGGAGATGCGCTCTTATCGCGAACTGCTTGGAGCCTGAAATTGAACCGCGCTATGGCCCAATCCAGTTTTACTGGATCTGTTGCCAGATTTTTTCGCCGATCAGGCAATCATATCCGGTCTCGGCGGCTCCTTTGAATGATGCCCGAATGACCGGCAACTCTGTGGGCTCTGCAAGGTCCAAAACCAGTTTCTGGCGCACCGCGGCCGGAAACTGTTCCCAGTCATATACAGGAACCACGAAGGCGCCCGGACCACCGATTACACAGTTGCGGTAGTAATCATCGAGATCCTCAAGCGTAAACTGGCTACCCATTCCCTCGCGCGTCATCAATGGAAGTCCATTGATGACGATTCCACGCGCCAGCGCGTCGTCGCGGGCACCGGTCACCGGGCGGCCCTGGTTGTTGGGACCGTCACCGGAAATGTCCACGATGTGCCGGTTGGAAATGAAGCCATTGCCTTCAAACTGGCCTGCGGCATAGTCCAGTGCACCTGAGATGGAGGTTCGCCGCATTGCCGTGTTGAACTCGGCGGTGAGACGGTCTGCAAAGTCCTCCGCCTCCTGTTGATTGCTTATCAGCGTCCAGTCGACGATTACGCGTTGCGAAAAATTGCCGGCCCACTCAACATAGGTGACCGCCACACGACCGAGCAATCCTTTGCGAATTGCCGAGACGACCTCCCGGCTGGTCAAAGCTTCAGCGTAGCCCCGGCGCTGGATTTCCAGTTCGCGCGGCGTCATGGAACGCGACACATCGACTGCGAGGAAGAGCTCTGCGTCAACCTCCAGTTCGGATGCGGCAGCAACCGGTGAGGACAGCAAGCCTGCCCAGACGAACATCTGAGAGATTGCCCGAAAAATTCTGGCGCAGCCCGGCATAAGTTGGCTCCGGCAAAGTTCCAATTTCCACCGCTCGCGGACCCACGGTGCGTTCCCGGGAACCATAACACATAGGGGAGCGAGCTAGGGCGTTTTGCAGTTTCTTTGAACCGCAACAACGCCTTTATCCGATTGCAACCATGGATGCATTTTTCGCTCCTTTGACTCCGTTTGAGCGAAAAATACCTTAGATCAGATTGTCGCGATCTATTTAGCTTCCGTGTCGATCCAGATGGTCACAGGACCGTCATTGACGAGATCGATTTTCATATCAGCCCCGAAAACACCGTTTTCGACCGGGACACCGTGACCCCGCAATTGATCGGAAAAATGCTGATAGAGGCGATTTCCCTCGTCCGGCGCCGCCGCAGTTGAAAAACCCGGCCGGTTGCCTTTGGTCTCGGCGGCCAAAGTGAACTGACTGACCACCAGGGCTGAACCGCCAGTGTCGATAAGCGAACGGTTCATCCGCCCATCTTCATCCTTGAATATGCGAAGATTGGCGGTTTTTCGTGCCAGCCACTCCGATTGGGCATCGCTGTCCGCCCGCATGGCGCAGACAAGCACCAACAATCCGGGACCAATCTGCCCGGTGGTATCGCCATCCACTGTGACAGAAGCCTTGGAAACCCGTTGAATCAGTGCGCGCATGAGATTTTCCTGTGGTGCCTTCTTTTCAGAGCAAGTCAGATTAGTGGAAACAGATGTGTGAACCGAGTTCAATAGCCTGACGAGACAATGGCGTGATATGCTCGGCGCCAAATATCGATTCAGACCGAAGGGTTCAGACATGTGGCGTTGGCTGGCAGTGTTCTTTTTTGGAGGCATATTCGGAACCGCGTTCGGGATTGCTGTCGGTTTTTTTGCATTTCCCTATGTGTTTCCGCCGCCACCGGCAAAGGAAGCGCTCTCCGCGGAGGCTGCCGGTCCGGCGGTCGCGACCGGCACGTTCATCCACGCCAATCCGTCTGACCCAATTCACTACGGCAGCGGCAATGTGCGGGTATTCGAGAATCTTGTCTATCTTGATGACGATTTCGAGGTTGGCCCAGGACCGGCATTTCATGTCTACCTGGTGCCGAAACAAGGCATCCGCCAATCGTCGGATGTCAAAGACACCATGTTCATTGACTTGGGCAAATTGCGCGCTTTCAAGGGAAGCCAAAACTATGAGATTCCGGCGGGTGTGAACTTGTCTGATTATCCGAGCGTGGTGATCTGGTGCCGGCAATTCGGTGTTTTGATTTCTCCGGCTGATCTGAAGTTTTCAGGCTGACACCTGTTCCGGATCAAGCAGTTTTAACAGGGGTCGGTCATCGATTTCGGACGTTCCGATAAGAACGATTTTCGTATCCTCACACTGCCGATTGCCGGACGGTGTGAGCTGTGCCGACGCGCCGACTTTCTGCCAGAGGAATGTTTTACCTTCCAGATTTACAAAGCCCTTGGCGCGCAAAATACCTGAGGGCATCTCTTCGGTGAATTTGTCGAATGCAGGTCTTTCGATTGGCCGATCAAAGGTCAGCGTTGCGGTGTGAAAAAGCATTTCAGCGTGGGAATGAACAGAATCAATTGCCGGCACACTGTCGTCTGCTGATTGCACAGCGCCAGCGTCGACACCCAATACGATCCCCAATGGCACAGCTGCATGTGAGGTTTCCACCACCGGAGTTCCTCCGGCAAGCTCGCCAAGGCTGGAACGCACTTGTTTGATCTCTTCCGCACTGGCCTCATCGACTTTGTTGAGAATCAGCAGATCAGCGCTTCTGATCTGATTGGTCAGTATTGATGTGAGTTTGCCATCCACCAAACGCTCATTGAAGGAGGTGGCATCGACAAGGACGATAATTCCGTCGGGGTCGAGTTCACGATCGATGCGGGCGAAATCCATGATTTTTGCCGGTTCGGAAACCCCACTCGCCTCGACGACGATATGATCGAAATTTTCCGGCTGGCGCATCAGGTCGATCATGGTCTTGATGAAGCCGTTTGCCAGCGAGCAGCAGATACAACCATTTGCCAGCGACATTGTCGTACCGTCGTGGCTCTCAATCAGGGACACATCGATGTTGACGTCCCCAAAATCATTGACGAGCACCGCAAATCGCGTGCCGCGAGCATCGCGCAAGATGCGGTTCAACAGGGTTGTTTTTCCAGCACCGAGAAATCCACCGATGACCGTGAATGGCTTGGGCGATGTCGCTGGTTGTTTCACGCTCTACCCAGCCTTCTCGGCGGCTTTGGTTGCTATACCGCCGGTGACGGTTCCCCAGACCCCGATATCCTTCAGCTTCCCGGGCGCAACATTGGTCGGGTCGTCATCAAGAACCGCGAAATCGGCATATTTACCGGGTTCGACTGAGCCAACAAGGTGATCGAGTTTCAGCGTGTAGGCGGCGCCCAACGTGATGGCGCGCAATGCGCTTTCAACCGAAATACACTCGTTGGCACCGAGAACCTGACCGCTTTCAGTCAATCTGTTGACTGCGCACCAGGCGGTGAAAAGTGGCCCGAGGGGAGTGACGGGCGCATCGGAATGAATGGCGAAGTGAACGCCTGTTCGTTCGGCAGTACGGGCTGCATCCATGCGCATGGCCCGGTCCGGTCCCATGGTGATATCGCGATGCTGATCACCCCAATAGTAGATGTGGTTGGCGAACATGTTGGAACAGACGCCCAGTGCCGACATGCGCCGGAACTGGCTTTCATCCGCCATCTGGCAATGTTGCAGCGTATGGCGATGGTCGCGACGGGGGTATGCCTTGTCTGCGGCCTCGATCGCATCGAGCATCAACTCGGACGCTTCATCGCCGTTGGTGTGAATATGGAGATGCATATCCGCCTTGTGATAAGCCATGACCAGATCGGTCAATTGTTCCGGTGGCATGTTCCAGATCCCGTTGGGCGCACCGTTGAAATAACCCGGCCACTTCAGACGGCCTGAAAATCCCTGGATCGAGCCGTCCGTCATCACCTTGCACAGGCCGTAGTGCAATTTCTCTGATGATGACTTCATCGCGTACCTGACCCGCTCGATGCCTTCATCAAACGGCAGGTCGAGCGTGTTCATCGCCGGCACCAGACGCAAAGGGTAATCGGCTTCGCCAGCAACTTCGGCATAGGCAGCGAGACTGGAATCATCGAATTTCGCATAAAGATCGGTCGCAGTTGTCACACCGGCATTGACCGCGGACCTGGCATACCGGCGCAGCGCGTTGGCGCTAATGCCATCCAGCAGGGGATTGCCCACGGCCTTGTAGGCGGCATATTGCGCCGCCATTTCCGCAAGCTCGCCGGTGGGATCGCCGTTTTCATCCTTGAGTATGCCTTCGACATTCGTAGAGCGGTCGATGCCGGCTGCGTTGAGCACAGCTGAGTTGACGTTCAGGACATGACCGTTGGAATGCAAAACAAGAACCGGCCGAGTGGCCGAGACGCGATCGATATGCTTGGTCGCCATTCGTTCGCTGTCGAAATAGATCGGATCGAAACCCCACGAGAACAGCACTTCATCCGGGTCGCCCATCGTGCGCTCAACTTCGCTGAGCACATCGATCACCTCGTCGAGACTGCGGGCGCCGCGCCAGCGTTTGCCGTCGGGATCAAACCGGTCCTGATAACCAACATAGGCGTGATCCCAGACACTGCCTTCCATGGCATGGGCATGACCTTCGACAAATCCGGGCATCAGGACCTTGTCGGCAAAGCGGTCATCCAGCTCGTAATCACCCCAGACAGCGACCTGCTCCAGGGAACCGACCCCCAGGATTCGCCCGTCACGGATCGCAACATGGGTTGCTTCCGGTGCGTAGGAATTCATGGTGATGATTTTTTTGGCTGAAAGAACGGTAGTGCCGACCATAATTGCTCCCTTCGCGGTGCTGAAGGGAGATTACTTTCTTAAGACCGATCAATCCACGGAAATTGCCCGCCAAACGGTCTTGGGCCAATTCAACATCTTGGATTGGACTACAGGTTCATTGATTGCCCGAAAGGCGTGGATCTTCACAAGATCTCCAGCACTGTTTCTTTGGGGCGGCAAAGCCGCGTTCCCTTGCCGGTCACCACAATCGGCCGGTTGATCAGGATGGGATGCTGCATCATGGCATCGATCAGCTCGTCGTCAGTTTTTGCGGGATCATCCAGACCGAGCTCGGAAAAGATGTTCTGTTTGGAACGCATGATCTCACGTACGGTCAAACCGGAAGCTGCAATCATTTCAACGAGTTGCTCGCGGTTGGGCGGCGTCTTCAGATATTCGATGATCTCCGGTTCGATGCCGTTTTCGCGGATGATCGCCAGTGTATTGCGCGAGGTACCGCATTTTGGATTGTGGTAGATCCTGACCGTCATGAAACCTGCCTTCAGCTATGTCCGGCGCAGCGCGAGTCGCCAGTCGACCAGCGGATGATATCGGCGTTGATGCGGCCGCCGAGCTTGGTGCGAACCAGCGGCCCGTAAGTAGAAACCTTGACCGGTGATGAAGTCGATTCGATCACAAGCTGCGGCCTTCCTGCCGAATTGTTGCGCTCAACCAACAAAATGCGCGGATTTCCGGCAATGGTATCCAGTTCAGGCACCATGCGATATTTGCGAAACGGTTTTTCGTCAGGCCGCATCCAGCAGCGTTGTCCGGCTTCATTGACGGTCTGCAGAATGGCTACGGATGTCGGAGCGCCGACTTCGATCGACAGCGGTCCGCCGATGGGTTCGCTCTGGCAGGCTGTGAGAACTGCAACCAGTGCAGCAGCCGTAAACGCGCGCATCATGCTGCGATCTCCAGTGCCGCTTCAAACAGCGCACGGCCGTCTCTGCCGCCATGGGCAGCTTCAATCAGATTTTCCGGATGCGGCATCATGCCGAGCACGTTACCGGTTTCGTTGAGGATACCAGCGATGTCTTTGACCGAGCCATTGGGATTGGTGCCCTCGGCGTAGCGGAAGACGACACGGTTTTCGCCTTCCAGGCGCGCCAGCGTTTCAGCATCGGCGAAGTAATTACCATCGTGGTGGGCGACCGGACAGTCGATAATCTGGCCCTGCTTGTAACCGCGGGTGAATACGGTTTCGGCATTGGTGACTTCAAGGCGCACTTGCCGGCAGACGAATTTGAGCGAGGCGTTGCGCATCAGGGCGCCCGGCAGCAGGCCGGCTTCGAGCAGGATCTGAAAACCATTGCAGACACCGAGCACGCGCACGCCTTTGGCCGCCTTCTCGGCCACCGCACGGACTGCAGGCATTCGCGCGGCGATTGCGCCGCAGCGCAGATAATCACCGAAGGAGAAGCCGCCGGGAATGACGATCAGATCAACATCGGGAATTTCGGTATTCGTCTGCCAGACAGTGACCGGCGGCTGGCCTGAAATCTTCGTCAGTGCCGCGATCATGTCGCGATCGCGGTTGAGACCGGGCAAGAGGAGGACGGCGGATTTCATTTCTGGTGTTCGAATTCTCGCTGCGCTTCGGCAAGTTCTCGCAGATCAAACCGTTTTTCAATCCGATCGAGACGTTCATCGTGCCGATCCAGTCGCCTGTTTACTCCCGCGGTGGCTTCTTCCGTGCCGGTTATTCGTTTCTTGATCTCATGAAGATCAAACTTCATCTCACCGATGTCGGTATGAACTCGCTTCAACAGTTCAAACATCAATTCGTTTGTCACTCCGGTCATCGCTTCAACATTTTGCAACCTTAGGTAATCGATATAGCATAATCTTCAATCACCGTATTGGCTAGTAACTTGTCACACATGGCCGCGATATCGGCCTCGGCCTTGGCCTTGTCCGAACTTTCGATCTCGAGATCGAAGACCTTGCCTTGTCGAACCTGGCCGACGCCGTCGAAACCCAGCGTCGACAGCGCACCTTCAATGGCCTTGCCTTGCGGGTCAAGAACGCCGTTTTTCAATGTGACCGTCACACGTGCCTTGATCACCGGAATGTGCCCCTTCAGTGAATGCTGTCGTTGTCGGCTTTGGAGGCGACGAGAACCGGCCCCGTTTTCGGCCGCGACTTGCCGTTCTCGTTGATGATGCCGAGGCGCCGGGCAACCTCCTGATAGGCCTCCACGAGGCCGCCCAAATCGCGGCGGAAACGGTCCTTGTCGAGCTTTTCATTCGACTGGATATCCCACAGCCTGCAGGAATCCGGCGAGATCTCGTCGGCGACGACAATGCGCATCATGTCGCCCTCAAACTGCCGGCCGCACTCGATTTTAAAGTCGACCAGTTGAATGCCGACACCAAGAAAAAGACCGGAGAGGAAGTCGTTGACGCGGATGGCTAGCGCCATGATATCGTCGATCTCCTGCGGAGCTGCCCACCCAAAGGCGGTGATGTGTTCTTCGGAGACCATCGGATCGTCCAAGGCGTCGGCCTTGTAGTAGAATTCGATGATCGAACGCGGCAACACCGTGCCCTCCTCGATTCCGAGGCGCTTTGACAACGATCCCGCCGCGATATTGCGCACCACCACTTCCAGGGGGATGATCTCGACCTCTCGTATCAACTGCTCGCGCATGTTGAGCCGCTTGATGAAGTGGGTGGGAATGCCGATCCGGTTCAGATGGGTAAAAATGTGCTCGGAGATGCGGTTGTTGAGCACGCCCTTGCCGTCGACGATCTCGTGTTTCTTCTTGTTGAACGCCGTTGCGTCATCCTTGAAAAATTGAACCAGTGTGCCCGGTTCGGGTCCTTCATAGAGAATTTTGGCCTTGCCTTCGTATATGCGGCGGCGACGGTTCATGTGCTTGAATCTCTGGCTTGGCGAGCCGCGATGTCCGGATCGCGAGTGCTTACTGATTCCAACCCGACTATACCGGGTCTGATGATCGCGGTCTGTAGACGAAATGGCCGGTGACCTCAATGGATCATCACCCGGCAGGGTCTGTTTTGGGCAGCTTTTTGCCGGTTAACGGGAAAATTCGTCATTCCGCGGCATTCGGCCTTTTGATTTATCGCGCCGTTGCCCATATTGAGGATAAGAAACTGGCAATACCGGAGGATATCTGGCCGATGAATACGATGGATGATCGCAAAAATGCCTTTGAAAACAAATTTGCTCATGATGAAGAGCTGAGATTCAAGGCGGAGGCCCGGCGCAACAAGCTGCTCGGCCTTTGGGCGGCTGAACTTTTGGGCAAAAGCGGTGACGATGCCGAGGCTTATGCCAAGGAAGTCGTTATTGCCGATTTCGAAGAAGCCGGCGATGAAGATGTGTTTCGCAAAGTGCGGGCCGACTTCGACGCGGCCGGGGTGGATCAATCCGACCACCAATTGCGCCGGACCATGGATGAATTGCTTGAACAAGCTGTAGCCGAGATTCAAGCCGAAGGCTGAACAAACAGCGTGACATCGGGAGAACGTGATGATTTCTGCGGCGGATATTCGTGGCGGGAAAACCGCCCTTTGCGGTTGGGCGGGAATTCCGGACGGATTTGTCGCTGAAACCATAGCGACTATGGGATTCGAGGCCGTGTTGCTCGACATGCAACACGGCGGTCACAATGAATCCAGTGTGTTCTCGGGTGTGACGCTGGTATCCGGTGCCGGGGCTGCCCCGTTTGTACGCATTCCCGTCGGCCGAAACGACATGGCAAGCCGCGCGCTGGATTTTGGTGCGATGGGTGTGGTGGCGCCGATGATCAACAGCAAGTCTGACGCCGAAGCGTTTGCCGCTGCCATGAAATATCCGCCCGTTGGCGGCCGGTCATGGGGCCCAATGCGAGCACGCGCTTTGCAGAAAGACTTCGACAACGCGCGCTATCTCGCTAGCGCAAATTCGGAAACTTTGGCGTTTGCCATGATCGAGACGCGAGCTGCACTTGCGGCACTTGACGATATTATCGCTGTAGATGGTGTCGATGGGGTGTTCTTCGGTCCCGGCGATTTTTCTATTGCATGGACGAATGGCGGCGAGATGAACCCGGCGCTGGAAGACATGATGCCCGCCGTTGCAGAAATAGCGCAGAAGGCGAAAGCGGCCGGGAAGACCGCCGCCATGTATGTCGGCAATCCCGACATGTGTGGACGCTTCGCAGAGATGGGCTATTCGTTCTTCGCCGTTGGCAATGAGCAACGCTACATGAGCGAGGGGGCAAAGAATATCATCGCGAAAATGAGAGCGTCGCTGGGTTAGGGCGGTTTACTTCCCAAGCCGCGAAAGAAATCTCGCAAACACCATCGTTCCTTCCGGCCACGGTCCGTGGCCCGAGGCTGCATTCAGGTGACCGGCTTCGCCTGCGTCGATGAATAGCGACCCCCAGGCGCCGGCAATATCCTCGGCGACATCGAACGGACAAAACGGATCGTTGCGACTGGCCACCACGATTGAAGGAAACGGCAGCGGATCGCGCGGGTAGGGCCCAAATGTCATCAGGTGTCTTGGTTTGATGTCCGGGTTTGCTACATCGGGGGGTGCAACGAAGAATGCTCCAACGATCCTTTTGTCAATTTGGGGCAGGGCTTGCACAGCCGCTGCTACGCCGAGGGAATGGCCAACGAGTACGGGCGGCCGTGTTGTAGCATCGACGGCAGCCGCAATTGCCGCTGTCCAATCCTCCCGGACGGGCTTGGACCACTCGGCCTGTTCGACACGCTGAGCGGTTGACAGCTTTGCCTGCCATCGGCTCTGCCAATGGTCGGGTCCGGAATTGGTGTAACCGGGAATGATCAAAATGTCTGCGTCGCGAACTTTCATGGAACAGCGCAGGTGGCCCGCTAGAGCGTTTCCACCGAATATTGAATCGTTTGACCGCCGGTAATCTGTTCGCTGGCCAGGCGCGTTCGGCGATGTGGTGCGAGCACCACGAGACCGGGCGCAACGCCGCCAGCGGGCAGAGAACCAAGGTGAAATGATTGCGGTTTCTGATTCAGTGACATGACGTGTATGTATTTGCTTGGGTGCCTTTTTCGTTTCTGCCGCGTCGAAATCCTCGCACGATGCTTCGGCATCGCGCTGCGGTATTCTCCTCGCATAAACAAAAAATCAATCCCATCAAACCGCTCCAATATTCAGTGGAAACGCTCTAGGGCCTGATAGTCAAGATGTGAACCAACGTGATGGTGGAAGTTTGACCGTCGGCGATAGACTTGATGCACGTACAATTTGGCAGGCACGGCTTGTTGCTGACCTGCCGGCGACAAGTCTTCAACCTGCCGGAAGGGCAAGGAGCGAGACAAATGTCGGCCTATCACATCATAGCGGATGCGCATGGAAACGTGCAGCACCCCGATATCCGCAGAATCAGGTTCTCCCAAATCGGAAAGGCGCTGAGACTGGGATTTGACGATTTCTGGCAAAAACCGTCGCATTACGTGTTTTTATGCCTGATTTATCCTATTGCCGGGGTGGTTCTCGTTGCCTGGTCGTCGGGAGCAAATCTGCTGCCGCTGGTCTATCCGCTTGTGACGGGTTTTGCGCTGGTTGGTCCCGTAGCGGCGATCGGATTGTATGAGATCAGCCGACGGCGCGAACTGGGGCTGGATACATCGTGGCGCCACGCACTTGAAGTTCGAAAATCGCCGGCACTCCCATCAATTATTGCTCTTGGAGCGATGCTGGTTGGTTTGTTCATCGCCTGGCTGGTGACCGCCTATTTGCTGTACGCATATCTGTTCGGCGATGCCGCACCGGCCAGTGTTGGCGCGTTCCTGGATGGTGTGTTCAACACCCCGGAAGGACTGCAGCTGGCAGTCGCCGGCACTTCGATCGGGTTTGTATTTGCGCTAACCGTACTGGCGACGACCGTCATTTCATTTCCGCTATTGCTTGACCGCGATGTCGGTGCAATCTCGGCTGTCGAGACGTCGGTCCGTGTGGCCCTCGCCAATCCGTTTCCAGTACTTGCATGGGGCCTGATCGTCGCATTCCTGCTGTTTATCGGTACGTTGCCGGTCTTTGCCGGATTGGCGATTGTTTTGCCATGGCTGGGCCACTCAACATGGCATCTGTACAGGATGACGGTGGTTTCCGATCAAGCAGACTGACAGGATCAAAGGGAGCCAAACGTCAGCGTTCATCTTGGGATCGCCAATTTGGCGAGATCAAAGACGCGCCACGGCATAATCACGCAGAACGTTTGCTTCCATTTCGATTTCATCGATCCTGTGTTTGACCACATCGCCAACGCTGACAATTCCAGCCAGCTTGCCGCCGGATTTCACCGGCAGATGACGCACACGCCGATTGGTCATGATTCGTGCGATATCGGCGATCGTGTCCTCCGGCGAACAGGTGACCACGCTCTTCGTCATCAATGATGACACTTTCGTAGCTGGCAAATCTGCACCGTGTTCTGCCAATCCATGGGCAACATCCCGCTCGGAGATTATTCCGTCAATGGCTTCACCATCCGCGCTGACGATCAGCGCACCAACGCGTTCAATGCGCAGCCGGTGACAAAGATTTTCCATCGTATCGTCCGGGCGCACAGTCATGACCGCATCACCTTTTTGCCGAAGAATGTCGGAAACTTTCACGAGACTACTCCTTTAAGCGCTTTCACGCCCGGAGAAGGTCAAGTCTGTCAGCATCGGTCACATTGCGTGTAAACTCACCGGGTATCGGACCGATCAACTGCAGAGGTCTCACCCGGGCTTGGCGTCAGAATACCATAATTTGGCGACTGATGGCTAAAACTCCATGCGAGTTTCATGATTTCTGGGGTGATGCAATCTCCGCTCAACTGGCGTAGTTTGATCCCTCGTCGTCGAGAATTGCCTTGAGCTCTGCCAGATGACGCTCATCCTGACCCGGATATTCCTCGATTTCCCGTGCGGTTTTCTCGGCAATCTCATCAGGCAAAACGCGCAGTTTCTGACCCGTTTGAAGCGCACGGATGTAGGTTTCGGCTGCACGCTCAAAGAAGAACATTCGATTGAAGGTCTCGGCGACAGTCTCGCCGATGACCATGATGCCATGATTGCCCATCACCATGACCTTTTTGGAAGGATCAGAGAACAAAGACGCACAGCGCTCACCTTCTTCCTCGAAAGCCAATCCGCCGTAGTCATTGTCGATGACGACCCGGTTGTAGAAAATCGCCGTGTTTTGATCGATCGGCGGCAGAGTGGAATCGGCCAAACTCGCCAAAACGGTCGAGAATATCGAATGCACATGCATGGCGCAGCGGGCATGCGGACAATGCCGGTGAATGGCTCCGTGCAGTCCCCAGGCGGTGGGATCGGGAGCGTTCGGGCCTTCCAGCGTGTTCGGATCGTTGGCGTCGAGCAACAGCAGTTCGGATGCCTTTATCCGCGAAAAATGAACCTGATTGGCATTCATCAGGAACTGGGTTCCATCTTCATTGACCGCAAGAGAGAAGTGGTTCGATACGGCTTCGTGCATGTTGAGCCGCGCTGTCCAGCGAAACGCTGCCGCCAGGTCAACACGTTGCTGCCAGTGTTCGATGTTTGCGCCAGTCTTTACTTCCGCAAGTGCCACCATTGCTGATCTCCCGATTTGCTGGAGAGACCGTAACCGCGAATATGTCGGAATTCCAAGCAGTAATGCGTCTTGTGTTTGCGGAATTTGGTCACCGGTGCACGGTTGCCGGTCTGGTTGTTGTATTTCTGTGGTCTTCGCTGCGAACAGGTATCGAAAGAGCGCCTGTGAAGATGTTTCAGTGGTTTTTGTTTCTGGTGGCCTCGATTGCGTTTCTCATGGCCGCGATTTCCTCAGGCGGCATTTCGGATGGCGTTCCCTGAAATCAGCCAAACACGCGTCTGAAAATCGTGTCCACGTGTTTGGTATGATAGGCCAGATCGAACTTCTCCCGGATTTCCGCTTCCGGCAAGGCAGCCGTTACCTCGGCATCTGACAACAGCTCTTCGAGAAAATCCTTGCCCTCTTCCCAGACCTTCATCGCGTTGCGCTGCACCAGCCGGTAGGCATCCTCCCGGCTTACGCCCGCCTGGGTTAATGCCAGCAATACGCGCTGGGAGTGCACAAGCCCGCGGAACTTGTTCATGTTGGCAATCATGTTATCCGGATAAATGACCAGTTTTTCGATGACGCCGGCGAGGCGGTTCAGCGCAAAATCGAGCGTTACCGTCGCATCGGGTCCGATCCCGCGTTCGACCGAAGAATGGGAAATATCGCGTTCGTGCCAAAGCGCAACATTTTCCATTGCCGGAATGACAGCCATGCGAACGAGGCGGGCAAGACCGGTCAGGTTCTCGGTCAGAACCGGGTTGCGCTTGTGGGGCATGGCCGAAGAGCCTTTCTGGCCCTTGGAGAAGAATTCCTCCGCCTCCAACACCTCCGTACGCTGCATGTGGCGAATTTCAACGGCAATGTTCTCAATTGATGAGGCGACGACCCCGAGTGTGGAAAAGAACATGGCGTGCCTGTCGCGAGGGATGACCTGGGTTGATACCGGCTCCGGCCTCAGACCGAGTTTGTCGCAAACATGCTCTTCAACCGCGGGATCTATGTTTGCAAAGGTGCCTACCGCGCCGGAAATTGCGCCAGTGGCGATTTCATAACGGGCCTTTTCCAGCCGGTTCTTGTTGCGATCCATCTCTGCAAAAAACCGGGCAAAGGTCAGACCCATGGTAGTCGGTTCGGCATGGATGCCGTGGCTGCGGCCAATGCGGATCGTAAGCTTGTGCTCCAGCGCCCGCTTTTTCAGCGCGGCCAGCACCTTGTCCATATCGGCGAGCAGAACATCGGCCGCACGAACCAGCTGGATGTTGAGCGTGGTGTCGAGCACATCGGACGACGTCATTCCCTGGTGCACGAAGCGTGCGTCCGGTCCGACGATTTCGGCCAGATGGGTCAAAAATGCGATCACATCGTGCTTGGTTTCGCGCTCGATTTCGTCGATGCGTTCGACATTGAAATCGACATTGCCGGCCTTTTCCCAGATCGTTTTTGCCGCAGTTTCGGGAATGACGCCGAGCTTCGCGAGTGCGTCACATGCATGCGCCTCAATTTCAAACCAGATGCGGAATTTTGTTTCAGGCGACCAGATGGCGGCCATTTCAGGCCGGGAGTAGCGCGGAATCATGATGTGTCCTGAAAATGGAGCTTGGATTCGAGCCGGTACGTATCAGAGCAGAAGCCAATGCTCAATGTGACCGGATGGCGTACCAGCAGGCGGCCAAAAACAATGCAACCAGACCGACCGGAAAGAATAACCGCAGTCCGAGCACTGCAAACTGATAGAGCGCGGCCGCAATGGTGAAGGCGAACTCGAAGGCCCAGCGGATTGTGAACGGATCGGCATGCCATTGCGAAAAGTAAAACCGGAAATGCAGGGCATAGAACAAGGCCGTGAGGCCGACTGTGCAAATTGTCAGCGCTACAAAAAAGGCGGCAAACCGGCTCTTCCTATCGGTTAGGCGGAAGACATTGGCAATCGTTATGGCCGGCATAAACGCTGCCAATCCCCCGCAGGCAAACAGGATAATGAGCGCCGATATTGCGGGGACCGTCGTGCGCTGGTTCAACCACAGTGCCGTGCCTGCGCTCAGGGCCATCAAAACGGCCCATAATATGCTGCCGAAAAAGGAAGTGCGCCATCCAGGCAGCGCGTTTGTCAGACGAGGAAGCATAACCGCCGCCTAGCAGCCACCTAATCCAAAGTCGACCAGGCCGGAAACAAATCGCCATCCATCGGTGTTGCGGAATACACGCCCCTTGCGATTGCCCGCGACATGGTCATTGTCGCTACCGCGCAAATCTCGGCAAATCCGACCGGATCTTTTGGTCCCGGTTGCTTACCGGTCGAGAGGCCAAACACCAAATCACCATCCATTGGTGTGTGCGCTGGCCATATGGCGCGAGCAATTCCGTCGTGTGCGGCAACCGCCAGACGTTTCGCCTGGGCCTTTGTCAAATTTGCATTTGTCGCCACAGCGCCAATCGTTGTGTTTGTCGCCCAACGGTTGATCGTTCTGAATTTGAGAGGAATGGATTTGGTGGTTTCGGGCATGGGAGATGGCAGGCCCAACCCACCAAACTCGTCGCCAAACTCCTGCGCGGCGGCCCAGAATTGTTTTGTGCCGGGAATGTGTGTCGCGCCAATCGAGTTCACGGCTGCGATGGCGCTTACCATCAGGCCGTTGCCCATATCGGTGGAAGCACTACCCAGTCCACCTTTGATCTCGGCAGTGAGTGCGCCATATCCGGCGCCGGTCGTGCCGATTTCGAAATCCGCAGCCGCGCGATTGGCCGCATCGAACCCCAATTCACGATAAGGTGGGTATCGTCCCCAATCCTTGTCCCCGCCATTGTAAAGATCGAATATGATCGCTGCCGGAACCAGCGGAATGTTGAACGGTCCGACTACAAAACCCTTGCCCTGTTCTCGAAGCGCGGCCTGAACGCCGGAGGCTGCATCGAGGCCAAACGCGGATCCTCCTGCAAGCGCAATTGCGTCAATGGTCTCGACACTATTCATCGGGTCGAGAAGATCAGTTTCCCGCGTTCCCGGAGCTCCTCCCAACACCTGTACGGACGCAACCGTTTCCGGAGGGCAGAGCACCGCTGTCACACCGGATTTCAATCTATCATCGTGCGAATTGCCGACAAGCAAGCCTTCCACATCGGTCAGGAGATTTTTCGGGCCTGGCGCAAAATTCATTCAGCGGACCTCAACGAAGTTTTCTCCATCATATCGAAACAGGCGGTACGGATTATCGGTTCGATCGCCCGATTCATTGAAACGAATTTTGCCCGCGCTTGTCTCAAACAGCTCACCGGACAGAATTTCGGTCAGGGAACGCTGTGATTGCTGTTTTATCTGGAGCGCTTTCACCGCGATTTCCCCAGCCAAGTAACCACCCAAAACATAGCCCTCAGGGACCACGCCATCGCTCTGGAACGACTGTAGTACAGACGTCGTGGCGATGTCCGATGCTTCAGGCAAGCCAATCATCAGCGTACCCGGTGCGAGGTCGACTTCGCCCCTGGCTGCCCGGAGCGTCTCTCCGGCCGCGATAACGAGCGGATATTCGATTACGCCTGCATCGCGGGCGAGAATTGCGACATCATCGCGATTGCCACCAACGAACACATGGGTCGCCCCTGCGTTTTTCAAGCGTCCTGCCAGTCCAATCTGATTGTCGAATTGCGGACGATACGTATCGGTGAAAACCGGCTTTAGTCCCTCCTGTTCGACCGAAAGGCGAAAGCTTTCAGCCAATTCCCGGCCATAGATGGTTCCGTCGTCGACGATTGCAAAAAACTTGTCTGCCCATTGTTCGATAAATATGTCAGCTATCGCCTTGCGCTCCGCATCAGCGCGCGGCGCCAGACGGTAGACGAGCCAGCCGGTGCGTGACCGCCGGTCCGTTATGCTATCGGTTCTCACGCCAGGCGTTATGACCGGAATGCCGGCCTCGCTCAGGATCGGCAATGCATGCTCGACGGATGCGGTGCACAAATATCCAATTACCAGGCTGACGCCGGCTGACGCCAATTGTCTGGCTGTCTTTTCTCCGCCTTCAGCGCTGCACGCGTCATCGGACAGGATTGTCTGCATTCCCGAGCGTTCGAACGCCTTTTCCGCTCCAATTCCCAACTGCTCACCTAGACGGGAATTTGGTCCCGACAAAGGGGTTACTATACCGACGACCGGCCCATCGGCGAAAGAAACGGCAGGGGAAAACAGCAAGGCTGAGATCGCCAAAAGCAAAGCGGCAACGGTATTCACCGGCAAAGCGATCTCCATATTCATGTTGGCGCCGGTGGCAGGCACCGAACGCGGAAGCGGACCAGCTACAACTAGAGTCATATTAAGCGCTTCGCAACAGAACGGATGTAGCATTGGTGCGATCTTGAGCGAATGTGTTCAAAAGGATAGTTGCTGCTTGGGCAGCGGGACCTATATAGATGGCGCAAACGACGGGTGGTGTATTGCTGAAGACAACTGACATTGACGGCAAGGACTATCGCGATGCGATGGCGCATTTTGCTGGCCACCTTCACGTTATTTCAACCGACGGTGAGGCGGGTAAGCGCGCAATAGCTGCAACGGCGGTCACATCGGTTTCGGACAATCCGCCGATTGTCCTGGCATGCATCAATCTTTCGATACCCGACAACACGCTGTTTCTCAAAAATGGCGTCTTTGCCATCAACACACTTGGTCAGTCGCACTTGGAACTTGCCAAGGCTTGCTCCGGTATCACCCCTGTTGATCAGGACCAGCGATTTTCGATTGGCCGCTGGAGCCAATTGGCGACCGGTGCGCCGGTACTGGAGGATGCGGTTGCCACATTTGATTGCACTGTGATGGAAGTCCGTGAAATGGCGACGCATTTTGTTTTCTTTGGCAAGGTTGCCGGGGTACGACGTGGCAAAAACCAACCACCTCTACTCTATCATGATCGAGGGTTTCGAGTGCTGTGACCAATGGGAACTGATATGGCTGCAACCAAATCAAGGCCAATTCCATCTTCGATAGATGATACCGTGCAGCTGCTGGCCGACGAAGACTATGTTGCGGATCGTTCACTGGCGACGGTGCTTTACCTCAGTCTCAAGATGGGCCGGCCCTTGTTTCTTGAGGGCGAAGCGGGTGTTGGTAAAACTGAGATCGCAAAAGTGCTGGCCTCGGCGCTTGGCCGAAAACTGATCAGGCTGCAATGTTACGAGGGGCTCGATGTTTCTTCTGCGGTGTATGAGTGGAACTACGCCGCTCAGATGATCGAAATCCGCATGGAAGAAGCGACGGGGAAATCCGATCGCGGCGAGCTTGAGAAGAATGTTTTCTCCGAGAAATACCTGATCCGGCGGCCAATTCTGGAAGCCTTGCAGGGCGAGACGGGTGCTGCACCAGTGTTGCTTATCGATGAGTTGGACAGAACTGATGAAGCGTTCGAAGCGTTCCTGTTGGAAATCCTGTCTGATTTCCAGGTGACAGTGCCGGAATTGGGTACAATTCGCGCCGAGGAACCGCCAATCGTGGTGATCACGACCAATCGGACACGAGAGATTCATGACGCGCTGAAGCGGCGTTGCCTCTACCATTGGGTCGACTATCCCGATGCCAAACGCGAGCTTGAGATCATCAGGCGAAAAGTGCCGCAGGCCAATCAGCGCCTTTCAGCCGAGATCGTCGCATATGTTCAAAAACTGCGTGAAATTGATCTGTTCAAAGTGCCCGGCGTGGCCGAAACCATAGACTGGGCTGGTGCGCTGAACGAACTGGACAAAGTGGCGCTCGATCCGGAAACGGTCTCAGATACAATTGGCGTTCTGCTGAAGTACCAGGATGATATTGCCCGAATCTCGCAGGGCGAGAACGCCAGATTGCTGGAAGAGGTCAAGGCGGAATTGACGGCGGCCTAGAGCGTGTACCGATGAAGCGTTATCAATCAACGCCCGCAGTTGCCTCAAGTGAAGGCCGGTTGGCCGACAATATCATCTATTTTGCCAGGACGCTTCGCAAAGCGGGCATGCGTGTCGGGCCCGCAGCCGTGAAGGACGCGATCGAAGCAGTTCTGACAGCCGGTATCGGTACCCGCGATGATTTTTACTGGACGCTGCACGCCGTATTGGTCAACCGGCGGGAAGATCACGCTACATTTGACGAGGCATTCCGGCTTTACTGGCGTTCGCGTGAGCTGGTGGAGAAGATGCTGGCGATGTTCTCGCCCACCGCACCCGATACCCGCGAGAAGCAAAAATCCAGAGCGGCCGAGAACCGGGTCAGCGAGGCGTTGTTTGAGGGGCAGAGGAAAAATCAACCACCCAGGGAAGTTCCCGAACTGGATGTCGACGCGCGTTTCACATTTTCCGGCAACGAGGTGCTGCGGCAAAAGGATTTCGCACAGATGACCGCGGCAGAACTCGCCGAAGCAAGGAGCGCGATTTCAGAATTGCGGTTGCCGGACGATGAAGTCAAAACCCGGCGTTTCCGGCCTGATCTGCGTGGACACCGGGCCGATCCCCGCGCGATGATGCGCGAAGCGCTGAAGACCGGCGGTGATTTGATGTTGCCGAAATTCCGCTCACGGCGCGTCATGCATCCGCCATTGGTGGTGCTTGCCGATATTTCCGGCTCGATGAGCGAATACACCCGCATATTCCTGCATTTCATGCACGCGCTTGCTGAAAAACGGCAGCGGGTACACACCTTTGTTTTTGGTACGCGTCTTACCAATCTCACCCGGCAATTGCGGCACCGCGATCCGGATGAGGCGTTGGCCCAATGCGCCGAAACCGTCAAAGATTGGTCCGGTGGGACACGCATTGGTGAGACATTGCACGAGTTCAACAAATACTGGTCGCGCCGGGTTTTGGGACAGGGCGCGGTGGTACTGTTGATCACCGACGGACTGGAACGGGATGATATTGGTGGGTTGGAGCAGGAGATGGAGCGGCTTCACAAATCCTGCCGGCGACTCATCTGGCTTAATCCCTTGCTGAGGTTTGACGGCTTCGAAGCCAAGGCGAGGGGTGTTCGCGCCATGCTGCCGCACGTAGACGAATTTCGCCCGGTGCACTCACTCGATGCCTTAGCCGGACTGTGCGATGCTCTTTCTTCCGGACGAAACGCCCGGTTCGATCCGCGGCGGATGCAGAACCAGTTCGAATTTGCGGTGGGCTAATATTGGAGGCAACGTTGGAAGCAGAACGAGAATTGCTGACTGACCCGCTGGATATCGCAGAAACATGGCTGAACGAGGGGCGCGATGTTGCAATTGCGACCGTCATGGAAACCTGGGGATCGGCGCCACGGCCTGTTGGAAGCCATCTCGTGATCGATGCGGATGGCAATTTTGAGGGTTCCGTCTCAGGCGGGTGTGTCGAAGGAACCGTCGTTGCCGAGGCTGCCGATATTCTTGTCGGAGGTGAACCGCGAATGCTGGAGTTTGGGGTCGCGGACGAAACGGCTTGGCAGGTCGGATTGTCCTGCGGCGGCAAGATTCGGGTCTATGTGGAACGATTGGGCTGATGGATCCTGCGGCACTTAAAAAACTGAATGAGGAGCGTCGTGCTCGCAGAGCCGCTGTGCTGGTTACTGCAATAGGCGATGGTGGCAGCCGGATTATCTGTGAGGGAGATCCTGCCTCGGGCGAGCTTGGTGAAGCGATCAGCAAGGCGATGCGAACAGGCAAATCCGGACTGGTTGAGATTGATGGTGACGGCTTCTTTCTCAATGTCCACCTGCCACCACCGCGATTGGTGGTGATCGGTGCGGTACATATCAGTCAGGCACTGGCGCCGATGGCCAAGATCGCCGGCTTCGATGTCGAAATCATCGATCCGCGAACCGCGTTTGCAACGGACGAGCGATTTGCCGGTATCAAACTGACAGCGGAATGGCCGGAGGATGTGTTGAAGGACAAGCCCCTCGACCGCTATACGGCGATTGCAGTGGTCACCCATGATCCAAAGATCGATGACTTGCCGCTGCAAGCCGGGCTTGCGGCCGGTTGTTTCTATGTCGGCGCGCTGGGTAGCCGCAAGACACATGCAAAACGACTGGTCCGGCTGCACGAAGCGGGAGTGTCTGAAGAAGCGACGGCGCGGATTGACTCCCCGATCGGACTGGATATTGCGGCTCAAACACCATCTGAGATCGCTGTGGCCATACTGGCGCAGGTAATCGATACATTTCACCGTCGCGGACTGGCCGGAGATGCAGAGCCATGAAATTTGGTTCGACGCCGATTGATGAGGCCGAAGGCGCTATTCTTGCGCACGGGGTGAAAGCGGACAATTTGGTGTTGAAAAAAGCCACCAAGCTGACAGCACACGACATCGAGAACCTGAATGCGGCGAATATCCGCGAAGTCGTGGTTGCCCGTCTGGACCCTGACGATGTGAGTGAAGACGATGCGGCTTGGCGCATTGCAGCGTCCATCAGCGGCGACGGTTTTGAGGCGCGTTCCGTGTCGACAGGCAGGGTAAATCTGCATGCAGTCTCGGCAGGCTTATTCGTTGTCGACGCGGAAATGGTGAACCGGTTAAACGCGATCGATCCATCGATGACCATCGCAACGTTGCGCAACCATGCTTCGGTAACAGCCGGTCAGATGATTGCGACGGTAAAAGTTATTCCTTTTGCGGTGCCGAATGATCTGGTGGATTTGGCGCAGAATGCTGCCGGAAACGGCAAGATGCTGGAAATTCACCATTTCCGACCGTCGAGGATAGGCCTTATCCAGACTGTGTTGGGCGGAACCCGAGAAAATGTGCTCGACAAGACCGTTCGCATCACTGAGGCACGCCTTGAGCGATCGGGAAGCGAAATTGCTGGCGAGGTTCGCTGCAACCATGACATTGTTACACTGGCTGATGCCATCAAGGATGCTTCGGCCAGTTGCGACCTGGTAATCGTCTTTGGCGCATCGGCGACCAGTGATCCCGATGACGTCATACCTGCGGCCATTACCGCGTCAGGCGGCAAAATAGTGCATGTCGGGATGCCTGTGGATCCAGGCAATCTGATAACCGTGGGCGAACGTCTGGGAGTTCCTGTCATCGGAGCGCCGGGCTGCGCGCGAAGTCCGAAGGAAAATGGCTTCGACTGGGTTTTGGATCGCCTGCTCGCCGGAATTCCGGTGACATCGGCAGATATTGAGACCATGGGGGTTGGCGGATTGCTTGGCGAAATACCGGCGCGGCCGCGGCCCCGGGATATAAAAGCTGCGAAGGACAAACCGAAAATCCATGCAATCCTTCTGGCCGCCGGTCAATCAACCAGAATGGGTGGTCCCAACAAACTGCTTGCGACTTTCGATGGTGTGCCGCTGGTTCGAAGATCTTGCATGACGTTGGTTGAAGGCGGCCTCCCCATCACGGTTGTAACCGGTCATCAATCCGAACGGATCAAAACGGCCCTGGCCGGACTTGATGTGAGGTTTGTGCAAAACAAAGACTATGCAACCGGACTTTCCAGTTCGCTGAAAACCGGAACCAGGGCGGTAGCCGGCGATGTTGACGGTGTGTTGGTTGCTCTTTCAGATATGCCTGGCGTCAACCCTGTTGATATTGGTCGTCTGACCAAGGCATTTGAGACGTCACAGGGCCAAGCCATTGTCCGCGCCACCCATGAAGGAAAACGTGGGAATCCTGTGATTTTGCCCAAGGCGGTGTTGCCGCTGATTGAGCAGATCGAAGGGGATGTTGGCGCGCGCCAGCTGGTTGAATCGGGTGATACTCCAGTTGTTGACGTGGAAATTGGGGGCGCGGCAAGCCTGGATGTCGATACACCCGAACGGCTTCGCGCTGCCGGCGGAACGATCGGTTCCGCAGACGGCTAATTTGCTCATTCAGCCATATCTTGCAGCAGCTTGCCGGTTCGCTAACAGGTTGCAATTGATGCAATTTCGTTAACCAGCGGATTCGAAATCACTCATTTAGTGTTTGCTAACCAACCCCCGAAAGTGGCGATTAAGCCTTGGCCGGTATGGTCCCGCGCAGGCTAAGGGGGTTCTGGCTCGCGGCGGTCCAAAGCAGATTTATGTCTGTTTCCGTTCGTGGTCTCCAAAAACAACCTGCTGCCGACAAAAACGATCCGCCACAAAAAAAAACCGGCGGGCACCACATGAAGGCTGTCAAAGGAGTCCATAGATGAAAAGCCTCTTTAAAGTCGTTGCTGCGGTCGCAGTTCTGGCGCCTGTTCAGGCGAACGCTGTTACCGACAACATTCCGTTCAATGGTACGATCGCCGATACCTGCGCGATCACGGTCGGCTCAAGTGGTACGATCACCCCAAACGCAGGGTATACGCAGTTGAGCTCGAACAATGCTGGTGGTGCGCCGGGTACGGCTGTCATCATGGCGACCGGCACAGGCTGGGAAGTTGACACAGTCGCTCCGGCTGCGTTTTCGACCGAACCTGTCGTTACCGCTTCAACATTCGCCGTTACATACGACCTGTCAGGTGCGACCACAGCGTCGAATGTTCCCGGTGCAACACAAACGGCTCTGACCAACGGTTCGACCAGCGTATCCGTTGATCTGACCGCGACGCATCCGACCGGCAGCTACCAGGCCGGCACGTATGCGGCAACTGTCGTCCTGCGCTGCGAATAAGGGACGAAATTCAAGGCGCTAGTGGGGAAGAAGGGGAAATCCAATGAAAAGAGCAACCAGTCTACTTGCTGGCGCCATATGTTTAGCGCTGCTGCCTTCCGGGGCAGCGGCGCAAGCCATGTCGCCGATGCGGGCGGAGGTGCAGAGCTTCACCGACAGTTTCGCTGTCAGGGTGTATCCTGCCAATCCGTATGAGCATCGGATCCGCATTGAGGTCAAGGTATACGACCAGACGTTCCGTGAGGTGAAAAACGCGGTGATTTCACCGTCTGTCTTCACACTTGGCGCGCGTTTCTCGCGTCCGGTCACGGTCATGGTTCCATTTAATGGCGAGCAGAAGCGCAAAGTACGTATCTGCACCGAATCCATTCCATTCCCGGGGCAGACAACCCGGATTAAGGCACAGGTATGTGGCAAGTTTCTTGGCAAGCGCCTGTAATCGCAGCCGCACTTGGTGTCTGTGCGGCCGTATCCGGTGCGCAGGCACAGACATCGATCATCAATCAGGATGTTTCGGGTTTCAGCCTGCCAGGAGTCCAGCTGCCTCAGGGGCATGATGAAGTCCGCGCGGCGGATGGAACTACATGCCGTTCCGCCGTTTCCGGTGCAGGGGCTTATTTGGACACCGGCGTCATTGGCAATCCGAACAATGCCATCGGGTCAAATAGCGTTTCGGCCTATGGCCGCATTGTCATTCCGCTTGGGAAAAAGCCCGGGCGACTGGATTGCGGCCGTCTGTACGAGTTGGAAGTGCAACGGCTCCAGATGGAATTGCGCCTGATGCAAATGGGTCTTGGGCGGCAGGGTAGACAGCTCAGCGACGAGCGTACCGCTTCGATCGATACGCCTGATGCAGCGGAGCAGTCGGCCACGGGCCAGACAAATGTCAACAACACGGGGACAGACGAAAACTGGGACGAAGAGGGCTGGTCAACTGACGGCAAGGAATGACGAATGGCATTCAGGGTCTGCAATCGTGGGAGCGAAGGCAGTGTGGCGAAAGCCGCAGCGCCCTGGCGCACGCGTACTTGCCGGGCTGTAGCCCTCTGCTCAGGTTTACTGATCCTGCCATTTAATGTTTCCGCCCAGATTGTCGATCTTGGAAATGGATTGTTCCTTGAGGATGGTGAAATTTCCACATCAGCCCTGATTGAAAGGGCAGCTGCGGCAAACAAACATTTTTGCATGGTCGTTGTCGGCAACCCCGGCGCATTGGCGCCCGCCATCGGCAATGTCGCACTTAGTTCGAAGGTAGCCGGCGGCTATTCGGGCACCGCGCAAATCACAACCACCAATGCAAGTTACTCTGCCTTTCTCGAGGCGCCGGTGGCATTTGTTGCCAGTCCGAATTTGAATGGACCGGTGACATTTTCCGGCGAGTTTTCCGGCAACGGCGCGACCAATTTTGCAACGATCCTGTCTCCGGGGAATGTACGCCTGAAGCGGGGGACAACGAACATCTCTGCTGATCTGACCGCGACTATCCAGGGCTCCAGCTTCGCGTCCGGACACTATGCAGCCCAATTGGTTCTCAGGTGCGAGTGAGGACCGTTGATGCGGTGCGCAGCTCAAATCATACGCCGGGCGGGTTGGACAATTCCGATCAGTCGATATTGCGCGGTCGCTCTTACGAGCGTCATTATCCAAAGTACGTTGCCTGGTTCTGTCCAGTCGGCAGATCGCGGCGTGCCGTTTTCGGTCAACCTGGCCGACCGTCAATACTGTCTGATCAATGTATTGCAAACGCCGGGAACGATTGCACCCAATGCCGGATTGACACAGTTAAGCTCAAAACTGCCGGGCGGTCTGCCTGGAATGGCAGATGTGCTGACAACCAACGGCTCGTTTGACCTGTCAATTGATCAGCCACGGACCTTTTCGGCCATGCCTGCTGGCGGCGATACCAATACCACTTTCACCGGTACGATGACCGGTATCTCATTTTCCGGTTCCGGGTCGGGGACATTCGGAGAAACATCTGCCCAAACCAGCCTAAAAAGAGGTTTGACCACGGTGATGGTTCATCTGGTGGTCGACAAAACCATCGGAACCTTTCCGCCGGGCAACTACACGTCCGTGGTCACACTTCGCTGCGAATAGCCGCGGTAGTCGAACCCCGGTCCGAATTCGTCTTCCCCAAAATTATGTTCATGACAGCGACTTGTCCTTGCGTTATTTGCGCTTGGAGCTTCAGTGCAACCAATGACGGTCAGTCATGAAAATCTCCCGCATCGAAAGTTTTGCCAACGAGTTCGTCGGATTTGTCTGCGTTACCTCAGAGGACGGTTCCCAGGGCTGGGGGCAGGTTTCCACCTATCATTCTGACATCACCGTGCAGGTGTTGCACCGGCAGGTGGCGCCATGGGTATTGGGCGAGGACACAACCAACCTCGACGACCTGCTCGATATCGTCACCGAGCGGGAACACAAATTTCCGGGCTCTTATCTGCGCCGGGCCATGTGCGGTTTTGATACGGCACTATGGGATTTACGGGGCAAAAAGGCCGGCAAGCCGGTAACCGAACTGATTGGCGGTAAACCGGGGTCAATACGTGCATATGGCTCGTCGATGAAGCGTGACATCACACCGAAAGACGAGGCCGAGCGCTTGAAGCGGTTGCGCGACGAGCAGGGCTTTGACGCCTTCAAAGTTCGGGCGGGAGCGGAAGTGGGACGCAATCAGGATGAGTGGCCGGGCCGGACCGAAGAAATCATCGCGACGATGCACCGCGAGCTTGGCGATGATATCGACCTGCTGATAGACGCAAACTCCTGCTATTCGCCGGAGCGGGCCATCGAAGTCGGACGCATGCTGGAGGAAAACGGGTTTTGCCATTTCGAAGAGCCCTGTCCCTATTGGGAGTTGGAGCAGACCAAGCAGGTCACCGATGCGCTGAAGATTGACGTGACTGGCGGCGAGCAGGATTGCGATCTGACGGTCTGGCGCCGGATGATTGACATGCGGGCGGTCGATATCGTGCAACCGGATATCTGTTACCTCGGCGGTCTGTCACGGACGCTGCGCGTTTGCCAGATGGCCCGGGAAGCGGGTCTCCCGGTGACACCGCATTGCGCCAACCTCTCACTGGTTACGCTGTTTACAATGCACTTGCTACGAGCCATCCCCAACGCCGGGAAGTATCTGGAGTTTTCCATAGAGGGTCCTGACTACTATCCTTGGCAGGAGGGGCTGTTTGTGCGTTCACCTTTTGAAATAATCGATGGGCAGGCGACGGTGACAGATGAACCCGGCTGGGGTTTCGAGATCGATCCGGCATGGCTTGCCAAATCCCGTTACCAAATCAGTGAGACCGGTTAGGCCGGGCCTCAGCACAAATTTGGTGTGACATCATTGTCAGAGATTTACCTCAAATCGTGTGATCCATCCCAACTGCGCGCCCGTAGTCAATCCTGTAACAAGAGGCCGGGTATGGAACATTTACGCAAACGAAAAATCGCAGTGGTCGGATCGGGCATTTCCGGTCTGTCAGCAGCATGGCTGTTGTCCCAACGCCATGACGTCACCGTGTTTGAAGCAAATGACCGGCTTGGCGGTCACTCAAATACGCGAATAGTCGAAACCCCTGACGGGCCCGTACCGGTCGATACCGGCTTCATCGTCTACAATCAGCAGAACTATCCCAATCTGACCGCACTGTTTGACTATCTCGATGTTCCGACTTCGCAATCGAGCATGACGTTTGCATTTTCCCTCAATGGCGGGGTGTACGAATACAGTGGTGGAAAGGGCCTTGATGGCTGGTTCACCCAAAAATCCAACTTAACCCGGCAACGTCATTGGAGGCTGATCAAGGATATCTTCCGGTTCTTTCGCGAGGCGCCAGTCAGAGTACAGGCTTACGGATCGGGCATCTCGATTGGCGAGTTTCTGGAATTTGAAGGATATTCCAGCGCCTTTCTCAGCGATCACATACTGCCCATGGCAGGCGCGATATGGTCCGCTCCGGCAGAGACGATGAAAGACTATCCTGCTCGTTCATTTCTGGAATTCTACGGAAATCACGGCCTGCTCAAGGCGCGCAATCGCCCCAAATGGCGCAGTGTGCTCGGTGGAAGCCGCCGCTATGTCAATCAATTGGCAGATGACTCCCATTTCGATGTGAAGCTTAACTGTTCCGTGGCAGCAGTGCGTAGAACGCCGGAATTTGTGGCGGTGCATGAACCCGATGGTACCGAACATCGCTTCGATGAGATCGTGTTGGCAAGTCATGCAGATGCAAGTCTCGCGCTGCTGGCTGACGCTGACAGTTTTGAGCGCCATCTGCTCGGACAATTTGCCTATTCCGACAATCTGGCGGTGCTTCATGGCGACGCGGCAGCAATGCCGAAACGAAGAAGATTGTGGTCAAGCTGGAACTACATGGCCAGCAGGCAAAACAGTCAATTCGCGGAGCAGGCTTCGGTCACCTATTGGATGAACAGCTTGCAAAAACTGAACACGCAAACCGAACTGTTCGTGTCGGTAAATCCAATAAATACAATCGAAGCGACTAAAATTCATTATCAGACCTCCTACCGGCATCCGATATTCGATGCTGCAGCAGTCAATGCTCAACGATCGTTGTGGGAATTGCAGGGACGCAACCGAACCTGGTTTTGTGGCAGTTACTTTGGCTACGGCTTTCATGAAGACGGATTACAAAGCGGATTGGCAGTCGCAGAAGAACTCGGCGGACTGCGCCGGCCATGGGATGTCGAAAATGAATCCGGCCGCATTCAGATCATCCCCCGCGAACCGGTGTTTCTGGAGGCGGCAGAATGAGCTTTCCGAAACCCGCACTGTTTTCGGGCACCGTTTTGCATCGCCGCGTGTTCCCCAAGTGGCATAGTCTGCGGTACCGGGCATTCTCGGTCCTTCTGGATCTTGATCACATTGGATCATTTGCCAATTCGTGCCGGCTCTTTTCTCACAATCGGTGGAACATATTGTCGATCCACGATCGCGACCACGCCGATGGGGAAACGCCGGACCTGGCCTGGTTTGTGCGGGACATTGTGCGCAGACGGCTGGATCTGCGAGCCGAGCGCGTGCTCATGTTCACCTTTCCAAGAGTGCTCGGCTACGTTTTCAATCCGCTGACAGTATACTTTTGCCTCGGCAAGTCCGGCGAAGTGAGCGCGATTGTCTATGAGGTGAACAACACGTTTGGTGGGCGGGTGCACTACGCCTGCAAGGTGACTGATGCCGACGGACAGGTCAGCGTCGACGGCGCATCGAAAAGGCTGCTGGTTTCGCCATTCAACGGTGAGAGAGGCAGATACGGTTTCAAGCTCGATTTCGACGACGAAAAAGTGGTCATCGGCGTTTCGCTTAAGGAAGCTGGACGGCCGATCATCAATACCAGTTATGCAACCTCCAGTGTTAGTGCTACCGACACCAATATTGCACGGCTCGTCACCACGATGCCGTTTATGACACTGAAGGTCATGATCGCGATCCACATCGAGGCACTGAAACTTTGGCTCAAGGGACTGCGTCCGCCGGCGCCGCTTCGCAATGCGAACAAGGCCTGCTCCGCCGGCATCCTTGGCGGCGCGGGTCCAACCCGTATCGATACGGTAGGACATTAATCATATGCTCGATATTGTTGCAGACAGGCCGGCCCTGACGCCGGACAACTTGTTGACCGAGTTCTTCGAAGGTGATGTTCGGGCATGGGGGTTGGTGGTGCCCAGATTCGGTGGGTCAACCAGGACATTTTCGCTTCAGATGAGCGGCACCTGGATGTCGTCGCGGTTTGTCATGACGGAACGGTTTGAATTCTCTGACGGACAAGTAGACAATCGCACATGGGAGTTTGAATTTGAGAGCGCCCGGAACTTCACCGGTGATTGCGATGAGCTTTCAAGATGGAAATCTGGCCGTGCCTCCGACGACTTGCTCGCGATGGAATATTTGTTCGATCTCAAAGTCGGAGAGAGAATCATACCGGTGTGGTTTGATGACCGTATGTACCGCATTGACGAGAAGACGGTTGCCAACCGAGCCGTGATGCACAGATTTGGAATACGGCTGGGCGAAGTGAATGCGGTGTTTCGAAAAACGCCGTGAGGGGGCGCTTCGACTCGTTGAGATGTTGAATCTCATTTCAACACGAACTTGTTGATAATCCAAAAGAAAACACGATTTGGCAACATCCGTAGTAGTTTCAGGAACAGCGCAAATCGCGTTGGAAAGGCGATTTCGTAATCCCGCCTGTCCAGACCTTTTGAAATGCGCTTGGCGGCTTCTTCCGGTGTCATCAGGAACGGCATTGGAAATTTGTTCACCGATGTCATCGGTGTGTCGACAAAGCCCGGATTAATGATCGTGATGTCAACGCCCTGGCGCTTTAGTTGCGGGTAAATCGATTCGGCAAGATTGATCAATGCAGCCTTCATCGGCGAGTAGGCGGCTGCGTTCGGCAAGCCACGATAACCCGAAACCGAAGCGATGATGGCGATATGCCCGCTGCCGCGTTTGATCATCTTTGGCACGATGGCGGCCAGGACATTGATGACGCCCAAGAAGTTCACATCGACAGCGTTGCGAAATATCAAAGGGTCAAATGCATCTGGTTTGACCGGGTGCCACACGCCCGAAGAGATGATCACAAGATCTGGCGTCCCGTGATCCATATCCAACCGTTTTGCTGCTTGCGCAACCTGCTCCTGATCGGTCACGTCAAGCGTGTGTGACACCATGTTTGGGTGTTCTTGGGCAAGTGTGCCCAAGCGTTCAGCTGAACGGGCTGACACCGCCAATGTCCGGCTTTGTGAAGCCAGGCGGTGTGCCAGCGCTCGACCGATGCCCGTGCTGGCGCCAATGATCCACACGCTGTCCCAGCGTGGTTTGGCCGAATTGGACAAACGATCAAATGCCAATCAGTGGTTGTAGTAAGCGACTTGCCAGACCCTTGAACTTTGTCGGGGCTTCGGTCGCTGCAAGGCAGATACAATCTTCTTCCGAAACCACGCGAGGCTGATGTTCAACATGGTCATCGAGATCAGCAACATCGCCGGGGCCAAAATGGCCGATCTCGTCCTGATATGCACCCGACAGAATCAACGTCATTTCCTGGCCGCCGTGACCGTGTTCAGGGACGCTCTTTCCAGGCGCGATCCGCAACAACCGCAACGATGACGAGGCGTGCCTCGAAAGCTCGATCGGCTTTTGCCAGACGCCCGGTCCGACGCGCTTCCACTTGATGTCCGCCATCGTGCTGTCAACATAGTGGTGCAGGGCCAACGGCATTTCTTGTTTGCCGGAAATGGGCTTCTTGGTGCGAGCGGGAAGTGTAATTCTTGGCTCAGCCTTTACATCGGCGACGCTGATCTTCTCCAGGAGCCTGCCGAATGATCCGTCTGCGACCGGTGCATCATCGGTATGCTCAAGCAAAGACCCGCCCATCAGCTCGGCCGCCTTGAGCTTTTCCCTGCATTGCGGGCAGGTTTCAAGATGACAAGAGACAAGCACAGCAAATGCCTCATCCAGTGTGCCAGCCGCGTATGCAATAATCGACGTGTCGTCGGGATGGTGTTTGATAGTCACAGCACATCCTCCAAATTGGTCTTGATCTTTTTGTAAGCCAGGCGCATTCGCGATTTTACCGTGCCCAGAGGGATTCCAAGCCGGTCTGCGATTTCGGTTTGCGCCAGGTTTTCAACGAATGACATGGCAATGATCTGTTTTTGCTCTTCTGGCAGATGGGACGTTGCCTCGGCTACCAGCCGGTCGCGTTCGCCAGCCATTATACAATCTTCGCTGTCTGGCGTTTCATCTGCGATCTCATAATCCGCAATATCGATGTAGTGGCGCGTGCCCTGGCGGCGAAACCGGTCAATGCGACGATTACGGGCAATCGTGAAAATCCACGCGCTGACGCTGCCTCGCCACGAAGCAAACTGGTGTGCCTTGTTCCATACTGTCAGCATTGTGTCTTGCATCAGATCTTCTGCCAGTTCCGGATCGGAGTCCTGTTTAAGCATCAGCGCCTTAATCTTGGGAGCGAAATGAGCGAACAAAGACTCGAAGGCCTTTTTGTCTCGACCAACTGCGATGCGCTCCATAAGCGCACCGTGAATTTCTGTGTCACTGTCCACCAGTCTCGCTTCGCTCACAACCGTACCCGGAAGTGCTACCATTAGCGTTTTTCCTCCATTGAGAAAAGCTACGCGACAATTGGCCGATCGGATCACTCCGGTTCAAACTGAATGGGCCTTGAAGTCGTGGCAAATTCCGTGTTGGCTTGCGGAAATCAAGAAAGACATGCTGGCTTTGCGTTTTTTCTCCGATAAAGATCGTCCTGTTCACATGGGCCCGTATCCACTGGAGCGGCTGATGCGTAGCGACGAGACTCCGGATTTAGGCGCTGTCCCGGCAATGCAGCCGCTATCGTTTGACCGGCCGGATGCACCTCAATCCATCGTCAATGCGATGGGTGAATACCAGGCGATGCTGGATGCGATACGCGATGGGCTAGTCAACAAGGTTCGTGCCGAATGTCCGGATGATCCCCGAGAGCGGGCCAACCATATCAAGGGATTCGGTTACTTTTCTGACTCATCGATGGTCGGAATCTGCAAGTTGCCCGACGCTGCCCTGTTGCCAGAACCGTTTCGCAATCCCGACATCGATCGATTGGCCGACGATCTGCGAACCAGGCAGACCAAAACGCTGGCTTCAGGCATCGACATCATCATGGCGGACCTCAAGGAAAGCATGGATGCGCCGCCGACGACGATCGACGGCCACAGTCATGCAGTGGTATTTGCTTACGAGTATCCGCGTGATCCTGCTGAAGATGAACCCGGCTACGAGTGGATTTCGGATGCGCAGGAGGTCAGGGCATGCCTGCGCGCAGCTGAAACAGCTGTTGTAATCGCCAACTATCTGCGGCTGCTTGGGTTTGACGCGCGGGCTCACACCGGAACATCCTCAGATGTTGATCTGGGAAAACTGGTGGTCGCATCGGGACTTGCGACCGTCGAGAATGGAGCGACTACCAATCCCTATCTCGGCTCGCGTTTCGGCGTTGGCGCTGTGACGACAAATTTTGAACTTGCTGCAGATAATCCACTGGTTCCATTGTCCGAACAGCCGCGAAACCGAACTCACGGAATGGCCTGGAAGCTTGGAAAAGGCTTCGCCAAAAACGCGTTCAACCGTGAACTTTTCGCCAAACGCCGGTTTGTCGACGGGCCTCATCCTTTTGAAATGCTGAAGCGGGTTGAGAAGCCGACGACCTATATCGATGAGGACCGGGTGGCGAGGGTTCCGAAGCGCACTGACATGTTTGCTCGGGCGCAGTTCGGTGACATGGGAAAAGCGGTTCAGGATGGTGCCAAGGGTGGTCACTATGCGCGAAAGGCCGCGCCGTCGATGGCGCAGCGAAGAGCGCTTGGCGCATTCGTGCTGCTACAGGACGGGGAAGCGGCCGACGAGATCGCAACGCACGCGCGGGATGCGCAGCGCAATGCCGAGAATATCAAGGCGGCTGCATATTTTCTCGGCGTAGATGCTGTTGGTTTGTCACGATGCCCGGACTGGACCTGGTATAGCCACGACGCGCTTGGCGAACCCCTCGAACCGCCACACGACCAGGCTATATCCATGATCATTGATCAGGGCTATGAGACCATGGAAGGCGCTTCCGGTGATGACTGGATTTCGGTAGCACAATCCATGCGCGCCTATTTGCGGTTTTCGCTTCTCGGCGGGGTAATCGCCAAGCAAATCCGTAATCTTGGCTACAAGGCCAAGGCGCACACCGTACTTGATGGCGAGGGGCTGCAACCGCCGCTCTTGCTTTTGTCGGGGCTTGGAGAGGTCAGCCGTATCGGCGAGGTCATCCTCAATCCTTTTCTCGGGCCACGGCTGAAATCAGGTGTGGTTACCACGACCATGCCGATGGCCCATGACAGGCCTGTTGATTTCGGCCTCCAGAATTTTTGTGAAAACTGTAACAAATGCGCTCGTGAGTGTCCTTCCGGTGCCATTACTGCCGGCCCCAAATTGATGTTCAACGGCTACGAAATCTGGAAATCGGACAGCCAGAAATGCGCCACCTATCGCATCACGACGCAGGGTGGCGCGATGTGCGGCCGCTGCATGAAAACATGCCCCTGGAATTTGGAAGGCCTGTTCGCAGAAAAACCGTTTCGGTGGGCCGCGATGCATATTCCGGCGGCTGCGCCGATCCTTGCCAAGCTGGACGATGCCGTCGGAAATGGCGGATTGAACCCGATCAAGAAATGGTGGTGGGACCTGGAGATCGGAACCGATGGTGGCTATCGGCCCTCAGAGCATGACGTCAACGCGCGGGATCTTCAGAGGGATCTCGATCTGAAGTACGAAGACCAGACACTGGCCGTCTACCCGGCACCCTTGGCGCCGCACCCGTGGCCATTTCCGTTCCCGATGGACCGCGAGAAGGGAATCGAGGCCTATCAGGCGATGGTCACCGCTGAAGAATACCAGCTACGATTGCGCCGAGGCGATCTTGGCGCAGTTGAGCATGTCTATCGTGTGGACGGTGACTCACCGGTCATTCGTGTTGAGGTGACCAAGGTCGAGCGGATGTCCGCAGATGTTGCCAAATATGAATTCCGGTCGCTCGATGGCGCCGACCTGCCTGAGTGGACCGCGGGTGCACATCTGGACATTGTGGTCGCTCCTGAATTCCTCAGACAGTATTCCATGTCCGGAGATCCGGCTGATCGTTCCAAGTACCAGATTGGCGTGCTGCGCGAAGACGATGGCCGGGGAGGTTCCGTGCTGTTGCACCGCATTTTCAGCGAAGGCCGGAAAATCTTTATTTCGAAGCCAATCAATCATTTTGAACTTGTCGAAACAGCAGAGAAGACATTTCTTATGGGCGGCGGAATCGGGATTACGCCGATGATTGCCTTTGCCCATCGTCTTCATGCGATCGGTGCAGCGTTCGAAGTGCATTATTCTGTAAAATCGTGCGCATTAGCCGGCTATCTAGTCGACCTTCAAAACGCCCCTTGGTCTGAACAGGTTCACATCCATGTCTCCGATGAGGGCAGCCGGGCTGATCTTCCCAAGATTTTGGGCAAGTACTGGAAAGGTTACCACGTTTATACCTGCGGTCCCGATCGTTACATGGACGCAGTGATCACTGCCGCCGAACAGGCAGGATATCCGGACGAAGCGCGGCATCTGGAGTATTTCTCGGTGCCGGAAGTTCCCGACTACGAGAACCATCCCTTCACATTGAGGCTCATAAAATCAAACCGGGAGATCGCTGTGCCAGCCGATAAATCCGCCACCGATGCGCTGAACGAAGCCGGCGTTCATGTTGACGTTAAATGTTCAGACGGTCTTTGTGGCGTGTGCACCTGCGGTGTTGTTTCCGGTGAGGTCGAGCACCGTGATTTCGTATTGTCGAAAAAGCAACGCGAAACGATGATGATTTTGTGCCAGTCGAGAGCCGCTGAACCAAATGGCACACTGGAGATCGATCTTTAGTCGAGAATTGTATCAGGAATAATCGTCTTTCTGTTAGTCTTGGCGTTTTCTTCACAATTTGTTTGCCATAATATTTGCCAGTATTCCGCCGGATTTGCCTGCGGGACTTGTGACCACCTTCGGTGAGCGGTAGAGCATTACTGGGTCGTTAACTCTGATGATCTGCCATTGATATGATCCTGCTTGCCGGCGTAGGGGAACGCGCGATTGAGTATTAGGCGCACATGTCTGACTGCTTTGCTGGCGGTCACAGTTGGAACGGTTGCGGCACCAGCGTTGCCGTTTGTGCGATTTGGGCTGCGCCTGTTTGTGCGGGACAAGGATGCTGCCGCAGACCACGGTTTCGGCGGTCCGCCGAAATACGATTTCAATGTCGCAATATTTGGATCCGCC
>JBFOMG010000065.1:0-38020 GCA_040830725.1 Rhizobiaceae bacterium
GATAGATTTGGCGCCGGACCTATCTCTCCCCTTGCGGGAGAGAAAGCAATTTCAGCATCTTAGCGTCAGCTAAGTGCTAGAAATTGCAAGAGAGGGGGTAAATTTTCTTCACGAAACCAGCGCGACCGAACCCCTCGGCCAGCATCCCGACCCCCCTCTTGGAAATTCGAACGCTTCCGCTGTCAGGCCTATACTTCCTTCACAAGGTCACCAAAGGGTAGCCTTGTTCGCGGGCTGAACAGTCCTTCCGGCGTGCCGGTGCCAGCGCCAATGACCATCGTGACTTCAGCCGTGGCGGGAATTTGCAGCAGATTTCTGATGCCGCGCTTGTCGATCCCACTCATCGGGCAGGATTCAAAACCGTGAGCGGCAAGGGACAGCATCAGGTTTTCTGCGGCCAGGCTTGCCTGAATGTGGCCGTATACGCGGTGGTCGGAACGCTTGACAGGCCCGTTCACCGTGGGCTCGCTTCTGCTCCGGTACCAGAGCATCAACCGGCGCGTCAGATTGTAAAATCCCCAGCGATCCGTTCTCATCAGCATGGGGACGATGTCCTCGTAGTAATCACGGACAGGTCCCTTCAACGGATTTTTCCCGTTGCCGGTCATGATGTCCGTCATTTTCTTCAGGTGTGATTGCCAAAGATCGACGCGCGAGACGACGACGACAAGATCGCCTGCGGTGGTGGCGCCGGGCTGACCAAGGCAGAGTTCAGACAGCCGTTTTTTCTTCTCTTCATCGCGAACCCAGTAGAGTTCATAGCACTGAAGGTTTGAAGCGCTCGGCGCAAGAACCGCGTCCCGCAGGCAATCTCGCATTATGTCTTCGGGAATTGTATTGCCGTCAAAAATCCGGATGGCGCGGCGGCCTTGAACGGTTTTCTTGAATCCGGGCAGGGCGGATTTTTCAAACGATGGATTTGGTCTTTCGTCCTTTGAGAAAACGACACGATCAAGATTACCCATCTCGCTGAGTGGATTCGGAGTGCCGGGCATCAAGCTGCCTCCATTTCTTGTTGGCGCTTCAATTTACGAAGATAGAGCCAACCGGGCAGGAAGCATTGATCTCGCTCAACGCAAGAAACCCCTGTGTTTGCTACAATAATACGATAAAGTAGTCTTGATGGAAAAGGACGATGATAGTCGATTTTCGTGCCTTGACGGTTTTGTATTTCCGGACCGGTTCGCGGTGACTGGAAAAACGAACAAACACGGGTCAGGCAGGTCTCATGCACACCCATGATCGCAGGCGCAGGGGCCTACGGCAAACTAGCAAGTTTGCGCACAATTCAGTTCACGCCTGATGTTGGAAAGTGTTTGTTGAAGGATCGAGGTATTTGTAATGACTGAGACGCGGCCGGCGGCATCGCTGCCAACCCGGGACCCGAAGCCTCCGATCTTGTCGGTTCAGGTTTTAAATTGCGGGCAGGCCGAGCAGCACAAGGAGCATCGCTATGGCAGCAGGCTTCCACAGCTTTGGTGGATCTTCTTTGGCCGCAGCTGGGTGCCTTTGCCCTTGCAGGCTTTCCTGATCAGGCATCGTGACGGACTTGTCCTTTTCGACACCGGCATCGACCCGGCGGTCCTGTCCGACAAGCGTTATATCAAACAGGCGATCGGGCGTTTTCTACTGCCCCGGATCTTTCGCCTTCACCTGAATGAGACCGACCGTATCGATCATGTTCTGGCTGCCGCAGGGATTGAGGCCGGTGACATTCGAACTGCGGTTATCTCCCATTTGCACTTCGATCACGTCGGTGGGATCGCCCGGATACCGCAGGCCGAACTGCTGGTTGGCGACCGGGAATGGGCAATACTGTCGGAACCGCATCCGGAGCATGAGTGGATCCTGCGCGAGCATATCGAGATCCCATCGGCGAATTGGCGGCAGATTACGTTCGAACCCTCCAATGACCCGCTTTTCGAGGGATTCGATGGCATCCACGATGTCGCAGGTGATGGATCCATGATCCTGTTGCCGACGCCGGGACATACAGCAGGCTCGATGTCCATGCTTGTCCGCCGGGATGGTTGGGATCCGATTCTTCTGGTTGGAGACCTGACCTACGAAACGGTGCTGCTCGAACAAGACATCGTGCCGGGCACCGGTAACAGGGAAACGCTTCTTGCTTCTTTTGCAAAAGTCCGCCGGCTGAAGGACCGGTTGCCGGGGCTTGCGATTGTCGCCTCGCATGATCTTGGCGCTGAGGCGGCCATTTCCCGGGCAACGGGCAAATCAGCAAAATCCCAAACGGAGATATCCAAATGACAGACACGGATCGTGACCATTGGGATGCGATAGTCATCGGCTCAGGCATGGGCGGCATGTCCGCCGCCGCCGCACTGAGTCTCGTTGGCAACAAGGTACTTCTGCTCGAACAGCATCAGACACTCGGCGGGTTGACACACAGCTTTTCCCGCGACGGATTCACCTGGGACGTCGGTATTCATTACCTGAGCGGTGTTGCTCCGGAAGACAATGCTCGCGAGTTGATCGACTGGCTGTCCGATACGCCCATCGAGTTCGCTTCTTTGGGGGCGATCTATGACACATTGCACATCGGATCGGCTGAGCCGCTTTCGCTCTCCCGTCCTTACGAAGCACAGGAAAGGGATCTGAAGGACCGCTATCCCGACCAGGCCGAAGCGATCGAGGCGTGGACCCATGCGCTGCGCGAAGGCCGCGAGGCAATGTTAAAGGTCTTCCCGACCCGCGCGATGCCGGAGATCGCCGGCGACATACTCGATTGGTGGAACCGCGGCGCGATCGCAAAGTGGTGCGCCCGCACGACCAGGGAAGTCATCGATGACATAACCGACCATCCCGAGCTTGCCACCGCCATGGCCGCACAATGGGGTGATCACGGCGGACGGCCGGGTAAGGCGAGCTTCGCCATGCACGCCCTGATATCGGCTTCTTACCTATGGAGCGGGTCCTGGTATCCGGTTGGGGGCAGCAACGCCTTTGCCGAGCACATCATTCCGACCATTACCAAGAACGGCGGCGAGGCCCGCGCAGGCATTGGCGTCAAAGAACTGCTGTTTGATGGCGGCACAGTTGTGGGTGTCCGGACCAACGACGGCACGGAAATACGGGCCAATGCCGTGATCTCCAATATAGGTGCGCGCGAGACCATCGACACGCTGTTGCCCGAAGACTGCGGGCATGACGATTGGATGGCAGAGATTCGCGCGCTGCCCTCCAGCATCGCGCATTTCACCCTGTTCCTGGGCTTTGAAGGGGATATCCAGGCTGCAGGCGCGACCAGAGCCAACCATTGGTTCTTCCCGACGGGGGATGCCGATGTTGTATGGACCGATGCGCCTGATGCAGCTCCGCCCCACATGACTGCGACCTTCGGCTCGCTCAAGGACCCGGCGCATGACCCCGGGCCAAGGCAAAGGCATACCGGTCAGCTGCTGGTCTGGGCGGACTGGTCCACCGTCGCAAAATGGGCCGATCAGCCCCACGGCACACGCGGTGACGACTATGCGGACTTCAAGCGCCGGGCCGAAGAAACGCTGATGGCGCAATTCGAGAGCTACTTTCCCGATCTCGCCAAGCTTGTGGTGTATCGGGAGCTGGCCACGCCGCTTTCGACCGTCAGCTTTACCGGACATCGAAAGGGGGCGTTCTATGGTCTCGACGTGACCCCGCAGCGTGTCATGTGCGACGCGCTGAGGGCCAAGACACCCGTCCCGGGCCTCTTTCTTGCCGGTCAGGACGTCGCAAGCCCCGGCATCCCCGGCGCGCTGATGGGCGGCCAGCTCTCAGCGGCCACTGTTGATCCGAAAGTTATGGCCAAGATCCGCGGTTGAATGGGGCTGGCGAACCAGTGGCGGCGGTCGTGCCTGACGAGCCAATCAGCCGCTCTCCCCCTCAAAAAGGGGGAGAGCGTTTCTCATTCACGCCGCTTTCAGCGCCATGACACCGGTTTCGGTGCCGGTCAGCCGGCGTGAGCGGCCGTCGGCCCCGACGATCATGGTGATGCGCCGGCGCTCGGAAGAAAACAGTTCCGAGGTCACCACATCGACCGGCGGGTCGAACTTCACCGTAACGCGCCACAAATCCGGCTTGATCGTCTCCGACAGCCCGATCACCCGGCCCTGGGCCGGCTTGTCGTTGAACGTGCCTTCCACCGGCTGCCCGACGGAAAACGGCGCATCCACTGTGCCGTTCTGCCGGGCGGCAAGCGTGTTCCAGTCGCGCGCGCCAAATTGCGCCGCCACCAGCTCCAGCGCCCAGGAATGGCCGATGGTAACGCCATCATTGGCCAGCGCGGTTCTGAGCCGCTTGGCCATTTGCTTGTAGTCTGTTGCAGTCGTCATCGTTTCACCTTTGATCCGGATCGGCGATATTTAGAGAAAACGGGGTCCGCATTGCCGCTTCAAGCCGTTACCGGTCGTTGAAACGAGAGTTTTCAAGGAAGCTTCACCGGACCTTTGCAGGCAGCGGACGGCAGGCGCTTCAGGCCTTTTTGGAAGCGATGCAGATAGGTGCGCGGTGGCAGAACGTCAAGCCCGGGCAGAATCGGATGCTTGTTTTGCCCGGCGGCACGTGGCAATGCGCTGGCTTGATCGGAGTGACGAACGGTGAGATTGGCATGAAACTCTACCGGTTTTTGAGCGGCGCCGATGATGCAAGCTTCTGTCACAAGGTGACGGCAGCGCTGAACAAGGGCTGGGCGCTGCACGGTTCGCCAAGCTACGCCTTTGATGCTGCATCCGGCACCATGCGCTGCGGCCAGGCGGTGATCAAAGAGGTCGCGGGCAGGGAATATGATCCGCAGATGAAATTGTCGGAGCAGTGAGCGAAAGCCGCTACTGCGTCGCCGTCGTCTGCACGCCGGCCTCGATCCGCGCCATGTCCTCATCCGTGAGGCCGAAATGATGGCCGAGCTCGTGGATCAGCACATGGTTGATGATGTCGCCGAGCGTTTCCTCGTTTTCCGACCAGTAATCGAGAATGGCGCGGCGAAACAGCGTGATGCGGTTTTCGCCCTCGCCGGTCTGCGGGTTCCAGCGCTCGGCAATGCCGCGGCCTTCAAACAGGCCCAGCAGGTCGAACGGCGTTTCAAGCGCCAGATCGTCCATGATCTCTTCGGGCGGATACTCGGCAAACTGGATGATGATCTCGCCGGTCAGCTTGCGAAATTCCTCCGGCAGATGCGCATAGGTCTCGATCGCCAGCATCTCCATCTCGTCCAGTGACGGAGAAAGCTGATCGCGCCAGTTTCGGGTAGGGTAGGTTCGATCCATTGTTGTCCTTGGGCCGGGCGGTAAGCCGTGAGGCCATACCCGGCATATATATGTTTGTTGAACCGGTTTCGAGGATTTTTCACCGGGTCGAACCCATCACGCCAAACGCCTCAAGGAAAAGATTCTTAAGATTCCGCTTGACTCTTTTTGCGTGCTCTGGAATCGATAAGAACATAACAAGAACATTCAGGTTATGGCCTGATGCCACAGGGGCTGGTTGGCATGGTGCAAAGCGCCGTGGCGCAAGAGCTGTTGCATGATTTGCGCCGCAAAATTGCAGTGATTGAAGGCACGCCGGAGCGTTTTGCCGTTTCGGATGCCGTATCGTCCTGCGCCACCGGGTCTGACCGGTCCGGCGCGTTCCATGACGCCGCAAAAGACGGCGCAATTGTCGTGCGCAGCCATGGAAAACCGGCTGGTTTCACGGCCGATCCGGACACGCCGCCTGCAGCGGTGAACCGCAACAGGGCCCGGCACGGCCTGCTGCAGACGGGCGTCTCCGCCTTTGACGGCGCGCTTGGCGGCGGCCTGACGCGCGGTGCCTTGTGCGAAATTCATGGCCCCCAGGCGCGCGATGCCGGCGCCGTGTCAGGCTTTGCGCTGGCGCTGGCAAGCCTCGCGCGCCGCACGGCGGGGCAGGGGCCCTTGTTGTGGATCGGCGCCCGCGACCTGATCGCCGAGACCGGTTCTCCGCATGTGCCGGCAATTAGCCGTCTTTTCGATATTCCCCATCAGGCATTGTTGTTTGCGCGGGCTGAAAAACCGCTCGATGCGCTGTGGATCGCCGGCGAGGCTGCCGGGCTTGGTGCGCTTTGCGCCATCATCATCGAAATCCGTGCCCACCCGCAAAGCCTCGACCTGACGGCGACAAGGCGGTTGCACCGACGCGCCTGTGCCGCCGGCAGGCCGGTGTTTCTCTTGCGATTGTCGGCGTCCCCGCAGCCGACCGCAGCGCCGGTACGATTGAGCGTTGGCGCAGCGCCCGCCCGCCCTCGCGAGATTTTCGGCAACCCGTTGCCCCGGTCGCTCGGCGCACCTGCCTTTGCGGTCACGATCGACAAATGCCGCGCCAATCCCGGCCGGCGGTTCATATTGGAGTGGAGGAACGATGAGCAGCGCTTTTACGAGCGGCGGCCAGAGGATCATCTCGCTATGGTTCCCGCATCTGCCGACCGACAGGATCATGCGCCAGCGCTTCGGCCGGTCCTGGCGTTCCGATCCGGCGGCCGCCGCAAGACGGGCTGACCAGCCGCCGCTGGCGATCAGCCATGACGACCGCAATGCCAGGCGCATCGCCGCGCTTTGCGAACGCGCCGGCGCGCTGGGCCTGCGCCGCGGCATGGGACTGACCGATGCACGCGCCATGCACCCCGCACTTGAGTTCATCGAAGCCGAACCCGAGGCCGACCACCGGCTGCTTGCCGGTCTGGCCGACTGGTGCGACCGTTACACGCCGCTGGTCGCGCTTGATGGCGATGACGGGCTTTTCCTAGACATTACCGGCTGCGCGCATCTGTTCGGCGGCGAGAAGGGATTGCTGGCGGATTTGCTGGCGCGCCTGTTTCACCAGGGCTTTGATGCGCGCGCCGGACTGGCATCGACACCCGGCATGGCCTGGGCCGCAGCGCGATATCTGGCGCAGACATGCAGCGAGGGCAAGATTGTCGGCAGGGGCAGGGAGGCCGAGGCGCTCGGCGCCTTTCCCTTGAGCGCGCTGCGCCTTGATGCAGACACGGTTACACAGGTCGAAAGCGTCGGCTTGCGAACGGTCGGCGCGGTGATGAGCGCTGCCCGCGCGCCGCTTGCCAGGCGCTATGGCCGCCAGATGCTCACCCGGCTCGACCAGGCGCTTGGCCGGGTTGATGAGCCGGTTTCACCGCGCACAACGGTCGCCGAACTATCGGTGGAGCGCCGGCTTGCCGAACCGGTATCGCTCACCGAAGATATCGAGCGCATCACCGGCCTGCTGTGCACAACGCTGAAAACCCATCTGGAACAACGTGGAGAAGGCGCCCGTGCCCTGGAACTGGCGCTGTTCAGGATCGATGGCGCGGTTCACCGCCTGGCTGTCGGCCTGTCGCGCCCGGCGCGCGACCCGCCGCTGATGACGCGTCTGTTTGCTGAAAGGCTGACCACACTCGCTGATGATTTCGACGCCGGCTATGGCTATGAGACCGTCCGGCTTTCGGTTCTCGCATCCGCACCCTTCGACAGCCGCCAGGCGGATCTTGCAGGCGATGACCTGTCGCAGGCCGAAGACCTTGCCCGGCTGGTCGACCGTATCCACGCCCGTCTCGGCAGAACCGCAATCCTTCAGCCGCAATTGCGCGAAAGCCATATCCCCGAACGCACGGTTGTCATGACCGCTTTTGCCGGTATCGCCGCAACCGGAAAACCCGGACCAAAGGACGAAGACAATCAGCAAGCGCCGGCGCCGCCGCGCCCGATCCGGCTGTTTGAACGCCCCGAGCCGGTCGAGGCCATGGCCGAGGTGCCGGAGGGGCCGCCCATCACCTTCCGCTGGCGCCGCGCGCTGCACCGGGTCGTTGCCGCCGAGGGGCCGGAGCGCATTGAGCCGGAATGGTGGCGCGACGACGAAACCCGGCCGCGCGATTATTATCGTATCGAGGACGAGGCAGGCCGGCGCTACTGGCTTTACCGGCAAGGCCTTTTTAGTGCGCAGGATGCGCCGCCGCCGCGCTGGTTCATGCACGGGATTTTTGCCTGATGGCTTCATCGCGAACAAAACCGCAGGCCTTTGCCGAATTCGCCGCCCAGTCGAATTTCTCCTTCCTGCGCGGCGCCTCGCACCCGGAGGAGCTGGTGGTCACGGCAAAGCGGCTCGGCCTTGCTGCCCTCGGCCTGGCCGACCGCAACACGGTTTCAGGGGTCGTGCGCGCCCATCAGGCGGCAAAGGAGGCCGGTCTTGCCTATCATCCGGGTGCGCGGCTGGTTTTCTCCGACTGCTGTTTTGAAATCCTGGCCTATCCCAAAACGCGCCAGGGCTGGGCCCATCTCTGCCGCCTGCTGACCGCCGCCAATCTGCGTGGCGAGAAGGGTGCGCCCGATCTTCGCCTTGCCGACCTGCTCGACTGGGGGGAGGCGCTGGAGCTTGTGATCATTTGGCAGCCCGGTTGCAATGTGGAAGACTGCATCGCGCTGTTGCAGAAGCTCACGCTTTGCTTTGGCGATACGGTACGTCTCGCCGCAGCGCCTGCCTATGGTCCGGCAGACCGGTTTTCGCTTGAAATGGCTGCGGCCACGGCAACGAAGGCCGGCGTGCCCCTGATGGCGGTCAATGACGCGCTCTGTCACGGGCCGGAGCGCCGAAAGCTCTGCGATGTGGTCACTGCCATTCGCCTGCACGTGCCGGTTCATGAGGCAGGCCATGATCTGCTGCCCAATGCCGAGCGTCACCTCAAAGCTCCAGCCGAGATGGCGCGGCTGTTTTCCGGCCATGAAGACGCCTTGGCCGAAACTGAGAAATTTGCCGGCAAATTGTCCTTTTCGCTGGACGAGCTGAAATACAATTATCCGAAGGAGTGCTTCGGTGACGGCACGCCGCAAGAGGTTCTCGAACGGCTTGCCTGGCTCGGCGCAAAAGAGCGTTACGGTGAAACCGTACCGGAGAAGATCAAACACCAGATCAACCATGAACTGGACTTGATCGAGGAGCTTGAATACGCGCCCTATTTCCTGACCGTGCACGACATCGTCCGGTTCGCCCGCAGCCAGGACATTCTCTGTCAGGGCCGCGGCTCGGCCGCCAATTCCACCATCTGCTATTGCATCGGCATAACCGCCGTCGACCCGGCGATGGCTGACCTTTTGTTTGAGCGATTTATCTCTCCGGAGCGGCGCGAGCCACCCGATATCGATGTCGACTTCGAGCACGAACGGCGCGAAGAGGTCATCCAGTACATCTATGAGAAATACGGCCGTGACCGCACCGGCCTTGCCGCCACGGTCGTCACCTACCGTTCGCGCTCCGCCATGCGCGAAGTGGCCAAGGCCATGGGCCTGTCGGAGGACGTGATGTCGGCGCTGTCGGGTTCGATCTGGGGCTGGTCGGCCTCCGAGCTTGGCGAGCGCGAGGCAAAAGCCGCAGGGCTCGACATGGCCGACGGCGCTACCCGCCACACGCTGTCGCTTGCCACCGAGATCAGCGGTTTCCCGCGTCACCTGTCACAGCATGTCGGCGGTTTCGTCATCACCGAAGACCGCCTCGACGAGGTTGTTCCCGTCACAAAGACGGCGATGGAAGGGCGGACCATGGTCGAGTGGGACAAGGATGATCTCGACGCACTTGGCATGCTGAAGATCGACATTCTGGCGCTCGGCATGCTGACCTGCCTGGCCCGCGCCTTCAAGATGCTGGAGAACCACTATCAGCAGCCGATGACGCTCGCCTCGATGCCGAAGGAGCAAAGCCAGGTCTACGACATGATCTGCCGTGCCGACACGCTCGGCGTTTTCCAGATCGAATCGCGCGCCCAGATGTCGATGCTGCCGCGCTTGCGGCCGCGCGAGTTCTACGATCTGGTTATCGAGGTGGCGATTGTCCGGCCCGGGCCGATCCAGGGTGACATGGTGCATCCCTATCTGCGCCGCCGCCAGGGTATTGAGCCGGTTTCCTATCCCAGCAAGGAACTGGAACAGGTGCTCGGCAAGACCATGGGCGTACCGCTGTTTCAGGAACAGGCGATGCAGATCGCCATCGTCGCCGCCGGGTTTGCGCCTGGCGAAGCAGACCGTCTGCGCCGCGCCATGGCCACCTTCCGCCGCGTCGGCACCATTCACACCTTCCAGCAGAAGATGATCGACGGCATGGTCGCCAATGGTTACGAGAAGGAATATGCCGAGCGCTGCTTCCGCCAGATCGAGGGTTTTGGCGAATACGGCTTTCCGGAGAGCCATGCCGCTTCGTTTGCGCTTCTGGTCTATGCCTCCTGCTGGCTGAAGTGCTTCTATCCCGATGTCTTTTGCGCAGCGATGCTCAACTCGCAGCCGATGGGTTTTTATGCGCCGGCGCAATTGGTGCGCGATGCCCGCGAACACGGCGTTGAAATCCGGCCTGCCGACATCAATCTGTCGACCTGGGACAGCCTGCTGGAGCCGGCGGATTTCGCTTCAGACAAAATTGCCAGGCGCCACGAAACGATGAACGATGTCATTCGCACCAACCATGCCGTGCGGCTCGGTTTCCGGCAGATCAAGGGCTTTGGCGAGGAGGATGCGGAAAAGCTGGTCGCGGCGCGTGGGCCCGGTTACGATTCGGTGCGCGATCTATGGCTGCGCTCGGGCCTGGAAGTCCATGCCATCGCCCGGCTGGCCGAAGCCGATGCTTTCCGCTCGCTTGGTCTTGACCGCCGTGCCGCACTGTGGGCCGTACAGGCCTTGGGGGCGAAAACCGCCGCCGAGCGGCTTCCGCTTTTTGACCTGCCCGACGGAAAACTGCGCGACAACGAACCCGATGTCGCCCTGCCGCCAATGCCGCTGGGCGAGCATGTGATCCACGACTACCGTTATCTGTCGATGTCATTGAAAGCGCATCCGGTCTCATTCCTGCGCGATCAGCTTGCCGCACGTGGCGTCATCGCCAATGAGCGGTTGCCCGAAATTGCCAATGGCCGCCGGGTTTCGGTTGCCGGTCTGGTGCTGGTGCGCCAGCGCCCCGGCTCGGCCAAGGGGGTGATCTTCATGACATTGGAGGATGAGACCTCCATTGCCAATGTCATCGTCTGGCCCAAAACCTTTGAGCGCTTCAGGCCACTGATCCTCGGCTCACGGTTTGTCCGCGTGCGCGGCAAGCTGCAATGCGAGTCAGATGTCATCCACATCGTCGCCGAGAAAATAGAGGATCTGACGCCACTTCTGGCCGAACTGTCGGAGAAGGCGCCGGTCATAGACAGTCTTGCCAATGCCGATGAGGTGCGCCGCCCGGTCGCCGACATGGGCAAGCGCATCACGCCGCGTTCGCGGCTGATCCGGTTGATGCGGGAGCAGCCCGAAATGAAAACCGACTATGCCAAGCTGGCCAAATCGACCGGAAAGGTGATGCCGAAAGGGCGGAATTTTCACTGATCCCGGATGATCAGATGGGTTCAAGATCGAAGTGTGGATTCACGAAAGCACCTGCTCCATGCGGCGAAAACTCTCCGAAAGCACCGTCGCATCCTTCAGCGCATAAGCCAGCATCATGCCGCCCTGCCATTCCGCCACCGCACCACGCGCAGTCGCAAGCGCCAATGAAGGGCGCGTACCGGTACGCCCCAGTTCACGGGCGATAAATCCCGTAAGCAGCGAAAAGCTCTCGCCGGCGCGTTTTGACGCATCGGGTGCCGAAACATAGAAATCGCGCACGGCAAAAGCGATCGGGCAACCGTGCTCGACCCGGTTGTTGAGGCTTCGCGCCAACCGCGCAACCAGGCCTGACAGCCGTTCGCGCGGTCTTTCGCTTTCCGCCTCGATCTCCGTGAGCATGGCTTCCGTTTCGGTAACGAAAACATCCGCCACCGCCATCGCCAAATCCGCCTTGCTGCGGAAATAGTAATACACATTGCCAAGCGGAATGTTTGCAGCCCGGGCAATGTCGGCGAGGCTGGTGGCGTCGAAACCGTGGTGCCAGAACAACTCGGCGGCTGCACCAACCAATGCAGCCCGGTTTCTCTCACCGCGTTTCATCAATCGAACCCATCCGCACCAGGGTCACTTGTTGTTGCCGGGCTCGTCCGGTTCATCCAATGCGCGGGCCTCAGAAGGCAGCATGACTGCAATACCATCACGAATGGGGTAGGCCAGATCCGCATCATTGGACGAAAGCTCGTTTTTTTCGGGATCAAACTTCAGCGGACCCTTGGTCAACGGACAAGCCAACAGGTCGAGCAGTTTCGGATCCACCGACGCTTTTCGCTTTTCCCGTGCCACAGATCCCGGACCTTTCAACCGTTATTGTAGACCGACGCTCAATTCACCATTATCACGAGCCAGCGCCATTTCTGTTATCGCAACAAGCGTTTCGGAACGTGTTTTCAGATCGGGAGCCTCAAGCAGCGCCTGCTTTTCGGCAGGTCCGTAAGGCGACATCATCGACAGCGCATTAACCAGCGTTCCGTTTTCCGCCCTGCTGACGCTTTCCCAGTCGGCTTCCATTCCATTGGCATCGAGATAGTTTCGAAAAGCCTTCAACAATTGCTCGCGGTCAACGTCTTCCTCACCGGCAGCGGGATCGAGATCGGCCACAAAGGGATTGATCAGACACTGCCGGTACGGGGTTTTGACCGGCAATTCCTCTGAAACGCGAAACCGGCAAATTCCCTGCAGAGACACGAGATAACGGCCGTCACCGGATTCCGAAAACGACGTCAGGCGACCGCAGCAGCCGACGTCACACAGTTCGGGTTCCCCGTCTTCACGCCTCGCTCCGTCCAGCCGCGGCTGAATCATGCCGATGATGCGGTTTCCTGCCATCACGTCGTCAATCATTTTCAGGTAACGGGGCTCGAATATGTTGAGCGGCATGCGCCCGTCGGGCAAAAGCAGGGCAGCGGCCAGAGGAAAGATCACAATCCGTTCGGGCAGGTCGGAAGCCTTGTTGTAATGTGCATTTCCGGCGCGCAATTCACGCTCCCCCTGACTGAAGGATTAGATCGGCTTGATGCCCTAATAATGGTTCAGTCGCCCCAAATCTCAACCCTTTATCGTTCGCTTTTGTTTTTTCGCAAGACACTCAGGAAAACAACAGCGACGACAATTTGCGTCGCGCCGCCGAGGTTACTTCGTCCGTCGCACCCCAGGCCTCGAAAAACTGCAGAAGCTGGGCGCGGGCGCCATCCTCGTTCCAATTGCGGTCCATCCTGATGATTTCCAGCAGGCTGTCGGCCGCAGCCTGTCTGTCACCCAATGCATTCTGGATCATCGCCATGTCGAAGCGCGCCTGGTGATCTTTTGGATCAGCGGCCAGCCGCCGCTCCAGTTCCGCCGGATCGCCAAGATCCGCCACCTGCTCGGCAAGTGCGATTTTCGCCCGGACTCCGGCAACGGCAGGATTGTCCTTGTCGGCATCGGCGACACTTTCAAGCACGCTTTTCGCCTGTTCCGTCTCTCCCAGGCCGAACAGCGCCGAAGCCAGCCCGCCAAGCGCGTCGGCATTGTCGGGATGTTGTTGAACGATGGCCGAAAACATCTGCCCCGCCGACTGATAATCTTCCGCCTCAAGTGCTGAATTGGCAACCGCTACCGCCTCTGCAAGACGGTCCTTTTCGCCGCCGGAGCCGAGCTTGGCGACAAATTCACGGATCTGGCTTTCGGGAACCGCGCCCATGAAGCCGTCGACCGGCTGGCCGTCCTTGAAGGCGAAGACCGCCGGAATCGACTGCACGCCCATCTGACCGGGAATGGCCGGGTGATCGTCAATATTGAGTTTCACCAGCTTGACCGCACCGCCGGCCTCGGTCACCACCTTCTCCAGCGCTGGCTGCAGCTGTTTGCACGGCCCGCACCACGGCGCCCAGAAATCGACAATCACCGGCTGGTTGCGCGATTCTTCGATCACGTCAGCCGCAAATGCGGCTGTCGTCGTATCCTTGATCAGGTCGCCGCCGGCAGAGGCAGGCGCATCGCCAAGCAGTATTTCAGCTGCCGGCTGCTCAACCTGTTGCTCCGGTTCCGGATCAGATCCGAAACTGACATTTGTCTGATAGCCGGCACCACCGTTACCGTAAGGGTTGTTACCGCCGTTCATGCCAATCCCCATTCTACTTCGATCATCGCGACCGCTCATTGGCAGCCGCAATTGTTACTGAATTCGTCCGACTATGTATGACGCCTGCGCTTCGACCGCAACAATCAGGTGGAAAGCGCCAGAATTCTGGGCGCATGGCCGCATTGGGTCATGAACTCGATCAATGCATCCGTTGCGATGGTTGTTGTCGCCTCGTTGGTCAGCGGATGTGCGTTGATCAACCGGTGATCCATCAGTTCCTGGTCGAAAACCGCTTCGACATGCCCTTCCGCATCGTTGACGACGGCAAACGCCGAAACCGCGCCGGGCAATATGCCGAGATATTCCATCAGTTTTTCCGGTTTGCCGAACGACAGGCGGCTTGCCGCACCGATCTGCTTGTGCAGCTGCTTCAGGTCGACCACGCGATCCTCGCCGAGCGTAACGAGGAAGTAATTGTCCTTCTTGTCCTTCAAAAACAGGTTCTTGGTGTGCCTTCCATCAATGTTCCCGCGCAGTTTGACCGAGTCGGCCACGGTATAAAGCGGCGGATGTCTGACGGTGCTGATTTCATAACCCGCTTCGTCCAACCGGCTTAGTAATGTTTCTGGTGTCAATGGCATCAGGTAGTTCGCAATCCGTAATTCAGTTCGGCCTGCCCGATACCGTCATCCTGGCAGCAATGCAATCGTCGGTTCAGCTATGAAAAATTAACCTTGGCCGCCGATTTTTCCCGTTGCATTCGGGACGCTTCTGCGCCATACAGGCGCCGCTTCACGGCATTTGCCACATGAGCGGGCGTAGCTCAGGGGTAGAGCACAACCTTGCCAAGGTTGGGGTCGTGAGTTCGAATCTCATCGCCCGCTCCAATATCTCAAATTGCAAAATCAATTGTTTTCGGCAGCTTGCGGCAATTCTGCTGCAATTGGCAATTGCGATTCCGTCAGCAAGTTGGGATCCGCGGTTCCATCCGGGCTCCATGGACGAGAGTCTCAGAAAACCGAGCGAAATTCATCGAGATGTCGGGCGCTGAGAATGCCGCGCGAATGACCGAAATGCGGACAAAGCTTCCTTTGCCACAACAGGCAAACCTTCTCCATGGGCCTAACTTAAATGAAATGGAAAGCCGTAGCATTCTTCTCTACCGTTTACTGCCCAGGTCCTTTCTAAGTTTGGGTAACTGCTTCTCGAAACTTTCGGCATCACCGTAGTCGACGAATTGGGGATAATTTGCATGAGCCCCGATTACGCGTCGTGAATGCTTGATTGGGCACCAGTATTGTTCGGTTCGGCCCGCGATCTCACGGACGTAGCAGATTAGGCCATTGGCGTACGAACAATAGACGCAGTTCAGTTTTTGGATTCCATTCAAATAGGCCAGCCGGTGGCGGTCGAAGATGAAATGGTCCGCTCGTTTTACTTTTGAAATCCCATAAACCGGAAAACAGATCGACTGGTAGATGGTGACAAACATATCCAGCAGGACCAAGGGTAAGAACACCGAGTAGATCACTGGCGCAGTAAGGATAACCAGCGGTTTCGCCTGAAAGACATATCTTGCCAATCCAATCTTGAGCGCCTTGTGCTGACGGAGGATTTCCTCCTCGAATACGACTCTGCCATGCTCTAACCCGAAGCGCAGTTTCTCCCTCTGCTTTGTGAACTCAACCTCCAACTGGTTCTCCAGGTCGCGGATCTGTTTGACAAGTGATTTGATTTGCTCGTTCATAATCTTCCCTCAAACGGCAATAGCCCCATTGAGTGTAGCAGAGCTGACTTTTAATTACTTGACGATTCCCTTAATCCACGGTCGCGCGGTAAGCGAGGCCATCGTGACGTACCCTAAGAGATTTTGCCGTTCGTCCTAATCCTGGCGAACGTCCGCTGTCATCTATTTGAAGCTCAAAGCCGTCATTCCGGATCCGGCCTCATTTCGGTCATTCGGTTCCACCGTGGCTCCCGCTCCGCCCCGGCACGGTCCGCAGCAAAACCGCACGATATTCAACAAAATCGCACAAACCGGCCGCCTGGGGTTTCAGTCCAGCGTCAGGATTGGCGCAAACTGTTCGTGGATAAAGCGGGCACTGACCCAACCGGTACCATCGTCCGCAGTCTCAACCTCAAACCAGATGCCCTGACTGTCGTCGACCAGGCTGCAATCGGTGATTGTCGCGGCTGATCCGGCGGACAAGGTGGTAATTTTGGCAGCTTCGAGCGACGGCGCCCGGCGCATGTTGACGTCTCGTTTGACGGTTCCCGCACGGCCACCTTCAAACCATTCCGGCGCAGGTTGGAAACGTCCGGCGCCGCAGCCCAGCGCATCAGACAGGAGTGCAAGGTTGATTGCATTGGTCGCCCTTGGCTCGACAGCACACCAGTCGGTCACGAAATCATCACCTCCGGGCGAGCATTGCCGCTCACCACGCCAGACCGATAGCCGCACTCGCCCGTCATCGGTCACATGTGCGTGGCAGGAAAATGAGCCATGAGTTCCGCGGGCGATGTGCCGGCTGCCCGTATTCGAGACGATATCGGTAAACTGGCGGCCTGCCTCGTCCGATCCCGAATGAAACAACCCCACGTCTTCGTCCACCCCGTCGCGGTAGGCCCGGCCGGCCAATAGCAGCGTGGTGCAGATCTGGTTCACCGCGCCGGCCCCAAGACCGTCGGCGCTGACAGATAGGGCCTCGAAGCCGCCGGAGACCGGCGTGAAGCCAAGGTTCCAGGTCTTCAAACCCCCGGTCAGCATATAGAAACTGTCCGGTGTACGATGTCCCAGCGCCCCGGCCAGCAGTTTTGGCGGATTAGCTCCCCCGGCAAGCAGGCGATTAAATTCGGCCATGATATCGTAGGAGAGATTGAGTATGTCGCCGACCCTGCCCGTCTGGTCGGCCTTTTCTTTCGGCAAAAGCCCCATGTGGAAGCCCAGTTTTGCGCCGCGCTCGACAAAACGCGTATCGGCGATCGACGGATGCACCAGATCGACCGACAGCGCGAAAGCGATTGCGCAGGCTGAAAGGCATTGACCGTCTTTCAGAACATAGACGCCGCCGAGATTGGGATCCTGACTTTCCAGCACGTAGCGAATCTCTTCTGCAAGGCGGAAACCTTCAAGAAAATTGCCGCCGGGGCTGTTAAAGACTATTCCTTCAATCCAGGCATTTTCTGCCTGTAATACGGATTTCAGTTTCTCACCGTCGCCCTTTTCAATCCGGCCGGAAATCAGGATTGCGTTGACAGGTCGTTCGCTCAACTCTGCAAAATCGAGTTGGCCTGAATCCTCGCCTGGACTGGATGCGTAAGGACTGTCATCGCCCAGAACGGACGCCGGCCCCTGCAGGGGGTAAAGCGGTTTGAGCGATTTCAACCGCTCAACGAGCTCGGGTTCGAGTGTGATATCTGCCGCACCGGCATCCGGCACCGGCAATACTGCCATGGCGGACAGTAGGGCCAGAGCGCCCATTATCGGATTCAATCCTCGTCTCCAGAACCGGTTTGTTTGACCGGACGATATGCTCATGTTGGTCTCCGTGCTCCAAGTCTGCGGCCCACCAGTGGTCTTGCCAGCCCGATGGGCTCAGTTTTTAGCCAATTGCGGCATCTCGATTGTTTGATCGCCAATTCATCAATGAAACAAGGCGGATACGCCAGCCCTGATCGCCCCCACATTGGTAACATGGTTCTATCCAACCGGATTTTGCCCTAGCATTGCCCGGATACCTGATTGCGGAGACCTTTATATGAAGATCGCTTGTGTTATCGCGGCATGGTTGATGCTGTTTGCAAATGCGCATTCGGCCGAAGTCCGGTTGGTATCAGTGAAGGAAAATGACAACTACACAAGCACGGATCCAAACTGCAACATTGTCCTGTCCGGCGTGATTGACAAGGGCGATGCGAAACGTTTGTCGGCGGTTATTTCCGAAAACCTGATCGATTCAGACCGGATGCGAAAGGTTTTCTTTCCGGTGATCTGCATGAATAGTCCCGGCGGTTCGTTTACCGAAGCCATCAAGATCATATCGATTATCGATGACCTGGCGATCGGAACAATGGTCCGCAATGGCGACAAATGTGAATCAGCCTGTGCGCTGGCTTTCATGGCAGGCAATTATCCCGAAGAGGGCAACACCTATCCGTGGCGAATGATGCATCCCGGAGCATCGGTTGGTTTTCATGCTCCCGATCTCACGCTGGCGCCGGGTCAATATAACGAACGCGATGTCGCCAGGGCCTACCAGGTCGCCCTGCAGACCGTGTCCCAGACCATTGAGAAACTGGTGATGGAGAGCATCGACGGAAATCGAAGAATGGCACCTTCCCTCCTCGCCGCCATGCTGGCGACTCCTGCTGATCAAATGCACCGGGTCGACACTGTGGACAAAGCAGGAAGATGGGGAATTACGATCGTCTCCGTTGGCAGGGAAAAGCAACTTTCCGATCAATCCCTGGTGCGGGCCTGCGCCAATATGCGGGCCTGGAACGTTGACGAGTCTGCCTACTCCTTCGGTGAACCCCTGCATCTGAATGCGGAAAGGGGCTCCGATTTCAGTTACGAAAACTTGAGCGATGGCAGGATCAGAATCTTGTTCTTTGGGATGTATGTGGAAGGCTGCGAATTCTCGATTCCCGCCAACTCAAAAACCTTGGGCGGCAAGAAAGTGATGATCAGCGCGGTCGACGACATCGGATCGGTGGATCATTTCGGCCTGGTCGATGCATCTGTTTTTCACGATCCGCGTACGAAAATCACCGATCTGCAATAACCCGGCAGGTGCATTCTTGAGGCCAGGTTCAAAATCACACCCGGCTGCTCCGGTATTTGCATACCCACTTCAGGTGACTTAATGTCGGCGTGACAGGTAAAGGCGCGTATTGTCGTGAGAACAACAGTTGCTCAAATCTTTCTGGCACTGCTGATTGCCAGCCCGGCCCTTGCCCAATCTTCGATCTCGCTTGACGATTTTGACCTGGGAGAAGGAAGTCCCGATTCCGTCGTCGATGAGTGCACCGGCGACGACGAGTGTTCATCATTGGGAAATGAGGAAATCTCTCTGGATGATGTGGTGAATCTCGGGATTATTGACCGCGAGGAGGCCTTCGTACAGCCAGCCGGCACAATGTCCGGTACTGATAAACTGTCGCGGGCCATAACGCTTGAAACCATTGAAATCGCATTTCCCGAAGAAGATGACGAAAGCGCAAGCTCCGGCGGCTTGAGCGAGGAACATCTGAACGCGATAAGGCGTGCTTTGGAGAAAACAGGTTCTGAAAATGTGAAGATCGGGGTTGTTGCGCGGATTGGCGCCGGCGACGATACCATGGAGCAGGCCAGAACAATTGCAGGCGAGTTGGCCGGCCAAATGGATCTGCCATCAGATCAGGTAGAGGCGATTGGACTGGAAGGCGAGGACACCGGGGCCGCCATTCAAATCGTGATTATTCCGATCAAGTAGAATTCAACTCTGCCGGTCTGCGCCTTGATATTGCCGGCTGACCGGTGTTTTGCGCTTGAAGGAGGCAAGTAGCAAATGATCTGCGACCGGATACTGATGCGCTTCGGACTTGTAATCGCCACGATGATCAGCGTGATGGCGATATCGATGTTCGACACTCGGGCCTTTGCCGGGGAGTGGACCAAGCTGGACCAAGGCGAAAACTGGTCTGAGAACTGCAACTATTCGTTTCGCGGTAAAATCGAGCGCGGCGATCTCGTCAGGATTTTTGACGATCAGGACTGGCTTGACGGATACAGACACCGCGTCTGCCTTGATAGTCCGGGTGGCGCGTTGAACGAAGTTCTGGCCTTCCTCAAACGCGTCGACGCATTGGACCGGGCAGACGGATTTGTATTTGCCACGCGAGTTCGAAGTGGTCAGGAGTGCCTTTCATCTTGTGCGATCCTGTTCATGTTCGGTCAATCCTACGGAGCGAACAGTCCCTTTCCCGACCGGACAATGGAGCCTGGTGCGCGGCTGGGTTTCCACTCACCTTTTGTTGACGGCAAGAAGTTGTCTCGCGTTGATGCCGGTCAGGCCTTTCAAGTGGCGCTCGAAGTGTCGAAACTGCTGGTCGATCGCTCATATACCTCCATCAACGTGCAGGGACCGGCATTGCCACCGGAACTGGTTGCGCTGGTCCTGGCAACGCCTGCCAACAAGATGCATTACGTCAACTTGATCGGTGAAATGCAGTTGCTGAATATCGGCATGTCGAAGTCGCCGGAGGCCGGGGTGCTATTTGCGTATACTCAAGACAACATCGTGTACTTGATGAAACGGATATGTGTGAGCAGCTACGCACTGACGTTTCGGCACGCATTGATGCGCAATGGATATGCATTTGGCGATCTGGTCGCCTATACAAAGCGACAAATGCAAGATGAGCAAGCTATCAGCCTGCAGCAGCTGAAAACATTTCCCGCCAATGATTTTTATCCGGAGAGGATAGTCGGCTTGCTGGACGGACCGTTTCATCATCCGCATTGGTACAGCGCCGGCGCAGTGATGTATTGTCGGGTGGAATTGCAATACGAACGTGACGGTCAGAACATTCGGATCTCTGACTATAATGCGGATTTCGGCCTGCTCTCCGAAATTGAAAGGTCGGTGATCCCCGATCGTTCGGATCGATACCGGGAATTCAGTGCCGGATTGCTGCCGATCGATACCGTTTACAAATGAAAGCGTGATCATCAACACCTGTATCCTGGTCCGGCCGTGATCCGGTTTAGGCAGGCATTCCGCTTTGGATCACTCGATCACGTAGGGGGCAAAGTGAAATCGGACATTTTCGTATTCCGGACCGAGCGCATCGGAGGTGACGCCAGCTCGAACATTGCTTACCAACCGTCCGAGCAAACGCTTCTTGTCTTCGGTATTCAGCGATTTTTCGGTTTGGCAAAAGAATCCGATCTGATGTCTGCCGCGTTCGTCGTGTTCCTGCACGATCAATCCAAACCGGGATCCAGGTGAAATCTCAAAGCGAATACGCTCTTCACCAAGCGAATAGGTTTTGAAATAGCGGATCGGTATCGGCGTGATCTTGTTTGATGGCGCAATGTCAAAAAATGAAGGCCGGCATTGCAACGGAACATCGGCAAACAGGGCAATTTCATCTCCGGTCTTTGCGAACTCCGGATAGGCGGCAAATAGCGTCGTCACCTCTTCGGCAACTGTCTCGTCACCGGTCTTGGAGAAATAGAATTCCGTTTGCATTTGCGACATCTGCTGCGGTCTTTGTTTGCCTTCGGTTTCGTCGAGTACATCCCGCGTCACCCGTTTCATCAGCACCGATATTTCCACATCAGGTGTCACAAGGTGCCGCGCAAGCGCCCTTGAATAGGGCGAGTTCGTAACTTCGCCATCATATGCAACCGAATTTGGCAGCGTGGCGTAACCGATCAGCATGTCGCCGGCGGTTCGCATCGTTGCCAATCCCTGGATTACTCGTGCGCCGCGTCCGCTCGACATCGACTTTTCGGCAAGCGCTTCTGCCAGCGGATTGTTTCTGCAGGCGTCGAGAAAGATCAGGCTGGTCTTTGCACGCTCCATGATATCGACAATCGACTGCAGGCTGATTGCCTCACGCTCAACAGCGCTTTCGGTTCTCAGTTTTGCATCGATTGGGAGGAGGTAATTCCGGCCGTCGATCTGCATGCCATGGCCGGCAAAGAAGACCAGCGCCACATCAAGATCGTCGACCTTTTCGTCGAGCAGGTCGAGAGCATCTCCCATCCCGTCTTCGTCCAGATCGGTCATCAGCATGACTTCGAAACCGAGTGGGCCAAGGACTTCCGCCAGAAGTTTTGCATCCCTGGTTGGGTTGGAAAGACGCCCTGCCCGCTTGTATTCGCCGTTGCCGATCACGAGTGCAAATTTGTTGTCCGCCAATGCCGGCGCACTGCCCATGCCGATGACCCACAAGACAAGTGCGATGAAGAATCCCGCAAGTGGAACAGGTGTAGCACCAAATCGAGGCATTACTGACGGGATCCCGGTTGCAGTCGGACGAACAAATGTGATTCATCAAATCCTGTCAGTCAATTACCGGCAACATTTTCAAGCAAATGAGCGATATGGACAAGGTCATGTGAACGGCAATCTGAAGTCGCCGACTTTGCTCTCTCAGAAAAGTTTCATGTTTCTGCCGGTACGCGACAACATGCCGGTAGCTCAGTGGGCATTCGGATCAAGGCAACACACCAACTCCGCGGATACGGCATGAAGACGCTCGCTCTTACGTTAAGATTGACTGCAGCGGACCGAATTATCGTCACGCCTGGATGTCAGCTACAGCCGCGATTTCAAAACGCATTTGTCAGAACGGGAGATGATCGGGAAAAAATGTCAGCTTCTACTGGTTGGGTCTCAAATCGGGCGCATCGAGCGCGATCATACGGATTGAGTTTGATCATCCGTCGTCCGAATTGACAGACTCCGAGAAATCACTGACCGGCTCGATTGCTTGCTCAGTCAGATTTGGCGGCGCTCACTTGCCTTGCTATCGATAATCCGGATGTCTGATGCAGCAAAACAACGGGGCGCAGCAGCCGGGGTGACTTGCATCCGGCAACCGGCAGGCAGGCTGCAAAGGAGATGCATATGAGACGGATCGCGTGGTGCTTTTTATTGCTATCGTTTCTCACTTCCGCCCATTCTGCTGAGATCGAGCCATTCGACGAGCCTTATATGAACTGCATCGTTCGACTGTCGGGCCTGATCGAAGAGGGTGATGCAGAGCGGTTGGAAAAGGTTCTTGTGTCGATTCTGGGCGGCGGCCGATCGCGTGACGAAGCCCGAGAATATTGCTTCAATGGTACATTAGGTTGCCTGAATAGCGACAAAAAGAGGATATGCCTGTCTTCACCCGGCGGCTCCATTGTGGAAGCGCTTAAAATAATCGAACTGATCGACGGTTTCATGGGAACAGCTGTGCCACGCGGAGCTGACTGCCTTTCAGCCTGCGCCCTCGTCTTCATGGCAGGTTCATCGGCCTCCGGAGGACCCATGGGTACCGCAATCAACCGGAAACTTCATGCCGCAGGCAGACTTGGCTTTCATGCGCCGTCGCTCGAAGTTGAAGATCGCAGATATACGAAGACAGCGGTTGAGAATGCTTACAGGGTCGCCAATGAGGCTCTTTCCCGCTTGATGTTGCGTTCAAGCGGGATGCTCTTATCCCAGACGCTTATCGCAGAAATGTTGGCAACTCCACCAAAGGAAATGATGTTCGTAGACACAGTTTACGATGCGGGGAGGTGGCTTATTCCGATCGCCGGAACAATTTATCCGCGACAAATCACGGCAACAGCGGCAGTCAATGCTTGCAATGCCTACTACAATTGGGTGCTGGAGCGATTGGATAACGCTTGGGTTGGTACCGATGCGAATCCGGTCTGGCGGTACGGCTTTGACCCAGTATTCGAAAAAAATGATGATCTTCGGGTAAAGGTCGAGGGCTTCGGGCCTGAAGCCGCGATGACGTGCACGCTGAGAATAACGTTGGAACCCAACGCAAAAGACACGCTCAGCCTTTGGGGGTACTACGCCCATGTTTGGATCGGAGATGAGGGGTTTGAGGCGTCGCCGGCGACATTTTTTGACCCTTTGACACCCCTATCCACATTGGTCAGACCGCAAGATGAAGCTCTGGCTTTCCGGGACGTACCCGACGTGACACCCGAAGACTTGAAGCTGTTCGAGGAAACCCGTTGTTATCTGTTCGATGGCCGGGAGGAACTGCGGAATGAGCAGTGCCGCCGGGAAACCTCGCGTCGGGTGTCGGTATCGGGGCTTGAGACCGCGATCAGCACATTTTTATGGGTATCGGGAACGCAAACCAGTCTGAGCATCGATCGCTGGGATCCAACCAACAAGATGGTCGACGGAGCAAAAGTCATAAAATTGTCAACCGACAGGCCGGTGCAAACAGCGGAATGTTATCGACATATCAACGCACAAACCACATTCTGCTTCGACTAGCAGATCTTGTTCCACGACCCATGTTCTACGGTTGCGCTGACAGCCGGAATTTGCGTATCGTCGCCCATCCGCGACATTCCGAAATGCCGCCTTATACCTCCAGACAAAACGGCTCGCCTTCAAACGCTTCCGCACCCCGGCCGATTTCGGCAATGGCGCATTCCATTCGTCTCTGGCGGCCAAGAAGCCGGTCGCCATGGGACACAATCAGTGAATTCGGCGTTGCGCTTGGCGATTTTTCCCGCAAAACCCTCGCAAGCTCGCATTCGTCGCGCTCGGGCTGTATTGCGCAGCAGATCACATAGGCCGCAGCCGTTGACCGGCTGATCCCGGCGTAGCAGTTGATGACCAGAGCTGACTGCCGGTCCCATCCGGCTGCGAATTCCAGCAGCTCCTGGACATGGTTCTCGGCTGGAGGAGTCAGGCCCGGCCTGGGATCGGTAATATCATGCATTGTCAGATGCAGGTGACGCGACCTGTCGATTTCCGGCGGACGGTCGAAATCGCTGCCGGCGGTCAGCAGCGTGATCAAATGCGAGGCACCCGACTGGCTGACAATGCGAGGCAGTTGCGACATTGGCGTCACGTAGATCATCAGACCGCTAGCCTTTCCATCCAAGCAAGGCGTTGCTCAATCGGGACCATGCCTCTTCGCTTGCCGGTAATCCAAGGCGCAGATAATGCGGCCGGTCAGGAAAGTGGCGAACAAATATGCCCGAATTGCCCAAATGTTCGAATAGCTGCGGGGCATTGTCGTGATTGACCAGTTGAAACAGGTTCGTTCCACCGGCAATTTTCAGTTCCACCGATCGCAGCAACGAAGCCAGCCGATCGCCATCGTCTTGCAGGCGCTCTCGCATGACTGTCCGCCACTTCGCATCATTGAGCGCTGCAATGCCGGTCTCCAGCGCCGTGGCAGATACCGGCCACGGACCCATAACTGCAGCCAGATACGCTGCGATATCGGCAGGCGCAATGGCAAAACTCAACCGGATGCCGGCAAGCCCGAAAAATTTCCCGAAGGATTTGAGAACCACAATGTTGGTGGTGGTAAAATCATCCGCGACGGAATACCCATCCGGTGCGACGTCCATGAACGCTTCATCGACCAGCAAGATTCCGCTCCGCTGCCTGAGCGCGCCTGCCAGTTCCAACAACCCGTTGCGCTCTGTCAATCGGCCGTCCGGGTTGTTCGGATTGACCACAACGGCAATATCGGCGTCCGCAAGGTTTTCGATTTTTCCTGTCTCTTCGACTTGATGGCCGGCAAGTGCCGCTGAGCGCGCATGTTCCGAATAGGTCGGACCAAGAATGGCCGCACCTCCGGGCTCAATCATGCGCATGATCGCTGCAAGAACCGGCTGTGTTCCCGCAGACACGACAACTGCGGACGGATCGGATAGCCGGTAGGCAGCCGCTGCCGAATTTCGCAAAAGCTCAAGTTTCACCGGCGGTGGCAATTGCTTCTGGGCCTTGTATGGCACGGCCAAATCCGGGTAGGAGTGCGGATTGACGCCGGTTGACAAATCGATCCACGGCTCAGGCGCATTGGGAAACAGGATCCGGGCAGCATCGAGATCGCCCCCATGAGCGCCGGTCAGCCTGCCGTTTCGAATGGGTTTTAGCGCCATGGCCATCTCAATTGCATTTGTGGCGCTGATTATCGAGTTGATTGCCGGCTACCCGCAATGGCTGGTGAACCGGATTGGACATCCGGTCATCTGGATGGGCGGGCTGATCGACCATTTTGACCGCAAGTTCAACCGGCCGGATCAGCCATCTGCCGGGACGCGCAAGGCCGGCATGGTCTGCCTTCTTGTCCTCGTTATTATAGCGCTGATCATCGCCCTTGCGGTGGTCTGGCTGGCCGGATTGACCGGTTTTGAAACCATTCTCGTCGCATTGGCGGCAGCCCCTTTGATCGCCCAGCGAAGTCTCAGCTCCCATGTCGGCGCGGTCGCAAACGCGATCTCGCAAGACGGGTTGGATGCCGGGCGTGCCGCGGTTGGCAGAATCGTCGGCCGTGATACCGCTGAACTGGACGAATCCGGCATCAGCCGCGCTGCCATTGAGAGCCTTGCTGAGAATTTCTCCGACGGGATCGTGGCGCCGGTGTTCTGGCTTGCCGTTGCCGGACTGCCGGGCATCGTTGTTTACAAAACCATCAACACGGCCGACAGCATGATCGGTCACAAATCCGACAAGCATGTCGACTTCGGGCGGGCTACGGCGCGTATTGACGATCTGGTCAACCTGCCGGCGTCGCGATTGACCGCACTTCTGGTCGTTGCCATCGCATTCTTCATGCCCGGTGCGTCGGGCAGAAATGCGTGGGGGGCAGTTTGGCGTGACGCAAGGTTGCACCGTTCGCCGAATGCCGGCTGGCCGGAAGCGGCGTTTGCCGGTGCGCTCGGACTGGAACTCGCAGGCCCGCGCCGTTACGGCGACGAAGTGGTCGACGACGCCGTCATGGGCAAGGGTGGACGGCCGGTGGCGACTGCCGCGGATATCAGGCGGGCATTGTCGCTCTACTGGGCCGCAGATGTCCTGATGATTTGTCTGTTCGGCGCCGCAGCTTCGTTGATTGTTTTTCATGGTTGAGCTGCCGGGATCAGAACTCGATTCCCTTTTGCGCCTTAACCCCGTCGGCAAAATGATGCTTCACCAGGCTCATCTCGGTCACCAGATCAGCCGCTTCGAGCAATTCGGGCTTGGCGTTTCGTCCGGTAACGACCACATGCAAATCAGCGCGCCGGTTCTTTAGCGCTTCGACGACGGCCTGCAGATCCAGATAGTCATATCGAAGCGCGATATTCAGTTCATCAAGAATGACGAGGCTGATGGTCTCGTCCAACATTAATTCGCGAGCCTTTTGCCAGGCCCGTTCGGCAGCCGCAATATCGCGCTCAAGATCCTGCGTCTCCCAGGTAAATCCTTCGCCCATCGTGTGCCATTCGACCTGGTCGCCAAACTTTTCAAACGCATCGGTCTCGCCGGCATGCCAGGCGCCCTTGATGAACTGCACTACGCCGACACGCTTGCCATACCCCAGCATTCTGACCGCCAGACCGAACGCAGCGGTCGATTTTCCCTTGCCTGGACCGGTATTGACGATCAGCAGGCCCTTTTCGATGGTTTTCTGCGCAACTTCCGCATCCTGCACCGCCTTGCGCTTGACCATTTTTTCGCGGTGGCGGTCTGCGTCCTTTTTTGCCGTTCTGCCTGTTTTGTCGCTCATCTCATTTCACCTTCACCGCAATGCCCGCCACCATTTGAACAACGGACCCGGAGACCGAAGCAATCATTTGGTTCAACCGGCCTGCCGCATCGCGAAATTCCCGCGTCATGGCGTCGGCCGGAACAATTCCCTGACCGACCTCGTTGGTTATCACCACCGTCGGCCCGGCCCGGCTGGAAAGTGTTTGCTGCAACGACAGGCACTCCTGCCGCAGATCCGCGCCATTCATCAGGTGGTTGGTCAGCCAAAGGGTGAGACAGTCGATCAGCACCGGCCTGTCGCCGGACTTTTTTTCCATCGCCGACACCAGGTCAAGCGGCGCTTCGATGGTCTTCCACCTTTCATCCCGGCGTTTTTGATGGGCCGAGATGCGTTGCTTCATCTCTTCATCGAGTGCCTGCGCCGTCGCGACATAGATCCAAGGCGGTGCGTGCGCCTCGATCAGCCTTTCCCCGTGGCTGCTCTTGCCCGAGCGCGCTCCGCCGATGACGAGCGTCAGGTTCGGATTGTCAGGCAATACCATCTGCCGGTTGGGAAGCGCCAAGATTGAACCTGCTGCGGACCGCTGCGATCGCCAACCCCAGCACAATCCAGAAAAGCAGATTCGTCACGGTGACAGCAACAATATATCGGTGATGCAAGGCGTCTGGCACCGGCGTTTCGAAACTGTCCGGCAGCGGCGCTCCCCAAAGATGAGGAGCGACGAGCAACGCAACACCCAATAGCGCGATCGGCAGCGACCTCCAGAAGGCGATCAGTGCCAAGCCTCCACCAGTCAGCAGTACCGTGGCAATCCACCAACTTTGCCTGGCACCCAGATCGGCCGCCGGCATCGCCGGCAGTTCCGGCGGCATGCCGAGACCCGGTGCCACGACAAAGGTGGCAAAGCCCCCGAAACCCCACAGCAAACCCTGGCGCCAGCCGGCAATCCCGCCCACCAGCTCCGATGCCACAACGATGATCAGCGCCAGCCCGATCGCGCCGACGACATTGGTCAATATCGTGTATCCGAGACGCTCCGCCCCATCCGCGGGAGCCCAGCCTTCGCCGTGATCGTGGACATGGCCGGCGCCAGCATCGCCATGATCATGGCTGTGGCCATCATCCGCCGGTGCAGCAGCCTCATAGCTCTCCGCTTCAACGATCAGGGGAACTGTCGAATAGACCTGCATTGCCGCCAAAACCAGACCTGCAAACAGACCTGCAATCACCGCGCAGAACACGGTGTTCCTGAAAACCTGCATGTCGATGACCCTTGGATTAGTGGCAGGGAAAGCCCATTGAGTGCCGATAGTCGTGTCCGGCATTGTGCACGGCATCGATATTGGCAAATCCGGCAGCGCCGACGATGAATGCTCCAAGTATCGCCGCCATTCCAAGCTGTGCGAACCGCGAAATCGCTGTGGTCGAAGACGATTGGATCGTCCGGGATGCGGTTGTCATGGTTTTCATCCTTTCCCCTCCACCCGAGGGCTGGTGTTCACTTCTGCCGCCGGCAGGTCTCCTGGCTCGCGGTATACAAACCGGCTCCGCCTTCCCAGAGCTTTCGCTCCAGTGGCGCCTGGGTCCGGCCAGACCGCATACAGTTGCGGGGGCAGCCGCGGCTTCAGGTTTTGGAAACCCTTGACCGCATTCCCTCTTGTTCCCCGAAAGGAACCAGCGACGGGCAGATCATAGAGAAATTTTCTTACGCCGCAAACGGATTTTCGACATCGTTGACAATGCCTGCGACCGCGGCCTAAATGGCCGGCGACGGTCCTCGTTTCAATTGCAGGCGAGGCTAAGAGGGAATGTGGTGAGCGGAGCATCCGCAAGGCCACAGCTGTTCCCGCAACTGTAAGCGGTTAGCGGCTTGCCGATGGCCACTGGGTATTCAACCCGGGAAGGCGGCAGGGCGCGGTAAACCGCAAGCCAGGAGACCTGCCGTCAAACGCAACATCCTGAATGGTCTGGCGGGTTTCCGGACCGGGAGTGACCATGACGTTTACCGACGACAAGCCTGTTTCCGAAGCGGTTCGAGAAACCTTGGTGCCAGAAGCATCTGATGGTGCTGCGACCACCATCATCGTCTGTAGTTCATGCCGAAATGAGGACAACGACGATTCCCATCCCCGGCCCGGACTGCTGTTTGGCGACGAGGTGCGCAAGGCGGCGGCAAAGAAAGGTATCGCCGTCGAGCAGGTTGAGTGCCTGGCCAATTGCAAACGGCGCCTGAGCGCCGCAATGGCCAAGCCGGGTGGGTGGACCTACGTGTTTGGCGACCTTGGCTCCGACGATGCCGAGGATCTGGTGGAAGGCGCCAGGCTCTACCGCGAATCCGGTAACGGCCTGATCCCTTGGCGCGGCCGGCCCGACTGCCTGAAACGCGGATTGGTTGCGCGAATTCCTCCTCAAACGTTCAATGGATCAGACAAATGAGTGCTTCCCTGTCGCGCGTACCGTGCACGGTCATTACCGGTTTTCTCGGTGCGGGAAAGACCACGCTCGTCCGCAATATTCTTCAAAAAGCCAATGGACAGAAGCTGGCGGTGATCGTCAACGAGTTCGGTGACATTGGCATTGACGGAGAAATCCTCAAGGGCTGCGGCATTGAAAGTTGCTCCGGAGATGACGTGGTCGAGCTGGCCAATGGCTGTATCTGCTGCACCGTTGCCGATGATTTCGTACCAGCGCTTGACGGTATTCTGTCGCGGGAACCGGCTGTCGATCACATTCTCATCGAAACCTCCGGACTGGCCCTGCCCAAACCGCTGGTGCAGGCATTTCAATGGCCGGCAATCAAGGACAAGGTCACGGTCGACGGCGTGGTCGCCGTGGTCGATGGCCGCGCGCTGGCAGACGGTCTGGTCGCCTCCGACATGGACGCGCTTGCCGAACAGCGCCTGGCGGACGATTCGCTTGATCACGACGACCCGGTCGAAGAGGTATTTGAGGATCAGATCGCCTGCGCCGATCTGGTGGTGATGTCGAAGAGCGACTTGCTTGACGATGGCGATACTGAAAAGGCCAATGCCATTGTTTCAAAAAGCCTGAGCCGTGCCGTCAAGGTCGTGCCTTCGCGAAATGGCGCGATTGATGGCGCGGTGCTGCTCGGGCTCGGCGTTGGCACTGAAAATGACATTGAAAACCGCAAGACGCATCATGATGACGCACTCGACCACGAGCACGACGATTTTGACAGTTTCGTTGTGGAACTGGGTTCGATTGACGATCCCGATGCACTGGCAAATCGCATCGCCGACATCGCCGACAATGAGGGCGTGCTCAGGGTCAAGGGCTTTGTCGATGTTCCCGGCAAACCCATGCGCCTGCTGATCCAGGCTGTCGGATCGCGCGTTGAGCACTACTTCGACCGCCAATGGGCGCCGCAAGAAGATCGCTGCACCCGTCTTGTCGTTATCGGCACACATGGCATCGATCGCGATACCATCTCCCGGCGACTGGCTGTCTGAGACCATGCATATTCTGGCAACAAGCTCTGCCTCGCTCGACGATCTGATCGAGCCGGTCGACCTTGGCCAGGAGCCGGCTGACATTGTCGCACTGTCTTTCGCCGACAGCGATCTGGCAGCACTGTCGAGCGCCTGGCATCGCCAAAGAGAAACCTTGCCAAGTTTGCGCCTCGCGCCTTTGCGTGAGCTGCGTCATCCCATGTCGGTTGACTTGTGGATCGAGTCCGTTGCCGCGCATGCAAAGATCATCGTTGTGCGGTTGTTGGGTGGCTACGACTGGTGGTCCTATGGCTGCGACCGGCTTTCGGAAATCGCCATTAAACGGGGCATCAAACTGGCACTGCTTCCCGGAGAATGCAGGGAGACCGATGAACGCCTGACCGAGAGATCGACCCTGTCACCTGAAGAACTCGGTGATCTGCTGGACTATTTTCGCCAAGGTGGGCCCGGCAATATCGAGGCCCTGCTTGGCAGACTTGCCGCCGCCATCGGTCACTCAAAGCATTCTGAGCCGGCAAAGCCCATCGCCAAATGCGGTTATTTTCAATCCGGCACGGGTGTCACGGATACCCTGCAATCCATCCGCAATGACAAATCCGGCAACCCCGTTGTCATGGTCCTGTTCTACCGTTCCATGCTGCTTGCCGGAGATATTGCGCCAATAGAAGCCCTCTGCCATGCGTTGTCGGAACAGGATTTCGTACCGGTTCCGGTATTCGTTTCCAGCCTGAAGGACCCTGAAGTTGCCGGCTTTGTCGAGCAAACGGCCCAGGAACTGGATGCCAAAGCCATTGTCGCCACGACAGCATTTGCTGCCGGCCAAGCTGCGGATACGGAGCCCCTGTTCGACCGCATCGACAGGCCCGTGTTCCAGGCGGTCATCGCTACCACGCAGCGCCAGGCATGGATTGAGGGAGAGCGCGGACTGGCGCCGGCAGACCTTGCCATGCATGTCGTGTTGCCCGAACTGGATGGACGCATTTTGGCTGGCGCCATCTCATTCAAACATGCGCCAAGCGAGCCCGATGAGCTCGGGCTTCGATTGCAGATCAACCAGCCTGAGGCTGCAAATATCGAACAACTCGCAGTGCGTTTGCGAAAATATCTCGATCTCAAGCATACGCCGCGAAATGAGCGCCGTATCGCAATTCTTCTTCCCGACTATCCCGGCGCCGAGGGCCGAACCGGATATGCCGTAGGGCTTGATGTACCCGCAAGCGTGCTGGCGATGCTGGATGACTTGAAACAGCAAGGATATGCGGTTGAAAACATTCCCGCCGAACCGCGCGACCTGATCCGGCTTCTTTCAAAACCCGCATCCCGTCTGGCAGGAAACCGTTACCGGAAATGGTTTGACAGCATCCCTCCCGGTGCGCGGGAAAGCGTGATGGAAAACTGGGGCGAACCAGTTGAAGGCGAGTACGGTTTCCGGGCAGTTGAGTTCGGCAACATCACGGTTGCGCTTGCTCCGGACCGCGGGCGCAGCGAAGACCGCAGAGCCGACTATCACGATCCGGTGCTGCCGCCCCGCCACGAATTGATGGCGTTCGGGTGTTGGCTGCAGCAGGAGGCCGAAATTGATGCGATCATCCATGTCGGCGCGCACGGCACACTGGAGTGGCTGCCCGGCAAGGCGGTGGCGCTTACGCCGGACTGCTTTCCCGAAATCATAACCGGCGGCCTTCCGGTCATCTATCCGTTCATCGTCAGCAATCCGGGCGAGGCGGCTCAGGCCAAACGCCGCATAAGCGCGGTTACCCTTGGACACCTGCCACCCCCTTTGACAAGCGCCGGATCGAACCCTGGGCACGAAGACCTGGAACGGCTGGTTGATGAGTATGCCCAGGCCGACGGCCTGGACAGCCGCCGTCGCGACCGGCTGGCAAAGCTGATCGTCGAAACGGCCAAGAGCACAGGCCTGGCAGAGGAGGCAGGAGTATCGGATATTCGCGACGCCGATACGGCGCTGCTTGAAATCGACGCCTGGCTTTGCGACCTGAAGGATTTCGCCATCAAGGACGGTCTGCATGTGTTCGGACGATCTGATTGTGGTGAGACCGATCCGCAACGAAGTCAAAGTGCTGAGTGTGAGCGCAACGCCCTGACCGCCGCACTTGACGGCAAGTTCATCCGGCCGGGACCCGCAGGCGCACCGGCGCGCGGGCGGCAGGATGTGTTGCCGACCGGCCGCAACCTCTTCGCCGCAGATCCTCGTACCATGCCGACGCAAACCGCGTTTGATCTCGGCAAGGCGGCTAGCGAAGCGGTATTGCGCCGTTTCGTGCAGGAGCATGGCGATTGGCCGCGCTCACTGGTCATCGATCTGTGGGGCAGCGCCAGCCTGCGGACCGGTGGCGAGGAGATTGCGCAGGGATTGGCGTTGATGGGCTGCCGGCCCCAGTGGGACCGCGCAACCGGGCGGGTTACCGGTATCGAGGTGCTTCCACCCGCTGCGATCGGGCGGCCGCGTGTGGATGTGACCTGGCGGATATCCGGCCTGTTCCGCGACATGTTCCCGTCCCAAATCGCCCTCATGGATGCAGCCGTCTCCGCCGTTGCCAGGCGCGACGAATTGGAAGACGAAAATCCGCTGGCAGCGGAATTTCACCGCACCGGCAAGAAGCCATCGCGCATATTCGGCTCCTCGCCGGGCATGTACGGAACCGGTGTCGAAGACATGGTGCAAAGCGGATCCTGGCAGGACAGAGATGAAATCGGCCGCGCCTATCTGGAGGCGACGTCACACGCCTATGGCGGTGAAGACGGTACGGGCGAGCTACAGCCGGAAGCCTTTACCCGGCAGGTTTCCAATGCCGAGCTTTTGATCCACACCGGCGATGATCCCGGCCGCGATATTCTCGAAGGATCGGCCGAGGTCGCCTTTGTCGGGGGATTTTCCGCCGCGGTTGCCGCGCTCGGTGGAAAGGCGGATCTCATTGCGCTCGACACCACCAATCCCGACAGGCCGCGGGCCCGGTCACTGGCGGAAGCGGTAACCCGGGTTGTCAAAGCGCGGGCCACGAACCGGCGTTTTATCGAGGGCCAGCTGCGCCACGGACCACGGGGAGCGTCGGAGTTTGCTGAAACGGTCGACCGGCTGGTTGGATTTGCCGAAACGACCGAGGCTATTCCCGCCGATCTGATCGGGGATGTTCACGACGCCTATCTGGGTGATCCCGACATCCGCAAGTTTTTGCTTCGCGAAAACCCGGCTGCGGCGCGATCGATGGCCAAAAGATTTGCTGATGCAAGGCGTCGCGGTCTTTGGCATCCTCTGAGAAATTCCGTCGATGCCGACTTGCAGGAATTGATCGATCAGGCCAACGAAGCGGAGTTGGTGTCATGAGTTCACAATTCCGCCGTGGCGCCTGCCCCGGGTTGTCAGATCCGATGCCGACCGGCGATGGCCTGTTGGCCCGGCTCTATTTGGATCATCCCGATATTCAGCCGGCTAATCTAATACACATTCTGCAATCGGCAACGCAACACGGAAGTGGTTTTGTCGAGGTCACTTCGCGCGGTAATTTGCAGATTCGCGGATTGACGGAACACTCGGCCCGGCTGCTGGAACAGGATGTACAAACCACCGGGCTGGAGTACGGCGGATTGCCGATTACCGTCAATCCACTTGCCGGGATTGACGCCGACGAAATTGCCGATCCGCTCCCGGTCATCCGGTCGGTCAGGCAGGCATTGTCGAGTGACCTCAGGAACCGGCTCGCACCGAAAGTTTCGATCGTTGTCGATGGCGGCGGCCAATTGCCGCTCGATCGGGTTTCATCCGATATCCGGCTGACCGCCGTCGAATCAGGCGCCGACCCGGTTTGGTTGGTTGCAATCGGCGGCCATGCCGTCAATGCAAGACCGGTCGGCCGGGTACGCTCCTCGGCGGCAGCCGACACCGTCATAAACTTGCTGGAACGCATCGCCGCGAAGGGGCATGACGCCCGCGGCCGGGATCTGGAGCAGATTGATTTACTGAGCCTGGCCGACCAACCATTGAGCGGCAACGGCATCGAGAACCGGCAAATGGCATCGCCGGTCGGCAGGTTCAGGCAGACCGGTGGTCTGTGTGCAATAGGCGTGGCGCTGGAATTTGGGGTTTGCAAAGCTGATTTGTTGATCAGGCTGCTGGAACGGATCGAGGAGATCGGGGCCGGCAGCGTTCGGCTTGTTGCCGGCCGGGCCATCGTCGTGCTTTCTCTTTCCGGTTCAAAGGCCGACCGCCTGAGACAAGCGGCAGATGATCTCGGCTTCATTGTTGGCGCCGATGATCCGCGTCTTTCGGTTTCGGCATGCGCCGGTGCGCCCTTCTGTGCTTCTGCCCATTTCGCCACCAGGAAGCTTGCACGCCAATTGGTCGATGCCGCCGGTCCGCTTCTCGACGGCAGCTTTGTTCTGCATGTTTCCGGTTGTGCAAAACGTTGCGCCGACCCGTCCGGCCCGCAAGTGGCGATTGTCGGTGTGCCCGGATCATGCGAAATGCGGCGCGAGCTGGGTGACGGCAAACAGTCCGGGTTTCAACTGCGGGAAAATCAGTTGCCCGCGATCTTCTTCGCGGCGAGCGAACAATTCGTTCGTTCGTCAAAACCCTTCAAATGCGCAAAAGAGTTCCTCGACGCGATGCCAGTAAACCAGCTCTCTGCGCAGCCGGTGGAGTGAAACCAATGCCGGGACAAGATTATATCCGCGACGGAACGGCGATTTATGAGAAATCTTTCTCAATCATACGGTCGGAGGCTGACCTGGCCAGGTTTTCCGACGCGGAAGCCGATATTGCCGTGCGCATGATCCATGCTTGCGGACAGGTTGAGGCGGCGGCTCATTTCAGGTTTTCTCCTGACTTTGCCGACAAGGCCAGTGCCGCGGTGAAGGGCGGCGTACCCATATTTTGCGATGCGGAGATGGTCGCCCGCGGAATAACCAGAGCCCGCCTGCCAGCCGGCAACGACGTCATATGCACGCTGCGCGATCCAAGGACGCCGGACATCGCCAGGGAGATGGACAATACCCGTTCTGCCGCCGCGCTTTCCCTGTGGCTTGATCGTCTTGAAGGTTCGCTGGTCGCGATCGGAAACGCGCCGACGGCGTTGTTTCATCTGCTTGATCTGCTGGACAGTGGCGCGCCAAAACCGGCGGCGATTGTCGGCATGCCGGTTGGTTTTGTCGGCGCCGCAGAATCAAAAGAGGCACTTGCCGCCAATTCCCACAACATACCTTGGGCAATTGTCAGCGGACGCATGGGTGGCAGCGCACTCTGTGCCGCAGCGGTCAACGCCATTGCCAAACCGGGAATTTGATTGTGACTGAAACCGGCACATTGTTTGGAGTGGGTACCGGCCCGGGTGATCCGGAACTGCTGACATTGAAGGCTGTTGACGTCATCAAGCGCGCGGATGTGCTTGCCTATTTCGCCAAACGCGGGAACAGCAGCAATGCCAGACGTATTGCCGAAAAGTATGTTCCATCCGGGATTGAGGAAGTTCCACTCCTCTATCCGGTGACAACCGAGCTGTCGAAGCACTGTGAAGCCTACAAATCCCAGATCGCGGAATTCTATGATCGTTCTTCCGAAGAGCTCGCTGCACATCTGGCTTCAGGTAAATCGGTGGCTGTGCTGAGCGAAGGTGATCCGCTTTTCTACGGCTCCTACATGCACATTCACGTGAGGCTTGCACAAAGGTTCCGCACCGAGGTGGTTCCGGGAGTGACCGCAATGTCCGGGTGCTGGTCGCAGGCCGAAACGCCAATCGCCCAGGGAGACGACATCACCACCGTGCTGCCTGGAACAATCGCCGAAGATCTTCTGACCAGGAAGCTCGAAAATTCAGAAGCGGTGATCATCATGAAGGTCGGGCGCAATCTGGCGAAAATTCGCCGTGCGCTCGAAACCACCGGCCGCCTGTCGAGCGCTGTCTATGTCGAGCGCGCAACAATGAGCAACGGCTTCACGGTGCCATTGGCGGATAAATCCGGCGACGATGCGCCATATTTTTCCATTGTACTCGTACCCGGCTGGGGAGCGCATCCGTGAGCGGCCGCCTGACCATCATCGGCCTTGGGCCCGGAAACCCCGGGCAGCTGACCCCAGAGGCGACCAGGGCCCTGGACGAGGCGACCGATCTGTACGGCTATGCAGGCTATCTTGACCGGTTGTCGCCAAAGCCGTGCCAACAGGTGCACCGATCGGACAATCGCGAGGAACTGGCGCGCGCCGATGCAGCACTTGAAAAAGCGGCCTCCGGCGCAGATGTTGCGGTTGTGTCCGGTGGTGATCCCGGTGTGTTTGCCATGGCTGCGGCGGTTTGCGAGGCGATCCACAAAGGGCCGCAGCACTGGACCGAAACCGAGGTGCGGGTATTGCCGGGAATCACTGCGATGCTGGCGGTTGCCGCGCGGGTTGGCGCTCCGCTTGGCCATGATTTCTGCGCCATATCCCTGTCCGACAATCTGAAACCATGGCAGCTCATTCTCAAACGGCTGGCAGCGGCGGCCGAGGCCGGTTTTGTCATCGCTCTCTACAATCCGGCCAGCCGCGCACGGCCGCATCAGCTGGGCGAGGCTTTCGCGCATCTGAAAAACTATCTTGGCCCGCAGACGCCGGTCATCTTCGGACGGGCTGCGGGAAGACCGGACGAGAATATCGCCATCACCACCCTTGGCGGGGCTGATCCTGCGGCGGCCGACATGGCGACATGCGTCATCATCGGATCAGCGGAAACCCATGTCATTGACCGGCCTGACCGGTTTCCATTGGTCTACACGTCCAGATTTGCTTCGGAAACCAGCCAATGATCAAGCATGGAAAGCGCTGCATCGACCGTCTGCACAGCGTCGCCCGCGATTTCCGGCCGGTCAATCATTTCAACCTTGATGCCAAGCCGCCGCGCCGCTTCGAGTTTCGCGTAGCTGGCGGCGCCACCGCTGTTCTTGGTGATGACCGCATTGATGGCGTGATGCGACATCAGCGCCGTTTCAGCATCGACATCAAAAGGTCCGCGCGCCAGAACATATTCCACCTCGGGCAGGGCGAGCGGCGGTTCGACCGGATCAACGCTTCTTACAACGTAACGATGCTGCGGCGCTTTCAAAAGCGGAGCCAGTTCCTGCCGGCCAAGCGTCACGAACACATTCTGCCGCTTCTCGCCAATTGCACTGATCGCGGATTGAACGTCCGCATGGCGCCTCCACCGGTCTCCCTTCACCGGCTGCCAGCCCGGACGGCAAATCGCGATCAATTTGGTGCCGCTGGCTGCCGCGGCCTGTTGCGCATTGCCCGAAATTTCTGCTGCGAACGGATGGGTGGCATCGACAACCAGATCAGTTCCGCTCCTCGCAAGGTAGGCCACGAGACCGGCCGCGCCGCC
>JBFOMG010000066.1:0-20744 GCA_040830725.1 Rhizobiaceae bacterium
CATCGAGATGCATATCGAGCAAGGCCCGGTTCTGGACACCGCCGGTGAAACGATAGGTGTTGTGTCCGAAATTGTCGGTATCCGTGATCTGCGAATAACGTTCCGCGGCCAGCAAAATCATGCCGGCACCACCCCGATGCGACTGCGCAGGGACGCCTTTCAGGCCATGTCGGCCTTCAACGCGGCGATCAACGACCAATTTGCTGAGCTGGTTGTGCCAACGACCGTCTGGACCTTGGGGCATGTGTCGTTGCACCCGAATGCGTCATCAATCGTGCCCGGCCGCGCGACATTTTCCGTCCAATGGCGCGATGGAGATATTGGGCGGCTGCAACGAATGGAACACATCATCCGCTCGTCGGCCGAAGAGGTGGCCAAGGCGTTCGATATGGACCTTGAAATGGGCAAGCTGCATGCCCTGGATCCGGTGCAAATGGATGCCGAACTTCGCGCCGCTTTGGAAACCGCTGCAAAGGAAACCGTACCGGCGAAATGGCGCGTCATGCCGTCGGGCGCGCTGCACGACGCCACCAATCTCGCTCGCGCGATGCCGGTTGCCATGCTGTTCGTGCCGTCCATCAATGGCATCAGCCACGCTTTTGAAGAGGACACGGGTGAGACGGATCTGTTAGCGGGATTGGACGTCCTGTCCAAGGCGGTGTCCCGCCTTGGACAGGATTGAGATGCACCGCAATTGCGCCCGGCCGCGGTTCTGCGGATAATATGTCTCTCGTTCAAACCTGCGACACACTGGGTGAGCTGAACAAAAACCCGCGCACGCAGTTTCGCATCGAGTAAGGAGTTTGTTGTTGTCGGGCACCGCTGTACCCAATAGCCATCCGACAACCCGCGGTCACATCCAGCTCAGGCGCATTCAAAAGCGATTGCCGTTGCGGGTGTTGTCCGATGCGGATTGGATCCACTGGACGACAAAGGGCTATGTCGTTGTGCCGCGCGCCGTGCCGCAGGCAAATATCGACCGCCTGGTTCAAACCCTTTGGGCATTTGATGAAAAGGACGCTTCAGATCCTGAGACCTGGCACACGCCGCAACGGCGTGAGCACAAGATGAAAGAACTGAACAACACCGGCATGCTGGAAATCTACAATCACCAGCACCTGTGGAACAATCGCATGGAACCGCGCGTCTACGATGCCTTCGTTGATATCTGGGATAGCGAGGAACTATGGGTCACGATCGATCGGGCCAATCTGAATCTTCCGAAGAAAGATGCGGCGGATTCCGACGGATTCATTCACTGGGATGTGGACACATCGCTCAATCCCTTGCCGATTGGCGTTCAGGGCATCCTGAGTTTGATGCCGCAAGATGAAGAAACCGGCGGTTTTCAGTGTGTGCCCGAATTGTTTGAGCACTTTGACGAGTGGGGGAAAACGCAACCGGCGGACCGGGATACTATGCACCCGGAACTGAGCGGCTTGAAAACCGTGAGGGTCGAATTGGAACCGGGCGACTTGCTCATATTCAATTCATTGCTGGCGCACGGCATTCGCCCCAACCGCTCGCAAGACCGACCGAGAATGGCGCAATATATCTCCATGCACCCGGCCGAACCGTGGAACGCGACTGAAAGGCAAGAACGTATCCGGCTGTGGCGCGAATTGGATCATCCCAGACGGGATGCATTTCCCGGTGATCCTCGTGAGTGGGAGCGGCACAACGGCGAAACGGCAACCCTGACACCACTCGGTGAAAAACTGCTCGGTCTTCGCGATTGGTGAACAATTGCCAATGGCTATTGGCTGCAGCCCCTGGCCGCCACTTCTACCAGGCGGATTTCGTTGTTCGCATCGACGACATGAACCGCATCCACCAGATTGGACACCACGCATGCATGGTTGGGAACGATCTCAATGACATCCCCGACACTGGGCTGCCAGCCTGATCCGCTCAGATCCACATGCCCGTGCTCCTCACTCAATCCGCCGATCACCGCACCGGCGGCGCCAAGGATATGGCCGTGACCTTCCATTCCCAGCAAATCCGATGTCAGGGCTTTTGATCCGGCATCGATGATGGCGCGATCGGCCGTCGGACGGCTGACCACGGTGGAAACGACGGTCAGGGCACATTGCTCCAGCTGGCAGGCGCCTGCATTGACCAGGGATCGGTCGTTGTAGATGTAGGTCCCGGCGCGGTGTTCGGTGGCGACCGTCACCTGATCGACCCTGGCAAGATTCGGGGTTCCGCCATTGCTCACGCGCTGACAGGATAGGCCGGAGGCTTCGCACGCAGCCTTCGCGGCGCGCAGCCATTGATCGACCGCCTGCATATCGGCCATTGGCGGGTACGTCATCAGGCCGCCAAACCGCAAGCCGGAAGCTCGGTCGACCGATGCCGCCAAGGCCGCTGCTGCTTCGGGGGATTGCACGCCGCACCGGCCCTGGCCGGTGTCGCATTCGACAAGAACTTCAAGAGGTTCAGGCGCATTGGCGAATGCCTTTGACAGGCCGTCAACGACCGTGTCGTTGTCGGCCGTGACCGACAATGTGCAGCGCCCGGCCAGCGCGGCCAGGCGCGCAAGCTTCTCATCTCCGAGAATATTGTAGGTGATCAGAATATCGTCGATGCCGGAACCGGCCATCACTTCAGCCTCACCGATTTTCTGGCATGTGATGCCAATTGCACCGGCGTCCAGTTGCCGCTGTGCAAATTCCGGTATGCGATGGGTCTTGATGTGCGGTCGAAACGCAACGCCAAGATCATCGAATATCTTCTGTGTGCCGGCGATATTGGCATCGACTTTGGCCAGATCGATCTTGACTGCGGGTGTTTCCATGGTGCGTCCTCGGCTCTAATCGGTATTGGCCAAAATCTGCTCGTATCGATGCGACATGATCTCGATCACATTGCCGAAGGGGTCTTCGCAGTAGCAGACCTTGGCCTTTTCGCCGGGAACAAGCTCCCAGATCTGGGATCGCTTCTTTCCGCCATTCGCCACGATCTCGTTGACCTTGGCGTCAACGTCGTGATGGGTGAACGCGACGTGGAAGAACCCGTTCTTCCAGTACTCCATCGTGTCGGTGCGGCGTTCGGGCTTCGGCTCAAGAAACTCAAACAGTTCGAAACCGACTCCGTCAGCGGTGACCATGTGCGCGATCTTCATGCCGCCATATCGTTCGCCGCAAATGTCAGACGAAAGGTTGCCGAAATGGCTGCCATCCGGCCTGACCTCAGCCGGACCGGCAATCAAAACCAGGCCGAAGATCTTCTGATACCATTCGATGGCCTCATCGATGTCCGGCACGGATACACCGACATGATTGAACGCATGTGCGTGGGTTTGAGACATAATTACCTCTAGAGATGAACGACCTTGCCCGTGGCGGCGGATTCTTCCGCCGCAAGTGCTGCTTCCAATGCGGCCATCGATTCTTCGGGCGTGATAACCGCCGGCGCGGTATTGGTCAGGCAACACTGGGCAAAATAGCTCAGTTCTTCCCGCAGGGCGCCGGTCGTCATGCCGCACAATTGCGGCCAATAGGTCGTGTCCGGACTTCTGAACCCGTCCTTGGTGCAGATTCCGATATTCGGGAATGTATCCTGGACATGGATGAAACCTTCCGATCCGATGATGCTCATCCGCTCGTCAATATCGAACGGTGTTTTCTCGGGCATGCACCACACCGTTTCCAGCGTTGCGGTAGCGCCGTTTTCGAACCGGTACATGGTCTGACCGATATCCGGGTATTTCAAACCGCGAAGATCAACCGTTTGCGCATAGGCACTGACCACTCGCGAGCCGGTGAACCACAGCATCAGATCCGTGTCGTGGATGGCATCGCCGACGATCGGGCCGATCTTGTTCAGGATTTCGGGCGTCCAGGCAGCCGGAATATTGCGTCTGGAGCTCATCGAGAGAATTTTTCCGATTGCACCCGCCTCGATTTCCCGCTTGGCGGTCGCATATCGCGGATTGAACCGGCAGATATGACCGATCATCAGGTGACCGCTCGCCTTTTTGGCGGCGTCGCAGATCTGCTGGCAATCGGCTACCGTGTGCGCCATCGGTTTTTCAAGGAACACGTGCTTGCCCGCTTCAAGCGAAGCGACCGCGGGAGCCGTGTGCTGGTCCCACATGGTGACGACACTGACAGCGTCGATGTCCGGATTGGCCAGCAGCTCATTGTAGTCGGTATAGAGCTGCGTCACGCCGTATTTCTTTCCCAGATCTTCCAGCCGCGACGTAGTGCGTGTGCAAAGCGCTGCCAGTTCAAATGTCGGGATCGCCGAAATTGCGTCGCAGTGAATTTCGCCGAACCATCCAAGCCCGATAACACCAATCCTTACCTTGTTCATGCGTCCTCCTTCCCGAACTGTCGCCTGACTAGTCCCTGCGCAAAAACCGCCCCGTGCGCACCGGTCCGGCTCCTTTAGATGTCCAGGCGATCTGCCCGTTGACAAACACGTAATCGATCCCGGATGCCGGTTGCTTCGGATCGTCAAAGGTGGCCCTGTCGATGATCGTATTGGCATCAAACACCACGATGTCGGCATACGCGCCCTCAACGATCCGTCCACGTTCTTTCAAACCGAAATTCTGCGATGAAAGCCCGGTCATCTTGTGTACGGCTTCTTCAAGGCCGAACAGGCCTTCGTCGCGGCTGAAATGCCCCAGAACTCTCGGAAACGTTCCCCAAAGGCGAGGATGCGGATGCGTGTCATGCGGTAATCCGTCAGACCCGATCATGGTTGCCGGATAGGAAAGGATCCGGCGCATGTCCGCTTCATCCATCTGAAAGTAGATCGCACCCGCCGGTTTCAGCCGCCGCGCCGCGTCTTGCTGGGAGCAGCCCCATTCGGCTGCGATATCTGAAAGATCCCGTCCTGCCATCTCCGGATACGGCACCGACCAGGACACCGATATGCGAATCTCGGTGTCGACCATTTCCGGCTCCAGCACAGTCGACCCGGCGACATAAGGGTAGGCATCCAGTGAAATGGGCTGTTTGGCGCGGGCAGAGTCAATCAGTTCCAGGGTTTCTTTGCTGCGGCCCCAGTTTTTGGGGCCTGCGCATTTGTGATGCGATATGACGATCGGCACCTGGGCGCGGTTGGCGGTTTCGAAGGATTCACGCAGCGAATCCATGACGCCATCGTGCTCGTCTCGCATGTGCGTCGTGTAGATACCGCCGATATCCGACAAGAGTTCGGCCAGCGCACACACTTCTTCCATGTCGGCCGGTGCGTTGGTCTTGTACCAAAGCCCGGTGCTGAAGCCGATGGCGCCGGCGGCAAGTCCCTCTGCCAGGCGTAACCGCATGATGTCGATTTCTTTCGGGTTTGCCTTGCGGCGAATGTCTTCCACCACACCGACCCGCAGCGTGCTGTGGCCGACCTGCAGCGCGATATTAACGGCCGGCTTGGCGGCATCGACCGCTTCGGCATATCCGGCCATCGTCTCAAATCTGTAAGCCGGTCTGCCGCCGAGCAGGTTGAGCGGGGCAGGGGGGTCGAGCGACTGGATCGGCGCAAGACTGATCCCGCAATTGCCTCCGATTACCGTTGTCACTCCCTGACTGATTTTTGCGGTCATTTCGGGTTTCGTCAAAACCGCATTGTCATCATGCGTGTGAACATCAATGAAGCCCGGCGCAACAATGCGTCCCGAAATGTCCAGTGTGGAATTCGCCCTGACATCGCGAAGATGCGGCTCGCCAATACTGTGAATTCGCTCATCTTTTATGGCGATATCGGCGGCGCGCCTCTTTGAGCCGGAACCATCGATTAACGTGCCACCTTTGAGGACAAAATCGACAATTTGGGTCGCGCCATCCATCAATCACCCAATGGCTCCAGCACATCACCCCCCCGAATGCTCATCAGGTTGAGCTTGACACGGCGCAGCGTCTCCTGCCCGTCGGGGCCGAGATGGTAGGCCACACCTGTCGCCAACAGATCGAGTGCCGCCAGGAACGCAAATCTCGATGCGGTTGGTTTCAATACGTTCAAAATTTCAGGCACCTCGATCGTCAGGCTGATATCTGCACCTTCTGCAAGCTCGGAGCCAGGGCGTGTCAGCGCGACAACCTTCGCCCCATAGCGTTGTGCGATCTCGGTCACGTCCAGCAATTCGCGGGTGCGGCCGGTTGCCGATATGGCGATGACCACGTCACCTGGCTGCGCGGTCGCAACCACCATCCGCATCAGATAGGGGTCGGTGTAGGCGACGACACTTATCCCAAATCGGAAAAGCCGGAACTGCATGTCCTTCGCCAGGGACGTGGAGCCGCCACCCACTCCGAACACGAACACCCGCTTGGCAGCGGCGATTTGCTCGACGGCTTGTTGCGCAGCTTCCGGGTCGAGCTGCCTTTCGGCCAGGCGTATCGCTTGTCTCGCCTGCCCGAAGACAGCGTTCCAATAGGGCGCTTCCGTTCGTTCGGTTGCCGGGGCGTCGGCTGATGAAGCTGCGCCCGCTACCAGGCTCTGCGCCAGCCTCAACTTGAAATCGCGGACCCCCTCACACCCCAGGGCGCGGCAAAACCGGGTAACCGTCGGCTCACTGACACCTGCCGCCTGAGCCAGTTGGGAATTACTGGCGCGGATTGCCGATTCAATGTCCCTGAGCACCACATCGGCAACCCGTTTCTCGGCCGGTCGAAGGTCCGGCCGCAAATGGGTCAGCCGGGTGATCAGATCATCAATCTGCAGCCGATCATCAAAGTCGCCACTGTTTTCTGCGGCCGAAAGGTGCAGATCGGCTTCTTCAAGTTCAAAATCGGGTTTGTCGTTGTTCACGTAATTCCGTTTCCGTGTTCGATGGCTATCGAGCCATTTCACCTAAAATTCCAGCTGCGTGATCTCGCGTGTCATGACGATATTGCCGGCTGCAAGACCGCAATCGACAGGCAGGTTGGCGCCAGTGATCGCGGCGGCCTCGCTTGAGGCCAGAAAGACGACAGCATTGGCGATGTCCTGGGGTTCGGCGACCCGGCGAAGCGGGTACCACTTGATGAGCTTTTCGAAAATTCCCGGTTCACGCTTCACGCGATGGTCCCAAATCGGGGTTCTCACCGTACCGGGGCTGACCATGTTGGCGCGGATTCCGAAACGGCCATACTCCATCGCCAGCGATTTCGTGTAGCTGATCATCCCGGCTTTCGCAGCGCTGTAGGCAGGATCACCCAGCGACGTGGAACCGTTGACGGAGCCGATGGTAACGATAGCGCCTTCACCGGCCGCCTTCATGTCGTCCAGAGCATTTGCCGTGCAGTGATATGTGCCATTCAGATTGGAACCGATGTCCCGGCTCCAGCCGTCGGGCGTGGTCGTCTCCAGATTGCTGGCGCTCGACATGCCTGCATTGTTGACCAGAATGTGGATCGGACCGAGCGCGCCGCGCAGTTCGTCAAATGATGCAGACACCTGCTCGGCAGATTCGATATCGGCAACTGAGGCTGCCGCACTGAATCCTTCGTCGCGAAGCGATTTGGTAAAATCTGCAACCTTTTCGTCCCTGTCGATCAAGGCCGCGGATGCGCCTTTGCTGACAAAGTTACGGGTTATCACCTGGCCTATTCCGCCGGCCGCACCGGTGATCAGAACGGTTTTTCCTGAAAAGTCCGCCATCACGCCGCCTCCAGCGCACCGAGGGCTTCGCCCACCCAGTCAAGGCTGGGCTTCCTCAGATGGCCAAAATTGTAGAAGGCCAGATCGCTGACACCACCCGAGACGAGTGTTTCCACCGCCGACACGACGTGATCGCGGTTGGTCAGGTCGGGAAATCCAGGACGCAGAATGCCGCGGATTTTCTCCACGCCGCCGCAACGGCGCGAAACATCGTGGAGATCGCATGCAATACGACCCGGCCCGGGCTCGTAGAAACAGACTTCGACAAAATCGGCGATTTCCGCCAGCCGGTTGATGTCGCTGCCCTCGTACCAGGCCCCGCCTGTCGGTCTTGCGACCGACGGAATGACCGACACCTGCGCATCGTCGCGCACCGCGGTTCTTATGTCTTGCACCAGCGTCTCCACGATCTGGCATCGCAACCGCAAAAGTGCGCTCAGTTCGGGGTCGCACATCAAGTCCGCCTGCCAAAACGCGTCTGCCATATCATCCGGAAAATCGATGTCGGATGACAGATAGTTGTTGATCGCACCGGCAGTACGCGATTGCAGGCCCGTCCCGTCAATTCCGGCTTCCCCTGCCTTCCCCAAACAGTGTTCGCAAAAGCAAAGACCAAGCATGTTGTTCAGCCAGCTGTTTTGCCGGACCAGTGCAAATTCGTGGTGATATCCGTGAACGTGGGGGAGGTATCCCGGCGTCTCCAGCGTAATGCCGGTAACGGCGTATCGCTCGGTCAGGTCCGTGCAAAGCGCGACAACGTAGTCGCGCGTGGCGGGATTGGCCGGACAAAGATTGTAGATGTAGCGATCGCCAAACGCGTTGCTCACGCAACAGTCTTTGTGCTTCTGGCCGAGCAGCGAATTGTGGGTGAGCACCATCCACGCAAAGACATTCATATCATCGAGCGCGCAGCACTCATCCAGCATATCGCGCTCAGACATCAGCGAGTTCTCGATGGGAGCAATTTCGCCATAGCGGCCTCGATCGGTCTTGAAATAGGCCGTGCCGTCTTCCGGGAAATAGACCTTGCCGCTGATCCCGTTTGGCCGAAGAAACTTGCCCGCATGATAAGCGGCAGCAAGCGTGATCGAGTTGATGTGCCATGCCTTGAGTTGCTCGGCGAATGGCTGCGCGCCAAGCTCTGCGATATCCCACGCGTAGGCGTACATGGATCGATAGGCCAACTGCACCTCTCCCGTGATCCTCGCTCTCACGTTAGCAGAAAATGTAGGAAACTTATATAAAAAATCCAAATTTGATGAACAGAAGCCGGTTTTTCCCCATTCTTAGATTGCGTAGATCGGAAAATTGTAAGATACTTACATACATAGTTCGGGGATATCGTGGGATGTCGAACAGCAAATTGCGTTTGAATTTGGTATCGCGAATGGCTGGCAAATGCCGCTTCGGCCAATGCTGTCCATTGACGGGAGCAGGTAGATGAGCGGCACCGGTACGTCGAAACTGGTCGTCGATAACGCCACCAAATATTACGACACGAAATCCGGACCGCTCCACGCGCTCGATAACGTCTCGATGCAAGTCAAGGATGGTGAATTTGCCTGTGTGGTCGGGCCCTCCGGCTGCGGCAAGACAACGCTTCTTTGGTCCATCGCCGGTCTGCATTCATTGACGGATGGCCACGTGCTGCTCGACGGCGAACATGTCACCGGCCCACACCCGCAAATCGGCATGGTGTTCCAGGAGGCAAATCTCCTTCCATGGCGCAATCTCGACAAGAACATTGAGTTTCCGTTTGAGATAAAGGGTCAAAAACCAGACCGGAAGCACATTGATCATCTGATCGACCGGGTCGGGCTGACCGGTTTCGGTGGCAAGTTTCCTCGCGAACTGTCCGGCGGCATGCAACAGCGCGCTGCCATTGTCAGGGCGCTGTCGTTCAATCCCTCCTTGCTGTTGATGGATGAACCGTTCGGAGCGCTTGATGCGTTTACGCGCGACGAGATGAACCTGCTTGTCGAAGAGATCTGGCTTGAGACGCGCAAGACAATTGTCTTCATCACCCATAACATCGCCGAAGCGGTGTTTTTGTCTGACCGGGTATTTGTCATGTCGGCCCGGCCCGGGCGGATAGCGAAGGTTTTCGATATTGGATTCGAAAGACCGAGAACCCTTGATTTGCTGGCATCCAAGGAGGTTTTCGACCTGGTGAACGAGATCAAGGCGGAAATCGAACACGAGCCGTCTCAGGCAAAAGAAGAAGCGGCAGCAGACGCCGGCTAGGCCATTGGAGGAAATCGAATAGATGGTGGACAAGGCGCTCGGCGACAAAATTCCGGAGTTCGGAAAGAGCAAAGGCGGCGATCAGTCGGTCGGTTTGACGAACTTGTCGGCCTTCGCATCGGGGCCGGGCATCAAGACGTTTGGTGAGGTGGCAGCAATCATCGCGGTTGCGGTGTTCATCATCGGCGGAGCCGAATTTGCCATTCGCTTCTACGAAGTCCCGCAATATATCATGCCGCCGCCCAGCGAGATTGTGGCTGCATTGTTCACCGATTTCCATTTCATCGGACCGCATCTCGTTCACACGCTGATCGAGCTGTTCTCCGGCTACGCAATCGGCGCGTCGATCGGTCTTCTGCTGGCAGCGATCATCACACAATTCCCGTTCGCAGAAAAAATCGTCGCGCCCTATATCCTGATGCTCGTAACCACGCCGATGCTGGCGCTGGTTCCCCTGCTGATCCTGCGTTTTGGCTTCGGCTACGAACCACGCATCATTGCGGTGGCGCTGGCGTCCGGGCCGATGGTCATGATCAATGCCGCCACCGGGTTCAGGCGGGTGGATCTTGCAAAGATCGCGCTTGCCCGGTCATTTGGCGCTTCAACCTTTCAGATATTCCTGAAAATCCGCGTACCAATGGCGCTGCCAATGATCATTGTCGGCTTGATGATCGGCGCAATCTTCGGCCTGCTGACTGCGGTTGGCGCCGAAATGGTTGGTGGCGGATTTGGACTTGGAAACAGGCTGACCACCTTCTCCGCGACATTGAAGATGCCGCAGTTTTTCGCGGTCATCCTGGTCTTATCCATCCTGGGAATTCTGATCTACGTATTCTTCTTCCTGGTCGGGAAGAAGTGGGCAAGCTGGGAGTCTTAATACGCAAAACAAAGTCTGACTTCGACCAGCGCAACAAATTCGGCTGACGATTACAGACAGTTGGAAGCCGGAGCAAAGGAGGAAATATGTCCAAGGATCTTACACCCAAACTGAGTGGATTGGGTCGCGTCAATCGCAGAAAGTTCCTGCAGGTGACCGGCTCTGGAGCTGTTGTTGTATCGACATTGGGCGGTGCCAGCCTGTTTCCGCAAGCCGCACATGCCGCTGACACCTTCACCTGGATTTCACCACGCGGCACACTCGAAGTGCTCGACGACTATCCCTACTGGGTTGGCAAGGAATTGGGATATTTCGGCGATCTGGACACCGCAATGGAGCCTGGCCCGTCCGATGGAACCGCAACGGTGAAATTCGTTGCTGTCGGCCAGGCCGATATGGGATTCCCGTCACCCGGCGTGTTCTCATTTGCGCTTGAAAACGACATGGACCTGGTTTCCGTCTTCAACATGGGCGCGGTCGATGTCTTTGATTTCGCTTTCCGTCCGGGCGAGGGCGTCAAGGACCTGAAGGAACTGGAAGGCAAGACAGTGCTTTTGGGCAGTGCGGCCTGGGCGGCGATTACCGATCCGATGTTCGCAGCCGCCGGTGTTGACCCGAAATCCATCAACTATGTGGAAGGCGGGTGGCCGCAATGGGGCACCTTGCTGGCGCAGGGACAAGGCGATGCAGCGCTCGCATGGGAAGGCCTGCGTGCCGACTGGGAAGGCAAAGGCCTGGATCTGGAATATTGGCTCGGTGTTGACCACTCCAATTTCCCGGCAAATGTGTTCGTCGTCAGGCGTTCGGACATCGAGGATGAAGAACGGCACAAATTCCTCGATGCCTATCTGCGCGGCTGGGCCATGGGTCTGGAATTCGGTCATCAAAACCCGCGCGCGGCGACCGAAATCGTCTTCAAGCAATTCCCGATCGTCAAGGAAAACCTTGGTCCGGAACTGGGAACGGAATCCATGATGCAGCTGGCGAATGTGTTCCGTGGTGACATGTCCAAACGCGAAGGCTGGGGCTGGCACGATCTGAGCAAGTGGGAACTGTTCTTCAAGACGATCTCTGAAATCGGTCAGATCACCAAACCGGTCGACATCTCCAAGGCGATCACCAATGAGTTCATAGGTCCTGCGAACGATTTCGACATGGCCAAGGTGAAAGCCGATGCGGATGGCTACAGCTTGTCCGACGAGATGGCAGCCGTTGATATCGCTGCCATCCGGGACAGGTTCTTCGCGAACGCAGTTCGCTAGGCAAGCATAAGACGCGTCCGGGCAGCTTGCTGCCCGGCGCACGCCAATGGCAAAAATTTGCATTGCAACGCAATGCGGCCCGAACAGGGTAGGACATTTCAGCGGGACGGAGAGCCACAATGACAGGCAAGGTAAAAGTACTGGTCGTCGGACTGGGCAATATGGGAATGTCGCATGCCAACGCCTATCACAAACTGGACGGGTTCGAGATTGTCGGACTGATGAGCCGGTCGATGAAGAGCCGGACCGATCTTCCCGAGTATCTCAGCAACTGTCCAAGATTTGAGAGCTATGAAGAGGCGCTAAGCGAGGCCAAGCCGGATGCTGTATCAATCAACACCTGGCCCAATACCCACGCCGAATACGCGCTCAAGGCGTTTGATGCCGGCTGCCACGTCTTCATGGAGAAACCGATTGCAACCACCGATGAGGATGCCCGCAAGGTTGTTGCCGCCGCGCGTGCCAAAAACCGCAAGCTCGTGCTCGGCTACATTTTGAGGGTCCATCCTTCCTGGATGAAATTCATCGAAGTCGGCAAGACGCTCGGAAAACCGCTCGCGATGCGGTTGAACCTCAACCAGCAAAGCAGCGGGCCGGCCTGGGCCTGGCACAAGAACCTGATCGACTCGTTGATACCCATCGTCGATTGCGGCGTGCACTATGTCGATGTCATGTGCCAGCTGACCGGCGCCAAACCGGTTCGCGTGCATGGTATCGGGGCAAGCCTTTGGGATGAGGCCGCCAAGCAGAATTATGGTCATCTGCACGTGGTCTTCGATGACGGATCTGTTGGATGGTACGAGGCCGGCTGGGGCCCGATGATGTCGGAGGAGGCCTTTTTCGTGAAAGATGTGGTCGGTCCGAAAGGCGCTGTAACCATAGCGCCGGATCAGCATGCGCGAGAAGATGAACACGATCTTTCTGACTCTGCCGATATCGACAAACACACCAAGACCGACGCCATCCGTTTGCATCATGCCTCGGTCGATCCGCAGACCAAGGAGTTCACAACACCCGACGAGATCATGTCGATGGCTGATGAACCCGATCATCAGGAATTGTGCAATCGGGAGCAGGAGTTTTTCCTCAAGGCCATCAATGAGGACATGGATTTGACGGAATCGATGGACGCCGCAGTCAACAGCCTCCGCATAGTGTTGGCGGCCGAGGAAAGCATTCAAAAAGAACAGGCAATTCATCTGGATTGACAGTTCTCCAAACGCCTTGTCATCGTCTTGACCATGTCCACTTCCGAGCACGTTGAAGGCTGGCTGGCTGAGTTCGCATCTGCGCTGAATGGTGGTGACCGGTCTGAGGTCACCCGCCTGTTTGCTGAGGAATCCTACTGGCGCGACCTGATTGCATTCACCTGGAATGTTATCACGCTTGAGGGAAAACAGCAGATCGCGGCGATGCTGGATCAATGCCTGGCGAATGCACAGCCGGTGACACTTTCCTTGTCGGGCGAACCCACCATCGAAGACGATGTCACCGAAGCCTGGTTTGAGCTTGAGACAGCATTTGGACGTGGCCGGGGACTGCTGCGGCTGGTGGATGGCCGTTGCTGGACGCTGTTGACGGCGATGGAAGAGTTGAAGGGCCATGAAGAAAAGAAGGGTCCCAACCGAGTTCAAGGCGTTGCGCACGGCGCAACCAAGCACCGTGTCACCTGGCTCGACGAACGCCGCCGCGAAGAGCAGGAGCTCGGCCATTCGCAACAACCCTATTGCTTGATCATCGGCGGCGGTCAGGGCGGCATCATGCTGGCGGCGCGATTGCGACGTCTGGGGGTGCCGGCCATCATCATCGAAAAGAACGACCGCGCCGGCGATTCCTGGCGCAACCGTTACCGGTCGCTCGTTCTGCACGACCCGGTTTGGTACGATCACTTGCCCTATCTGCCGTTCCCCGACGACTGGCCCGTCTTCACCCCCAAGGACAAGATGGGCGACTGGCTGGAAGCCTATGTCAGCATCATGGAGTTGAACTACTGGTCGTCGACGGAATGTGTCAGCGCCAGCTTTGATGACAAGTCAGCCAAGTGGAACGTTTCCGTTGTTCGCGATGGCGAGCCGGTCACACTGCATCCCGACCAGTTGGTTATTGCGACCGGAGCGTATGGCTTTGCAAAAATCATTGATTTTGACGGAGCGGAAAAATTCCGCGGAGAGGTGTTTCACACCAGCCAGTACAAGGATGGCGCGGTCTATGCTGGAAAGCGCTGCGCGGTGATCGGTTCGGGCAGCTCGGCGCACGACATATGCGCCGACCTTTGGGAGAATGATGCCGATGTGACGATGATCCAGCGGTCGCCATCCATTGTCGTCAGGTCTGACACGCTGATGAAACTCGGTTTCGCTTCTCTCTATTCTGAAGAAGCCGTGGCGCGTGGCATATCCGTCGACAAGGCGGACCTGCTGTTTGCATCGGTGCCATTCCGCCTCATGCCGCAATTCCAGGCGCCGCTTTATGCCGAAATGGTCGCAGCGGATGCGGAGTTCTATCAAAAGCTCAGTGCATCGGGTTTTCTGTGGGACATGGGAAAAGACAATTCCGGACTGCTGATGAAAGCCCTGCGCACGGCTTCCGGATACTACATCGATGTCGGCGCCAGCGATCTCATCATCGACGGTGAGATCACTGTCAAAAGCGGTGTGGAGATCGACCGGTTTGACGAACACGGGATCATCATGGCCGACGGTGAGCGGATCGACGCCGACGTCATCGTCCACGCCACCGGCTATGGATTCATGGACGAGATGGTGTCCCGGCTGATTTCACCCGAGGTTGCAAACAGGATCGGCAAGTTCTGGGGCTATGGATCCGGCATAGCCGGTGATCCGGGCCCCTGGGAGGGAGAGTTGCGCAACATGTGGAAACCGACCCGGCAGGAGGCATTGTGGTTCCACGGCGGCAACTTGGCCCTGTCGCGCCACTATTCGCTGGTGGTGGCGCTGCAGATCAAGGCCCGGATGGAAGGCATTCCCACGCCGGTTTACCCACCCGAGGCTTTCTCATGACGGTTGCGGCAAATGTGTTCTAGCTGTCACGATAGGCGATGCAGTCGATCTCAATCTTGCAATCGACCACCATGGAGGCCTGCACACAGGCCCGCGCCGGTGGATGCTCGCCGAAATATTCGGCAAATATCTTGTTGAACGACCAGAAATCGCGCGGGTCGTCGAGCCAGACACCGATGCGTACGATGTCCTCGACGCCATATCCCGCCTCTTCGACAATGTCGATCATGTTGCGGATCGCCTTGTGCGATTGTGGAATGATGCCGCCTTCAATGACTTCACCGTCTTCCATCGCGACCTGGCCGGAGACATACAGCCATCCGTCCGCTTCCACCGCACGTGCAAAGGGCAGGGCCTTGCCGCCTGCACCCGTTGATCCCGAACCATGCCGCTTGAGTGTCATTGCCCGTCTCCTGTCATTTCGAATTGACCGGCGAGAGGATCTGCGCCGCCATTGCCAATATTGTTCGCAGACGCCATCAAGAAGCAATGTGAATCTTTTCCAACCCGGTGGCTTACGGCATTGGGCGAACTCCTTGTCTGCTGACCAAGGCATTGTTCATGACCCAGAGTACCGATGGGCGGCTGCTGCGAGCAAGACGAACCGAACGGGAGGGGTGATGTGAGCATCAAGAGACGCTATCTGGCCGAGATAGGGCACGCGGCAGCAGCAATTCCGGTATTTGACACGTCGGACGTCGCGGCGACGCGGGAAGGTGTTCGCCAATATGTCGAGGGGTTGATCGCTTCAGGTGCAAAACGGCCCTCCGACCCGTCGGTCCGTGAGGAAGAATTCACGATATCCGGACCGCCAGGCGCGCCGGATATCAGGCTCAGGGTCTATACACCGCCTGCTGCGGCCGCATCCGGGTCGGCCTTCGTCAACTTCCACGGCGGCGGTTTCTTCATGGGTGACCTGGAAAGCGAACACCTGCGGTGCCTGACCATGACCCGTGACGCCGGCGCAGTGTCCATCGGGGTCGAATACCGCCTGGCGCCTGAGCATCCCTATCCGGCTGCAGCGGAAGATTGCTACCGGGCGCTTGAGTGGACGTCTGAAAACGCCGAGCGGCTCAACATCGATCCCGGCCGCATCGCCATTGGCGGCGGCAGTGCCGGCGGCGCTCTTTCTGCGGCAATAGCCTTGATGGCCCGCGATCGTGGCGGACCCGGTATCGCGCTACAGATGCTGTTTTACCCCGGCCTGGATGACAGGGGTGCCTCTGCCTCGATGATCGGCGGAGACGATTGCCATATCTGGAATTCGAAAAACTGCCGTGACATGTGGGACCACTATCTGGGACGCGACCGAGACGATGTTCCGGCCTATGCGGCGCCGGCACGGGCAACCGATCTCAGCGGTCTGCCGGCGGCCTATATTGTCACCTGCGAGCACGACCCGTTGCGCGACGAGGCTTTTGAATACTCCGCCCGCCTCATGGCCTCAGGTGTTCCCGTCGAGCTGCATAATTATGCCGGCACGGTTCACGCCTTCGACATGCTGATCGCCTGCGACGCGACAGACCAGTGTTTGCGCGAGAGTGTGGCGACATTTGCCCGCTTCACAGCGTAAGGCGACTTGTGCAGCGTCGAAAGGCGGGCCATCCTTGGCTGAAAAGTCAGAGACGCAAGTAACCCCGCTTCAGGAGAAATTGGTCGATGAGCAAGCAGGTAAACGCCGCTATCGTCGGTTTGGGGCGCTGGGGACAATTGCTGGTCAATTCTGTTGCTCAAAGTTCGAGAATAAAATTCGTAGCCGCCGTCACACGCTCGCCGGACAAGGTGGAAAGTTTCTGCGCCGGGCGGAACATGCGGTTGTCCAACAGTCTTTCAGATGTGTTGACCGATCAAAATATCGACGCGCTGGTCATAGCGACGCCCCACACCCAGCACTTCGACCAATTGATGGCGGCGGCTGAGGCGGGAAAGCATGTTTATTTCGAAACGCCCCGGACCCTTGACGCTGAACAGGGGCGCACCGCGCTTCAGGCGTTTGCGGAGGCGGGTCTGAAGGTCGCCATCGGCCACAACCGCCGCTTTTCGCCCAATTATCTCGCCATGAAGGCGCTGCTGGAAAGCGGGGAACTGGGAGCACCGATTCATATCGACGGCCATTTCAACGCAGACCTGATGCAGAACGCCGACAGGTGGCGCGACAGTCAGAAAGAAAGTCCGGCCGGCGGCATGACCTCGCTTGGAATTCATGCCGTCGATATTTTCGTCAGCCTGTTCGGGACCGTCCGCGACGTGCAGGCGCAAAGCCGGATGGTTCAATCAACGATTGACATCAATGATTCGACGCTGGTCCGGTTCAATTTCGACAATGGCCAAACCGGGCACCTGACCACCATTGCAGCAACCAGCATGCTGTGGCGCATCGGTGTCTTTTGCACCGGCGGCTTCGTGGAAATACGCGATCTGGACAAGATCTTCGTCTCGTCCATCGCCGATGGCGAGCGTGAAGAGACTTTTCCGAGGTTCGAATATCCCGGTCTCGAAACCATCACATCAGCGCTGGAAGCATTCGCCGGCGACATCGTCTCCGATGTGCCGTATCCGGTTGCACCGTCACAAATTGATCACGCCACGGCGGTGCTGGCAGCGATCGTCGCTTCGTCACAGGATGGACGCACCGTTCAGTTGAGCGGGTAGGGTGGTTCGCATCCAATTGCGGACGGGTTCAGAATCCATGAAGCTCAGTCGGAGCTTTCGCCCGCAAAAAAGTCGATATGAATGTGATTGCCGTCAGGATCGTGAATGTTGATCTGCAAAATGTCTGTTCCCGGCACGCGCACCGGATCATAGTCGACACCCAATTCGCCAAGTTTCTTTACAAAATCAGCCAGGCCGCTGGCGGTGAGTGCAAAATGCTCGATCTTTGGATCGATGGACTGCGGGTTTTCGTCAACGCCAACCAGATGAACCACCGCGTCATTTCCCGCGTACAGCCATGCACCGGGAAACGGAAACGGTGGACGAAAGCCCTCTGGCATATCGAGCACCTCGCGGTACCACTTCACCATCTTGCTGAGGTTCGATGTCTTGATGTTAACGTGATCGAGTTTTCCGATGTGCATGTGATTTGATCCGGTTTCATCCTGGCACAGATACCATGTATCTGAATGAAGCCCGTTGGGTTGCGGCTGTCAAATGAACCAAGCCGGGCCTGACTGCGTATCAACACCTGTAGTCAATCGGCATTGAACTCAGATGTCCCGTTTGTTTGGCCTGGTCCTTGTTTTGATGGTCGCGTCTGCATGCACATCCGCGACGCCGCTCAACCTTGCCTCAAACCTCGGTTCCACAGAACAGCAGCGAAACATCAGCTACGCAAGCCACGACCGCAACAAGTACGATTTGTACCTCCCGGCCGACAGGGCAGCCGACACGCCGATCGTCCTGTTTTTCTATGGCGGATCGTGGGAGAACGGAAAACGCGCCGATTTCCGGTTTGTCGGCAACGCCCTGGCCGGTATGGGGATCATCGCGGCGATAGCAGACTACCGGGTCTACCCAGAGGTGACATTTCCGGCATTCGTGGATGATGCGGCTCGGGCATTCGCGGCAGTTCACAAACGCTTTGGCTCATCCCGGCCGGTCTTTGTCATGGGACACTCGGCGGGAGCGCACATTGCTGCGTTGCTGGCCTTGGATCCCCGCTATCTGAGGCAGGTCGGCCTTGACAACTGCGATGACGTGGCAGGCTTGATCGGTCTTGCCGGACCTTATGATTTTCTGCCGCTGCCCTATCCGCGCCTCGCAGAAATTTTTCCGCAAGCGACGCGGAATGAAAGCCAACCGGTCGCTTTTGCCTCCGGCAAAAAACCTCCCGCTCTGCTGCTGCACGGGTCAAGCGACGTGGTTGTCGAACCCGTCGACACCAAAATCCTGTCGGCAAAACTTCAGGCGGCCGGAAACGACACGACCACCAAATTCTATGACGGCGTTTCGCATGCGGCGATCCTCGGCGCGCTGTCGCCTGTATTGACCCCGGTCGCGCCGACGAAGGCTGATATCCTGAAATTTGTCGCCGACGTTCAAAGCAACGAGTTGACCGGCTGCGATTGATCAGGGCCCGTCAGGTAAAACTGAGCAGCAGCATTCCCACCACCGTCACCAGCTTTGCCGCGTCGGCCAGGCGGCGATCCCCCTCATGGTTGTCGGCCGAGCGCCAGACACTCACGGCAACGAAGATGTTGTAGGGCACAGAAAGCAGATAGCCCGCGATCAGCGCCAAAATGATCTGGTCTGAGACCAGCAGAAACATGAACATGCCGCTGGAAACGAAATTGACAATAATTCCACCCAGAACGGCCCAGTTCCAGAATGCGGTCTGAAGCGGCAATTCCCCGCGCCACATCCGGGCAAGGTAGTCCTTCAATGCACATGCTCCCTGGCTCGAGGCCATTCACCACACAGAGAAAACCAACAGACAGCGAAGCTGACGGTCAAGCGTAAAAAAATATGCTAACCTGTAAAATTCCTGTTTTGATGAACACCGGAGAACGTCCATGAGGTTTCTGATTTTAGGGTTCGGCGTACTGGTCTACCTGGCAGCTGCGAATTACTCGCTCGCAGGTGAAGTGGCCACCGCCGCCCGAAACGGGGATATCGAAACGCTGACCAGACTTCTTGATGAAGGCGCACCGGTTGACGAAGCCGGCGCAGCGCACCCGCTACATTATGCTTGCTTGAAAGGCCAGGTGGGTGCTGCGAGCCTCCTCTTGGAGCGCGGCGCAGATCCAAATGCTGATTCAATTTTGGGCACACCCTTAATGATCGCGGCAAAGAGAAAGAGCTCAGAAACCGTGGAACTGCTGCTGCTGCATGGAGCCGATATCAATCTGACCGGAGGTAGGGAAAAACGATCGCCACTGCACGAAGCGGCATCCGTTGGAGCGGTGGAAACTGTTCAGCTTCTTCTCGATCGTGGTGCAGATGCCCTGGTCCGATCGAAACTGGGTCAACCCCCATTACATCTTGCGCTTAAACGGGGTCATCATGCCGCGGCGGAATTGCTGCGGCCGCAAACGGACTGGACTCCGCCATCGCCTCCAACTGACGCCGACATATCAAGTGCTGACTTTGCAGTTGGCCTTGACAAGATCGGTGAGTGCGCTGGCTGTCACGGTCTGCAAAAGGGCGTGTCCGAGGAAGGTCCCGCACTGTGGAATGTGTTTGGACGGGCCAAGGGAAGCCTGAGAGGATACACCTACTCCAAGGCTATGAGTGCCGAAGACGGAGTATGGGATAGCGCCGAACTGGACGCATTCCTGGCGGATCCCACAATGGCAGTGCCTGGCACAAGTATGGATCAAATGCGAGTGCCAGACCGTGCAACCCGATGGGCGCTCATCGCCTACCTGAAGACACTCAAGTAACGAACCATCGAGCATGTTTGTTAGTGGCCGGAACTGTCTGAATCAACATCCATTCTGTCCGCAATGCAGACCTTCTCAAATAAACTTATCCACGCTTTCAAAACCTCGCTTACAATCCTCCCCATCGCTCTCACGGGAAGCCGGGTCATGAACCGGGGTCTGGCGGGGGCGGCGGCAACCTCCCCCCGGTGATACGGTTTCATCGGGCATGACGAGGGCCGGGCGGCAGGCTGGAGGCTACGGGCTAGATACCGGACGGTGAAAATCCGATCCTCTCCGTAGTTCCGGAAAAGCCGGGCCCGCCTGCGGTGCGCTACCTGATCCGCAGGCCGGTAAGACCAGCCGACAGGACCGGACAGCGGCCGGA
>JBFOMG010000067.1:0-53680 GCA_040830725.1 Rhizobiaceae bacterium
CTCATAACCTGAAGGTCGCAGGTTCAAATCCTGCCCCCGCAACCAAACAACAGATTGAAATCATTCAGTAATACAGCCCACCATTTAGGCATATTTTTTACGTTTCGGGACCTAGTAGCCACCTGGTAGCCACTGCGGAACGAACTCCAAGCAATTTTCATCCACCTGAACCGTGCGCCAAATGTTCTGCAAACTGGTATGGCATTGGATCTCGTTTTTTCCTTGCGCACCGGCCTCGCTTTCGAGGTCTCTGACCAACTAAACAAGGTGCTTGTACCCAACGGCCGACATCCATCGGGCTCTTTCAAGATGCGCTTGATACTGACGATGGCCTTTTTACGATCCTTGTCGATCTCCCGGCCAAACGCTTCCCGGTAGGCGTCGCTCCAATCAGTGCCTGCAACATCGGCATCAATCAGTACGATGTAGAGCTTGAAACATCGCCGGTCATATGCCGTCACAGCGTCAGATTCCGGAGGGTGAATCCGATACTCGTTTGACATTCGGCCCTTTCCATAGGAAGCGCTGACTTCGGGAGTAAAGTAGATTCAGAGAATACTCCGTGGGTAAATACTCTGCAACGACGCTTTCTCGTATCCATGGAGATTCGAGAGGTATTTGCTGCCAATCTGAAGAGATGCCGGAAGGCTAAGGGGCTTTCGCAGGAGGACCTTGCACGTCACGCCGATCTGGATCTGGATCGAACCTATGTCAGTGCATTGGAAAGATGCCTCTATGCCGCGAGCATCGATGTCGTGGCAAGGATTGCTGAAGTACTGGAAGTCAGACCATCAGATATGCTCGACGAACACGAAGGCTAGGCGAACGTCTTCCGATCTCTTCGATCTAATCATCGAACATCCATTTGTGACTTGCTTTCTGAAGGCGCTGCCCCATGCTGTTTCCTTTCGTTTCTGAAACCACGGTCTGACCGAATGAACGCTTCCAGCATTGGTGGAATCAGATCGGTGACAGCTTCCTTCCGCCCATATTCCCGTTCGTAGGCGGTAGCATATTCGTTCAGGAGAGCGATCAACCCTGCGTTTGCCGCGAAGGTGATTTTGGTCATTTCCCGATCCGGCAACTTTGCCAGCTTCAGCGGCGCCATTTCATCGGGCTCCACTTCGATAGGGCGACAGAGTTATGTCTTTGTTGACGATGACGCGGAGCGGCCAGCCGGGGCGGACGGTGATGGTCGGTTGAATGTCGAGGGTACGTTGCACGATGCTCTGCCCGACGCGGTTGACGTTCTCCTGTGCGCTTTCGCGGATGGCCTGGACGAGATCGCTTTCTGATGTGCCGAGGTTGAGCTCTGTACCGACCCCGAGCAGTGTGGACATTGCAATGCCCTTGATCAGTTCCCAGGTATGGAAGTCGACCTTGTCGGAAAGGCCGGCATAGCCGGCCTCGTCGGTTGCCGGCAGGTTGTCGATGACCATGGATGCGCCGTCTGGGCGGATGATGCGTTGCCAGACGACGAGGGCGCGGCTCTGGCCGAAAGCGGTAACGCTGTCATACCTTCCGATGAGGCGTGAACCCTGCGGGATCAGCAGATACCGGCCGGTCAGGCTGTCGAAAACGTTTTCGGTGACCTGTGCAATGACGAATCCTGGCAGGTCGGAATTGAGTCCGGTCACGAGACTCGCCGGAATAATGGTGCCGGCCATCAATTGAAAAGGTGAAACGGGCTTCTGTTCGCCATGCTCATTGTAGATTACTTCTGCAGGACCTTGTTTCAGGAAGGCAAGCTTGGCCTTCTGATCATTGGGATCGCTGGACGCAGCATCGCTGTCTCCCAGACTGGGAAGGGCCGCAAGGGCCCTCAGCGCGGCAAGGTCGGGCTGTGGCGATGGTTTTGTGAAACGGTCTCCCGGTTTCGCATCGTCACGCGCCTGCAATTCCACTTGCTTGGTGCGGACGGCGAAAAACAAATCTGATTCACGTGCCTGCGCGGCTTTGCGCGCCAGGCGGATACGTTCCGCGCGTTCGAACTCTGCTTCCGGGTCGGGTCGGTAGGTTGGCAATGATTGTCTTACCTCAGGCCGGATACCGAGCTCGCGTTCGAGCCTTGTGATGGTTTTGCCAAGATCGCCAGGGTTGGGCGAACCGAGCTCAGGGATATCGTCATAGCTTGATGGAAGCTTTTCCAGTCCGTCCGGCGTCTGCTTGCTATGTGTTTCCAGGAGTTCCTTGCGCGGACCGTTTTGCCAGTTCGGTGGATCAAGCGCAACCAGCACGGCACCAGCAATCAGGATGAGCGCCAGGGCACTGCCTGCATAGAGTGCCTTTCGGCTGATCCGGGTGACCGGTCTCGGCCTGGCACGCAGCTCCAGCTGTTCTGGATCGATCTTGTCGTCTCGATCAGCGGTCATGGCGGATCCCCCACAGGCTCTTCTTTGAGCGCGCGGTCCGGTAGGTCGCATCGGTGCGGGTGATGCGGACAATCCGCTGAGGATCGGTGCCGAGACGCAGTTCTGCCGCGGCAAACAGGCGGTCAACGACGTAATAGGTTCCTTTGACCCGGTAGTTGACCAGTGCTGGTTCACCAGTCGAGCCGATGACGAATAACGGTGGCGCTTCACCCTGTCTGAGGCCCGATGGAAACTGGATGTAGACCTTCTCGCCATCGTCGAAAGCGCGGACTGGTTTCCAGGGCGCGTCACCTGTGATCCTGTAGCGGAACCTGAGCCGGTCAAGTTTCAGGCCCTGGTCGATGGTGAGCTTGGCATATTCGCCGGCGCGCTGGTTCTGCTTCTTCAGTGCAGTCAGATCGGATTCCGGATAGGCCCAGGAAACCGAGGCCATATAGGTCTTGTCGGTCGAGTGCAGTTCCAGATGATAGGTGCGCCGGTCGGTGGCGATGACCAAATTGGTCTGCAGGTCGGGCGCGATCGGTTTGACCAGAATATGCACCTGGGCGAGGCTGCCTTCACCGCTATTGGTGTCGCCGACCACCCAGCGCACCGTATCGCCGGCCGAAACCGAAACCAGTTTCTCACCCGGTTGCAGGGCGATGTCAGAGACCTGGTTGACCGCGGCATAGAGCTGATAGAGCGCGCCCTTCACATAAGGGTAATGCTGGATCGCGTTGATATAACCGTCCTTGGCAGGTTCCATCTTGGCGGCCTTGTTGGCATCGATCACCCGGGTTTGCGGCGGACGTGTGTCTCCGTTCTTCTCGTCGCCTTTGCTGTCGATCCGCTTTAACTGACCGGGAAGCGGTAAGGGTTTCGGCATGGACACGAGTTTGACCGGCTTTTCCGGTTCGGGTGTGAGGACCGCCGTGTCGAAATTCAGATCATCATATTTGACTTCAGGGATTGGCGGCTTGGTGGCGCAGGCCGCCAGCGTTAGACTCGCACTGAGCGGAAGGACTACAGACACTAAGTGAACAAAATGGCTTTTCATTGAGAATTCTCCGGGTTGGGAATACGGGGTGATGCCTGTAAATCGCGCGACCAGTTGAGGCTGGTGACGTAAATGCCGAGCGGATTTTTGCGCAGCGTCTCGGCGTCACGCGGCGGATCGACCGCGACTGTTGCAAGTCCGGTCCAACGGTCGGTGGCGGCGAGCGAGCCGTTGACGTAGCGCCGTTCAAGCCAGCGGATCTGAAAGCTTGTATCCGAGGCACGGACAACGCTGTTCACCTCGACGGCGACGGTCTCCTTGCCGACCATTTCGAAGGGATCATTGTCGCGGGCGTACTCGTTGAGGGTGTTGGCAGCGCGCGCCGTGGCGAAATCGTAGGCCTGCAGCCAGTTCTTGCGTACGACGATCGGATCAATGGCCAGGGAACGGACGCGCTCGATAAAGTTCGCCAGATGGAAGGCGATCTGGGCGTCCGATGGCTTGTAACTTTCCGTTGCCGCGCGCACGGCCCGCGCCGAGCCCTCGGCCTCTAGTTCGACGACGTAAGGGATCATCTTCGACCGGCTGGCCTGCCAGATGACACCGCCGGAAAGGATCAGTGACAATCCCAGCGAACCGAAGGCTACCAATCTCCAATTCCGGGCGTGGGCAAGTGTGTTACCCATACGGGTGTCCCAAACTTGGGCAGCTTTCTGATACGGCGTGACCGGTTCCGGGGTTTCGCCGTAGCGGTTGCGGGTACGTTTGAAGATCATCGATCGAAATTCCTTCTCAAAAGCGGGTTACTTGTCGGGATCGAGGGTTGGACCGTCGCCGGAACCGCCTCGGTCGCCGTCCCTGAGCGTGTGGGTCGCGACCATGCCGGCCTCGCGCATGCGCTGACGGCGATGCATGGACTTCGCCCAGGCGGGCGGTCCGCTGTCGGAAGATGAAGCGACGACACCGGCGCCACGCCCCATGGCCGGCTTTGATCCTGATCCGCTCGTCGCACGGAAGCCTTCGGCCTGGCCGGAGCGGAAGGCGTCGGTGAGCGGCGCCTTCGCGCCCGCTACAGCGTTCTTGGCTGTTGCACCGACCGCGGCCTGCGCGGCACCTGACATGCCGCCGCTCTGAGCCCCGGCACTGACGCGGCCTGCGAGTGACGCACCGGAGGTTACCGCACCGCCGGCAAGCTGACCGCCGGTCCGCAGTCCGGCGGTGGCGAGTACCCCTCCGGCGACACCGGCGCCGGCCAAGCCTGCTGTAGTACCGGCCGCTGCACCTGCGCCCAGCTGTGGTGCGCCCGAGACCAGCCCGGCGGCGATTCCGGGTACGAAAATGGCAAGGCCGAAGACAGCGATAGCCGCGAGGATGATCGAGGCGGCATGACGCAAATCGATTTCGCCGCCTGCTGGCGTGGCAATATCTCCGAAGATGGTCGAACCGATGCCGACGATGATTGCCAGCACCATCAGCTTGATGCCCGAGGTGATGACATTGCCGAGGACGCGTTCGGCCAGGAACGCCGTCTTGCCAAACAGCGCAAAGGGCACCAGCACGAAGCCGGCGAGCGTCGTCAGCTTGAACTCGATGATGGTGATGAAGAGTTGGACGGAGAGGACGAAGAAGGCGAGCAACACGATCAGCCAGGCAAGGAGCAGCACGATGATGGTGACGAAGTTTTCGAAGAAGCTGGTGAAGCCGATTAGTTCGCCGGCGGCCTCGATCAGCGGCCAGGCGCCCTTGAAACCTGTATCGGCAACGAAGCCCGGCCGCATCAACTGGTCAGGACCGAAGGGGGCGGCGCCGGCCTTCAGGCCAAGACCGGCAAAACTGTCAAAGACGATATCCGCAAGCGCCGAGAAATTGTTCAGCAGCAGGGCGAAGAAACCAACATAGAACACCTTCTTCAGTAGCTGCGCGATGACGTTGTCGGTGCCCATCAGTGCCCAGAACAGGCCGGAGAGCACGATGTCGATGGCGACCAGCACCGAGACCAGAAACGCCACTTCGCCGGAGACCAGGCCGAAGCCGGACTCGATGTAAGTGACGAAGGTCTGGGTGAAACGGTCGATGACATTGAGATCGTCCATAGCCGGTCGTCTCTGCTTTCCTGGTTGCGGGCATGACTTACCCGTTCGCGGAATCGACGGATTCCGCGTTGAAACTCGTTTCTGTTTTGGGTGACCGGATCGGAAGGGCCGATCCGGTCTTGTGCCTCCCGTTCCCCTTACGCAGTTACCTTTCCCGGGAGGCAATCTGGGTTATCCGGTGCAGCTATCCTCCGGGTGAATAAGCACCGCCGCTCGAACCGAGAAAACTCTTGAAGCGGACGCGCGCTTCCTCCTCGCTCGCCATGCGGCGTGAGCGCTCCAGCGTCTCGGCGCGGTAGTGGGCGGCGAGCAGTTGCTGCAGTTGCAGCGACTGTTTGATCGACAACCCGCTCAGTTCGTTGCCGGCCTGGGTCGCCTGCAGATTGCCGACGGCCGCACGCGAGCGGTCGAGCAAAGTTGCCAGCAGATCACCGTCGGTTTCGACGCTCTCCGAGACGCGAGCCTGCAGGTTGGCAGAGCGCCTGTAAGCGGCCAGCGTCTCCTGCCAGCGCGCCTTGACGTTGCGGGTGATCTCGTCGCCAGAAATCGCCGCCTCAAACCCCTTAGGAAACAGTTCCCGCATCGCCTGGTCAGTCTCGCGCACTTTCATGGCGATACCTTCCGCCTCGTCCATCAGAGTTTTGATCTCGCCCAGCGTGCGCATCAGATCAGGAGAAACCGTCTCGGTCAGCTTTGTCAGGTCGAGATCCATCTTCAGCAGCATCTGCGCCTCATTGCGCAACTGATCTATCTGCTGGTTGATCTCGGTCAGTGTGCGTACGGCGGTCAGGATGTTCTGCCGGTAGTTCCAGGGATCAAATACGATCTTTGCCACCGCTTCATGTGGCGGCGAACCAAGCATCAGGCCGAGCGACAGTGCGGCGACACTTGCCGTGTGCTTGAGCCAGGTAAGGTCAAGTTTCATTGGGAATCTCCTTGGGTTCGGGGGTGATCGGTGGAATGGTGGAGGCGGTTGCCGGTTCGGGATGCGCCGATCCCGGGTCCGAGAGCATTTGTGTGATGCCTTCAATCTGGTCGGTAAGCTCGGGGAGCCGGTCGATGGGGCCAGCCTCGAAACCATCGAGATTGGCTTCAGTAGTCTCGATTGAACCGCGACCTTCGAGTCCATAGACCGGAAGCAGATCGGCAGCCCATTCGAGATCACGTTCCCGCAGCCAGCGATCGGCGAATGAGGCAGCGCCGTTCGGGCTGGCCTGCATCTCGGCAAGAATCCGGTCGATGCGTTTCTGATCGTCGGCCGAGGACGTGCCGCAGAGCGCCAATCCGATCGGACCCAAGCCCAGTTCGTACAGCCGATTGCCGCGCTGGGACTGGTAGTAATAGTCACGCTTGGGCACCGAGCGGGTGATCAGTTCGATCTGCCGATCATTGAGGCCAAAACGTTCATAGACGGCGCGCGATTGTGGCTCGATCGCCCGATCGTTCGGCAGGAAAATGCGATTGGAACAGCTTTCGATCAGTGCCGGAGCGATCGTCGAATTCTCGATATCGGCCAGTGACTGGGTGGCGAAGACGACGCTGACATTCTTTTTACGCAGCGTCTTCAGCCATTCTCGGATGCGCGTAGAAAACAGAGGATCGTCGAGAAACACCCAAGCCTCGTCGAGGATAAGCAGCGCCGGACGGCCATCAAACCTGGCTTCGAGGCGATGGAAAAGATAAGTAAGCACCGGCAGCACCAGCTGCTTGTGGTGCATCAGTTCTTCCATCTCGAAGTGCTGCACATCGGCCAGGATGACATCGTCGCGGGCCGCGTCGAGCAACCGGCCGAACGGACCTTCCAGCGTGTAGGGCCTAAGCGCTTGGCGCAGATCGTTCGACTGAAGAAGAAGGGAGAGACCGGTCAGCGTCCGTTCGTCCTTCGGTGCCGAGGCCAGACTCTGGATCGCCGCCCATAGAGCGTCCTTGATGGGTGGCGTGACTGTTACACCCTCATTGGCGAGCAGACCGGTCAGCCATTCCAGTGCAAAGGCCTGTTCAGCACCGCGGTCGAGCCGGGCGAAGGGCTGAAATGCAAGACCGCCATCGAGGGCCAGATCGAAACCGGTGCCGTCCATGGCGAGGATGGCGGCGCGGGCCGATCTGCCCTTGTCGAAGACGAAAACCTGCGACCCCTGGTAACGGCGGAACTGCAGCGCCATTAGTGACAGCAGCACGGACTTGCCGGCACCGGTCGGGCCGACGATCAACGCGTGCCCGACATCGCCGACATGCAGATCGAGCCGGAACGGCGTGGCGCCGCGTGTTCTGACGGTCAGCAATGCGGCATCACCGAGATGATGATTGTGTGACGGTCCGGCCCAGACCGCCGAGACCGGCATCATGTGGGTCAGGTTGAGCGTATGAACGATCGGCTGGCGGACATTGGCGTAAGGGTTGCCCGGCAGCGAGCCAAGCCAGGCATCGACAGCGTTGAGGCTTTCCTGAATAGTGACGAAGCCGCGGCCGTTGATGACCCGCTCGACGGCGCGCAGCCGCCGGTCGGCTTCAGCCGGATCTCCATGGGCGACGACCAGTGTCGTGGTCAGATGACCGAAGGCGACATCGTCGGAACCCAGTTCCTGCAGCGCCTCGTCGGCATCGATTGCTTTGTTGTCTGCATCCGTGTCGACCAGTGCGGATTCCTGGTTGAACATCACCTCGCGCAGGATCGCGGCGATCGACTTGCGTTTGGAAAACCACTGCCGCCGCAGTCTGGTCAGTTGCTTCTGCGCAAGAGGCTTGTCGAGGCTGATCCAACGGGTCGTCCAGCGGTATTCGAATCCAAGATCGTTCAACTCGTCGAAGACGCCGGGAACCGTAACGTTGGGAAAGCCCGTGACTGTCAGCAGGCGTAGATGCTGGTCGCCAAGCATCGGTTCGAGCCCGCCGAGAAACGGTGTGTCGGGCAGCAAGGCATCGAGATAGACCGGCGTGTTGGGAACGGCCACACGATGTGACTTGGTCGAGATGGTGCCGTGCAGATAAGTGAGTGTTTCCGCGTCATCGAGCGTCCTGGCCTCGGGCAGGATGTTTGCGAGCAGATCGGTAGCCCGGTCGGTTTCGGCGATGAACGTCTTAAGGTGATCGCGGTAGTCGATGCGTTTCTTCGACTTGTCGGATGTCTCATAGAGCAGGCCCTCACTACGATTGGTTCGTTCCTCCGGCGGCAGGAACAGGAAGGTCAGGTGATGCCGGCTCTCGAAATGCGCTCCTTCCGCATCAAAATCCCATTTGCGTTCCTGATCGACCAGCCACGAGGCAGGATCAGGAAACACGCTCACAGCATAAGATTCTGATGGCACCCGCGCAGCTTCAAAGAACAGCGACCAGCCCGAACCGAAACGGCGCAGCACATTGTTGATCCGGGCCGAGACGGCGACCAGTTCAGCCGCCGTGGCACTTTCCAGATCAGGACCACGATAGCGGACGGTTCGCTGGAACGAACCGTCCTTGTTGAGCACGACGCCCGGCGCGACCAGCGCTGCCCAGGGCAGGTAGTCGGCCAGCCGGTCGGGTTTGTTACGGTATTCGGCAAGGTTCAGCATCGCATCACACTCCGAGTGCCGTTTTGTGACGGATATGCCGGGTCAGAACCTCGACGAAGGCGGTGTCCTTGCGGGTTGCCCAGACGGCGATGGCATGGGCGACAAGCCACAGCAGAATGCCGGCGATCCACAGGCGCAGTCCGAGGCCGACCGAGGCAGCGAGCGTGCCGTTGATGATCGTCACCGTGCGCGGCGCACCGGCGAGAAGGATTGGCTCGGTCAGTGACCGGTGCAGTGGGACTTCGAAGCCGGGGATCGATGCGTGTCGTTGGTTCAGCATGAGATTGGCTTTCAGGTCAGGCGATCAGCGCGCCGCCGGCGAAGGAGAAAAAGGACAAGAAGAAGCTGGTCGCTGCGAAGGCAATCGACAGACCGAAGACGATCTGGATCAGCCGGCGGAAACCGCCCGACATGTCGCCGAAGGCAAGACTCAGGCCGGTAATGATGATGACGATGACGGCGATGATCTTGGCGACCGGGCCTTCGATCGATTCCAGGATCTGTTGCAGCGGCGCCTCCCAGGGCATGCCGGAACCGGCGGCATGGACCGGAACGGCGAACAGCACCGTGAAGGTGACGAACTCCGCCGCGCCGGTGAGCAGATTGCGCAGCGTTTTGAGATGAGTTTTAGCCTTTGCGGGCATGCGGTTCTCCTTGCCTTCAGATTGTGTTGAGATGGACAGGGGTGAGCTGTTCAAGGCGGTAATCGCCGTTCTTGTCGAAGCCATCGACGGCAGAGACCGTGCGAACCCGGCGGGCGGCGCCACGACCCTCAATGAAAACGAGAATGTCGACCGCATTGGCGATTAGCCGCCGCGGCACGGTGTGCACTGCCTCCTGGACCAGCTGTTCCAGCCGGTAGAGGCCGGAGCGGTCGGAATTGGCATGGATCGTGGTGATGCCGCCGGGATGACCAGTATTCCAGGCCTTCAACATGTCGAGGGCTTCGCGGCCGCGCACCTCGCCGACAATGATGCGGTCGGGTCTGAGCCTCAGAGTCGAGCGCACCAGTTCGGCCAGCGTCGCCACGCCGGGTTTTGTACGGAGCGCAACGACATCTTCAGCCGCGCATTGCAGTTCGCGCGTGTCCTCGAGGATCAGGACACGATCCTGGGTTTCGGCAATCTCCGCAAGCAGTGCATTGACCAGAGTGGTTTTACCGGAACCTGTGCCGCCGACAACGACGATGTTCTTCTGATCGACCACCGCTTCCGATAGGACCTTGGCCTGTAGCGGCGTCATGATCTGTACTTCGACATAGTCTGACAGCGTGTAGATCACATCGGCGGGTTTGCGGATCGCGAAACAGGGTGCGGCGGCGACTGGGGGTAGCAGACCTTCGAAGCGTTCACCGGTTTCCGGCAATTCTGCCGAGACGATCGGCGCCTCCTCATGCACCTCGCTACCGAGATAGCTGGCGACCAGGCGGATAATGCGTTCGGCTTCACTGGCGTTGATGATGCTGCCGCTATCCATACGTCCATCGCCGGCCTTGTCGAGCCATAGTCGGCCATCGGGATTGACCATCACATCGGTGACGGTGGGATCGTCGAGGGCGGCCTCGACCGCCGGACCGAAGGCGGTCAGCAGCATCTGGCGCCGCCGGGCGCGGGCTTCGCGGATGAGGGCCTGTTCGGGATTATGCGGCATGTTCGTCCTCCTCGAATTCGAGGCTGGCAAACTCCTCGCCGGGATCTTCGTCCTCGTCCCATTCGCCGGGTTCGGCTATGCGCACCGGCATCATCGGCGGCAGGTCGTCGTCGGATTCGTCTGCCGCGGGCTTTAATGCAGCGTTGTCGATTGCCTCGGTATCCGCTGCGAAAAGGTCCGGCCGGGTGTCGGCGATTGTTTCCAATACCTCGCTCAGCAGGTTGCGGTCTTGGGCCAGCCTTCGCCCGACCTGGGCGGCAAACACTTCGAATCGTTCCCGGCCGAGTGCATGGGCTGCAGCTTGATCGGTTTCCGGCAAAGGCGGGGTGATGGTCAGGAAATAACGGATGAACAGTGCAAGGGTCTCGACGCCGACCGACTGGTTACGGTCGAGCCGGTCGAGCGCCTTTGACATCCGGTCGAGACGACGAATGAGTGCGTTGTTAGACTCCTGATCTTTCTCTGGATTGAAGAACCGGTCGAGCGCGTCATTGACGATCCGCGACTTGTTGGCGCCGGGCCGTTTCGACAGCAATGCAAGTTGCGCGGCCGTGTGATCGTCAAGATAAATGTTGATGCGGGGTTTCATCGATTCAGAACTCCCGCAACAGATCGGGCTGTCGTCCGTCATTATTCATGGCATGAGCGCGCTGGATGGTTTGGGCTTGCGACCGCGATTGTCGCTGCGAGCGGGCAAGGGCATCGGCGACATCGGCGCTAGACTCGAAATCATCGTCGAGCAGGGTGAGATCGGTTGCAGGTTTCGGCTCGGGCCGCGAACCAAACTCGTCGAACAGGGTCGGTTGCTGCTTCAACCCGGCATCATCGGCGCCTTCGGCGAAATGATCGGCGACGATCTGGCGCTGCAGTTTACGGTTGACGCGCTTCTTCTGATCGCCCCAATCGTCGGCTCGCTGCGCCGGGATATCCTGGTAGATGCCGTCATCTGCCACCTTTGGCGGCGACAGACGGCGCGCGGTGAAATTGCCGTCCTCGAAATACCGCAGTTTCCGGGCGCGGATAGGCGGCGCGCCCGCCAGCAGCACAAGCGCCTCGTCAGTCGGCAACTGCATCACCTCGCCGGGCGTCAGCAACGGGCGGGCCGTTTCCTGGCGTGACACCATCACATGGGCGAGCCACGGTGCCAGCCGGTGCCCGGCATAGTTCTTCTGGGCTCTGAGTTCCGTCGCCGTGCCGAGCGTATCGGAGATGCGCTTGGCCGTGCGGTCGTCATTGGTAGCGAAGGCCACTCGCACATGGGCGTTGTCGAGGATCGAATTATTCGGCCCGTAGGCCTTTTCGATCTGGTTGAGCGACTGGGCAATCAGATAGGCGCGGATGCCATAGCCGGCAATGAAAGCCATCGCTGTTTCGAAGAAATCGAGCCGTCCCAGCGCGGGAAACTCGTCCAGCATCAGCAGCAGGGAATGTTCCGGTCGTGCGTCTTTCGTATCGGCGGGCTTGGTCTCCGGCAGTTTCTCGGTCAGCCGGCGGCCGATCTGGTTGAGGATCAGCCGAATCAGCGGTTTCGTCCTGGAAATGTCGGACGGTGGCACGACCAGATAAAGCGATACCGGCCTGACTGCATGCTTCAGGTCGGCAATGCGCCAGTCACAGCGCGAAGTCGCCTCAGCAATGATCGGATCGCGGTAGATCTCCAGGAATGACATGGCCGTCGAGACGACGCCCGACAATTCGTTCTCTGACTTGTTGAGCATTTCCCGAGCGATCGAGGCGATTTCCGGATGCACTTTCGGTTCGGTCTTGCTGCCGAGATGATTGGTGGTCATCATAATCCGCAGCGTGCCTTCAATCGTGCGCTTCGGATTGGCGAGGAAGCTGGCGACGCGCGACAGCGTCTTTTCTTCTTCGGCGTAAAGCACGTGCAGGATTGCGCCGGTCAGCAATGAATGGCCGGTTTTTTCCCAATGGTTCCGTTTCTCCAATGCGCCTTCCGGATCGATGAGGATGTCGGCGATGTTCTGCACATCGCGTACCTCATGTGGGCCTTTGCGGACCTCCAGCAGCGGATTGTATTTGGCCGACCGCGGATCGGTCGGGTTGAACAGCAAACAGTGTGAAAACTGCGAGCGCCAGCCGGCGGTCAGCATCCAGTTCTCGCCCTTGATGTCATGGACGACGGCCGATCCGATCCAAGTCAGCAGTGTCGGGATGACAAGGCCGACGCCCTTGCCGGAGCGGGTCGGTGCGAAGGCCAGCACATGTTCCGGTCCGTCATGGCGCAGGTAGTAATTGTCGGTCCGACCGAGAAAAACGCCATTTACATCGAGCAGGCCGGATTGGCGGATATCCCTTTCGGTAGCCCATTCGGCCGAGCCATAGGTCGTGACCCGGCTTGCCTGCCGCGCCCGCCACAGCGAACCGGCTACCGCCGTCGCCGTTCCGAACACTCCGCCGCCGGCCGCCATTATTCCCGCCTGATGGAACACCTGCGGTGCATACGCCTCATACGCGTACCACCATTCGAACAGCCGCCAGGGATAATAGAAGGGAGTATCAAATGCCTTGAACCAGGCTTCGCCCAACCCGTCCTGATATCCGAGCCGATGCGCGGCCCATTGGGTCGACGCCCATAGCGTGCCGGAAATCGTTCCAGTCACGATAGCCGCTTGACCGATTAAGAGGGAAGTTGGCTTCATGTGTGTTGGGCCGTTCGTTTGAGATGAAAGACGGCTCGATGAAGGCCTTAAATGGGATCGTTATCAAGGATGAAAATACTCGTCGGTTACGAAGATAATCCATTTTTATCAAAGGGTTGAGTAGTACGGGAAACAACGTAAATCGGGTGCCATCTTCCGCCAATCGATCACGATTTCGAGAGCGATTGGATCAATATTGATGACAGTACACTCAGGAATGAACAGAGATAACTGAACGGTGATCATGTTCGAATCGGTGAGTGAGTCGCAGCGCTATTAACCGAAAAATTTGTGCCCAATCGCCCGGTAGCAAGCCAGTTTGAATTTATGGGCCCGAGTCCCATTGCCGACCTGTCTGGATTATCGCGCATGAACCAGTTAGGAGCACGACCGTACGTCAATGAGGTTTCTGAGCGGTCGTTCGTATCTCGTACATCAACGACAACATAGCCGAACTTTCCCGACGTTCACCTGATCGGCGTCAACTGGCGGAATGATCTCTTCCACGTCATTCTTTGTGCTGAGCGTCGCTTGCGGCCATAACAGCTGATTGATCCCTTAACAATGTATGTCAACTTTGTGTGGAAAGCATCCGGTTGATTTTGATTGAACGAATGTCCGAAAAGGGGCCGACAGCAGACTGTCTGCTCTTTGGCATAGATTAGGAAGAGCGGAAATTACCCCGTTGAGTGCGTTAGCGTTTATGGCCCGAAAATAAGCTGTCGAACTTCTGTGGGGTATTGCACTGCGCCGCCCACTCGCGCACCGCCAAATTTCCGTAGTTCAAATTGAAGTTTAGATGCAAATCTGCGTCGGAAGGTTGCGACCAAGAAAATCCATAAATGACCTAATACGCCGCGGCACATGGCTTTGTGCTGGATAGATCGCGCTCATGGGCTCGACATCGCCAGGGTTGTATTCTTCAAGTACGGGGAGTAGCCGTCCTTCGGCGACGTCTTTGTGAATGTGAAATGCCGAAAGTCGAGCAATGCCGACCCCGGCCATGGCAAATGTGCGAAGGCTTTCGCCATTGTTGAAATACAAATTGCCGGAAACTTCGATCTCTTCGATCCGCCGCCGCTTCGGTTGACGAAAGGACCATCGGCTAAAGCGCTTTCGCCCGGTCAAGCCGAGGCAATTGTGGTGTAGAAGGTCTTCTGGTGCAGTCGGTACACCGTGTCGATCGAGGTAGTTCGGTGATGCAACTATATGTCGAGTGGATGTCATCAGCCGTTTAGCAATCATCGAACTATCGGCGAGTTCACCACTTCTAAGGGCGACATCTGTTCTTTCGAAAATAAGATCCACAGGGTCATCAAGAAAATCGATCTCCAGTTTCAAGTCAGGAAATTCCTCAAGGAACTTGGGCACCAGCGGCGAGACCTTGTGGATGGCAAAAGGAACATTGCTGCTGATTCTGAGGATACCGCTGACGTGATTGGTGTCCGCACCGATTTCATCTTCGGCGCGCCTTACGGTTTCCAGTATGTCGCGCGCTCTCAGAAAGTACGTTTCGCCTTCTGCGGTCAGCCTAAGGCGTCGCGTAGAGCGGATAACCAATGGCATTCCAAGACGGGTTTCCAGCCGCGAAACGATCTTGCTAACACCAGAAGGAGACAGATTTAAAGCTCGTGCCGCACCGGAAAAACTTCCTGTGGAGACGACGCTTACAAAGACTTCCATATCAGCAAATCGTCCGAGCATCGCGCACTCACTTTTGACATTCTGTCACATTATTTTTGACAGATAGCGGCTTTTTTGTCGAGAAATCCAGCTTACGATTATTGATAGCGGCGATGTTTCGTCCCCAATATGGAAGGTGCGAACGATGGATTTTGGCCTGACAGGTAAAGTTGCAGTGGTGACCGGCGGTGCAACGGGTATCGGCAGGGCGATTGCCGAGACGTTTCACCAGGAGGGTGCGACGGTTGTCATAAACGGACGCAATAAGGAAAAGCTGGACGGCGCGTGTAATGAAATTGGCGACAATGCGCATGGCATCGTTGCCGACCTCCTGGAGCCGGAAGGCGCCGAAACACTTGCGAAGTTTTCGAAGGAAATCGGCACTATCGATTTCCTCGTGAACAATATCGGCATCTTCGATGTAAACGATTTTTTCGATGTGAGCGATGACCGCTGGCTCGAATATTTCCAGCACAACATCATGACAGCGGTCCGAATTACTCGTCATGCAATGAAGGATATGCTGGATCGCAATGAAGGTTCTATCTGCTTCATTTCATCTGAGGCCGCAGTTCGGTCCATCGGCAACATGATTCCCTATTCGACAACCAAAACTGCCATGCTCGGCTTGTCGCGGGGGCTGGCGGAATTGACCCGCGGCACAAAAGTGCGGGTAACCAGCTACATGCCGGGCTCCACGGCTACAGAATCCGTGATGGGGTATTTTGAAGGGTTGGCGGCCGATCAAGGCAGAACTGTCGAGGACGCTTTGAAGGACTTCTACAATGACGTTCAGCCCGGAAACCTGACCCGTCATCTGATTGATCCTGCGATGCACGGAAGAGGTGTGGTTCAGTTGATGACAAATACGGCGATGAATGGTGTGACGCATCGAGCGGACGGCGGGACGATACGCTCTATCATCTAGGCAAGCAAAGAGCGTCAATCCTTTATTCCTGACCGCCGATCTTGGCGAAACGTACGGAGAACAACAGATGTACCAGAAACGAGCGCTCGTCGTTGGCGCAACGGGTATTGTCGGCCTGAATGTGGCCGAGCATTTGCGCGACCTTGGCGGATGGGAGATCTACGGATTGTCGAGACGGCCGCCGTTTGGTGCGTCCTGGATGCATTCTCGCAGGATCGATCTTCTGGATCGCGATGCGGCGATCGCGGCGCTTCGTGATCTTGCGCCAACCCATATTTACTATTGCACTTGGACGTTGGGCAAAAATGAAGACGAGAATATCCAGCTCAACGGCCAAATGCTGAAAACGGTGTTGGATGCGGTTATCGATAAGAGATCTATTGAGCACGTCGCGGTCGTTACCGGGGCCAAGCACTATCTCGGTCCGTTTGAAGACTACGGCAAGGTGGAGCCAGTCACGCCATTTGTTGAATCGGCTGACCGTCTGGAAAAGAAGAACTTTTACTACGAACTCGAAGACGTGGTGATGGCCTACGCTGCCAAGCATGGATTCGGTTGGTCGGTTCATCGGAGCCACACGATTATCGGCTACGCGGTGGGTAACCTGATGAATATCGGCGCAACGCTGGCAAGCTACGCCTCGGTAAGCAAGGCAACCGGACAGCCGATCATCTTCCCCGGTTCGCCGACCGCATGGAACGGACTTAACGATATCACTGACGCCCGCATATTGGCGAAGCAGATTGTCTGGGCATCGACCGAACCAAACGCCCGAAATGAAGCATTCAATTCGGTCAACGGCGACGTTTTTCGGTGGAAGCAGCTTTGGCGAACCATAGCGGAATACTTCGAAGTTGAAGTGGGGGATTATCCAGGTGAGTTCAATTCCCTCGAAAAGCGCATGGCCGATATGGGACCTGCGTGGGAACGTGTGGTCGAAGAAAACGATCTGCAGCGCAATAAGCTCGATCGATTGGCGTCTGCCTGGCACACGGACCTTGATCTCGGGCGTCCGATGGAATGCGTTCATTCGATGGCGAAATGTCGAGCGCTTGGCTTTAACGAATTTCAGGACACAACGCAGAGCTTTATCGATGTTTTCGATCGGCTGCGCTCGGAACGGATCATCCCGTAAACCGGATTAGGGAATTTGCTGAAAATTTTTTTCCGGGGAAGCTTTTTTTACAATCAATGACTTGGCGAAAAAAACCTGAACGCATCACTGATTAAAAATGATCATTTGATAATTTATCGATTGATCATTTTGAGAATTGTTGCTACCTACAGCGAAAATCAATGCCCGATTGTGAATAAAATCGGCACTATGGGAGGGAATGAATGAACGCCGCGTCGGCGAAGGCCAAGCGATCTGTCAAAGAGTATCTTGACGCTTCGGAGCGGGAGCGGCGGATACTTGAAGCTGCGATCGCCTTTGTCGCGGACCGCGGTCTATCCTTCAGCACGCGAGAATTGGCCGATCACCTGGGGATATCCCAGCCACTTCTCTATCGCTACTTCGCCAACAAGGAAGCTCTGGTCGAGCGCATATACGATGAGGTCTATCTGAAACGGTGGAATCCGCAGTGGAATGTGAATCTGGCCGATCGTTCGCGGCCGGTCAGTGATCGGCTCACCGAATATCTGAGCGATTATACGAGGACCATTCTGGATGAACACTGGATTCGAATCTTCATTGCATCAGCCCTGGAGGATCCGAAAATCAGTCGCCGGTACCTTAAGATGCTGCATGAAACAACGTTTCCTTTGATATTCGAGGAAGTTGGAGCGGAAATCGGGGTCGAAGTTCCGAAAACCGATTCAATTCGTGCACTGGCGCACGAAGTCGTTTGGGGATTTCACTCAAGTTTCTTCTATCTGGGAGTTCGAAAATACATATACCGGACTGAACTTCCCGAAAATCTTGAAGACGTCATGAGGGCCCGTGTCGATGTGTTCGTGGCCGGCCTTCAGGCAACCATGCCCTCTTTGATCGAACGGTTCTCGGTTGTTGAACAGCCGCAAACATCAGACGAAGAACTTGCACGGAGTTAGGGGAAGTCAGGTGACCAAGGACTTGAAAGGCAAAACGGCCATCGTGACCGGCGCCAGTTCCGGCATAGGACTGGAAACGGCGAAGCAATTTTTGGCCGCTGGATGCAAAGTGGTGGGCGCTGCGCTCAACATGGGCGCATTCAATGCGCTGGGCCCTGCGAACCGTACCTGTTCCGTCGAGATTGACCTAACGAAGCCAGATGCTGCCAACACCGTCGTGGACACCGCAATTGAAGCCTTCGGGGCGGTGGATATTCTCTTTAATTGCGCTGGAGCTGCACCTGGGCGCGAAAGTTTTGCCGACGTAACGGATGAGCAATGGCACAAAACCTTCGAGTTAAACGTTATGGGCTATGTCCGTATGGCGCGTGCCGTCCTGCCTGTGATGTTGCGCCAGGGCAAGGGTGCAATGGTGCATTGCGGATCAGAGGCTGGCTTAATGCCGCATCCGCTGTTGCCCGATTACAATGTGTCCAAAGCGGCTGTGCATATGCTCTCCAAGGTGTTGTCGCGCGAATATACGTCAAAAGGTATTCGTTCGAACGTTGTCGCGCCTGCCCATGTTCGGACTGAACTCTGGGACGTACCCGGCGGCTTCCTGGACTCACTGGCAGATCAATACGGCGTTCCTCGCACGGACCGCGAAGGCACCGTTGCGGCGTTCCTGGAGGATCGCAAGATCCCTGCCGGACGCCTTGGTCGACCTGAAGATGTAGCACGAACGGTATTGTTTCTGGCTTCGGAGCAATCCGAATTCATCTCAGGCGACATCGTCAATGTCGACGGTGGCGTGGTGCCGACTGTTTAGCGGAAGAATTGAAGGAGATGCACGATGACAAAACTGGGCGCCGATGATTCCATCACCATTGGTGAAGACTGGGATGATGTTTTGAAAACGGAGATCAAAGCCAATGAGATGAACGGCAGGGTCGGACACAAACTGTTGTCGGAGACCGATGACGTTCGCGTGTGGAGAATCGCCGTCCCGCCTGGCGATCGCGTTGGTTTCCATCGACATGTTTTGAACTACTTCTGGGTTGCCATCAATCCGGGGCGCTCACGCTCACATTATGCCACCGGTGAAACCCGCGAGGCGGCATACGAGGCCGGGACGACAAAGCATTTCTCATTCGACAAGGGTGAGTACATGTTGCACGATCTGGAAAATATCGGCGATACGGAGCTGATATTCACCACCGTGGAATTCAAAAACTCCCCCAACGAACCGTTGTCGATCTGAGGTCTCCGGAGGCTGTCATGGACTATGGTATCGCAGGGAAGCACGCGCTCATAACCGGCGGCGCAACCGGCATTGGGTTATCTGTAGCCAAGGCTTTCAGCGCCGAAGGCGCCGGTGTCACCGTCAGCGGCTTGAATTCCGAAGAGGTCGATTCTGCTGTCGCCGAGTTGGGATCGAATGCACAGGGCTTGGCTGGAGATCTGACCAAACCCGAAGATGCGAATGCTCTCTACGAGTTTGCGAAAGCTGCTGCGGATGTGGACTTTCTTGTCAACTCTGTGGGTATCTTCGCCGTCCATGATTTCTTCGACATCCCCGACGAGGAGTGGTTTCGCTATTTTGACGTGAACGTAATGACGGGTGTGCGGATGTCTCGTCTGGCGTTGAAAGACATGCTCAACCGTGGTGATGGGAGCATCGTTTTCATCAGCAGTGAAAGCGGCGTGAAACCGCAAGCCTGGATGGCTCACTACGGTGCAATGAAAACTTGCCTTCTGGGGTTGTCGCGGGCGCTTGCGGAGTTGACCTCCGGCACTGCTGTACGCGTGAACACCATACTTCCCGGGCCAACAAACACTGAAGCGGTTCGTCGCTACCACGAAGAAATAGCGTCAGATCGCGGAATTACGCGTGAAGCTGTCGTGGTGGAGTATTTCGACGAAACCGAGCCAACTTCACTCATTCGGCGCATGATTGAACCGGAGGAGGTAGCGAGAAGCGTTTTGCATCTAGCAGCGTCACCCTGCCTGAACGGTATGGCAATGCGCGCTGAAGGTGGAACGATCCGCGCGGTCATCTGAAACCCTGTCTGTTTGGTCGGGAAGCCGATTAACCGGAAGAAGGCACGATTGGACTATCGATGAAAATAAATTCTATAGATATTGTCTTCGAAAGAAATTCCTTGTATTGTGTCTCCAAAGGGGTGAGAATGGCTGCTGAATCCGCATATACGGTCAATCCGGTTTCCGGCCGGAGCCATGCGACGGAATTATTGTCGGTAGCCGCCCAGCTTTGCGGCCACGCCAATAGTTTTCACCCTCTGTGTCCATTTACGGATCGGATCTAAGCTATGGCGCAGCTAACACTTGATGGCCTTGTCAAAACCTACAAAGACGGCACTGAAGCCGTGCGCGGTATCTCCTTTGACGTTGCTGACAAGGAAGCTGTCTTTCTGCTGGGCCCTTCAGGCGCTGGGAAAACCACCACACTTCGATTGGTGGCGGGGCTTGAGGACGCCGACGACGGCGAAATCCGGATTAATGGGCATGATCACACGCGCTCAGCGCCACGGTACCGAAACGTTGCCATGGTGTACGACAAGCACTCGCTGTTTCCGCATCTGAGCGTGTACGAAAATCTGGCGTATCCGTTGCGCATCCGCAAACTGAACGCAGACGAAGAGAACAAGCGAATTTCGTCCGTCGCCGATGTTCTGCAAATCGAAGAACAGCTCCAAAAAATGCCGGGGCAACTTTCCGGCGGGCAAATGCAGCGCGTCGCAATTGGCCGGGCGCTGGTGCGCGACGCGGATGTTTTCCTGCTGGACGAACCGATCTCGCATCTCGATGCCCAGCTCCGGGCGCGCATGCGCGTAGAGTTTAAGCGCCTGCAACGCGATTTCAATGCGACGATGCTTTACGTCTCACATGATCAGCTCGAAGCGATGACAATGGCGGATCGCGTTGTCCTGATCAACAAGGGACGCATCGAGCAGATCGACCGGCCACAGGATCTGTTTGACCGGCCGAGAACGATCTTTGCGGCGACATTCGTCGGCGAACCGACCATGAATACCATGCCGGTAAACCTGGTCGTACAGAGCGGAAAGCTGTGGCTCGAACTGGGAACTTCACTGATTGCCGCGCCTGATGAATGGGCTGCCCAAATCAACGGTCGACTGGGAACAGATGACTTCATCCTTGGCATTCGGCCGCAGCATTTGAATGTCGACGCACCGGACCGACAAGGCGACGATTTTGTTCACGGCAAGATCTTCGCTGTCGAAACACTCGGTTCCAGAGTGATCTTCGATATCGAACTTGGCGGCCAAATCGTCCGGGTAATGAATAGCGTCGACGAAGCGCGACGTTTTCCACGCAAGATCGGAGCACCGATTTCGATCCGGCTGGATCCTGCGTTCTTCTATCTCTTTCATGAGCGAGACGGACGGACAGTCATGCAGGCTGGATTTACTCACAATCCGGTCGGTCAAAAAAGAACTCAATGACAGAAGCAACCTGAACAACCAGCAAAGGAGGAAGATATGTCGTTGTTAAGGAAGGGTGGAGCAGTTACTGCGGCGATGGCCGCTGGCTTTGCCATGACATTATCGGCTTCGGCGCAGACGGAGTACCAGAAACAGTTCGAAGGAACGGAGCTGAATATTTTGGCGCCGTCCATGCCGCAATTCGCGGCACTCTTCAAATTCTTACCGGAGTTTGAAGAAAAATACGGCATCAAGATCAATGTCGATGAGGTCCCGTTTGACCAGTACCGTCAGAAATCGCTCGTTGAAATGCAGCAGGGCACAGGACGCTATGACATCTACGGTGTTGATGTCATGTGGCTGGCAGAATACGCCGCTGCGGGATTTCTCGAGCCGGTAATGAAGTATGTCAAGAATCCCGACTTGACGGAGCCGGATTACAATATTGACGACTTCCTGCCGCGGGTTCTGTCGGGGACCGGCGTTTTCAACGACACCCTTTATACCATTTCTATGGGAGCTGGCCCGGTCGGAACCACCTTCCGGAAGGACATAGCAGAGGCGGCCGGAATCAAGCTTCCCGAACGTTTCAGCCCCGAGTTCAATACCGACTACATGTATGATGTGGCCGCCAAGGTGCACAATCCGGAAGCGGGCATGATCGGCTTTGCCAACATTCCGGGTCGTTGGTTCTGGGGCGTGACATATTTGCCATATCTGTACGCATTTCAGACCCCGGACACGGTCGGCGATGAATATGTCGATAAAGACTGGAAGATCACAATCAACAATGAGCACGCGATTGACTCGATCGAATACTTTGTAAAGCTGAAAGACTTTATGCCTGCCGATAGCGCCAACTGGGGTATCGGCGAAGCAACTCAGCTCTATCAGTCTGGCTCTGCGTTCGGAACCTGGAACTATCAGGACTTTGTCAAAGGCTTCTTTGAAGGCGGAGACAATGAAGCGATCAACGGCAAGAACGTACATCTGCACACACCGGCGGGTCCACATGGCGTTATTGACCCTTGGTATGGAGCATGGAGCCTCGGCATTTCGAAAGATTCGGGGAACAAAGAGGCCACTTGGACTTTCATTCAGTGGGTGACTTCATCGGACGTCCAAACTCGTGCGACAGAGTTTGGTGCCGGTCCCTCTCGCCATTCGACATACAAGTCTGAAACGCTCGCTAAGCATCAACCCTGGTGGCTTGATGTGTACGAATTCATGCTCAACGACACAAACCCGGATGAGCGGATTCGTGTGCCGGAATGGGCTGAGATTTCGGACATCATGGGTGAGGAAGGCAACCGCGTCTGGATTGGCGAGATTGATGCAGCGACCGCTGCCGCCAATATGGAAAAGCGCATGACCGAGGCCATGCGGCGCGGCGGTTACTATATTCCTGGTCGTGAGCTTCCGCCGCAACTGTGGCGAGACCTGAGCTACTACGACCGCTTGCCCTCAGAATGGAACTAACCTGACGGTAGTGGGCTCGAATATCAGTGTTCGGGCCCACACCTGCCCGGGTCGTGCATTTGATCGATTAGTCGCGCCCGGAAATGTGCTGAACCGGTCGGTTTCGTGGTGGGTAAACTGATCCCGCCGGCGGCGCCTGGAGGATAAAATGGCGGAAACGATTGCTACAACGACACCGACCGAGAAAGTGAGTTTCCTTTCGCGGTTCGGGCCATCGAACAAGAAGGTTTTTCCGTGGGTGTTGATGGCGCCTACATTGATCATTCTATTTGCAATCGGCGTTTATCCATTTCTTTACGCGCTTAATATTGCCAGTCATAACATCATTCTCTCCAAGCCGTATCTGCCTCAATTTTTTGTCGGCCTGTACAACTATCAAAGCCTCATCCAGGATCCAGAATTCTGGCATGCGCTCAAGACGACACTGATTTTCACAATTGAGGCTGTATTCATCGAGTTCTGGTTGGGACTTGGTTTGGCGCTCCTGTTCCAGCGTTCGATCCGGGGCATGAGTGTCGTTCGGATATTCATCCTGATCCCCATGATCCTGCCGCCGCTCGTAGCCGCATTGGTTTGGCGGTATATGTTTTTTCCGGGAGCCGGTCTCGTTACTTACTATTCCGGCAAGCTCGGGCAGGTGCTCGGCTTTGAACCAATTCCATTCTTGTCCGATCCAGATATCGCGCTTCAGACGCTGGTTTTCGTTGATGTCTGGGAATGGACACCATTCATGTTTCTGATGCTCGCGGCGGGTTTGGCCCAAATTCCTCGCCAGCCATACGAGGCTGCCGAAATCGATGGAGCTTCGGCCTGGCGGGTGTTCTGGACGATAACGATGCCGCTTTTGCGGCCGGCAATTCTTATCGCGGTCGTTATCCGCACCATGGACGCTTTCCGGACATATGAACTGATTGTCGTCATGACACGCGGCGGGCCCGGCAACGCCACGACAACATTGAACGTACTGCTTACAAAAACCGGTCTGGAGTTCTTTGACGCATCGCGTGCGGCCGCTCTCTCGTTGCTGATGATGATGGTCATCATCGTCATGAGCTTCGTTTTTGTTCGTGTTTTCCGCTCGAAAACTGAAGTAGCGGAATAGGAGGAATCCATGAGCACAACGGATGTCTACGCGATTGAATCGCCGGCTGCACCGGAGGTGCAGAGAAATTGGTGGGTTTACATCGTCCTATTCTTCATATGCCTGATAAATTTCGTGCCTTACCTGTGGGTGGTGATGACCGGCTTCATGGATCGCGCTGCCGCGACAGCGGCAACACCGACATGGCTTTTTGTTCCGACGTTTGAAGCGTTCAGCTACCTGATTTTTGAGAAGGGTATCCTGTGGAACTTTCTCAACAGTACTGTTGTAGCGTTCGCATCGACGGTCTTGTCAGTGTCAATCGGAATGTTCTGCGCGTACGCCATTGCAAGGTACGATTTCACGGGACGTGATGATGTCTCCTTCTGGGTGCTGACAAACCGGATGATGCCACCAGTCGCGGTGCTTCTGCCTATTTTCATTACCTTTCAAACACTTAAGCTTCTCGACACGCTCGTCGGACTGATATTCTTGTATACGGCGATGCAATTGCCGTTCGTGGTTTGGATGCTCACCGGATACTTCCGTGACATTCCCAAACGCTATGAAGAATCAGCAATGGTCGACGGAGACACATGGTTTGCGGCGTTTCGCAAAGTCACGCTTCCTTTGATGATGCCATCGATCACCGCGACCGCAATATTCGTCATGATCCTGTCTTGGAACGAATTTGCCTTTGCGACGTTCCTCACAAGCATCAATGCCAAGACAATGCCGCCGGCAATCATGGCTTACTCAATTGGCGCAAATGTCGAGTGGAATGTGCTTGGTGCTGCCGTCGTCCTGATCACCGCACCGCTCGTGCTTTTCGTTTTGATCATGCAGCGCCAGCTCATCAGCGGATTGTCCCAAGGGGTGGTGAAGGAATGATCGAGCTGCATAACTCGGAGGTTGCATGATGGCCGAAGTCCAAATGCAAAAACTGATCAAGCGATTTGGCGATTTCGTAGCGGTAGACGATGTCAATATCGATGTTGAAGACGGCGAGTTTGTTTTCTTGTTGGGCCCGTCTGGCTGCGGCAAAACGACAACATTACGCATGCTTGCCGGCCTGGAGATGCCAACCGAGGGGCAAATTTCGATTGGCGCCAGAAATGTCACCTACCTGAAACCGCGATACCGAAATGTTGGAATGGTCTTTCAAGACTACGGCCTGTATCGGCACATGACGGTTTTCGGCAACATCGCTTATCCCCTGCAGGTGCGGAGATTGAGGAAAGATGAAATCGCACGCAAGGTCGGCGAGGTCGCTGAGACCATGCAGATTTCCGAAGTGCTGACACGGAAACCGGACCAGTTGTCAGGCGGGCAATTGCAGAGAGTTGCAATTGCCCGGATGCTCGTTCGCGATGCTGACGTGTTTTTGATGGATGAACCGATGTCGCACCTTGATGCGCAGCTTCGTGGCCACATGCGTGCAGAGTTGCGCCATATTCAAAAAGAAATCGGTGTCACGACAATATTTGTCACTCATGACCAGCTTGAAGCAATGACGATGGCTGATCGCATTATTGTCATGAAGGACGGCCGCATGTTGCAGTTTGCCACGCCGCGGGAGATTTTCGAGCGGCCCCGAAACGAATTTGTTGCGACTTTTGTTGGCGAGCCGCAGATGAATGTGTTCGACGTTACATTACAAAAGACCGATCGTGGTATCGCTGCAATTGCAGGCGATATCATTGTTCCGTTGGATTCGTCTTGGGTTGAGACGAACCAGCTGGAGCAACACGTCGGTGATCAGCTTCGTCTGGGAATTCGGCCCGAGCACATAAAAGTCGCCGAAAAATCCGACAAATCACACACAGTTCCCGCCGAGCTTTATGCATTTGAACCCACAGGAGCGGAAAACCTTTATGTTATGCACTGCGGCGAGTTTGAAGTAACAACCCGCACCTCCACGTCAGAGACCGCACATTTCCGCAAAGATGAGGGCGCTCCTTTCTCGCTCTGCTTTGATCCTCAATGGATCTACCTCTTCAACAGGAGTACCGGCGAGGCCATTGCACACGCCTCTTTAAGTCTGGTTCAAGAGGGGGATTTCTAAGCCATGCAATCCTGGATCGTTCTTTCTATCATTTTGCTATTCCTTCTCAGTTCGTGCAGCACGATTGCAGGTGGATTCTCCCATTGGCCAGCTTCATTGATTGCGGTTGTGCTGATCATTCTTGCCAAGCTCGCAAATGACCGGCTGAAGGTATTAGCTTGGCCGATGGAGTTCCTGCTCGCTTCTGGCGTGCTGATGATCGTCGTCAATCTCGTACGTCTCTACATGATACCGCTTTCCTGACGAGGCGACGAAATGCCCGTCGAATTTGCTCTGGAAACCCGCGGACTAAGCAAGTCTTTCAATGGCAAACTGGCTGTTGACGCGGTGGACATGCAGGTGGTTCGGGGAGAAATCGTTGGATTTCTTGGCTTAAATGGTGCTGGCAAAACCACGATCATGAACATGATCTTAGGCCTCATGAGGCCAGATGCAGGCGAAATCACAATACTGGGCCAAAAAGATGGATCCCGAAAAAGGGAACTAAGGTCTCGCATCGGGTACCTTCAGGAGAAACCACGTATCTATTCTGAAATGACAGCGCGAGGTTACCTCCAGTTCTTCGCGGATCTGTATGCAATCGATAATTCGAGAAGTGCTGTCGCGGAAATGTTGGAGCTGGTTGATCTTTCGCGGTCAGCTGACCGGCCATTGCAGGGATATTCGCGCGGCATGCAGCAGCGCGTGTGCTTGGCTCGGTGTCTCTTGCATCAGCCCGATTTCATGATTTTGGATGAGCCAATGCTGGGCCTCGATCCGAAAGGCATCAGCGAGATGCGCAACATTTTCCGGAATCTGCGTGACGCGGGGACAACCCTCCTGTTTTCATCGCACCAACTGGCCGAAATGGAAAAGGTTTGCGACAGCGTGATCCTCTTGCAGGAAGGACGGATTGTCGCTTCCGGTCGTCAGGACGAATTACTGTCCTCGAAGGCCGGCGGGAACAAGGTAGTTGCGGAGTTGTATGAGCCGGCCGAGCAGCACGTCGAGGCGGTCAAAACACTGGAGAATGTCCAACGAGTAGATGTTGTCGATGCCAATCGCCTTTTGATCGAAATGAAACAGCAGGCAGGTGAGTCAATTCGAGATTCAAGAGCGTCGCTCGTCATCGCCATGAACTCGTTGGGATTGACTGTTCTATCGGTCAGTGGCTCGGCCGACAGCCTGGAACACATTTTCCGTCAATTCACCGAAAGTGGTCGGGACACCGGTCGCACGCTTGAACATTAGGGAGAATCCAATGGACCTGCACTATAAAGGAAAGACCTGTCTGGTCACTGCTTCAACGGGTGGTCTCGGATTTGCCATAGCGAAAGCGCTTGCGGCAGAAGGCGCCACAGTCGTCCTGAATGGGCGGTCCAGCAGCCGGATTGATGAAGCAATGGCGCGGATTAGAGCGGAACTGCCGGATGCCGAATTGAAGGGCGCCGTAGGAAACAGCGGCGATGCGAACGGTTGCGATGAGTTGATAGGCAATTGTCCTGACGTGGACGTCCTCATTGTGAATCTTGGTATCTACGAAGCGGTCGATATCTACAAGGCTGGCGATGACAGGTGGTACGAACTGATCGAGATAAACGTAATGAGTGGTGTGCGGCTCAGCCGCCATTACTTACCCAAGATGCTGGAGAGAAACAGCGGGCGTGTTGTTTTTATGGCTAGTGAATCGGGAATCAACCCGGCGCCGGAGATGCCGGCATATTCGGCCACCAAGACGATGCAGCTGTCGTTGGCGCGGAATCTTGCTGAAACGACGAAGGGCACGAACGTGACGGTGAACTCGGTATTGCCGGGTCCGTGCCGGACGGAAGGTGTGGCCGATTTGATTGCAGGTCTTTATCCCGGCGTGGAGACATCAGAGGCTGAAAAGCGTTTTGTTGCGGACAATCGTCCGACGTCGCTCATCCAGCGGCTTTCGCTGCCGGAAGAAGTCGCCGACTTCGTCACCTTCCTCGCAAGTGATCGAACCGGGATAGTCAACGGCGCGGCGCTTAAGATTGACGGTGGTTTGATTCGAACGGTGGTTTGATTGGGTAATAAGATAGGTTGCCTGAAGTAATTATGCCGAACACCTTTCGAGTGATATGGACGCTGACGCGTCGCGAACTGGCGGTCAAATTGAGTTCCTTCTGGCTCTACGGACTCATGTCGGCGATATGTTTGGTGGCTGCACTGTTTGGTGGCGCATTCATTCAGTCGTTCGATACTGAAAATGTGCTGGTTTCTTCAGGCCCGATTTCCGCGCTTAACGCTGGCATTGTCTTGTTTCTCGGTCTTGCTCTGGGAATTCGTCTGACAGCGAGCCTTGTTTGGGAACGGGAACACAGAACGCTCGACGTATTGCTTGCCGGCCCTACTGGTCACAGCGAGATTATCGCGGCCAAGTTTATTGCAGAACTCCTGGTATTGATGCTCATATTAGTCATCTATCTACTGTTTCTGATCGTTGGGCAGCCATTGGGATCGGCAGTGTTGACACTCGCTGATGCGGGAGAAATAGCGATCTGGTCCAGCTTCATCATTCCCGTAATGGCATTCGGCCTTTTGGTATCTGCACTTTTTTCGTCTGTTCGAGCCGCTGTTGTGGCCTTCCTCGTGGTGATCACATTCTTGGGTATCTACGAAGGTTTGGTGATTTGGCTGGCACCGTTGTCTCCGACAGATATGAGCTTATCGATGCTGTACCTGCGCTCTGGACTCGAAAGCGTGCAAAAGGCAACGCAATGGCTTTCCCCAGTATCCCATATCTGTGAACCGGTGCTTGTTTATCTTGGTCGGAGCGTCTCTGGTTGGACCGATATTTTAGCTGCGGTGACGCTTGGAGTATCATTCTTGGGCATATCGGTTGCGGTCAGTGCGCGAAGGGGGATCGTTTGAAGCATCAATTGATCAAACTACTGATGCTCGCGTTGCTGGTTTTCGTAACCGGCGTTGCCCACGCGCTTGAACCGCAGCGCCGCGAAGTCATCGTGACTCATAATCGAGTGTGGGATGGTTTTGTCTACAAAGAGAACTTTGTACCATCAGGCTGGCCGGAAATGCGCTTGATGTCGGAAAAAGACAATGCGATTTCCTTTGTCCGCACCGAAGAATATTACTGGCCTTTGTCCCGGCAAACTTATGTTGCTTTTGAGAAGCTGCGCCAGGAAATCAAAGGCGAACTCGTCATATCAGTCGATGGCGATGAATTAGCTACCGTAAAGCATGCGCCATATTCCATCGTCTATCCGAAAGGTGCGGTCAACGGGCATGGTTTTCTTATTTGGGGTGATGAGGCGACGGTCGAATACACCAAATATATCGACGAAGAGCGTAAGTTCGCGCGCCAATTCGCCAAAGCGCGGCAAGAGCTGACCCGCTATGAAATCGCACTCCGTGAATCAGCGGCTGCGCGGTTACGTGGTGAACCGGTAGTAAAAATTGAACCACCGCCGCCACTACCGGAACCGAGTCTGAAGCTCGTTACCAAACCGGCCACGGCTTACCGTGTGGCGATGTCGGCCGGTCGCTATAAAGCATATCTGCGCAAAGACGGTCAGCGAATACCTGGGACGGATATCACCCTGGTCGTCGTTGATGGCTCCAGCCGGGACGTTTTTGTCGCTGATATCGTGCCTGAGGAACGATTTACCCGACCATTGCCGTCAAATCGACAGAAAGATCGGATCTACGCCGCGCCCGGTGCGACATTCTTCGTTACACTTAATGAGGCCAGCCGTTTTGATGAGGGCGACTATCTACCGTTGGTCCGTCCGCAGGCCGTCGTGGTGCAGGGTCGCGATATCTGGATTCGTCGTCGGGCCGCAGCACAAAAGCAAATGACCTTGGATTGGTTGGCCGACGCTGAGCAGGAAGTCTTAACTCTCCAGCCACTTAAAAGCGTGCAAACACAGGGTGCAGCTTTCGGTTACATCGTCCGGGCCGCCGAAGCAGGAGAACGTCCTGATCTGAAAGCATTTACCGTTGAGATCCCCCCATCGCTCTCCGAGGGGAGGGGCAAACTGATTGTTGATGCTCAGGAACGCCCGTTGTTTGTCAGAGAAGTTGTTATTGTGAATGACCGTCGCGAATTCTTGGTATGGCTGCTTGCCGCGCTTCCTTTGGTTGTTGGCGCAGGGATTTGGATTAGAAACAGAACGCGCATTAGGAATTCGACGTTTGCGCGGCAAAGAGGCTAAGTTGATTATTGGCGGCACGTAATGCATTTCGAACTTCGCTGAACACTTCATAAAGTGCTTCATACCTGTCCGCCAGAACCGGATCGGGTCGAATTGGTTCATGGTACTTGGCGAGATGTTTGGCTGCCGCTCCGACGGTACTAAACCGCCCCAGAGCAGAAAAAACTAAGGATGCCCCTCCAAGCAGACCGCACTCGACCTGAACCACGGGTACATAGGGTATCCGAAACACCGAGGCCTTGATTTCCAGAAGAAGCCTTGAATATGCGCCACCGCCGGCGGAGATGATGAACTCCGGCTTGCCTCCTTTTGAAAACAGCGGCTCGACAGCGCTGCGCATACCCATCGCAATGCCTTCGGTAATTGCCCGATGCATGTGTGACTTATCGTGGTCTGCGGTCAGTCCAACAAACGCTCCGCGACTGCTGGGTCCGTGACCTATTCGTTCACCGGTAAGATATGGAAGGAACAACAGTCCATCAGCTCCGGGATCTATCTTGCCTGCTCGTTCCGTTAGAGTGGCCAGATCGATTGCATTGTCCTCTAGTTGCCGCCGGCCCCAACGAACAGAGTCGCCGGCCGCATCGAGAATTGTAAATGCTAGCCACCCGTCGGCTGCCGATGCTGCATTCATAATATTTTCATCGACTAATGGGCGCTGCGTTACCAAAGACATCAGCGAGGAGGTGCCGGTTATATCGGAGACCTGACCCGCCGAAAAAACACCCGATCCAAGTACAGCGGCAGGATAATCCCCAGCGCCAACAACGACCGGTAGGCCCGTTGGTAGCCCAGTAACTTCTGCCGCCGCTGCCGATACATATCCGACAACATCGTCGGGATTTCTCAGCTCAGGCAATATCCTTCGCGGTAGATCAAACTTCCGGCAGAGCCTGTCACTCCACTGTTCGGTGTTACTTTCATACAGATAGCTGTATCCGGCTTCCGTCCTATCTGCGGCGCACTCGCCCGTTAGCCGATAGTTGATGAAATCTTTTGGCATCAGCACGACATGCGTTGCTGACAGTATTTCTGGTTCATTTTCACTGTACCAAGCGAGTTTGAAGGCAGGCCATGATGGCGCCGCCGGGTTACCGGTCAACGCGTGTAATTCATCATAGTCAGGGCGTTGTCTGAAATGATGTACCTGCGCTTCGGCTCGTTTATCGTTCCAAAGCGAAACGTATGGCGTGAGTAATTTCCCGCCTTCGTCCAGCAAAACTGGAGCATGGGTTTGGCCGCAGCTGACTGCAGCTATTATTGAGATGCCGTCGATTTTGCTTTGCTGCGCGACGGCATAAATTGCCTCACAAGCGCCGCGCCACCAGATCTCAGGCGCTTGTTCAACCCAGCCATGGTGCGGATATCTCGTGTCGTGGGCAACAGACTGTAGCGCCAATATCTCACCATTGATGCCTACGAGTCCGGCGCGGGCACTTCCCGTTCCAATGTCAATCGCCAAGACAGCTTCGGTCACCCGCCTTATCTCCTTTTGGAATCCGGTCCGACATTACACATTTTCATCACCGAAAGAAATGCTTTCGATTGGTATTGCCAGAAAGGAAAATTAATTTTATAGTGCTCGAAATGGATCGAAACAGTTTTTTCGACGGTAAATGAGCGACCAGGGGACATGGAAACAGTAATCACAAATCACGGTGTCGTTCCGGTCGTGGTTCTAGAAAGCGATGACGACTCATTGCCGCTTTGCGCGGCATTGACGGAAGGGGGACTTCCGGTTGCTGAGGTCACATTTCGCACTGAAGCTGCGGAAAGCGCCATTCGGAAAATCGCAGAAGAGATGCCGGATATGCTGCTGGGAGCCGGAACGGTCCTTAGCGAAGAGCAGTTGAAACGCGCTATTGATGCCGGCGCCCGCTTTATAGTCACGCCAGGGTTTAACCCGAAAATCGTCGAAGCTGCTTTGAAAGCCGCCATACCGATCATTCCTGGTGTAAATAGCCCGACGCAGGTTGAAATGGCGATGTCCTTCAGCCTGTCTTTGCTAAAGTTTTTTCCGGCCGAAGCAAGTGGCGGACGCAGCATGTTGAAAGCGCTTGCCGGTCCGTATGGTGACGTGAAGTTCGTACCGACCGGCGGTATTGGTCCGAATAATCTGTCCGACTATTTGCAACTCAAAAATGTCGCGGCATGCGGCGGTTCGTGGATGGTGTCGGCCAAGTTCGGTGCAGATCAAAATTTCGAAGAAATTACCAAATTGACCCGGCAAGCCGTGGAGATCGTGCGGTCCGCCCGGTAACGGCGCCACCCATTCATTACAGAGGAGTTGGGAATGTCAGCAAATGGAAATGCCTACGGAATGACGCTGGAGGGTAAAGTCGCGATCATTACGGGTGCCGCATCAGGTATAGGCGAGGAAGTTGCGCAGGTATATGCCGCCCATGGCGCCAATCTTGCGCTTGTAGATTTCGACAAAGCGCGATTGTCGATGGTGGCAGACAACATCTCGAACTCCGGCGCGGAAGTGATTGAGGTATTCACTGACGTCACTGAAGAGGACGCCGTTGAGAAACTGTTTAAGAACGTTCACGACAATTGGGGACGCATCGATGTGCTGGTGAATTCAGCCGGGCGAGACAGCCTCTCGCCACCCGTAACGGAAGTGACGCTCGACGAATGGAATAAGACGATCGGTCCTAATTTGACGGCCGTTTTCCTATGCTGCCGAGAAGCCTTTCGTTACATGGAGAAGCAGGAATTCGGTGGACGCATTATCAATATGGGTTCGTCGTCAACGCGGGTAGCATCCGGTCCCGGTCACAGTCCTTACCGCGCTTCGAAACATGGCATGTTGGGTTTTTCGAAAAACATACTGCTGGAAGGGAAAGAAAAGGGCATCGGTGTAACGGTTTTAAATCCAAGTCACGTGAAAACGCCAATGACCGAGATCATCGACAAGGGCCTCTATGATGGCGATCTGAAAGCCTACACCGATGGCTGGCTCGATGAAGCTGAAAAAGAACACGGCATTCATGCGATGTGCATCGACGTCGAAAATGTCGGGTGGCTTGCGCTGTATGTGGCGACTCGAACTCCGGACGTGACAATTCCGACAATTTCGCTTTATCCGACGCACAAGGTCCATCGTTACGGGATGGAGGTCTGAACCGGTGAAAGCCGCGGTTTACAAAGGCCCTAAATCCTTAACACTTGACGATCGTGACATACCTACGATCGCCGATAATGAGATTCTAGTGCAGATCCGCGCAGCGGCGATTTGTGGAACGGACATGAAAATCTATCGCGGCGGTCACATGTTCGTCGGCGAAGGCGATACCGTCGTCCTGGGACATGAACTGGCAGGCGATATCGTGAAAATTGGACCGCACGTGTCGGGCTGGCGTAAAGGACAGCGTGTTTCTGTCGTACCGAATGTCGGTTGCGGGCACTGTGGAATGTGTCAGCGCGGTTTCAACAATATGTGCCCCGATTACCGTGCATTTGGCATTCACTGGGACGGCGGATTTCAACAATACATGGTTGTCAAACCGGCTGCGATTTTTGGCGGCAACCTTGTCGAGATACCAGAAGCACTCGACTATGAATCCGCTGCTTTGGTCGAACCGCTGGCATGTTGTTTCAATGCCTGGAAAGACTTGCAAGTTACACCGGAAAACCGGGTGCTTGTCATGGGAACCGGGCCGATAGCCGGTTATTTCTTGCAACTGGCGAAAGCTTATGGTGCGCGTCAAGTAATCGTAGTCGGTAGGCGCGACGCCCGCCTGGAGCAACTATCCGAACTTGGCGCGACAGAAGCTGTCAATGGCACAAAAGTCGATGCCGTAAGCGAGATCATGGCCTTAACCAACGGCAATGGCGTGGATGTTGCATTGACGTGTGCACCAGCACCGGAACTGCAAAGCCAGGCAATTGAAGTGCTGGCGCGGTTCGGACGGATGAATTTCTTTTCAGGGCTTAACAAAGGAACCAAAGTCGAGCTGGATACAAACAAGGTTCACTATAGGGGCCTTAAACTGCTTGGATCGACAGGTGCTAGTATCGACGACTACGCCCGTGCAATGCGCCTGGTCGAATGCGGGCAGATCGACGTCAAGCGTGTGGTCACTGACCGTTTTGGTATGTCCAGTGCAGTTGCAGCATTCGAACACGCATTATCTGGAAAAGGTCTCAAGACGCTAATCCTGCCTCAAGAGGAGGACGCATGATGAAGGCCGCCGTATTGCATGCGCCAGCGGATTTGCGTGTGGAGAATATCCCCGTTCCCTCAGATGTCGGTGTCGATGAAGTTTTGATCAAGGTCGAAGCTTGCGGCATATGTGGTTCCGATATTGGTCGCGTCATGACGACCGGCACCTATTCGTTTCCCACGGTACCCGGCCATGAGTTTGCTGGGACAGTCGAGAAAGTCGGCGACGGTGTGGTGAATCTTTCACCAGGAGATCGGGTAGCGATAGCGCCGCTCATCCCCTGCAATTCGTGTTTCGAATGCGATTCTGGTCGCTATTCGCTTTGCGATGACTACAATTTCGTCGGCTCACGAAGCGATGGTGCGTTCGCCGAATTTGTCAAAGCACCGGCCCGCAATGTGTTGAAAGTACCGGACAATGTAAGCCTTGAAGTTGCGGCGACCATCGAGCCGGCCGCGATCATTCTTCACGGAATTCACAAGGTTGACTTGAGCCTCGGTGATGCTGTCGCTGTCATCGGCTGCGGAGCTCTTGGATTTTTTGCACTCCAGTTTGCCAAGTTATCCGGTGCGCAACCATTGATCGCCGTAGATGTCGATGATGGAAAGCTCGAATTGGCGCGCAAAGTTGGAGCAGACATCTGCGTCAATCCCCGCAACGAGGATGCCGAAGCGGTGATACGCGAAGCAACGGGCAAACGAGGCGTCGTTTTGGCAATTGAATGTGCCGGCAACGCTCCGGGACGCGATTTGTCCATCCAGGTTGCGGCCAAGCAAGGAAAAGTCCTGCTTTATGGCACCGCCTATGGCGATGTGACCCTTCCACATGCGGTCTTTGAGAAAATTGTGCGCCAGGAACTGGAGATTGTTGGCTCCTGGAATTCATACTCGGTGCCGTTTCCGGGGAAGGAATGGTTCGACATCATGAGACTACTGCAGGAGGGGCGACTGATTGTGGAGCCCCTGATATCGCACCGAGCAGAGCTCGACAGTGCTCCGGAGATTTTCCGCAAACTGAAAGACCGGACATTTGGTCCGTACCACAAAATCCTGATCAAACCACAAGACTGACGACCAGGAGGAAGAGCCAGCGATGAGCAAAGACTTTGTTATGGCATTTGATGCGGGGACAACGAGCACCCGCGCAATCATCTTCGACCGAAAGGGCGAGGTCGTTTCAATTGGTCAGGAAGAGTTCACTCAGATCTATCCGAAGCCCGGATGGGTTGAGCATGATCCGCAGGAGATCTGGAAGAAGCAGTTGAAGGTGGCGCGGGAAGCGATCGGCAAGGCCGGCATTTCTGCCAACGACATAGCTGGTATCGGAATTACAAACCAGCGTGAGACGACAGTTATCTGGGACCGCAAAACCGGTGAACCTATTTACAATGCCATTGTGTGGCAGGATCGACGCACAGCCGGAGCATGCGATATCATGCGCGAGAGCGGTCTGGAGCCTTATGTCGCCGAGAACACAGGGCTTGTGGTCGATGCTTACTTTTCGGGTACTAAGATTGAATGGCTGCTCGATAATTGCGACGGTGCGCGGACGCGTGCTGATGCTGGCGAGCTCGCATTTGGTACAATCGACAGTTGGCTGATCTGGAACCTTACCGGTGGATCGGTTCACGTAACGGACGTCACCAATGCTTCGCGTTCGTTGCTTTTCAACATCCGAGATGTGGATTGGGATGAAAAACTGCTGTCGGCAATGCGCGTGCCACCCGAAGTACTGCCGAGTGTGAAGAATACTTCGGAAGTCTATGGCGTGACAGCCAAAGAGCATTTTGGCGCTGAGATACCGGTTGCGGCGGCCGTCGGCGATCAACAGGGTGCGCTATTCGGACAGGCGTGCTTCGATCAGGGGATGGCGAAATGCACCTATGGCACGGCTGCCGCGCTAATGATGAATACGGGAGAGACGTTCGCAAAACCAGGGGAAGGCCTGATCTCAACAATTGCGGTCGGTATCGACGGGAAGGTGCAATACGCAGTCGAAGGCGTCTTGTTCATATGTGGTGCCGCTGTCCACTGGTTGCGAGATGAACTGAAACTGATCGAGAAAAGTTCTGACGCGGTGTGCACGGTTGAAGACACCAATGGTGTTTATTTTGTTCCCGCGTTCACCGGCACTTCGGCTCCCACCTGGGACCAATATGCCCGTGGAACGATCGTTGGCCTGACGCGTGGTGCAAACCGGGAACACCTTATTCGAGCCACGTTGGAATCCATGGTCTATCAGGTGCATGACGTTGTTCGCGCCGTGCACTCGGTCTCGGGATATCCATTGGCATCGATCAAGGTCGATGGCGGAGCTTGCGAGAATGATTTTGTTATGCAGTTTCAGTCCGATATCTCGAACATCCCGGTATTGAGGCCAACGGTCACCGAAAGCACCGCTCGCGGCGCCGCTTTCCTTGCTGGGTTGGCGACGGGCGTTTGGGCCAGTCGCAACGAACTTGCCGACAGTTTTCAGCTTGAGCGACAGTTCGAACCACAAATGGACCGCGACCATGCCGCCAAGCTCTATGCCGGATGGCTGAAGGCCACGGAACGGGCCCTGGACTGGGTCGAGCACGACGACAATTAGGAATCGCAAATGGGTGAATACAAGCTCGCAGACAAACGCACCATGTACTTCATCGGTGTTACCACGGGCAAATCGTCGATCATGAAGGTCTTTCCGGCCTGGGCTGACCATCTGGGCCTGAACGCCGTGATGCGCGGGATCGATTTTCCTCCCAATTCCGATCCCGCGCATTATCGGGCGGCGGTGGAGTTCATCAAAAGCGACCCGTTGTCGCTCGGCGCACTGGTTACGACGCACAAGGTGAACCTGTTGAGGGCTTCGCACGATCTATTCGATTCGCTCGATCCTTATGCGGAAACACTTCACGAAATCAGCTCGATCTCCAAGCGCGGTGATAGCCTGATCGGTCACGCAAAGGACCCGATCAGTGCCGGTGCTTCTCTCGAAGCGATTGTTTCACCGGGCCATTGGGAAAAAACTGGCGGGCATCTCCTCATTCTTGGTTCTGGCGGATCATCGTTGGCACTAACGCTCTACCTGCACAACAAGGCGCAGATGGGCCTGGACGTACCATCAAAAATCATCGTTACAGCGCGCCGTGATACCAGCCTTGACGAAATGCGCAATGTCCACGCCCAAATTGGATTTTCGAGCCCCATCGAATACGTGCTTGCTCCTACGCCAGCCGAGGCGGACGCCAGCGTAGCAGGTTTGCCGGTCGCATCCATGATCATCAACGCGACGGGATTGGGCAAGGACGGTCCGGGGTCTCCGACTTCGGACGCAGTCAGCTATCCGGAAAAGGCCCTCGTCTGGGAATTCAATTATCGGGGTGATTTGATCTTTCTAGATCAGGCCAACGCTCAAGCGGCCGCTCGCAATCTCACAGTCGTCGACGGTTGGGTTTACTTCATTCACGGATGGACGCGGGTCATTGCTGAGGTGTTTGACATCGATATTCCGATGTCCGGCCCAGAATTCGATCAGCTGAGCCAAATCGCAAAAGACGCAACGCAGTAAGAGGAATACACGCATGACCGACATGGCACCGACCAAATTCGACTTTGATACGCTCACCGGCAAGTCGAATACGACAGAACCAATAAGCCGGCCACTGTCGACGCTCAAGGGATACTTTCATGATGATGCGGCATTCGAATCCGCAATGTCGCAAGGCGATCCGATGGTCTACGAATATTATGACATGGGCGTTCCCGAGACTTCTGGAAACGTGGCCTACGGAACCACTTCCATAAAGCCCGGGAAAATCGGCGAAGAGTATTACATGACGAAGGGACATTTCCACACCGTGCTTGACACGGCGGAGATCTATTACTGCCTTTCTGGCCACGGCGGCATGATGATGGAAACACCGGAAGGTGAGGTCGAATGGCGTGAAATGAAGAAGGGCGACGCTGTGTACGTGCCTGGCAGGTGGGCTCATCGATCTATCAATATTTCCGATACCGAACCTTTTGTTATGTTCTTCGCATTTCCTGGTCACGCAGGGCACGACTACGGAACAATCGCAACGAAGGGATTTCGCAAGCTTCTCGTCGAAAGAGACGGAAAGCCGTCCTTGATCGACAATCCCCGCTGGGGTGGCTAGGGCGGTAATCTGTCGTGCCGGGCAAGATCGCCATAACACCGCGCAGCCTTTCGGGGCAGGGTCATCCAGCGCTCAGCAGCCTGATTGGTTCAGGCTATGAACTGGTATTTCCAAGTCCTGGTGAGATGCCCACAGAGGAGCAACTGAGAGCAACGATTCCCGAATGTGTCGGTTGGTTGGCCGGTGTTGAGCCTATTGGCGGTGCCCTGCTCGAGCAGGCAGATTCTCTGAAAGTCATCAGCCGAAACGGAGTTGGCGTCAGCAACATCGAGATGCCGGTAGCTGACCGGCTCGGCATAACTGTGGCACGAGCTGAGGGTGCGAACGCTCGTGGTGTTGCGGAGTTAGCCTTTGCGTTAATGTTGAGCGGATTTCGGCACATCCCGTGGTCGGATGCGGGCATCCGGTCCGGTCAATGGCAGCGAAGAAAAGGATTTGAGGCGCAAGGACGGACACTGGGATTGATTGGTTGCGGTGCCATCGGTCGCCTGGTCGCGACGATGGCAACTCAATTCGGAATGAAGGTGATCGGATTCGATCCGTTTCCGGATGACAGTTTCGTCCTTGAGGGCTTCCGTTATGGGGAAATTGGCGAGGTGCTCGAACATTCGCACGCCATTTCACTGCATTGTCCGCCATCGGACAAACCCTTGCTCGATAAGGTGGCGCTTGCTGAGGTTCGTGAAGGTGTTGTCATCATCAACACAGCTCGGGCAGAGCTGGTCGACGAAACCGCTCTGCTGGGAGCCTTAAACCGCAATCAGATTGGATGCTATGCGACCGATGTTTATGCCTGTGAACCGCCTGCGCCAGGTCCATTAATTACACATGACAGAGTCATTCTAATGCCGCATGCCGGCGGGTTTACCGAGGAAAGCGTCGATCGCGCGACGCAAGGTGCCGTCTCAAATTTGCTCAGCGTATTGGAGAGGCGATGAGTCTCCTTATGAGGCAATTGACGGACTTGAACGAGTTGCCGATGCCGGAAACCGGGGCGATGCTTGCGTGGCTCGGGCAAGCAGGTTTTCTGATTGCGATGGAAGGGCAGCGTATTGTAGTCGACGCTTACCTTTCTGATTCACTTGCGGAAAAATATCGCGGTAAAGTCTTCCCGCATATTCGGATGATGCCGCCGCCTATCGCTCCTGCATCATTGCAGGAGATCGATTGGCTCCTGTGCACCCACGGGCATACCGATCACATGGATCCGGGCACTATTCCGACGTTGCTGGCGGCAAACCCGGATTGTAAAGTCGTCGCACCAAGATCCGAGGCAGAAAAAGCAATAGATCGTGGAGTTCCCAGAAAACGGCTTTACCTCTTGGATGCGGGCGAGACGCTAAATTTTGGGGGTATCGAAGTACTCGCTACGGCCGCGGCGCATGAGAAGCTTGAGCGCGATACATATGGCAACCATCTGTATCTTGGATATGTTCTGTCCTCTAACACGGTGACTGTCTGGCACTCAGGTGACACAATCCCGTTTGCAGGATTGCAAGATCAGCTCCAGGGGATAAACATCGACCTGGCACTGCTGCCGATCAATGGTCGAGATGGCCATCGAGCAGCCAAAGGTGTCCCCGGCAATCTCACCGTGGATGAAGCGCTCGAGCTGACCGACGCCATCAGTGCCGGCGCCTTGATTTGCCATCACTACGGAATGTTCGAGTTTAACACAGCGGATCCTGCCGAGGCCCTACAAGCCATCGATCAGGCATCGATCTCCGCAGATGTTCAGCTCGCACAGATTTCGCAGGCGTACACAGTTTTACCCAATGCTGTAAATCGGAGCTCAAGATGACCAAGTTTGGCGTGCACAGCCTGGTATTTACCGACGAATGGAACGAAACCAATGCCCGGAAAGCATGCGATACCGCTGCGCGCATAGGTTACGATCTGATCGAGGTTCTGATTTTCGATCCATCAGGTCTTGATGTCGAGCTTACAAGAAAGGTTATCAAAGACGCAGGATTGGAATTGCGACTTGGCATGGCGCTTGGACCGCAATCGGATGTGTCGAGCGGTAAATCGGAGATCGCACAGTCCGGGATTGCCGACGTGAACCGCTGCCTGGAAATCGCGTCGGACCTTGGTGCTCCTGGTGTCAGCGGCATCACTTATGCAGCGTTCAACGTTTACGATGCACCGCAAACAGAAGCGCAATACGCCCAGGTCGTCGAAACATTTCGGGAATTTGACAAGCGCGCCGGCGAACTTGGTGTCAGGCTCGGCATCGAACCGGTGAACCGTTATGAAAGCTACATGATTCAAACCCTTGATCAGGCGGCGCAACTGATACGGGACTGTGGAGGTAAAAACCTGTTTGCCCACATGGACACGTTTCACATGAACATAGAAGAACCAGATGTCTCTTCTGCAATTGCTCGCACAGCAGACTTCTTGGGATACGCCCATGTGGCGGAAAGTAACCGTGCGCTGCTGGGTGGCGGCAATTTCGATTTTGCTGCATACTTCCGTGCGCTTGCAGCTGCGAATTACTCGGGCGATTTTACCGTCGAGACGTTTTCTCCGGCTGTTCTCAGCCCCGACATCGTCGGCGCAGTCAGCCTTTGGCGTCAGCAATGGGCGGACTCGGAAGCAGCAGCCAGCAGCGCGCTGGACTTTATGAGGAGTCAGTGGCAAACAGCCCAAGCTGCTGTCTCACCTTGGTGAATCTCATCCGGCAATGATATCGGCCAGCCTTTCACCAATTGCGATTGTCGGCGCGTTGGTATTGCCTGAGACGATTACCGGCATTACCGAAGCATCAGCGACCCGCAAATTCTCTGTGCCATAGACCCGCAGTTTGGCGTCGACGACACCATTGCCATCCGGTCCGATACGGCAAGTTCCGACCGGATGATAATTTGTGGTTGCTGTTTCCCGGACAAAGTCCAGCAACTCGTCATGGTTTTGCACTTCATTGCCTGGTCGCAATTCGGCATCATAAAAATCGGCGATCGCAGATTGCCGAGCGATCTGACGTGCATAGCGAACAGAGCGCACGAAGAACTTGCGATCGAGTTCCGCATGAAGATAGTTCGCGCGAATGATTGGAGAACGCCTCGGATCACCTGATTGGATGTGAATGCTACCACGGCTTTCAGGACGCATCTGGCTGACAGAGGTTGTAAATCCCGGAAACCGGTCCATGCCACGCACCGGATCATCACTGCTGGCAGCAGTTGCGTGAATTTGCATGTCGGGACGGGTCGCGCCCGGTAGGATTCGCGCAAATCCGCAAACCTGTGAAGGACCTATTGTCATCAGACCGGTGCGCCTGAGCGCAAATTCCAATGCAATCCCGATTTTCTTGAACGGATTGTTGAGCACATCGTTCAACGTTACAGGCTTGGAAGCGCGGAAAACCAATTTGACCTGGAGATGATCCTGCAGGTTCTCGCCCACATTTGGATTTGGGTGCAAAACCGAAATGTCGTGCGCCCTCAGCAGTTCCGGATCACCGATTCCGGACAGTTCCAGAAGTTGCGGCGAACCGATTACTCCAGCGGCTAAAATTATCTCACGTCTGGCCGTGATCACGCTTCCATCGTGCAACAATTTGAGACCAACAGCCCTGCGTCCTTCAAACATGATCTGTGAAACCTGACTGTTCGTCAGGACGGTTAGGTTTTTCCGATGGCGTGAACCAATTTGATAGGCCGTTGCCGCCGAACAACGCCATCCGTTGCGCTCGGTAAGTTGGAAGTAGCCAATGCCATCCTGCGATGGACCGTTGAAATCTTCGTTTGGGTTCAGTCCGATTTCACCCGCCGCCTTGATGTATGCATCCATCAATGGGTGTCTGGGCTTTAGGTCGACGACCCCCAGTGGGCCGCCGGCGCCATGAAATTCGTCCGCTCCGCGCTCCTGGTCCTCCATGCGGCGGAAGATCGGCAACATGTCGTTCCAACTCCAGCCCGCCGCACCGTGTTCAACCCAGGAATCGTAGTCTTTCGGATGACCACGTATATAGAGAAGGCCATTTATTGCACTGCATCCGCCAAGCACTTTGGCGCGCGGCCAGGTTATTTGCCGGCCATTGAGTTCCCGTTCGGGTTCGGTCTTGTAATCCCAGTTGATTTGCCGGTTTAGTTTACTGCGGTAGTAACCGACGGGGATGTGGATCCAGACGTTTCGGTCACGGGGTCCGGCCTCAAGCAAAGCAACTTGTGCATTGGTTCGCTCTGCCAATCTTGCTGCGAGTGCACACCCAGCAGATCCGGCGCCGACGATGACGAAGTCAAACTCCAAATTCGGGAACGCGGCAAAGTTCCGCGACCTCCTCATAACTATTCAGGCGTTCAATGTTTTCCGGTTTGCACAGCGGAGAGAACGGTACAAAATAGGTTTGCATGCCAGCGGCTATTCCGGCCTTGGCCCCGGGTGGACTGTCTTCCAGAACGATTGCATCCCGAGGCTCGATGCCTAACAGGTAGGCTGCGCGCAAATAGGGCTCCGGATCCGGTTTTCCTTGCCGAACGTCGTTTCGACTGACTGTCAACAGTCGCGGTTCCTGAAGGCCGATCTGTTCGAGGTTCAAATTGACAATCCAACGATCGGAATTGGATACAATTGCCTGGTGAATGCCGGCATCCGACAGTCGATGCCAAAGGTCCAGGGCGCCCTCAAATGCGACCACATTGTCAATCAGTTCGGCATAGCGGGAATACTTCATTCGTATCCACTCTTTGAAAGAGAGAGACAATCCGTGTTCCACCGAAAGCCATTGATGTACCGCGTCGGCTGACATGCCGGTCACATGTTCTTCAAGGTCGTCAGGAATCTGGATGCCACTGACCGACATCGCCTCCGCGAGCGCGGCAATGTGTGTAGGCTCACTATCGACAAGTGTGCCATCCATATCCCAGAGAACCGCGCGTATTGACATTTGAGTCTCGAATAAATTTCGATTTCCGATACTTCGGCAAGAATCTTTTTCTATCAGCAAATATCGTAAATTGAAAGAAATTCCCACGATGGATTTTGACATTGAAGGAAAAATCCTCCACAAATCCAGATTATAAGTCTAGGCCTGAAGATATGTCTCAATCTGGTGTCATCGACAGAATTCGCCGGACAACGCCTTACCTCAATCCCGCCCTGAAGCGAATTGCTCGGCAAGTGCTTGAGGAGCCGGATGTTGTTAAATCAATCTCGATCAAAGACTTGGCCGAAAAATGTAAGGTCAGCGAATCCACAGTTACACGATTTGTCCGTGAGATCGAGGTTCAGAGCTTTCAGCAGCTCAAGATCAGTTTGGCTGAGGAGCTGTCCCACGCGAAAGCGAATGCAATCCCGATCGTACCAAGCAAGAATGTGTACGAAGATATCACGGCGGAAGATGACACTCGATCAATCGTCGAAAAAGTATCCGCGCGGTATGCGATTACTATCGAGGATACGCGCGCCGGTATGAATCCGGAGGAACTTGAGAAAGCCGTCGTTGCCGTTGAGAATGCTCAGTTGCTGGCCTTCTTTGCTCTAGGGTCATCAATCATACCCGTCGAAAACGCTTTGGTTCGATTTATGCGCGTCGGCAAGCCCTGTCAGTTCTTTCGTGACTACGGTGTGCGACAGATTTCAACTGAAACCTTAAACGAGAACACGCTTGCCATTGGAATAAGCAACTCTGGACGAACAATATCAACAGTAGATGCGTTGAAATCGGCGAAAGCGCGCGGGGCAACTACTATGTGTATTACCTCTTTTCCGAACACTCCGATTACGGAGCATTCAGACATCGAACTCTACACAAGTACGGTGGCCGCAGCGACAGGATCGGGTGAGTACCGCGAATCGATGGTGTCGAAAATCGCACAGTTGCAAGTCGTCGATATGCTTTACTCAATCTATGCGGTGAGAAATTTCGGCCATGCGATCGAGACGCTTCAGAAGACAGATCTAGTCACAAAGAGCACAAGGTACTAGCGGGTGACAACGCTCATCAAACTCAATGCATTCTGCTGATAATCCAGGAACCGAGTTGGATATCGATCATTGCAATAAGAGACTGCTATGAGTGAGCCGTTCGAGTCCGCACGGGATCAATATTGCTGTCGATCAATTTCATGAGCATATGACAATCCGCTGCGAAACGCCGCTTCCCGAATGACAAACGAGGCAATACCAAATTTGGCCGCACAACGGATTTCTGGAGATCGGCCCTGCGTTCGAGGCATTCGGCTATTTTCCACCTCCTGGAACCTTTGATCCGCTGGAGCGAGCGGCTGCTTTATAATGCCCGACTTCGATTGCGAACAACCGTTTTGGGCGCGCAAAGCAGTCGTCTACGTCATCTGCGGCGATGGTATGCACCGAGCCCGAAACTAACGTGACCATTAGTGTAGAGAAATACCAAAGATAAGAAGCAAAGATCCGCTGTAACTCACCCGAATATGGCATCGAGCGGTCTGGATTCGGGTCACCAACGGTCAATCGTCCTGACCATCTTCTCCCACCACTCCACTAATGAGATTTTCACGAATCAATCGTGCATCAAAACTATCAAGGCTCGGTTGGACATCTTCAAGCGCGTTGACCACCTTCCAAAAGCGCGTTTCGGCCTCACGCCGCAGCGCCTCTGCCTCGGGTACATCGACAGCTGAAAATCGTATGGTTTGGCCTGGTAATTTCCGACCCAACCGGGGAAGGTCCGCGGAGATTACACTTGCAATTTTGGGGTATCCGCCTGTCGTTTGCCTGTCCGCAAGCAGAATGATGGGCGATCCGTTTCCCGGAACCTGAATTGAACCTGCAACGATGCCGTCAGAGGCGATATTGTAGCCCTTGGCATGTTCCAACACTGCCCCGTCCAAATGCATTCCCATGCGATTCGATTTCGGTGAAACTATGAAGTCGGTATTCAGGAATGTCTGCAGCGAGCTCGCTGTGAACCAATCATCCTGAGGGCCAAGTACCACGCGAATCGGGTCATCGTCATTGATGCAGAATCCTTGGTTAATCCGACGCTCTGATCCGACAACCGGGCGATCTCCCGCTACTGGGAGAACGTCGCCTTTCATGAGTGGTCGACCTTCCACTCCACCCATTTTGCCGGGGAGATATGTCGAAAGACTGCCCAGTTCGGGAGTGATCGCAAAACTGCCCTCAACGGCAAGGTAGCAAACGCCGCTATCCTTAACGGCGCCGACTCGAAACACGGTCTCAGTTGCAAGAATGACGCTATGGCCGGCGGGAATAATGGCTGCAGTTCCACCCAACACCTCAATCGGTGTTTTGGTTCCAACCAATGCGACACGAACCTGTCCCGCTTCAACCCGAATGGTAGGGCCCATCATCCGTATTTCCAGGGCTGCAGCCGACGGGTCGTTGCCAACCATTACATTAGCCAAGCGCAAAGCGTCGGTGTCGAGCGCGCCAGAAACCGGAACGCCAAGGGATTGAGAGCCGAACCGGCCGAGGTCCTGAACCGCAGTCATTAGACCCGGCTGTTCTATGGAAAGCCGCGCGGTCAAAGCAGGAATTCCGTAGCCACGTCGATCAATTCGGAGTGCAATCGTGTTTCGAGGTCAAGATACTTGTCGATCCCCACTTCATAGAAGTGGACGTGATCGCCAGGGGTCAACAAAGCCGGTCGCGGCGAGGACTTATCGAAGATGGGTACTGGTGTGCGGCCAATGATGTGCCATCCGGTAGGATTGGAGTTGGGATAAATTACCGTCTTTCCGGTAGCGGTCAGAACAGAGCCTTTCGGGACGTTGGAAACCGGTGCTTCACGACGTGGAATAGCGAGCCTTTCCGGCAGGTCTCCCATGTAGGGTTGACCCGGTGCAAACCCGAGCATGTAAACGACCTGTTGGGTGTTGGTGATTGCCTCGATCAGATCTGCTGGTGAAAGATTCGCGTGACTGGCGACGCTTTCAAGGTCGGGCGCGAATTCCGCCAATTCAAAGCAAACGGGAAAAGACCAAGATGCAACTTCGCGTCTTATTCTGGAAGACTCGGCGTTGCCCAATGCAACGATCGCTTCCTTTAGCGTGGCTTGTGAGGTTTCGAGTGGATCATAATGTACCAGCAGCGACAGATACGTCGGTACGACCTCGATCACTCCCGCAAATTCGGCGGTTTCGATGGCGGTCCGCAGGTTCAGAACACGCGCGGTGGTCTCGGGGCTGATATTGTCGCCGAGAATAACCGTGAGGCCGGTATCACCGCTCGCGCGAAATTCCATTCATAGACCTTTGTGAATACCGCCTACCAATCAGATGAGCGCCTGCGCCATCGGTTTGATTTCAATGCCGGCGGCCTCCAGTGAGCGCCGGACCTCCGCGGCCATCGCGAGGGCGCCGGGACTGTCGCCATGCACGCAAATACTATCAATCGAGACCTCGATCCGCTTGCCCGAAAGGCTGACAATCGCACCGTCTTGCACGAACCTTACGATGCGTTCCGCCGCCTCCTTTGCGTCTTCGATCATCGCACCGGGTGTCCCTCTTTTGACCAACATGGCGTTGTCATCATACGCACGGTCAGCGAAGATTTCACGAGCGACCTTCAAGCCGAGCTTGTTACCCGCCTTCTCCAGCTCGCTGTTTGGTAGAACGAGAAAAATCAGTTCAGGTGCAACCGCTTTCACAGCGCGCGCGGCGGCCATGGCTAGCGCTTCATCTTCGCACGACATGTTTCCAAGCGCCCCGTGAATTTTATAGTGGGTCACTTCCGCCCCACAGGCCCGCGCCATCCCCTGAATGGCGCCGACCTGATAGATCAGCATCTTTTCGATTTCTGAAACATCCTGAACTATGATCCGCCGTCGCCCGAACCCCCACAGATCATTGAAGCCCGGGTGCGCACCTATCCCGACCCCGTTAGCCTTGGCCATCTCGATAGTTCGATGCATGACCGCCGGATCTCCCCCGTGAAAGCCGCAAGCAACATTTGCAGACGAAATCACCTTCAAGATCTCTTCATCGTTTCCGATTTTGTAGACTCCGAAACTTTCGCCGAGATCGCAGTTAAGGTCGATATTTGCCATTCCAACCCTATCCTTTGAATGAAACCACACTGGGCAGATAGGTTACGATTCCCGGGAACAGGGCGATGAGGAAAACCATGGCCACCATGATCAGGAAAAACGGGAATGTTGCCCAGGCAATTCTGCCAATCTTTTCCCCGGTCAATCCCTGTATCACAAATAGATTGAACCCTACAGGTGGCGTAATCTGAGCCATCTCTACGACGATTACCAGAAATACCCCGAACCAGATCTTGTCGAATCCCGCCTGTAGTATCAACGGCAAGGTGATTGGAAGGGTCATGACGATGGCCGATAAGCCCTCAAGTACCATGCCGAGTATCATGTAGAACAACAGCAGTAGAGCGATTAACAGGAAGGGCGTCAGATCCATGGCTGCTATTTCTGCAGAAATGGCCCGAGGAACCCCAAGAAAACCCATTGCGCGCGAAAGGAAATTGGCACCGGCAATGATCAGCCCGATCATCGAGATCGTCCGTATAGCCCCGAATGCCGCATCAACCATATTGGTCCAGGTCAATGTGCCTTGCAAAGCACTTATCAACATAGCCCCTAAAACTCCTACCGCCGCCGCTTCTGATGGGCTGGCATAACCGCCGTACATTGAACCGATGACGACCAGGATCAGGAAAAGGACTGGGCCGAGATGGCGCAGCGCCAGCACGCGTTCTCTCCAAGTGAATTTCAATTTCTCACCAGGAACCACCTCAGCCTTGAGCGTGGCGCTGATCGCCAGATATCCCACATATGCTCCGGCGAGAAGCAAACCCGGAATGATGCCCGCTATAAAAAGGCGCAGGATCGAAGCTTCTGCCAGAACACCATATATGATCATGATGATCGATGGCGGAATCAGAAATCCGAGCGTTCCAGCCCCGGCGAGTGATCCCATGGCCAGGTTCTTGTCGTAGCCTCGGCTCAAAAGCTCGGTCATTGTGATCCGACCAACCGTAGCGGTTGTGGCCGCCGATGAGCCTGAAACAGCAGCAAACAGCGTACAGCCAAGAACATTGACATGCAGCAGACGTCCCGGAAGCCGCGTCGTCCAGGGAGTGAGCCCGGAGAAAAGTGATGAAGACAGTTTAGAGCGGAACAGGATTTCCGCCATCAGGATGAACATCGGCAATGCGATCAGTTCCGGAGTGGTCGAGACGTTCCAAGTCAGCTGCCCCATCAACAGGTCGATGGGCATGTTCTTGAAAATTGCAAGCGCAACCAGACCCACGATGTAAAGGCCGAAACTGATCCAGACACCCGTACCCAGGGCGGCAAGCAGGACGAACAGGATTGTCAGTGAGATATAGCCGATCATTTCATTGCCCTATTCAACCGTGTATTTTTCGCGGATTGCGTCGTCCTCGGCTGGTTCACCGGCGAACAGACGGATCAGACGTACGACCATTTGCAGGGCAAGAAGTGTTGCCCCTAACGCAATTACGCCCTGGGGGATGGCCAAAGGCGTGGCTTCGATTGTCGGGGAAGTGCTACCGCGTGAGTAAGATCGCAGAGCGAATTGGATCATAGCGAAGGCCAAATAGATCGAAAAAGCTGCCCCAACTGCTGTCGCTGCAATCTCCATGATATGCTGACCTCGGGTGTTAAGCGTCCCTCGCAGCAGGGCCACGCGGACATGCCCACCGGTCCGCATGGTGTAGGCAGCACCCAGAAACACCGCGCAACCGTAGAAGTAGGCGGCATACTCCCAGGCGAAACTCAAGGAAGCGCTGAACACAGACCGCGCGATCACCTCGGAGATGATTAGCGCGGCTATGCCAAAGACCAAAAGTGCGGCCAGCCCAGCAATCCAACGGGAAACCGTGTCAAAAATGGTAAGAAAACGCACTTTAATCACCCTCCTGTGGAAACTTTCCCGGCGCACCCCCAGCGCCGGGTCCAATAGTAATGGCGATCAGCGACCGGTCGCCGCGAAAAACTCGTCCAGAACCGGCTTGGCGTCCGGTGTCTTCGCCAGAAAGTCTTCAATCATGTCGGCGGTCGCCGTACGCATAGCGTCCAACATACCGTCGGATACATTTGCGGTGTCCAGACCATTTTCAGCCAGAATTGCCATTTTGGCTGCTTCCTCGGCCTTGGATACCTCCCAAAACTGCGGTTCCAGTTCCGCCGCTACCGCCTCGATCGCCGCTTTGTCTGCGTCACTCAACGCGTTCCAGCTGTCGAGGTTTACGGTGATCGCGTCAGATGACCAGACATGGCCAGTCGGGTAAAAGTAGTCCAGGAATTCCCAGAATTTGCCATCCACCCCTGAGCTCGCAGACGTGGTCACTCCATCGATAGTGCCCGCCGCGAGTGATGGAACGACTTCACCCCAGGGCATTTGAACTGCGGTCATTCCGATTGCGTTGAACAGCTCGGTCGTGGTGGCGTTGTAGGTCCGGATTTTTACACCGGCCAAATCATCCAGCGTGTCCGTTTCAACCTTGGAAAAGATGCCCGGCGCTGGCCATGGCACCATGTAAAGAACTTTCTGGTTGTTGGCGGCCGCAACGTCATCCACTACTGGGCGGAAGAATTTGTGCAGCTCCGCGAGTTCGTCATAACCACCAACAAGAAACGGGATCGATTCAATGCCGAGCATTGGTGCTTCGCCGACCTGCTGGCTCAGATAGACATCGCCGATGGGGACCAGACCGTCACGGATCGCACCCAGCATTTCTGGTCCCGAGAAGCCAAGCGAGGCGCCGCCATGTACCGTAATCTGAACCCGGCCTTCAGTAGCTTCTGCTACGGCCGCGGCGAAAGTGTTCGCATTCTTGGTGTGGAAGTTGCCATCGGGCCAAGGCAGCGACATGTCCCAATTTTCGGCGAAAGCCGATCCGGTCAGAGCTGCAACTGTCGCAATGACAGCAAGCGATTTGGTGAAGAGCTTCATGAAAATACCTCCTTTTGGTTTTGGTTTGCTAAGCCCTTTTGGGCGCCTGAATTACCTTGGTGACCCTTCTGTGGGTTCTTCGAAATGTGCTTAGGCTGCCGACGCCAATCCATTGTATGCTCGTCCAAGCCGTTGAATGCCGTCGCGAATTTTATCGGGGGGCACGAGGCTGTAGGCAAATCGCAGGAAGTTGCCAGGATCCTCATTCGGAAAGCATAATCTTCCGCTGCCGACCTCAACACCATGTTCAACCGCACGTGCGGTAACAGCATCGCCCGATACGCCCTCGGGCAGTTCCGCCCAAAGGAAATATCCCCCTTTGGGCGGTCGCACCTTTGCTTCGGGCAGATAATCTGCAAGGGCTTCAACCATTGCGTCACGGTGATCCCGCATATGTTTAGTGACCAGATCAATATGCTCGGCCAGTTTGTTCGACCGGATCGCGTCGACAATAATGCGCTGCGTGAACGGACATGAACCACCATCGGACTTTTGAAGACCCATTCGCCGCACAATCTCAGGTTCGCCAATCGCCCATCCGATCCTCAGGCCTGGGGCCAGGATTTTGGAAACCGTTCCGACCGCAATCACCAAACCATCGGTGTCCATCGATTTGATCGGTGGAATGGATTCGCCCTCAAAGCGGATGCGCCGGTAAGGGTCGTCCTCGATGATAACGAAGCCATATTCCTTAGCGAGTCGGAGAAGGTGTCTGCGCCGCTCGAGCGACATAGTGATCCCAGTGGGATTGTGGAAATCTGGAACATCAAACAGAAGTCTCGGAAGAGCTTCGCCGTTGGCGCGAATGGTGGCCAGTCTGCGTTCGAGAATTTCAGTTCGCATCCCCTCGCTATCCTGCGGAATTGCTACGAATGACAGTCCGTGACTACGCAGGCATTGAAGGGTAGTCATATAGGTTGGGGTGGTCACAATGATTTTGTCACCCGGTTCGGTGAAAACACGGCAGGCAAGATCTGTGGCGTGCTTAGCACCATTGGTTATCAACACCTGATCCGGCGTGCAGCGGACCCCGTCTGCGGCGACGTAGGAGGCAATTGCCTCACGCAGATCTTCAAGACCCATCAATGGCCCGTATTGCATTGATTCTGAAACAAAAGCAGACGCTGCTTCGGCGGCTTCTCGCGAAAGGTCGGGCAGTATCGGTGGATATGCCGAACCGACGCTCAACATGATGACGCCTGGTGCATGATCGTAAACCGATTTTCCCAGCGCTTCGGCGCGCCTCGCGAAACGGAACTGGCTCATGACTCTTCCCCAAAACGTGTCAGCCCATAAGGCACTATGTGGCTTTAGATATATTATATATAAAATAAAATGACGCAAAGGAAATTTTCATCACCTCCTCAGTGCGTTGAAATTACAGAGCTATTCTTCCGAAGACCGCTCTGCCAGTAGGTGATCAAGGTATGAAATTGTCGCTGCAAGGCCGTTTGATAAATGCAACGCCTGGGCCTCGGCAGCGGCCTGCGAATCGCCAGCCGAGAGGGCCTCGATCAATCTGCGATGCTCGGAAGTTGATGTCTCGAGCCGGCCAGGTTCATTCCACAGTGCGTACATCGGGAAGGAAGATTTCAACCGATGAATGGTCCAACTCAGCGCTTCGTTGCCGCAAGCACCAAAAATTTGATTGTGAAATGATCGGTCAAGGGCATTCACTTCTGAAAGTTCGGGATTGCCAATGTGAGTTTCCAACTGTGCGTTTGTTCGCCTCAGCGAGGAAGTAAGATCGGCATCGCAATTAGCGGCAGTCAATTTGACTGCTTCGACTTCAAGCATCTCGCGCACCCGAAAGATGTCGCGTAGTCGCTCCGGAGTCATCTCCGCCACCTTAATCGATTGGTGCGAGTGCCTTTCGACGATACCATTGCTGGTCAGAACAATAATCGCCTCGCGCATTGGAGTAACACTCAGGCCGAGATCTTCTTCAATCTGCCTCTGGCTAATCAACTGACCCGGGCGATAGAGGCCGGTCTCAATTGCATTTCTGATGGAGACCTCAGCGACTTCGCGCTTGGTTATGGCCACAGGTCCGATATTGGATGAAAGTTGCTTCGCCTGAGACATTTCGCATCAAACTAAAATAAGGTAGTGAACAGGTGATATGTCATCGCGCGAATGGTTGCAACGAATGCGGAAACTGGTTTGGAATTTCGGGCCGCACGTTGCAGCGGTTTTCTCTCAAGAAGCCGGATAGAGTGTTCGCTGCAGTTCAATCCGCTTTGAAACACAGAGGTCACAAGATCGGCGATGTGGGTGAACTCCGTTGGGTTATGGCTGGTGCTGACCCAAAGCAGACTATTTGAGCCTGATACCCATCCGCCACAACAGCTGATCAAAACGATCCTGTCCATAGAATGGCTCGCCATGATAGACCATTAGGGGTACGCCCCAATGACCTGCATCCATCATTGCGTCATGGTTGGCGGATAATTCGGGTTCGACATCCGACCATCGATAATCATCCAATAGCGTGTCATAGGACAAGCCGATTTCTACCAGTGCATCAGCCAGGAAACTGCTTGTGTCCCAACCCGGTTGCGATCCATCCCAGAAGTGTCGGACGATACGGTCCAAATACTCTAGGCCTTTACCTTCGCTAACGGCTCCCACAAACAACCGATAGAGGCGCTGAATGTGCGGCTGCTCCTTGCTCGCCACCCACAGAGATCCCGGTTCAAACAAAATTGGTGAAGGATCAGGATACCGATGAGGAAGCCCAAGAAACTCAGCGGTGCGCTCAGTATCCTTCACGAAGTAACGCTGCTCCAGTTCACTTCGGTTTGCAGTCGCTTCTGGTTTTCGCAAAACAAGCCCCAAAACCGGGCGAATTACGACGCTCACGTTCGCAGCAGACAACTGCAACAGGCGGTCGATCAGGAAGTAACAGTAATCACTTTGTAACGAGTACCAAACATCGACCCGTTTAGGTTCGTTCATTCCTGTTCTCCTTTGTCAGTGCCGACAAGCTGATCTATTCTGTGTGCATCGACAACGCAAAGTCCGCTTGTCGGACTTTTGGCGTCACCTCGGAGAACTAAGAAAGTTCCATAAGATATGATTATGCCGCTCTACTCCAACAGCGACATCAAACGGATGTCCGATAAGTCCGGATAGTGTTGAAAAAGTCGCCATGATTGGGCCGTTGTCTGCTGATTCAGTTTCCCAAGTGATTTGGGAGATTGCCGACCATGATGGGACTGAAGAAAGAATCTCAGGCGGCGTTGTTCTACGAGTTCTCGCTTGATGAGCA
>JBFOMG010000068.1:0-17348 GCA_040830725.1 Rhizobiaceae bacterium
TGTGACCCGTCGACGATAAACTCGATCGTGCCCGCGCCTGAATAATCGATCGCTTTTGCTGCCTTGACCGCAGCACTGGTCATCGCGGCCCGCATCTCGTCGGTCATGCCGGGGGCGGGGGCTTCCTCGATCACCTTCTGGTGGCGGCGCTGTGCCGAGCAATCGCGCTCAAACAGGTGCACGGCATTGCCGTGATTGTCGCCGAACACCTGCACTTCGATATGGCGCGGTTTCTCGATGAATTTTTCCACCAGCACCCGGTCATCGCCGAATGACGCCTTGGCTTCGCGACGGCAGGAAGCGAGCGCTTCTGAAAACGCGTCTGGATGATCGACCTTGCGCATGCCCTTGCCGCCACCGCCAGCGCGCGCCTTGATCAGCACCGGATAGCCGATTTCGCGCGCCTTTCCGGCCAGCAACACCAGTTCCTGCGCCTCGCCGTGATATCCGGGCACCACCGGCACACCCGCCTGTTCCATCAGCCGCTTGGCCGCATCCTTGAGCCCCATGGCGCGAATGGAAGCAGCCGACGGCCCGATGAAGACCAACCCTGCCGCCTCTACCGCTTCCACGAATCCGGGATTTTCCGACAGGAAACCGTATCCCGGATGAATTGCCTCGGCGCCTGTCGATTTTGCCGCCTCGATGATCCTGACGGCCGCCAGATAGCTTTCGGCGGCCGGTGAGGGACCGATGTGCACGGCTTCGTCGGCCTGCCGTACATGCAGCGCGTTGCGGTCTGCATCGGAGTAGACCGCCACTGTGGCAATCCCCATGCGCTTCGCCGTCCGCATGACCCGGCAGGCGATCTCACCACGATTGGCAATCAGGATTTTGGAGAACATGGCTGTCGGCTACTCATCGATTGCTTGCAAATCTTCGACCAGGCGAAAGCGCTCGCAGACCAGTTTCATTTCACTGGTCCAGCCTCCATTGCGCTCGAAATACTGGCGATGGTCATCCCGCCAGCCGTCGAGGCTGTCATTCTCTCCTTCGGCCAGAGCGAAATCCTCATCGACGTCGCAAAACCGGCAGACGGTAACATCGGTCGTTTCGGTCACCAGTGCCGGATTGCCATCCCAATCCAGCGTGATATCGAAGCGCCCGACCTGCGGCATCGCCTCGTCGCCATTTTCAAAGGTGCGCAAAGGTTCGCAGGTCGCGGTCTTTTTGCCCGACCGCACCAAGGCGATCAGCTCCTCCGAAAGCTCCTTGCTATCGCCGAACCGGTAGGTCTCAGCGTCGGAATATCGGCGGCGCAGTTCTTCAAGCAGGGTCAATAAAGGCGTCTCCGTTCACCACCCTTGTAACGCCAAGCCCGGCCGCTGGCTATCATCTGATTGGCTACACGCGCTGTTCAATTAATCGGACTGCCACCGGTATCCCGCCAGAATTCCACAACCGCGTCTGTCAGCATTTGCGGTGCTGTATCCATGGCGACATGCTGCTGGCCTTCGAGCGCAACCTGCTTGGCATAAGGCATCAGGGATGCAAGCTTATGCATTGAATTGACAAGGAAATCCGGACTGTCTGCCCCGTGGAGTAGAAGGGTCGGTATCGAAATTTTCTCCAATGGCAGTTTGCCCGGATCAAAGCCTTCAATGACACGCAATTCGCGCCCGATCGTGTGCGCAGCCGCGACACGCGCCGGCCATGCCGGCGAGGCGCGCAACGCGGCGATATCACCCGGCCGCATGCGCACGATCTCCTCGCAGAAGATTTTCAACACCCCTTCGCGGTCGCCTTCATCCAGCGTCTCGTCCAACCGGTCGAGCACCTTGATGGGGGTATCGCCCTTCGCTTCAACCGGCGCCTCATAGATGATCAGCGCAGCAATCAGGTCGGTCAGCTCCGTAGCCCCCAAAGCGGTGACACCGCCATAGGAGTGGCCGAACAGGATGACCGGTTCGGCCATGGCTTCAACCACCGCCGCGACATCGGCATATTCGGCCTCGATCGCGTACGGACCGGAACCGTCGCCGCTTTCGCCGCGGCCGCGCCGGTCGACCGCCACGACGGTGAAATGCGCCTCAAGCAGCGGACGGACCTTACCCCATCGCGCACTGCTGGCGCTGGCGCCGTGGACGAGGATGAGTGGCGGACCGTTGCCGGATATTTCAAAGGCGATCTTCGTTCCGTCAGCGCTGGTAACATTCTCCATCTCTGCCTCCCATTCCGGCCTCAGCACCAGCTCTGCCTCTCGCCGCCGCCATAACGTCTCGCATGACCGTCGGCGATCATCTGCCCGGCGATGTCGTTCCCGTCGGCGGAAATCGAGACCAGGTGACGGCCGAATTTGTCCTCTCCGTGAATCACGATACGCACCTCACCTGCTGCCCACAACATGGCTTGCAAGGCCAGTTTTGCCTGTTGCGCTATCACGACCTCAGAAACGCAGGAGGGCGAATAGAGTTCAGGCGCATCGATGCCACGGATTCGCCCCCTTGTCACCGGTAGCGTCCTGCATGAAAGCCTGACCGTATCGCCGTCGACAACGCCGGTGATGGTGCATTCTCGGGACACGTCGCGCGACAGAAGGTTCAACAGCACGAAATCGAGCGCTTCGGCGGTGATCACAAGCACTGCCGCGGTGACAAGCGGAATGACGAACCATCGCGTCAGCTTGCCTGTCCAGGAGCGGCGCGACCGGTATCTACGCCGGATTTTACGTGGCCGTCTCAACTGCCGGCTTCAGCCTTGGTGCGAAAACGCAGCAAAAACAACACCATCGGTATGGCAATCACATACATCAATATGCCGTAGACACCCGATGGCAAGCTGAGTGTCGCAAATCCTTCCACCGGTGTGCCGATCAGCCCGCCCACCGTGATGCCCAGCGCCGAATTCTGGATACCGGCTTCGATCGAGATTGCCGTTTGGTCGCCCTCACTCAGCGCCATCAGCCTGGCAGCGCCAAATCCGACGAGGAACAGGATGATGCCCATGAGGATCAGCAATGGTCCGAGAATGGCGACATTTTCCATGAACACGGTCCAGTTGGCGGCGAGCGCACCGATAACGATAACAACGAACAACACGGTGGCGATCCTCGAGATCAGGCCTTCAAACCGGCCGGCAAAACCGCCCACATAGCGCCGCACCGTCACGCCGATGGCCACCGGCACGGCAGTGATCGCAAACATCGAAAGCCCCAGCGTGGTGATGTTGATGTCAGGTGCATCCGCGCCCATGAAATAGCCACTCGCCCAGGCGATCAGCAACGGAACCGTGATTACTGACAACAGGCTCACCACCGCCGTCAGGCTGATCGACAGTGCCAGAGTGCCGCCGGCGATCTTGGTTATGATGTTGGAGGTCACGCCACCGGGGCAAAACGAAAGGATCATCACCCCGACCGCCAGTTCTGCCGGAAGCGGGAAAATCATCAGCATCACGAAAGCGACGATCGGCAGCAACACGATCTGCGCCACCGCGCCAACGAAAAATGCCTTGGGTATGGTGGCGACGCGGGCGAAATCGGCGATGGTCAGGCCAAGCCCGAGCGAGAAAATGATGAAGGCCAGCGACAGAGGCAAAAAGACGTTGACGAGCATGAATGAGTCCTGACCCTAAATCCCTCGTTTGTTTTCTGTGTTGGCGTTTTCAACGCGGACGGATTACTGCCAGATTCGGCCGGCATCCGCGATACCCGATTGCTCTTGAAGAGCGGGAGCCGGATTAATAGTTTGCGTCGATACCAAGCCTCACCAAAGGTTCCGCCTTGTTTTTCAGATCAGCCCTCATTGCCGTTTTTGTTGTGTTCCCCGCATCGCTGTCGCATGCCGGATGGAAACCGGTCGAGCGCGAAAAGACCTATGCGATCTACGGCAAGACCGGTGTGGAACTCTATGAATCCATTGGCGAAAACGGCCCGAAACTTGGGCCCACGCGCGCCATTGCCTATACCGATTTCAAACTGACATGGCGGCGCGATTACCGGCCGCAGTCCGATGGGTCGTGCAAACTCGTTTCCGCCATGCCAAAGCTGATCATCACCTACAAATTGCCCAAACCGGCTTCCAGGCTGTCATCCGCCACCAAGCGCCGCTGGGCGACCTTCATCGATGGCATTCGCACGCACGAAAAGGTTCATGGCGAGCAGATCATCGACATGGTCCGCAAAATCGAAGCTGTTTCTGTCGGCTTCAGCCACGACGACGATCCGAAATGCAAGAAAATCTACGGCGAACTGAAAAAGCACCTGGCACGCTTGTCGCAGGAACAGCGCGCCCAAAGCCGGGCTTTCGACAAGCTGGAAATGAGCAATGGCGGCAATGTCCACCAGCTCATTTTGGGGCTGGTTGATGGATGAGGTATCTCGCCTCAAATTCAGATGGACATCGGGAGTGCGGCGATGAGTGCGCAAAACACCGCCACCAGGATTGAATGGGTCAGGCAAAGCTGCCGGTTGCTGTCACGATTGACCGGGGAGTTCAAACACAGCCGCCCGTTTGAGGGAATGACGATCGGAACCGGGATTCATCTTGAGCCAAAGACCGTTGCACTGCTGATGACGCTGCGGGCGGGCGGAGCGGAGATCATTGCATCCGGCAATCTCAGCAGCACCCAGCCGGAATCGGTCGATTATCTGCGCCGGCAGGGCATCACCGTCCACGCCGAACCAACGACAGACCCGCAGGTGCACACAAACCTGTTGCGCCGGGTACTCGAAGCTGAGCCCGACCTTTTGCTCGACAATGGCGGCGACCTGTTTGCCCTTTACCTGGACAATCCCTATCCGGGCTTGCGTGGCGGCACGGAAGAGACGACATCCGGCCGCAACCGGCTGCTGCCGTTTCGCGAGCGGCTGAACATGCCGATACTCGTTATCAATGACAGCCCGATCAAACAGTTCGGTGAAAACCGTCACGCCGTCGGCCAGAGCATGTTTGAAAGCTACATGCGGCTCACCAACCGTTCGACCAACGGCAAGCGGGTAACCGTCTTTGGTTACGGTCCGTGCGGCGAGGGGGTCGCGACCTGTTTTCGCAACGCCTTCAGCGTCGTCAGCGTTGTCGATCCCGATCCGGTCAGACGGCTTGAAGCCCATCTCGACGGGTTTCTGACGCCTGAGCGCGACGAAGCGGTTTCTTCGGCGGACATCATCGTCACCGAAACCGGCGCCGAGAATATCCTGACCGCTGGCGATATTGGCCTGCTGAAGGACGGTGCCTTTCTGCTCAACGGCGGTCATTTCCCGACCGAGATTGATGTGGCGGGCATTTTCGCCGACGTGAGCGTTGCTGAAACCACCGAATATACCGACATGGCCCTGCATTCGGCGAAATTCGCCGACGGAAGACGCATTACCATCGCCACCGGCGGCCATATGGCAAACCTTGCCGGGCCCAGGCCTCTGGGCAATTCCATTGAATCGATGGATCTGGGATTTGCCCTGCAGGCAAAGTGCCTTGAACGGGTGGCAACCGGCGGTGCCGGAGCGGCAGACTGCGTGGTCCCGGTCCCGCGCGATATCGACGAGTGGGTGGCGAAGACGTTTTTGCGACTGGCTGGATAGTCAAGCCGATGGCCGGTTTTCCATTGCCTGTGTTAAATTGCGAAACCGGTATTTCGAAACGGCCGCTCCAGGAGCTTTGCCATGCCAGCCAGTGAATTGACCCTTCTCGTCGGCACCACCAAGGGAGCCTTCCTGATATCAGGTGGCGATGATCGTTCCGGCTGGTCGGTCAAAGGCCCGCACTGCGATGGCTGGCCGATCAATCACATTATCGGCGATCCTGTAACGGGAACCTTGTGGGCAGGTGGCGGCGGCGATTGGCATGGAGCCGGTGTGTGGCGTTCCGGCGATGGAGGCGAGAGCTGGGAGGTCGTCCGGCTGAGCAGCGGTGAGATAGACGAATGGGCATCAAACGATCCCGATTTTGCCAAGATGATCGGTTGGACGGGCGATTCCCTGCCCTTCACGGACGAGTTCTCGCAAATTTGGTCTCTCGGTCACGGGCATGGAGCGCTTTATGCCGGTACCAAACCCGCCGGCCTTGTTGTCAGCAGGGATGGCGGCGAAAGCTGGAGCCGCGTCGACAGTCTTACTGATCATCCCTCTGCCGGCAGTTGGAACCCGGGTGCTGCCGGTCTTGTTCTGCACACGATCGTGTTCGACCCATCCGATCCGGCCAAGATGTGGATCGGAATATCCGCCGCCGGTGTCTTTGCAACGGAAGACGGCGGCAAGACCTGGGAACGCCGAAACCGTCTGTCAAATGCCGAGGCCTGCGGCGAGCATGACCATCCCGCAGCGCCACGCGATGGAGAAACCGGTCACTGTGTTCACAACATGATGCGCGCGCCGGGAGATGGCGATCTGCTCTACCAGCAAAATCACCTCGGCGTCTGGCGCTCATCCGATGGCGGCCGCAGTTGGGATGACCTCACCGATGGCCTGCCTTCCACGTTCGGATTTCCGATCCGTGTGCATCCGCGCGATCCGCAGACGATTTGGACAATACCGCTGAACGGAGATGACGCCGGCCGGTTTCCGCCGGATGCATCGGCTGCGGTCTGGCGATCGCGCGATGGCGGAGCCAACTGGCAGGCAATGCGCAACGGGTTGCCGCAGAAAGACTGTTATTTCACCGTGCTGCGCCAGGCCATGGCGGGCGACGAATGCGAACCGGCGGGCATCTATTTCGGCACCAATAGCGGCTCCATATTTGCCAGCCTCGACGAAGGCGACACCTGGCAGGAGATCGCCCGTCATCTGCCCACGATCCTGGCCGTTGAAGTTCTGGAGCGGCAGTGATTTCGAAGCTCGCGGCTTTCTGATCTTTTGCTGGCATTTCCCACTTGCAGACAAAGTCATGACCTATTGCCGTTTCAGTATGTTATGACCATTTAAGACTACGCGAACACAGCAGCTACTCGGTGCAATTCGGCCTCTGCCCAGTTGCAACGTCGGGAAAACAGCGAGCGGGAAAACGAATGGACGCAAATGTCCCAACAATCCTGTCCGTCGAACTGACCGCCAGCGGAACACCGGAACAGGCGGACGAGCGCGCGCGCAATCGCGTCCTGGACGCGGGATTTGAGCTGATCGGCGGCAAAATTGTCGACTGTAACGGCGAACTGGTCAAAAGCACGGCGACTTCGCTGACAGCGAAATTCGGCGATGTCGCCGACGCCGTTGAATGCGCTCTGGCGATCTGGAGCGAGACGGAAATTCGCACCGCGCAGGCGGGAGAAGATCATTGGGATACATGGATCGGCATCTGTGATGGCAGCGCCGGACCGGTGGCAAACAATTTGACGGGTATCGTCAACGAGCTCAAATCCCGGTTCCCGTCGAGCGGTATATATCTTGCCGCCCCGGATACCGACGCGATTCTGCGCCGATTGACGACAGGGATTGAAACTTCCGTCCTGCAAGACATCGACATCGCCGGCGGGTCCATAGCGGTCCACCGTATCAATCCCGTCGGGAAAGGTGCCGCACCCGGCGAGGTGGTGAACGCGCAATCTGCGACGGCCTGGCGGCAGTTAACCTGGGCCGTCGGCGCTCTGTTGGTCATTGCCGTCATCGCTTTTGGCACCTGGATGTGGCGCTGGGAGCCGCAAATTGCGCCGCCGCCCTCCGGTTCTGAGCCCGCATCGGTTGACAGTATGGCGTTTCCATTGCCCGACAAGCCGTCAATCGCCGTGCTTCCGTTCGATCATCTGGGCGCCGACGGCGATGAGCGGCATTTTGGTGACGGTCTGACGGAAGACCTGATTACCTCGCTATCCCAGATATCTGCGCTGTTTGTTGTCGCCCGCAACTCGACATTCGTTTATCGCGGCAAATCGGTGAACATTCCGCAAGTCGCCGAGGAACTCGGCGTTCGCTACGTGCTCGAAGGCAGCATTCAGGTCTCCGACGATCAGGTGCGCATCACCGCCCAGCTCATCGACGCGCTGTCGGGCACGCATCTATGGGCCGAAAAATACGATCGCGAACTGACCGGCCTGTTTGAGTTGCAGGACGCCATCACCAACGAGATTGTATCTGCCCTGCGCATCAATCTTACCCAGGGCGAAGAGGTCCGGGTGCATCGCAAACATACCTCCAGCCTTGAAGCCTGGAACCAGGTTGGCCGCGGCATGGAGTATTTTTACCAAGGCGACAAGGCCGGCAATCTTGCCGCGCGACGATACTTCGAAAAGGCCGTCGAGATCGACGAGAACTATGCGGTGGCGATGACACTGCTGGGCTGGACCCATTGGTTCGACGCATTCCGAGGTTACGGCGAAGACGCAGCCAGGTCACTCGCCACCACCGCAGAGCTGGCACAAAAGGCGATGGCGATCGAGGCTGATTTCCCAGACGTTCATGCGCTGCAAGGAGCGATACATTTGCTGAAGGGAGAATATGACATGGCTATCGCGTCGGGGCGCCGGGCGGTTGAGTACAACCCAAATCACGCCACCAATACAGCCCTGCTTGCGATGATCCTGCACAATTCCGGCGAGCTTGACGAGGCGATCACCACTTTCAAGCGGGCCATGCGGCTAAGCCCCTACTATCCCGACTGGTTCTTGGAGGAACTGGGATTCACCTATCTCGACGCCGGCCGCCATGCCGAGGCGATTGTTGCGCTGGAGGAGTTTATCAAGCGCGGGCCGTCATCAGAGCATCTCGCCCACGCCCGTATCGCGCTTGCCCTGTCCCGTCATGCGCAGGGCAATTTCGCCGAGGCGCAGGCCGAGATCGACAAGGCGAAGGAAGCGATTCCGGGTCTGACGATTGCGTTTTTCTCCAAACATGCCCTGAACCGGGATCAGTCTGATCCCGAGCGCGCCCTGGATATATTGCGGGCGCTTGGCCTGCCTGATTAAGCGGCCGTCAGCGCATTATTTAACCGTCAGCACCGAGCATTCCGCCAGCAATTCAACCCGGTGAGACACGCCGCCGCGCAGCGTCGCCTCGACATTGCCGAGACCACGCGAGCCGACCACGATCATGTCGGCCTTCTTGCGCTTGGCGTAAGCGACGATCGTGCGCGCCACAGGGCCGGTGATCACTTCCGTGGAAGTATTCTCCGCGCCGGCTTTCTCCGCGACTTCCTTTGCGTGCGTCAACAGGTCGTTTGAGATCAGTTTGGCTGCACCGAAATCTGCCAGGCCGATATGTTCAAGCTTGGCGTAACTTTGCAGTTCGGGAGACAGTTTCGGCGTGTCCTGCTCCCTGATCACGGTAACGATCTGCAGCTTTGCGCTGCAGCCGGCGGCGATTTGCGCCGCAATCTCCACCGCCTTCATGGAATGAGACGATCCATCGACAGCAACCAGAATGGAACCAAGCACAACACCCTCCCTTGCAAAAAACCGATGGCGTCATGTTAACAGCCAAATTGCGATGCGCCCAGAAAAGGTTCGGGCCGGTCGCGAATTCGCGCCGGCCCGACTGCTTAACCGCGTGGGTCTGTTTGTTTTAAGCTGCCAGGCAGCGCTCTCCATAGCTCTTGGAGAGAATGCCGCATGGGCGAACCGACTGGTTCAGCCGGCGCTGGTCGATCCTGCACTCGTGGACGACCTTCTTGGTGTAGTTCACACAGCGAAGATAGTTGCTTGAGTGCACGATTTTCGTTGCCTCGGCCTGTGCGCTGGTGCCGCCCAGCGGCGTGCCGCCGATTGAGAAAATGACCGCGCCGATCAGCGCGGCGATGCAGAGTATTTCGTTCCTGAGTTTAAACATTGTTTCGTTCCCACGTTGGTTAAGCCCTTTGATGCTGACACAATAACCCGGCCTTGTTTCAGTCTGATCGCGCTTTGCCGATGTTCGGGTTTCAAATGTAACAGCGAGATTACGCCAACGTTTCGGGGCCCCGTAAGCTGTTACAAACTGCCGGTACAAACCGCTTCAAAATCTGTACTGCATTCGCTTCAGTTCCTGCACTACGTGCTTCAAAGCCGCGTCTGCCATGGTGTGAGCATGAAAAAACCAGAGCAGGAGAAAAGACATGACAATCGCTCACACAGGATACGAAGCCACCCATCAGAACCGCACTCTGCAGCATATCGCGGACTTCTGGCACGTACTGTCCGGTCGTATTTTCGAGCGCATCGCGCTGAAACGGGATTTGTCCGGCCTGTCTGAACGGCAACTGCGCGATGTCGGTTTGACTGAGAACGACGTCGACAATATCGATCACCAGCCGTTTTCGGCCGATGTGGCTACTGATCTGAAAATCTCCGCCATGCGGCAATCGCGCAATTGGTGAGACCGCACGGCAAAATGGCGGGCCGGATGGTAGTCCGGCCCGGCCGTGATTTAATGCAGAAGCAAAACCGTCAATTCGATGTCCATTGCACCTGCAGCGAAGCGGGTCTTTCGTCCCGCGGCAACATCGAAATCCCGTCGACCGCCGCATAGTCGCACTGTTTCAGCCAGCGCTCTATTGTGCGCGCCAGCACGGTGGAACCGCTCAGAAAAAATTCTCCGTCGGCGATTTCGCGCGAAATCGTCGTCCGCCCGGTATAGATGGCGCCAAGCGACAGCGAACTGGTCTCGATATAGAGATCGACCTCATAGCCGGGATCGTTGATGCAAAGCTCGACCTCGGCGCCCGGCTGCGACAGCATCCAATAGGTGTCGAGCGGCGGTTTGACGTCGCCGAAATGAAAGCGCACGACAATGCGCCGGTCCGGCAGTTCGTCAACAACGATCTTGCGCCTGAACCACCACATCAGGGTAGAGATGTCATTTTCGCACAGTGCCAGATCGGCTTCTATATTGCGCTGTGCCCATTCGGCCATGCCGTTCATCACCGGCTCAAGCTCAATCGCGCGGCGCGTCCGGATATAGTCGATGGAACCGGTCGCCGCATCCTCGATGCGCTCGATCAGTTTCAATTCTTCCAATTCTTTGAGCCGCCGCGACAAAAGTGCAGGCGAAATATTGCCGATGTCGCGGCGAATTTCATTGAAACGCGTCGCACCCGACCATAGCGCGGTCAGGATCTGGATGGTCCAGCGCGGCTCCAGAATTTCGCAGGCTTTCGATATCGGGCAAATCAGGCCGTATGGTCGGCGAGACATGGTCCACCTCCATTTCTGGCCTCATGATACAGGCTGATCGGGCGCAATCCAGTTCACAAAGTGAATCGCGAATGACTGAGCCGATTTCGGCTCACGCAACACCGTTATCCTCGGGCTTGATCCCGGGATCGGTGCGCCAAGCCAAAACGATCGGCAATCTGCGCCGTGCCAAACCCCGGTTTCCGATTGCCGGAACCCGGCCCTACAGGCCCTGTGGCTGCTCAGACTGCAGTTCGGCAGCAGTGATCAGTTCGAATTGAACAGCCAGCTCAGCCGGAAAGTTGCCGAATGAACTTGTGCATCTACCGTGTAGTTTTCCATCGCACCCGAGCCTTGAACGATTCCGGCATGGGCTTGGTGGCTCAGGTTCATGAAACGGTAGTTCACTCCGGCCATGATGTTCCTGGTCACCCGGAAATCGGCGCCAGCGCCAAAAACAAAGCCGTTGTGCCATCGTTTCGTTTCGAACAAGCAATTAGGAGGAGTGCAAAGAAAGAAAGTACTGATATTCGTTATGCCGACATTGCCGCCGGCATAGCCGGCTTCGACATAGGGCAGTAAACGGCCGAATGCGTAGCCAAGCCGGGCTGTCGCCGTGGTCACCAGATCGACATCGGTCTGCAAGGTATCATCGGCGGGGTATTCCGCGCTGGGCACACTGGTGCTCGCGTCAAGGCCGCTCACCGAGAGTTCGACGCCGGTGACAAGATCGTTGGCGAAATGATGGAGATATCCGACCTGGCCTCCGCCTAGAAAGCTGTCGCCAGAGGCGGAGTGTGTTATGCCGGCAGCAGAGGTAAACCAGCCGCCGCGGGTATCGACCCAATTCACATCACCAGCGCCCCAACCGCCATGGACACCAGCATAAAAACCGCTCCAGCCATGGCCGCCGCCCAAGGCTGCCGGTTTGGCAGCAGCAGTGCCTGTTGGCGCCGCAATGAGCCAGCTTAGCCGAAAGGTTGCTGCATGAACTTCCGCACTTGCCGAATAGAACTCATTGGCGTTGGTGTTTTGCACATTTCCAGCATGGGTGCGCATACCCAAATCCATGTACCGGTAATTCAATCCGGCAATGATATTCCGGGTCACCCGGTAGTCGGCGCCAGCGCCGACAACAAAACCATTGTACCACTTTTTTGATTCAAAAATACATGCTGGCGGTGGACAGAGAATAACGTCGGTATTTGTTATGCGGACATTGCCGCCAGCATAGCCGGCTTCGACATAGGGCAGAAAACGGCCGAACGAATAGCCAAGCCGGGCTGTCGCCGTGGCCACCAAATCGACATCGGTATTCCAGGTATCGCTCGCGGGCCAAACCGGGCTGGCCACACTGGTGCTTGCGTCAAGGCCGCTTACCGACAGTTCAATGCCGGTGACAAGATTGTTTTCGTGTTGATGGAGAACTCCGATCTGGCCTCCGCCCAGAAAGCCGTCTCCACGAACGGAGTGGGTTGTGCCAACAGGGCCGAACCAAGTGCCACTGTTTTTGATCCAGTCCACATCACCGGCGCCCCAGCCGCCGTGAACACCGGCATAAATGCCGCTCCATCTGTAGTCTTCAGCAAAAGCGTAGGAAGAAACGGCAACGACCATGGCTACCGCGAGTGCAAGCGATCTGATCATCTCGCCCCCCGTTGAGAATCCTGATGAGCCGTTATTGGCATGACGTAGGACGCTATGCAAGTCTTTGTTTTTTATTTAGTTTTTGCTTAATTATCACCGGCAGGCCGGAGCCGCTTTCGCGGAGTTTTGTGCCGAACTCCGGGCGCAGCCGGTATCGGAACCTGCCAAGCCAAGCGGATCAGAAATCCGCGCCGCACCAAAGCCGAACGCTAGCTCGCGTGATCCGGCGCTTCACGTTCTCTGGCTGCTCAGACTGCAGCACGGCAGCAGTGATCAGTTCGAATTGAACAGCCAGCTCAGCCGGAAGGTTGCCGAATGAACTTGTGCGTCCGCCCCAAAGTGCTCATCAACGCCCAAATTCTGGTTAATACCCTGGTGGTCGTCGGCATCCAGATTGATAAACCGGTAGTTCAGTCCGGCAATGATGTTTCCGGTCACCCGGATATCGGTGCCAGCGCCAAAAACAAAGCCATTGTGCCATCGTTTTGAGTCAAACACGCAAAGCACCGGTGCACACCAGTTCGTGTCGAAATTTCGCATGTGAATATTGCCGCCGGCATATCCGGCTTCGACATAGGGCAGAAAACGGCCCAACGAATAACCAAGCCTGGCTGTCGCCGTGGCAACCATGTCAATGTCGGTCTGCAGGGTGTGGTCCGTGTAAATCGCGCTGGCCACACTGGTGTTCGCGTCAAGGCCGCTTGCCGCGAGTTCAACGCCGGTGACGAGATTGTTGGCATGATGATGAAGAACTCCGATGTGGCCTCCACCGAGGACACCATCTCCCTTCGCGGAGTGTGCCGGGTTGGCGGCGTCGGTAAACCAGCCATTACTATAGTCGACCCAATTGACAGTACCGGCGCCCCAACCGGCATGAACACCGGCATAGATGCCGCTCCAGAGATAGTCGTCAGCAAAAGCAAATGAGGAAGTGGCGACGCCCATTGCCACCGCGAGTGCAAGCGTTTGGATCATCTCGCCCCCCGTTGAGATTTGTGATTCGGGGTGATGGCATAGCAGTCTGCATCATGCAAGTCTGGGTTGAATATCAGCTTTCACTAAACCGACTCAGCGAACCGGAGCCAGTCGTGCAGCAACTTTGATCGCCATGTTTTCCAGCTGCCCGGTCAACGGGTTCAACCTGCCAGGCACTGAGACGAAATGAATAGAAACTGAGACGGGTAGACGTGGATCAACCGTAAGGACGCCGTAAAATCCGGTGAGGCTTGTGGTGAAAATAGCTCTGGACCGGATACGCAAGGCGATCTTCTTGCACGGAATGATTTCGCATCGGCGTCCGGTACAGATTGAAATGGGGCCGGCGAAATGCCCACAGACATATTGCACACCAAATTCAATGGCGACGAATTTCCGTATGAACGGAGGTTCGAATGTTTGGAACGCTATTTACATGGAGACCGGGATCACGAGATCGCTGATCACATGCGTAAGTCGTTCGCGCCAATCGGTGGCGATAATCCAAACAAGAACTGGCTTGAGGCGTTCCAAAGTGCGAGTGGCACCGTACTGACCAGAGGCGAGACCACCGGAAAGATATTGAAAAACGAGGTCCACAGCGCGCCTTCCCACATCGGCTTGTGTATGATCAACAGCGGTGGCGCGGAACTACGGACAGTTCACGGGAGCCGGACCCTGGTCCGCGGTGATATCTACATCATGGCAGCCAAAAGCGACTTTCAGTCGCTGTGGGGCCCAGGCGACATGACACGGATCAAGGTGCCCCTGCGGCCCAATGAGGACCTGGGCGGGACCTATGATGGACTGTATTTCATATCTCACGCCGATCCCGTCGCCGACATTCTGCAAACGACCCTGCACAATCTGGAGACCGCGCTTCGGGAAGGGGATTCGCAATGCGCAGATCTCATCATGCGCGTTGCAGACGAAATCGTGCACGGGTTTCTGGCGACTGAGCGAAGCCGGGAAGAGCGGGACGGCTATGAATTGATACGTTCGCGAGTGCGCTGTTTCGTCGACAAAAATCTTGATAGAGCCGACCTCAGCATCGACGATATTGCCGATCACGTACACGTCTCGAGAACCACACTTTACCGCGCATTTGAAAAAGCTGGTGGGGTTCGCCGTTTCATCAACCGGATCAAGCTTGACAAAGCCGGAACCATGCTTGCGCACAAAGACACCCAACGCGGGCAGTTGATCGATATCGCTTATGCTTGCGGATTTTCCTCAGCCGACACATTCGGTCGCGCCTTTCGAAAGCAGATGGGTGTGTCGCCCAGGGCGTATGCCGATCGATCAGCCATGGCCCTGAAGTCTGAGTTGTGAGTGCAGCCCGGACACCGCCCGCGGCAGGCATGCCGCACAAGCGTTTGCCTGTAATTCAGGTTGCGTGAGGTGGAGCAGTGACGAAAAGCGCCAACAAAACCGGCTTCATTTCCAGACGCCTGCCCTGTGAGAACAAATCCGGCGGGTCTGACGGTTTTGACAATGACAAGCTGAAATCGGCGTTGTCCGGTTTCCGTTCGTTGCAGTTCCAACCAACCGCACATGCCAGCAATAATGCCATTGGCGTCGAAAGGATTGCAAACACTGATTGTGAGCAAACCGTCGTGCATACGAGCGATGTTCAAATGATCCGTGGCCCCGGAATTGACCGGTTTGCGGCTTGCATTTCGGTTTCGCTCAACGGCGAACATGAGCTTCGGACCGAAGAAAAAACCGTTCGTGTCCGGGAAGGGGATGTGGGCATCAGTTCCGGGCAGGGAGCCGATATTTACAGCCGGGGTGAAGGGGTGCACAAATTGTTGTTGTTGCCCGCGATTGCGGCTGATGATCTGCCGCAAATGACAACGGGTCCTGTGGTTGTGCCACACGATAGCCCGGTAGCGGTTGTTTTGAGAAAGATCATGGCGACGCTCGAGCAGGAACTCGGTGAGGACAGCGGCCGCCAGTCCGGAACCATCGCCAAGATCGCCATGAATGTCGTTTCTCTTTTGATAGTTGAAAACGAGAAAAACCCGAAAGATGACGGCCCCGCGCTTCTGCGTGCCCGGGTTCGCAGCTTTGTCGAAGAAAATATTGGCGCACCGGATCTGAGCGTCACACAGATCGCGCACAGCATGAACGTCTCCAGAGCCACGCTTTACCGGTTTTTTTCCGGAATTGGCGGCGTACGGAAATTTGTCACGCAAATCCGGCTGGATACGGCGCGCAAGATGCTGGAGGCCGGATCATTGCGGCGTGGCCATATCCTGCATGTGGCCTATCGCTGCGGGTTTTCATCGCCGGGCGCCTTCAGCCGCGCGTTCAAGTTGCGTTACGGAATTTCCCCGGGTGAATATTGTCGCAAACATGTTGATCAGCTTGGTCGGCAGGGGGGCTGAAGCAGGTTTCCGGATCGAAGTTTGCCGGTATTTCGCTTTCTCTCAGTTTTTGGACTTAACTGATTGATCGTTTGCCAAGGGATTTGTGGCAGGGCAAGGCGCTGACCTAATGGCGGGCTATGTGTACATCATGACGAACAGCAAGCACGGGACGCTTTATATTGGTGTCACCGCTGATCTGGAAGGCCGCGTGTTCGATCACCGTGAGGGCCGCGGTTCAAAATTCACTCAGCGCTACAGTCTGACACGCCTTGTCTGGTACGACCAGCACGATCATATCTCCGATGCGATCCAACGGGAGAAATCGCTAAAGCGCTGGTATCGGCAATGGAAGATCGATCTGATCGAGGCAATGAACCCGAAATGGAATGATCTGTATCTCGTATTGAACAACTGAGTGGCTTGTGGGTGGATCCTCGGGTCAAGCCCGAGGATGACGACCTTGATTGCGTTTCGCAGCTAATCGCCAACATTGAGTTTTGTATTCGGCGAGGCAGCAATTGAATGATTAGCTTTGGAACGCAAGGCCATCCCTCCCTCCGTCATCCTCGGGCTTGACCCGAGGATCCACGCACAGACAAATCACTGATTCTCAACGAAATCCCAAAAAACTTATCCACGCTTTCAAAACCTGCCCCACACTCTCCAGCCAAACCGGAAAGCGGGTATGGACTGGAAAGGCGCTATCAACAGAAACCGTAGGGCGTTGGGTGACGTAGTTGCCGAACTGCTGGCGCTGGCGCAGCAGCCACTTCGTCATCCTCGCCCCAGTGGCGAGGATCCACAGGCCTGCGCCACATCCTCGACGCTGGCGGGAGGGTGCGGTTCGGGTAAAATCTCCCCAAACACAGGGCGGCTGGGTTCGGTAGATCCTCGGGTCAAGCCCGAGGATGACGCTGCAAGGGTTGCGACACAACCATCGTCTCTGCGCCGCTCCGTGCTTCGCTTTCTCCGGCCGGCGGAATCGGCGCTGCGGCGTTTGATCGTCGTCGTCGCGGCGATGTTGAGCCAGAGGGCGATGGAGAAGCAAGCCGACGGAGACGGAATTGCAGAAATCCAGCTCCCCGATTTCTCATCCTTTGCCACCTACGACACGCTGCCGGCATTCCAGCTCATCGATCCGCGAAAGAGTTTTGGCGAATTTGCGCGGCCGGTCGCGAGCGGTATCCCGCGCATCTGCGTGCCCGGCGTTTTCGATCCGGCGCCGCTGAAGAAACCGGACGACACGCTTGATGCCGTCAAGCTCATGCGCCGCATCCGCAAGCTGAAAATCGCGCTTGCCACCCTGCCGCGGCAGGCCCGCCGCCTCAACCGGCTGATGGCAAA
>JBFOMG010000069.1:0-76851 GCA_040830725.1 Rhizobiaceae bacterium
CCCTTGCGGGAGAGAAAGCAATTTCAGCATCTTAGCGTCAGCTAAGTGCTAGAAATTGCAAGAGAGGGGGTAAATTTTCTTCACGAAACCAGCGCGACCGAACCCCTCGGCCAACATCCCGAGCCCCTCTCTGGTCTTTTCTAAGCACTTACTCGGGCACGCCCTCGTAAACCCAAGAAAAGACTTTCACCCCCGCAAGGGGAGAGATAGGGCGCCCCCAGCTCCCGGCGGTTTCTGTTGATGGCGCCTTTCCTGTCCATGGCCTGCTTCACCCCACTGGCGTCATTCCGGGGCCGCAAAGCGGAACCCGGAATCCAGACCACGGGCCGGTTTCGCGTAGGATCCGGCCTGTCCGCCGATATCGAGCGCTGGATTCCGGATCGGCTACCGCCGTCCGGAATGACGGAGATTGGGGCCAAATACGGTTCGTTTTAATGGCGATTGATTCACTGGATCAATCGCTGACCCGCCTCCAAACCCGAGGATCCACGCACAAACGGCTTCGATGATCACATCCAACGCTCAAGGGGGGCGAGGAGGAAGCCGGCGGTTGGCGGCCGCTGGTGTTAATCTGTAAGTATATTAAAAGATACTAATACATAATTACATAACCAAGTTCGCATTTTGTTTGAGAAACTACATTACGTACTATTGAATATTATGTCGAATTTCGAGAATATAAGACAAAGACATGCACAAGTAAGTAAATTAGTAGCTTCTCATGAATGGTTGGGGCGCAATCATGATTGGCGAAAGACTGGATTGGGGGCAGGATATGTCGGCTGGGGGGCCGGTAATTTCAGACAATATACGCCGTGATCGGGTCTCATGGGAGCCGGTTTCGCGGCGGACAGCGTTTGCACCCAGGCCTTGTTCCTCAGCAGCGCTGGTGGCACTTCCTTTTTGTCCAATGCAATTGCGTGGGTTCCTGTCGGGGGAGACCGCCGGCTTGCCGGAAGTTGTTACTCCCGAATCCATGATCAAAAAACGTGCGACCTTCCCGGCCTGCGAATACCACAATGGCGTCCTGTGGGCAGCAAACGCCACGGGCAGGTCAGGCGCCGGTTTGGCGCTCTGTCCAATCTTGATCTCCCAATTTCATGAAGAATGTCCCGCACCCAAAAGCTGCGGGATGAATGGGGAGACACTCCAATGAACAGCCGTGTCGAGATGCTGCCGCGCAGACAGCATGGCCTCGCAGCGGCAATGGCGCTGGGCCGCCTTGTCCGGACTGTCTCATCGCTGACCGGACAGTGGCGCATCATCGTTCTCATCGCGGCGATGCTGATGATGGCGGTTGTGACGGCTTCGCCGGCCCGGGCTTTTCAGTGCACGCTGACGGGTGATACCTCGGCTCATGGCAAGGTGCTCGTGGTCGATATTGCTGCCGGAACGTGTGGCGATATCGTATCGTCAGATCCGACGTATAACCCAGCCAAAAGTGGGATCGCCATCTCTTTGGTCTCGGACGCGATATATGCTTCAAGTATTCTGAGCGACAACTCACCCCGGACCAGTACCGGAGTGAGTCTGGAGGGAGCAATCCCGGGCTTTTCTGCAGGCCCAAATAGCGTTGGTTTCGCACTTTATGCGTCGCAGCCGGGGATCAACAGGCTGTTCCGATCCAAACATCTGATCGGCGGCGAAGCGTATACGGCTGTTGTTGAGTGGTTGCATTTCAACTCCGAAGGTGGGGACGTGGCCACGACGCAAATCGTTTCGGCTGAGGTGTATGGCGGCAACTTTGGCTCTGAGGCCGAGGACGATACTGAAGCGCCCACCATGTGGTTTTCGAACGTGCCATCCAGCATATCTGACACGTCCCAACGGACAATCGTGCTCAACTTCAGCGAGCCGGTTTATGATTTGGCCGTCAACCAAGGTGATGTGTCAGCGCTCGAGGATCCCCAGAACACAACCTCCCGCAAGACCGCCGATCTGGGGCCATTGCTCCAATTTGTATCACCGACACAATATTCGTTGACCTATACGCCTCAAGGCAATGGCTATGTGGTGATTTCCGTTTTGGACGATACGGCGCAGGATGCGGCAGGCAACCTGCTGGTCGGGGCCAGCATCACCATTCCCTATGTCGCCAGCGACACAACGGTGCCACAAGTCTCAAGCGTGTCGGCCAACCCTGACCCAATCGACGAAAACACGAATTCGGTGGATGTGGTCGTCCAGTTCGACGAGACAATGGACGACACGGTGACGCCGCTCCTGACCTTCTCCGAGGATGTGTCCGGCGCGCTCACTGATGCCAGCACCAAGACCGGCACATGGTCGGAAACCACCCATGCCAACGACACCTATACGGTTACCTACACGGTCACCAATAGCGGCAAGGATATTGAAGATGTGGGCGTGGTCGTCAGCACGGGATTCAGGGATGCGGCCGGCAACGCGCTGGCCAGCGATACGACAGTGCCGGATGTGTTCGACATATTACAGGACACGAGTGACAGGATCGCGCCGACGGTCACGATTACCGCCGACAAGACGGCGCTCAGTCCCACGGAAACGGCGCAGGTCACCTTCACCGCCGGCGAGACGGGCACAAATTTCGACCCTGCGCTGCATGCGACGGTGACAGGCGGGAGCCTCAGCAATTTCAGCCGCGCCGATCCTGTCTTCACCGCAACCTTCACCCCGACATTCGGTTCAGCCAATCCCGGTGCGAAAGCGACAATTCTGGTGGCTGCGGGCGAATTCACCGACGCGGCCGGCAATGACAACGAGGCCTCCAACACCCTGGCGATCGACTTCTCCAACGCCATCGCCCAGCGCACCTCGCGGATCATCCGGAATTTCATGTCGCGGCGGGCCGATCACATCACCGCCAACGAACCCGATCTGTCGTCGCGGCTTTCCCGTGGCGGCGGGGTTGGCAGCACGGCCGGTTCCCTGACCGGCCAGGGAGACCTTGTGAGCAATAACGAGCTCGCCTTCTCCACCAGCCTCAGCCAGATGGCCGCGTGGCGCCGGGCCCAGAATGCCGGGCCGGCCTCCCATGTCGGCGGTCTGCCAGTCCAAGGATATAATTCTGGTGAATTCGGTTTCGGCGCCGGCGATGCCGGCCCGCTCCCGGTCTTCGATGTGTGGCTGAAGGGCAGACTGGTGCAGATCGACAATGGTACCACCTCCAGCCTGCTCGGCCTGGTTCATGCCGGGGTGGACTATGCGGTCAATCCCGATCTGGTGGTCGGCCTCATGGCGCAACTCGACATCATGGACGAGAAGGACGGCACGCAAGGCTTCTCCGCTTCCGGCACCGGCTGGCTCGCCGGGCCCTATGTGGTAACCCGGCTGACCGGCAATCTGGTGCTCGATGCGCGTGCCGCCTGGGGCACATCCGACAATACGGTCAGCCCGTACAACACCTATGAGGATGCGTTCAGCACCGAGCGCTGGCTGGTTGCCGCCAAGCTCACCGGCGATTTCGATGTCTCCGGCATCACCGTCGCCCCGCATGTGGGTGTGATCTATTTTGAAGAGGACCAGAAAAGTTACATCGACAGCAATGCGCTCACGATCCCCGGCCAGACGGTGGCACTCGGGCGCCTGACCTTCGGGCCGAAGCTCACATGGGGCCATGTGATGGAAGACGGCACGTCGTTTAACGTCCACTGGTCGGCAAGCGGCATCTGGGATTTCGAGACGGCCGATCTGGTCAGTCTGGAGACCGGCCTTGCCGCCACCGGCACCACCGACTTGCGCGCCCGCACCGAAGCCGGGTTCACCGTGCGCACCACCAACAGCATCACGCTGGGCGTCGAAGGCTTTTACGACGGCATCGGCGCCGACAATTTCGAGGCCTATGGCGGCGCGGTCGGGGTGGCAATCCCGCTGAACTGAGGGCAGATTGAACCGACCGGTTGGCGATCGACCAGGTCCTGCAGATTCGCCTGTGGCCAAGCGATTTCCAGCCGGTGCGCGCATGGGCAGAGACAGGCACCGAGTGCTTTGCGGTCTCTATCGATGGCGATCTTCCGGTCCAATGTACCTCTCCCATTGGCCGCAGAGTGCGGGGGAGGAAAAGGTTGCCTTGACGGGTCCGGGGACGACAATCAGGGATCGCTCATGTATTCTGGCGGGGAGTAAGACCAGTCAGGAGTTATGGCGATGCGTTACTACGATCTTGGCACCTATTCGCGGCCGGTTACCTGTTCATCGCAAGAGGCACAGCAATGGTTTGATCGCGGCCTGGTGTGGACTTATGCCTACAACCACGAGGAAGCCATCGTCTGCTTTGGCAAGGCGCTGGAAAGTGATCCGAATTGCGCCATGGCCCATTGGGGAATCGCCTATTGCATCGGCCCGAACTACAACAAACCCTGGGAAGCATTTGAAGAGGACGAGAAACCCGATGCGCTCGCGCTGGCGCGCAGTTCGATTGAAGCCGCCCTCATGCATATCGGGGAGGTTACGCCGGTTGAACGCGCACTGATCCAGGCGCTGCCGAAACGTTATCCCGACGATCCCTCGACCGAAGAGTTCAGCCCGTGGAACGATGCCTTTGCCGACGCCATGCGGCAGGTTCATGCCGCCCATGGTGATGATCTGGATGTCTGCGCGCTGTTTGCCGAATCCATCATGAACCGGACGCCGTGGCAATTGTGGGACCTTCCGACCGGACAACCGGCTGACGGGGCGGACACGCTGGAAGCCATTGCGGTTCTCGACAGCGCCTTCGAACGTCTGGACGGCGCCTGGCAGCACCCGGGACTTTTACACATGTACGTCCACTTGATGGAAATGTCGCCCCACCCCGAGCGGGCCCTTCGCCATGGCGACGTGCTCAGCACCCTGGTGCCGGACGCCGGCCATCTTCTGCACATGCCCACCCATATCGATGTGCTGTGCGGCGACTACATGAACGTTGTCTTGAGGAACCACACGGCCATCATTGCCGACCGCAAATTCCTCGCCCGCGAAGGGGCGGAGAATTTTTATTCGGTCTATCGCTGTCACAATTATCACTTCAAGATCTACGGCGCGATGTTCCTGGGCCAGCCGACACCGGCGCTGGAAACCGCCGACGAACTGATTGAAACCCTTCCGGCAGAAACGCTTAGGCCGATGGCCGACTGGTTTGAGGGTTTTGTGCCGATGAAACAGCACGTGCTCATCCGCTTTGGCATGTGGAACGCGATCCTGGAGCAGGAACTGCCGGAGGATGCGGAGCTGTTCAGTGTCACGACAGCGATGATGCGCTATTCGCGGACCGTTGCGCTGGCCAATACCAAGCAAGTTGAGGCGGCGGAAGCCGAGCGTCAACTTTTTGAAGCAGCGTTCGAAAAGGTTCCGGAGACACGCATGCTGTTCAACAACACCTGCCGGGACATTCTGCAGGTGGGACGTCAGATGATGCTTGGCGAACTGGAGTACCACCGGGGCAATCACGCCGTTGCTTTCGATCATCTTCGAAAGTCGGTCGAACTCGATGACAATCTTCCCTACGACGAGCCCTGGGGCTGGATGCAGCCGACGCGGCACGCGCTTGGCGCGCTGCTTCTGGAGCAAGGTGAGTTCGAGGAGGCAGAGGCTGTCTACCGCGCCGATCTCGGGCTTGACGCGACGCTGAGCCGGGCCTGTCAGCATCCGGGGAATGTCTGGAGTTTGCACGGTCTTCACGAGTGTCTGACGCGGCGCGGTGAGGAAACCGAGGCCGCCCACATCAAATTGCAATTCGACAAGGCGGTGGCGCGGGCCGAAGTGCCGATCAATGCATCCTGTTATTGCCGCCGCCAGGCGATTGCAGCGGAGTGAGACCGCGGGCACGGTACGCTGGCGTTTGCTTTCCGAACTCAGGCGTTTTGCCGCTACACGTCAGCGCTTTCGTTTTCGCCTGCAACCGCCAGCACCGACAGTTTCAGCGCGCTTAGAAAAGCCAGCAGGTCGGTCCGGGAATTGCTCTGGCGTTTGGCCTGCATGGCGGCGGTAACAACGAATGTTGCGTATTGTTCCGGTGTCGCGCCGTGGTTGGCGATGGCTGGGTGAGCAGAGAAAGCCTCCGCCAGCAGCTCAGCTTCCAGCTTTCGCGTTGCGCTGATTGCCTGCCCGCTGAACTCGCCGATGGCATTTTCAAAGGCATCGGCGTCGGGCGAATTGTGCAGCAGGTCATAGCCGGCCACGACCAGCCGCTCGAAGAACAGGTCGAGCTTCCGGTCAAGCGAGTCTGCTCCCTGCCATGACGTTCGGACCGTTTCCACCGCCGCCTCCTTGGCCAGGCGGATGGTGGCGGCCAGGGCCTGATCCTTGTTGCGGAACGTGGCGTAAAGCGTCGGCTTGGAGACGCCGGCTTCAAGAGCGATCTCCTCCATCGTCGCCTTGCGCACACCAAAGCGCTTGAACACTTGCAGTGCCGCCGCGGCATATTTTTTTTCGCTCTCTGTCATTTTCAACTTGACGATTTTCGTATTTTCGTTAAGTAACACCTTTACGAACTTCATAAACTCGTAAAGTCCGGAATGCAAGCCTGACATAAGGAGCCCGAGCCATGTTCGGCAACATGATTTCAAACATGATGGTCAAGCCGTACCAATCGCCTTTGTTCGATAGCCCGCAGGCGTATGGGCTCGACTTTGAGAACGTCGAATTTCCGGCTGCTGACGGAACGAAGCTGCGTGGCTGGCTGATCAAGGGCGGCACCGACCGGGTGATCATCGAGAGCCATTTTGGCGTGCAGTGCAACCGCGGTGGCTGGTCACCTGAAGGCAAGGGCATGATCAAGCCGTGGAAAAAGGACATCAAGTTTCTGCGCCAGGCCAAGCACTTCGTGGACAATGGCTACTCGTTCCTGATGTATGATTTTCGCGGCCACGGTGAAAGCGAACTCGGGCCCAAACCCTGGGTCAGCTGGGGGCCGGAAGAAGCCAAGGATGTGCTGGGTGCGGTCGACTACATCTCCGGCAGGAAAGCTTTTTCCGGCGCTTCCATCGGGTTGTTGTCGATCTGCATGGGCGCCGGTGCCACGACCTACGCCTATGGTCTTGAGGACGGGCTGGCCAATCGCGGAAACATCAAGGCGCTGGTCGCGGTGCAGCCGCTACTCTACAGCTGCTTCATCGATGCGCTTGGCATGCCGAGATTTCTTGCCAATCAGGGCGCGAAGGTAACGCAGCAGCGCCTCGGTTTCGATCTGGCGGAGCCGGATTTCATCGATCACGCGCCGAAGATCAACGTGCCGACCCTGGTGGTTCAAAACCAGAATGACCCGTGGACCCGAATGGACATGGTGAAGCGCTATCATGATGCGCTGACCGTTGAGAAGGAGCTGAAGATGCTCGACCTGGAGAAGAGCCGCTTTGCAGCCTACGATTGGGTTGGCACCCATGCGGGCGAGGTCCAGGCATGGTTCGACGAACACATGGCCGGAGGCGTTTCTTAAATGGTGTGGACTTTCATCAGGTGGGGTGTCTCCCTCATTGTTGTTGCCGCTGTAGTACTGACTTTTACCGGCAAGAAAACCTTTCACGTCGAAATCACCATTCCGGCGCCTCCCGAAGCAGTGTGGGCGGTGCTGACGGACGCTGAGGGTTATGCGCAGTGGAATCCGGTTTTCGTCAACGTTGAGGGCGAGTTCAAGCCGGGTTCGACGGTCAGGACCACGGTAAAGGAGCCGGGCAAGCCGGATGTTGTGCTTTCCTCGGAAATCACCAAATTTGTTCCGGCGAAGGAACTGAACCAGTATGGCGGTATTCCCGGCTTCATCACCTTCGACCATCTGTGGCGGCTTGAGCCGGTTGAGGGCGGAACACGGGCAGTGCTGGACGAGGTCGACCGGGGTTTCTACGCGTGGTTCTGGAGCTCAGACTGGGTGGAGCCGTCCTATCGCGAGATGAGCGAGGCGCTGCGCGACCGGGTGGTGGCACTGCAAGGCGAATGATGCCTGGCGGCATTGACGGACACCGCCCGGTTTATCGATCTTTCTGCCCTTTCTTGTAGGCCTGAAACCGGCCAGCCTCCTTTGGTGGATTGGCGACGCGGCAGGTGATGCGTTTGCCGCAACATCCTGAACAGCGGAAAAAGGCGGCGGCCATTGGCACCGGCAGGTCACCGGGCAATCGTTTCGGTATGTTGCGGGACGGAAACAAGGTCGATCTGGTGCATCGCCTGCAACGCACCTCGAGCCATAATTGGCGTTTTTTAATATCGGCAATCGTGTCCATCGGGCGCTCCGGTCAGCGCCCCTCTCAATGGACTATCAGCTATTTCATTGAGGTGATTGTTGCAAGCGGTGGCCGGCAACGGCAAATTGCAAACCTGCCATCGAGATCAATTGTCGCTTTCAGCGGCATGGATTTCGCCGCCTGAACACCGGCTTGGCAGGCGAAGACATAGCAATGTGGATCAGCTTTGACCGGTCGACAGCCGAACCGGGTTCGGGATGGAGGCAGCCTTGAGTGACGACGTCAATGTCGATGTCCTGAAAATCGAGCAAGCCAAGGACCGGTTGGCGAAACTGCCGGCGGTTGACCGCGGAAGGCTCAGGCAGCAGCGCATGGACCGGCTGCAGGCCGAACTCAAGAAACGCGATATTGGCGGCATGCTGCTCTACGATCCGGTGAATGTGCGCTACGCCACGGACTGCCGCAACATGCAGATCTGGACCATGCACAACTCGGCGCGCTATTGCCTGGTGCCGGCCGAAGGCAAGGCGGTCATCTTCGACTATGTCAATTGCGAGCACCTTTCGGAAGGCATTGACACGATCGGCGAAACGCGGCCGGCGGTGCTGTGGTTCTATCACAGCGCCGGCAGCAACCGTCAGACGCTGATCGGGAAATGGGCTGATGACCTCGCTGAAGTCGTCTCGCGCAATTGCCCCAATCGCAGGATTGCCATCGACCGGCTGGACAATGATGCCCGCGCCGCACTGGAGGCACGGCAGATTTCCGTATCGTTTGGGCAGGATGTGATCGAGCATGCGCGGTGCATCAAGACGGAAGAGGAAATGAAGGCGCAGAAGCGCTCGGCATTTGTCTACGAAACCGGATTGGCGCGCCTGAAGGAAATCACCCGGCCGGGCATCAGCGAAAACGAATTATGGGCGACATTCGGCGCCATCAATGCATCGCTTGGCGGGGATTATGTCGAAACCCGGCTGCTGGTGGCGGGACCGCGGACCAATCCCTGGTACATGGAAGCCAGCGAGCGTCCGGTTCAGGTCGGCGAACTGGTCGCCTTTGATACCGACATGATCGGTCCGTTCGGCTACTCGACCGACATTTCGCGAACCTGGCTTTGCGATGAGGTGAAGCCGACCGAAGAACAGAAAACCGTTTACAAGCTGGCGCACGAGCAGGTTCATCACAACATGGCGCTGCTCAAAGCCGGGCTCGGGTTTCGCGAACTGGCAGAAAAATCCTGGCGGATTCCCGACCGTTACGAAGAGTTTGAAGTTGGCGTAATCGTGCACGGTATCGGCATGTGCAACGAATATCCGCAGGTCGCACCGCTGAAATGGTTCGAGCAGACCGGCTATGACGGGCAATTCCAGCCGAACATGACGGTTTCGGTTGAAAGCTATATCGGCGAGCGCGGCGCCAAGGAAGGCGTGAAGCTTGAAGAGATGGTGCGGATCACGGAAACCGGCTCGGAACTCGTCGCCCACTTTCCGTTTGAAGACAATCTTCTGAACTGAATCGGCTGGTTGTAGCTGGCTAATCACCTGGTTCGATTTTGGCTCAAACTGACAAAGCAGTCTGATTGCCGCCGGCGAAACAGATCCTCAATGCCAAAATTTGGGCCGGCTGTTGAGATTGAGCCAGCGATCTTTGACGTCTCGCCATTCATGCTCGGCGATGGCTGCGTGCCAACCGAGAATGAACCCAACCGATTGTCTTGTGCTGGCGGCAGTTTTTGGTCTGGCGTCAAAGATATCCGGCAAGGTGTTTGCCAGCGCGACATCGTTGAGATAGCCGAACCCGTCCTGAAGTCTTTTCAGGGCAACGATGAAATGTTCCACATCCTCTCCCGCGAAGATCGATTTGAAAAACTCCGTTGCGTAGCGCAGCGTCTTCAGATCCTTGCGCAGATGGTGGCGCTCCTCAATCGATAGCCTATCCAGCTTGTCCGCCCGTTTGAGGACATGTTTCCAGCATCTGTCCAATGCCTGCCGCGCCAGCTCAACGGCTTGTCCGCTGCTGTCTTCAATCTGCCAGCCGGCGCCATGCGGCAGCAAGGCCAGATGCAGCAGCATCTTGTTCCATCGCTTGGTCAACAGGTCGCGACGTACCTTCTTGCGTCGTTTTCTACAGCGCCTCACCAGTAGTTTTTCGATCGCCCGTGGGCCGGCCTTGCTCTGTTGCGCCGCACTGGCCGGTCTTGCAATATCGGCCAGCATCACGTCGCAATCACGTAATTCGCCAACGATGCGTCCGGCATCTCGCAGGTCGACAGCCAGTTTGCGCAGCGCAAGGCTGTCAATCGCGGGCCGGAACAGTTTCAGCGCGGTGCGCAAGCGGCGCAGACCGATGCGCAACTGATGAACGCTCTCCGGGTCGTCATCGGCAAGTACGGCGTACCAGTTGCCCAATATCTGATCCGTTGCCGACCGGCAGCACAATTGAAAAGCCTCGGTGACTGCATGAGCGGGTTTCAGCTCCGGCTGTACCGCCTTTACGGCGCCTTTGTTCGTTTCTCCCTGCTGCGCGGCGCTGACGAGCCGGTAGCCGCGTTCAGCCTTGCTGAGCGTGGCGAAGCGAACCGGATATCGCGCAAACAGTTTTTGCGCCATCGGCAGCAAGGCGTGTGCATCACCGGAAACCAGTTCCAGTTCAGCCTCGTAGATTGGAGCGGAGCGTTTGGCTGTCGCGACGCGGCCTTTGTCGAGAGCCAGTTCCGCCTTGGCGCCGGAACGCTTGATCCTGTGAACCCTGCGCAGGATATCGGTCTTGAAAACCGGACGCAGCTTTTTGCCAGAGACGAGCTTGCGGATTTGTATGCGCAGACCACGGTCCGATATTTTGCGGATGTCCGGACTGGATTTTTTTACGACACATTCCACCTCGACCGGATTGGAAATGCCGCCGTGAATGCCGGTGCCGACCTTTACCGTTTGCTTGAGTTTGCCGTCAGCCTTGCGAATCCGAAACGAAATGCCGGCGGCGTGAAGCGCACAATCCGGCGTGTCAAAATAGGTCGAGCGCATCGAAACCTTGCGCCCCGGCCTGCCGGACAACTTCCTCAAGGCCTTGCTTTTGGAAATCCGCTTCAGTTGCTTGCCGCCAAGCTCAAGCTTCAATTCCAACTCTCTGGGCAGATTCCCCATCGCCAACCAAACTACGCACACAAACACTAACAGCCGGACAATGGCGCATCGCGATCGATTTGTGAAGGGCGGCCGGAATCAGGCCTTGCGAAGACACGCTCTAAAGAAAGCCGGCTCAGTTTAATCGCTGCTTTATGCCGCTTTCAGGCGCCGTGAATTTTTTGGCTTGAACTGCTTCAGAATACCGGAAAGTTGCTCATCATCCACCAGTTTCGTCGCTTTCTTCCGGTCCAGCCAGACAACCGAGCGTTGTCCCTGTTCGGGAAAGTTTATCGCCTGGTGTTGCACCAGCATCGGATAGACGGCTACATCACAATCCACTTCCGAACCGTCAGCCATGCGTTTCAGGTAGTGAAAATGGCCGATGGCTTTTTTGCCGGTCTGGCCGGTCAACCCGGCCTCCTCAAAAGCTTCTCTGGCGGCCAGTTCATAGGGCGCCAAATCCTTTTCCGGCCATCCCTTGGGAATGATCCAGCGCCCGGTTTCGCGGCTGGTGATCAGGCAGACCTCAATCTTCTTCGCCAGTTGAATGTAGGGAAGCGCCGCGAACTGCTTTCGAATCATCATCCGGTCAGCTTACACGAAAGTTTGTGACAGTATGAATAATGCAGTGCAGTTCAGCGGCGTGCTCAAGGTCTGCCCGCGCTCAATTCCGGTTATAAAACTGATATCCGTCGTTTCCGCCGCCTCTGCGGCGGTGACCGCCGCGGCCATCATTTCTTTGCAGACAGGCGATCAGCCGGCAATTTCCCGATCGTGTCGGAACCGATTTGGGGGCTGCCGTCTCGCCGAACGCACACAGACCGCCATGGGCGACAAACCGGTCATAAAGCGTCAGCGACGGATTGCGGCGCGACGGATAACGGAAAATGACCGCACCCTGGCTTCTGACGATTGCCTTGGCCTTCGAGCATGACATTGACGTGGAATTGTAACGCGAGATCGCTTCGGCGGACGTGGAAGTCACCGCCAGAACGATCAGGCCAAGGAACAGTTTGCGCATCAGCTTACCCCGGATAAGTTGTTGGTGGGTGAAGGTTAGCACGCAATCACAAAACGCCAAAATGCGTGTGGTTTCCGCAGGTTGCGATGGGCTGACGTGCCAATAGCGACGAGCAGGTCGAGTGACGACCGCGCTCTAATTATATTATCATAAATCGCTAATGTGTTACCTAGTAGTGACAGCGTTACGCTCAGGGATGGCGTAGGGTAATCGTGACTTTGTGGCTAGTTGGTAAGGAATACACAAATGCGCAAACTGCTTCTCGCGACGACCTTTCTGGTTGGATCGACATTTGGAGCTTTGGCCGAAGGCCATAGCAGCGCTTATGACTGGACTGGATTTTATGCTGGCGTTTTCGTCGGATACGGATCCGGAGACACACGCTGGTTTACGCCCGCGCTGACAACACCGACATTCAACATGGATGGCTGGCTTGGCGGGGTTGCTGTCGGTGTCAATTATCAGATTGACCAGTTTGTCATTGGCGCTGAAGCCGATGTTGCCTTTTCGAACATCGACGGTTTGTTCGTGCCAATTCCTTGTCTGACCGGTTGTATCACGGATATGGAGGCCTTTGGTACGGTGCGCGCTCGCGCTGGCTGGGCGATTGACAATGTGTTGCTTTATGTCACCGGTGGTTATGCATGGGCTAATATTTCGGAAACCCTGATTGGCGCCGGAGCATCATCATCGACCCGCAGTGGCTGGGCCGCTGGCGGCGGTGTTGATTGGGCCTTCAACAGCGACATTCTGGGTGGTGGCTGGTTCGCCCGGGCCGAATATCAATATATGGATTTCGGCGGCCGCCTTGCACCGATCGTCGGCGGCATCAATGTTAATGCTGACGATTTTCATACCGGACGGATCGGAATTTTCAAAAAATTCTGAACCCACAAACAGGCACCTTTGATTGGACCCCGGCCTGGACAGGTCGGGGGTTTTGCTTATTTGGAACCTCCGCACTGCGATGAGCTGCCTTGCCGGTCGCAGGAAAGCAGAATTTCCTCCCGGCAAGCGGCTTGCTCAAAGGGATTTCGCCATGTCCCTGAGCTTGAATTTCTGGATCTTGCCGGTCGAGGTCTTGGGGATTTCGGTGAAGATGACCGTGCGCGGGCATTTGAACCTGGCCAGCAATGAGCGGCAGTGTTCGACAATTTCGTCCTCTGTGGCCGACTTGCCGGGTTTCAACTCGATATAGGCGACTGGGGTTTCGCCCCATTTCTCGTCCTGTTTGGCGACCACACCACAGGCGGCAACGGCGGGGTGCTTGTAAAGCGCGTCCTCAACCTCGATCGATGAAATGTTCTCACCACCGGAGATGATGATGTCTTTGGACCGGTCCTTGAGCTGGATGTAGCCGTCGGCATGCATGACACCGAGATCGCCGGAATGAAACCAGCCGCCGGCGAAGGCCTCGGCGGATGCGGCTTCGTTTTTCAGATAGCCTTTCATGACGATATTGCCACGGAACATGACCTCGCCGATGGTCTCGCCGTCAGGCGGCGTTTTCTCCATCGTCTCCGGGTCCATGACCGTCAGGTCTTCAAGCGCGGCGTAACGAACGCCCTGGCGCGCCTTCTTGGCCGTGCTCGCGTCCTTGGCAAGGTTGTCCCATTCACCCTTCCACTCATTGACCACCGCCGGTCCATAGGTCTCGGTCAAACCATAGAGATGAGTGACGGCAAATCCGGCGTCGGCCATGCCGGAAAGCACGGCTTCAGGGGGCGGGGCGGCCGCAGTGTTGAAGGTCACGGTCTGCGGGAAATCGCGGCGTTCTTCATCGGGTGCGTTGATCAGTGTCGCCATCACCACCGGTGCGCCGCAAAGATGGGTGACGCCATGGTCGGCGATGGCATCATACATGGCGTTGGCGCGGACCCAGCGCAGGCAGACATGGGTGCCGGCCTGCACGGCAAGCGTCCAGGGAAAACACCAGCCATTGCAGTGGAACATCGGCAGCGTCCACAGATAGACGCAATGTTTTCCCATGGAGGCGTGAATGGTGTTGGCATAAGCCATCAGCGCGGCGCCGCGATGGTGGTAGACCACGCCCTTGGGGTTGCCTGTGGTGCCGGATGTGTAGTTGAGCGATATGGCGTCCCACTCATCGTCCGGCAGCGACCAGCCGAAATTTGCATCGCCGCCGGCAATGAATTCCTCATAGTCGATGGTGCCGATGCGTTCGCCTTTTTCGTAGGGCGCATCGTCGCCATAGTCGGGATCGTCGTAGTCAATGACCAGCGGCTTGACCTTGGCGAGCTTGAGCGCTTCGGCGACGACGGGCGAAAACTCGCGGTCGACGATCAGCAATCTGGAATCTGCATGATCAAGCTGAAAGGCGATGATGGCCGCGTCGAGCCGCGTGTTGAGCGAATGCAGCACTGCCTTGACCATCGGCACACCGAAATGAGCCTCCAGCATTGGCGGCGTGTTGGAGAGCATGACCGAAACCGTGTCGCCCTTGGAGATGCCGTGCCTGGCGAGCGCCGACGCCAATTGGCGTGAACGGTTGTAGAATGCGCGGTAGGTGATGCGGCTGTCGCCGTGAATGATGGCGGTGTGGTCGGGATAGGTCTTGGCTGCGCGCTCCAGATAGGTCAGCGGGGTCAAGGGCTGATAGTTGGCGGCGTTTTTGCCGAGGCCGGTGTCGTATGGGCTGGTCATGCGGGGAATTCCGTTGGCGGTTTTGCCTCATAAATCACATCGCATTGCCGCCGTCACTACAGTAAAAACACGACTGCGCCATCCCAGGTCAGCTTCAATCCGACCAGTACGATCATCGCGTACATGAACGGGTAAAATACTTCGCGGTTCATGCGCCTGACAATCATCACACCGGCAAGGATCGCGATGGGGGCAATCGGCAGCAAAATGGCGGAGGCGGCCAGATTGGTGGCGTCGAACTGGCCCAGTGCGAAATAGGGCACCAGTTTGACGGCATTGACGATGGCAAAGAATATGGTCGAGGTGCCGGTGTAAATCTTGGGATCGTGATCGAACGGCAGTGCATAGATCTGATAGGGCGGACCGCCGGCATGGGCGACGAAGCTGGTGAAGCCGGCTCCGGTGCCCCAGAATGTCCCGCGCACCATGCTGTGAGCGCGCACCTGACGGCGGCCCCGGGCGCGGTCGAGATACCAGCGTGCCGCAAAGACCAGCGCGATCACGCCGACAATCAGCTTGATCATGGCCGCGGTGACGAATGCCGCCGTCAGCCAGCCAATAGTGATGCCGAGCATGCCACCGGGAAGCAGATGTTTGAGCGTTTCCATGTCGCGGTAGCCACGCCAGCTCCACAGCGCAAACATATCCATGACCACCAGAATGGGCAGCATGACGGCTGCGGCCTGCACCGGCGGCAGCACCAGCGCCATCAGCGGTACGCCGATGAGCGCAGTCGCGCCGCCAAGGCCGCCCTTCGAAAGGCCAACCAGCGCAACCGCGGGAACGGCTGCGGCATAAAACCAGGGATCGTAGAGAAGATCTGTCATGGGAATGCCGGTTGCAAAGTGAGGGCTTTACCCATTTGGGTCCCGACTTTCCAGTAACCATCGCAAAAACCGGACCGGGCGCAGCGCTTTTCAACCGGCCGGCTTTTGGTCTATGCCGCAATCGTGCCAGTTTCGCTGTGCATTGAAGCGTCTTCAAAACGATGGAAACCAGGATGGGCGGACAAATACCGGATCGATGCAGGCTGGTCCTGACAAGTCCGGCTGGCGAGGATTGGCAGCGGAGCGCCGACCAGATCGCAAATGCTGTTGCGGGTGGCGATGTTGCGTCTGTCATTTTCTGGCCGGCCCAGCTTGGCGAGCGTGATTTTCAAAGATTGTGCGAGGTGGCGGTCCCACAAGTTCAGGCCGCCGGTGCTGCTGCGGTCATCGCCGGAGACCGGCGAATTGCCGCCAGGTGCGCAGCGGATGGCGTTCACTTCGACAAGAAAGAAGACATTTCAGAAGCATTGCGGGGCGGTCAGGACGGCATGATTGTCGGCGCCGGCGGCGCCAAGAACCGCCATGAGGCGCTTGAACTGGGAGAGTTGAGGCCGGATTATGTTTTCTTTGGCCGCTTCGGTTTTGACAACAAGCCGCAACCCCATCCGCGAAATCTCGCCTTGGGCCAATGGTGGGCCGAACTTGTGGAGATCCCCTGCATTGTGATGGCAGGGTCGGTGATCGGTTCGATTGAGGAAATTGCCGCCACCGGCGCCGAGTTTGTGGCGGTTTCAGCGGCCGTATTCACCGGGACACTGGAACCGGGCGAGGCGATTCGCCGCGCCAATGCATTGCTCGACGAGAAGGCACCGCATCTTCAGGAGGTCAACTGATGCCAGGCCGGGATCAATTGTTGAAACTGATTATTGCCGGTGCAATTGCGATTTTCCCTTTGACCATCGGAGCGCCGGCCAGCGAGGCCGCCAAAGAGGATCGGGCGGAAGCGATCGATCCGGAACGTTTTGGCGGGCGCAAGCCCGATGCTGCCTTCGGCGCGTATCAACGCGGGCTCTACATCACTGCGCTCAACCTGGCGCGTCCGCGTGCTGAAGCCGGTGATGCCGCCGCGCAGGCGCTGCTGGCCGAAATCTATTCGCGTGGCCTTGGCGTTGCGCGCAACGAGGCCGAAGCGGTCAAATGGTACGGGCTTGCCGCCGAGCAGGGCGTGGCGGAAGCCCAGTTCCGGTATGCAATGGCGATCATTGATGGCAAGGTTGCCGGCAAGGACGAGGACGCGGCGCTCAGAATGCTGAGGCTTTCGGCCGATCAGGGAAACAGGCTGGCGCAGTTCAACTTTGCCCAGTTGACCGTGCAGCGCAAACCCGGTGCAGAGGGCATGGCGCTTGCGGTGGACTACTATGAGAAGGCGGCGCAGGCCGGACTGGCCGACGCGCAATATGCCATGTCGCAGGTCTACATCTCCGGCGCCGGTGGCCGGTCCCACGATCCGAAAATGGCACGCGAATGGATGGAACAGGCGGCGAAACAGAATTACGATACCGCGCAGCTTGACTTGGCGACATGGCTGGTTGAGGGCAAAGGGGGACCGCGCGATCTGGAGGCCGGATTCAACTGGATGCGGCGCGCGGCGTTTTCGGGCAATATCGCCGCCCAGAACCGGCTGGCCAAGCTCTATCGCGGCGGGCTGGGAGTCGAGGCCGATCCGGTGATCGCCGCGGCATGGTATATTATTGCCCGGCGGGCGGGCCTGAGCGATCCCGAAATGAATGTTTTTCTCGACGGTTTGACAGTGGAGCAGCAGCAACTGGCCATCGAGACAGCCAATCGCTTGCGCTAGAGCCCTTTTGACCGCCGATCGGCGCTTGCAAGCAGAGCCGATATGTGATCTTGAAGCGCCGCATCGCGCGAACACCACAATCCGGAACCACAGGCATGAAGATCAACGGCAACGAAATCCGCCCGGGAAATGTCATTGAACACAATGGCGGACTTTGGGTCGCGGTTAAGACCCATGCGGTCAAACCGGGCAAGGGCGGCGCATATAATCAGGTCGAGTTGAAGAACCTGATCGACGGAACCAAGCTCAACGAGCGTTTTCGCGCTGCCGAGACCGTCGAGCGCGTACGGCTGGAACAGAAGGATTTCTCCTATCTCTACGAGCAGGGCGAAGCGCTGGTTTTCATGGATCTGGAATCCTATGAGCAGCTGGAACTGCAGAAGGACTTTGTTGGCGACCGCGCCGCGTTTCTGCAAGACGGAATGACCGTGACGGTGGAGCTTTATGACGAAAAACCGATCGGCATTTCGCTGCCCGATCAGGTAACCCTGGAAATCGTTGAAGCCGATCCGGTGGTCAAGGGGCAAACGGCCGCCTCTTCCTACAAGCCGGCGCGCATGGAAAACGGTATCCGGGTCATGGTGCCACCCTTTATCGAAGCCGGCGAACGGATCATCGTCGACACCAATGAAATCACCTACGTGCGGCGCGCCGAATAAAGAGCGCCATACTGGCCACAACTGACGGATACGATTGATGGCGCGTTCGGCAATCCTCAACGTGATGGTTCAAGCCGCGATGAAAGCGGGCCGGTCGCTGGCGCGTGATTTTGGCGAGGTCCAGAACCTGCAGGTCTCACGCAAGGGCCCGGGTGATTTTGTCAGTCAGGCCGACCTTCGCGCCGAGGAAATTCTGTTCCGCGACTTGAGCAAGGCACGCCCCGGTTACGGGTTTTTGATGGAAGAGCGCGGCGAAGTTGCGGGCGAGGACGGCCAGCACCGCTGGCTGGTCGATCCGCTCGACGGGACGACAAATTTTCTGCACGGAATTCCGGTCTTCGCCGTCTCGATTGCGCTGGAACGGCAGGGAGAACTTGCCGCCGGTGTGATCTACAATCCCGCCATGGACGAACTTTATACAGCCGAGCGCGGCGGTGGGGCATTCTTGAACGACCGGAGAATGCGCGTCGCAGGCCGCCGGGGGTTGACCGACACGGTGATCGCGACGGGCATTCCGCATCTTGGACGCGGCGAACACGGCAAGGCGCTGGTGGAGTTGCGCAATGTCATGGCGGAGGCGGCAGGGATCCGCCGGCTTGGGTCTGCTGCGCTCGACCTTGCCTGGGTCGCTGCTGGCCGGGTGGACGGTTTTTGGGAAACCGGCCTCAGCGCCTGGGACGTGGCGGCGGGCATGTTGATGGTACGGGAAGCGGGCGGATTTGTTACCGACCGGTCCGGCGGACGCGATATCTACGAATCCAAGACGATTGTTGCAGGCAATGAGCTGGTTCACAAAGGGCTGCTGGCAGCGCTTGACCGCCCGGTCTGAGCCCCTTGTGCCGTCGCGATCAACAATTTTCGGACAAACCGTCCGGTGTCCTTTCATTTTCGACACAATTCCGGTTAGATTCGCCGCCGAGGGTTCCAGCGGGGAAGAGGTGTGGAAATGGCATGGTTCGGCACGGCTGACGATGATGGTCTGACGGGTGAGACCGCCTATGATCCGCAGCGGTTGTCGTCGCCGCAGGTTTTTCTGCTGTCGATGCTGATCTTTCTGGCGATAAGCGGGTTCGTGATCGCCATCCTGTACAGGCAGGTTTCCTCTGCATTTCAAACCAATCCCGGCCTGAACGGCCTTATTCTCGGCGTGCTTGGCGTCGGAATTCTCCTGGCCTTCACACAGGTTGTCCGGCTTTTTCGCGAAGTCCGCTGGGTAAACTCGTTCCGGGAAGGTTCGGAAGCCAAATCGCCGGTGCTGCTGGCACCGATGATGGCGCTTCTCAGCCGGTCTTCAACCATGGCGCTGAGCACGGTGTCGATGCGCTCGATACTGGATTCAATCGCCACAAGGCTGGATGAAAGCCGCGATATCTCGCGTTACCTGATCGGCCTTCTGGTGTTTCTGGGTCTGCTCGGCACATTTTGGGGTTTGCTGCAGACCATTGGATCGATCGGAGAGACGATCGCGTCGCTGGATCCGGCGTCGGGTGATGCTTCCGACGTGCTGGATTCGCTCAAATCCGGGCTTGCCGCGCCGCTGGACGGAATGGGCACCGCTTTTTCGTCATCCTTGTTCGGTCTGGCCGGTTCGCTGGTGCTTGGCTTTCTCGACTTGCAGGCGGGACGGGCCCAGAACCGCTTTTACACCGAGCTTGAAAACTGGCTCTCATCGGTGACCGATCTGGGTTCGGATTTTGTCGCCGGAAACAACACACAGGCTACCGAGGCGACCGAAGAGGTCAAGGTGCTGTCTGACCGGCTGCGTTCGCTGCAGGAAAGCGGCGGCTCAAACCAGCGTGTTGCCACGGCGATGGCAAACCTGGCAGAGGGTATTTCGGGCCTGGTGAAAAGCATGCGCAACGAACAGCAGATGATGCGCGACTGGGTCGAGGCGCAGTCGGAAGAACAAAAGGCCACGCGAGCGACACTGGAACGGCTGGCCGAGGCAATGAAGAAGCGGGCCAGCGGTAAGTAGATGGCCCTTGCGCGTGCAAACCGCCGCCAACGCGGCGTCGATTACTGGCCCGGCTTCGTCGATGCGCTGGCCACACTGCTGTTGGCGATCATGTTTTTGTTGTCGGTGTTCGTGCTGGCGCAGTTTCTGCTGAGCCAGGAAATCACCGGCAAGGACGAAGTGCTCAACCGGCTCAATTCGCAGATCAACGAGTTGACCCAGCTTTTGTCGCTGGAACGGTCGAACAAACAGGATCTGGAAGATTCGCTGGCAACCCTGCAGGCATCGCTGGTGAGCGCGGAAGCGGAAAAATCGCGGCTTGCGACGCTTTTGGAACGCGGCGCGGGCGCGGGTGCGGAAGCGGAACAAAAAATAGCCGCTGTGGAAGGTGCGCTTGATACCGAAAGGCAGATCAGCCAGCGGGCGCTGAGCCAGGTCGAGTTGCTGAACCAGCAGATTTCAGCACTTCGCAGGCAGATTGCCGCACTTGAGGATGCGCTGGAGGTTTCGGAACAAAGGGACCGCGAATCCAATGCCAAGATTGCCGATCTGGGCCGGCGGCTGAATGTGGCGCTGGCGCAGCGGGTTCAGGAGCTCAACCGCTACCGTTCGGATTTCTTTGGCCGGTTGCGCGAGATTCTCTCCGATCGCGAGAATATCCGCATTGTCGGCGACCGGTTCGTGTTTCAGTCGGAGGTGCTGTTTTCATCCGGTTCCGACGTGATCAACGAGGCAGGGCAGACGGAGATGGCCAAGCTGGCGGGCGCCTTGCTTGAGCTGCAGCGCGAAATTCCGCCGGAAATTGCCTGGGTATTGCGGGTCGATGGCCACACCGACAACGTGCCGCTTTCGGGCGCGGGACGGTTGCGTGACAACTGGGAACTGTCATCGGCACGCGCAACATCGGTGGTCAAGTTCCTGATCGAGGAAGGCATTCCAGCCAACCGGCTGGTGGCAGCCGGATTTGGCGAGTTTCAGCCGCTGGACACGGCCGATACAGACGAAGCGCGCACCCGCAACCGCCGTATCGAGTTGAAGCTGACCGAGCGGTAGTCCGGATAGGACCTACTGCGCCTCGATATCTCCGACATGCCTGATTTCGACGCAGACATTGAAGATTTCCTGCGGCAGGTTTGGCTTTACCTCATCGACCGGCCGTGACGTGCCGATGACCAGGCAGGGCTGGCCGTCTTCGCTGAGGCCGGTTCCAACCGATACCACACCTTCGGTCGCCATGATCTGCTGGTCAATGCGTCCGCGCATGGTCTCAATCGCTTGTTGCGCCTCGTTCATTGTTCCGTCTCCGTTTGGTTTGAAAATACCGCTCGCCTTTTTAGCGGGTATCGATGCTTCAGGAGCGGCGCACTGCGCGCCGCTCCTGAGTGATTTAAAAATCTGTCGGAATTCCGGCGAAGCGCCGTTTTCGTTCAGACCACGTGCACATGCGGTACGCAAAGATAGTTGGCATTGCCGGTGGAGAAATCATTCTTCGCGTATGAGCCGCCGCCACGGGCATAGGCCCACAGCCCGATGGTGCACCGGATATAGGCCCAGTCATTGGCGCCGAGCAGATAGGTGTTGTAGGTGTAGCGGTCATCGTCGAAGCGCTTGTTGATGTTGATGTTGTCATCGCCCTTGTTGAGCACATCGACATGGTTCCAGCCTTTCCAGTTGTACTGGTGCACATTGGTCCAGGCCGAAACGGTGACGCGGGCGAACTTCGAGGTGAAGAAGCCGTCGTCGGCCTTGACGATGTAATAGCCGCGGAAACGGAACAGCGGGCGTATCGAATAGAACCGGCTTTGGGTGGGTTTGAACCAAAAACCGAAATCAATCCAGGACTGGATCTTGCCGACACCGGTGCCGAAATTGCCCGATCCGGCGCCTGAGGCCCAGTTGTAGTAGTTCTTGCAGGCGCCGCCGGGAAGCACCAGCTGGGCACCGACATCGCTGGCATCGGTCAACGGATCGTCCGCGGCATTGTCGGAAAAGGCTCCGACCCAGGCGGGCGTCAGCATGGTGGCGTCGTTGGGCAGGAGCGCCGTACCATTGGTGATTTCGTCAGAATAGGCCGCTTCCTGGGATTGCTGGTTGAGCTTTGCCTCGATTTCCTCAAGCTCCTTCTTGGAGTCAGCGGCAATGGCAGCATTGACACCATCGAGCTTGGCCACGTCGATGCCGGCTGACGAGATCTGCTTTAGCGCCGACTTTTCGCGTTCCTCGGCGGCTTTTGCCTCGGCACGTTTTTCGGCCATGAGCTCGGCCATCTCGCGATTGCGGTCCTCGGACACTTGGCGGATCATTTCTGCGTGCATGTCAGACAGGTTGGTCATTTTCATTACTCCTCGGATGTTGATTGGTGCGGTAAAAACGGGTTCGGATAGCCAATCCCGGTCAGGTGGTGATCAACTCGACTCCAAGCGCCATCAGCACGTTCGACAGATTGTTGTGCAGTGTGATCTGGCTGGAACCGGCAAACAGCAGGCCGGTGCCCTCCCGCGTCTTGCGGCTGAGCAGCAATGAGCCCGAATCACCGCCGGCCGACATGTTGGTGGTCATGATCTGGTTGCGGAAAAATGCGATCCCGACGCCGAAATTGACGGCAGACGTCACATCGATTCCAATCACCTTGCCAACAGTCGTCTCGGTGGTGCGGCCGCTCTTGATGACCTCCATGCCGAGCGTGGCTTCGACCGTGCCGGCCGGAATGCCGATATTGACGATCGACGCGATGACGTTGCGCATGTCCCGCGGCCGGGCAAGGGCGCAATCGACAAGATTGTACTTGTCGGGATCGCCGAAGCGGATCGGCACGAAACGGTAAAGCCGGGCAATCACATCGTCGGGTATGGTGCCGCCGTCGAAGGGTCCGGGCTGCAGGACCGGATCACCGATCGACGCAGCATTGGAGTTGGCCAGCACATGATTGTTGGACAGGATGAGGGTGCGGCAGGGATAGCAGGTCTCGCGCACCAGGCAGCCAAATGTGCCGGCGGTGATGTTGAAATGGCCGATTGAATATCCGGGCCTTGCCGGCCTGATGCGGGTGTCAAAGGCTTGCGCCTCGATGCGGCCGACTTCGCGAACGTCGGTTGCGACGCCGTCATAGTCGTCCGGCACCATGTCGCCGGAAGACAGGCTTTTCTTGGCGACCTTCTTCTCGACATAGACGCTGACGCAGACCTCGTCGGTTTCCTTGCCGCCGGTCTCCTTGAAGCCGACGCCAACGCCAACGACGTTGGCCTTTGCAAACAAATCCTGTTCGTTGCGAGCCCGTGAGGTTTGGGCAGCGGCGATTTGGGTATCAATATCAACTTGCGCCATGATCAATTCCTTTCGGTTGGAACTGCCGGCTTGATGCCGGGTCACGGCAATTGGATAATATTTCCTATCGTGGAATACTCGGTAATATTCGTGAAATAGGCGTCAGTATTCGTGATTCCGGTATTTGTTATTATTGCGTTTCTATCATAGTTAGAATTTTACTTTTATATTGTGCAGGAGTTGTTCCGCACTTGCTTTTGAATGCGCGTTCGAAGGTGCGCAAATCCTGAAATCCGGAATCGAGCGCGACCTCGGTGATCGTGCAATCGCACGCGTGCATCTGCTTCAGCGCCTGCGTGACCCGGTATCCGGAAAGCCAGTGGCTGAAGCACATTCCGGTCTTTTTTCGAAAATAGGCAGAGAAGTATTTCGGCTCCAGACCGGCCACCGAGGCGGCGTCTTCGAGCGTCACGGGTTCGGTGTAGTTCTCTTCAACGTAGCAACGAACCCTGGCCAGGCGGCGGTAGTAGGTGAAGGCGAGGTTGCAGTGATCTGAACCGTTCTGCATCGGACTCTCCGCAGCCCCACGCCCGGACAAATCCACATCTCAGCCCCGGATGCACTGGCAATATGCAGCCAGAACGCAGCATTAGCACACCGGCGTGTTCGTACTGTGACGGTCGTCACAGATTGTGCTGCGGTTGCGACAGCTGCGGCCGGGGAATTTGATGATTGATGCGCCGGGAGCTTACTTGACGGTCACATGGAAATGCTGGTTTCTGCCACCCTGGATTCCCACGGGTCGAAGAATGATGTGATCCTTGCCGCGAAATCCGGGTTTGGATTTATAGTAGTAACTGAAAGCACGAATTTTCGCGCCGACGCAGGTGGGAGACCAAGCACTTGTGTATTTGGAATTGTACGGATCGCGGTAACTGTGCCTCAGATATACCCGCCCGTGTTGGCCTTGCTTGACGATTTTCACGACAACATTCATCGATTTACAGTCACGCCGCCGCCATTGGTAGTAACTGCTCAACAGAACCTCCTTGCCGCTTTCGACAACACGCCTTTCTGCTGCGGATGCGGTGACGTCAGGCAAGATTGCCGCAACTCCAATCGAAAGTAATATCGCAAAGACGCGTTGGAGATTTGACAACATCCGTCAGTCCCGTTCACTTCACCGTCACGTAGAAGCGCTGTTTTCTGCCGCCCTGGAAACCCACCGGCCGCAAGACGATTTGAACGGTACCCTTAAATCCCTTTGGAGCGCGGTAGTAAAAAAGTTTGGTGGAAACCTTGGTTCCGTGGCACCGGTTTGAATGAAATCCGCCGCCATAGCCTTTTGCAGGGTCGACCATGGTGACAACCTGGCGCAATTTGCCATGCTTTGGATGTTTAACGACCTTCACATCCATATTGAAACTTTTGCAGTCGATAGGCCGATAGCCCATGTAGCCATGCAACAACACTTCTTCGCCGCTATTGATCGTCACACGGCCGCCGGCGGCAGATGCCGGGCCGGTTGATGCCGCGGCGACAACAAATGCAAATAGAAGACAAGTTAGTGCTTTAAGATATACCATGGTTTTTCTCGGACAATATTTCCGCTTCCATTATTGATATACCAATGCAATCGGCTTCCCGCAATCCGTGCGTCTCATCGGGCTGCAACGAAGCTTGAGATTTCGCCCGGCAACGTTCAGCATGCGGCCGGCAAATCAGGAGAGTTTCATGGCGGATGCCGATGTCATCATAGTCGGAGGCGGGTTGGCGGGGCTGGTTGCGGCCGCCGAACTGGGCGACCGAGGAAAAAAGGTCATCATCCTCGACCAGGAGGGCGAAAATTCGCTTGGCGGCCAGGCATTCTGGTCGCTGGGCGGATTGTTCTTTGTCGACAGCCCGGAACAGCGGCGCATGCGGATCAGGGACAGCCGCGAACTGGCGCTGCAGGACTGGATGGGCTCGGCCGGTTTCGACCGTCTGGAGGATCACTGGCCGCGGCAATGGGCTGAAGCCTATATTGATTTTGCCGCCGGCGAGATGCGGCCGTGGCTCTACGAACAGGGTATGCGCTGGTTTCCCGTGGTCGGCTGGGCCGAACGCGGCGGCATGCTTGCCTCCGGTCATGGCAATTCGGTGCCGCGGTTTCACATCAGCTGGGGCACCGGCCCGGGTGTGCTGGAACCATTTGAGCGCCGGGTACGCGAGCATGTCTCCAACGGGCTGATCGAACTGAAGTTCCGGCACCGTGTTAGCCGGCTTATCAAATCGAAAGGTGCCGTTGCCGGAGTTTCAGGCGAGGTGCTTGAACCGTCGGCCGTTGAGCGGGGCCAGCAATCGGGCCGCGAAGTCATCGGCGATTTCAAACTGGCGGCAGACACAGTGATTGTCACTTCCGGCGGCATTGGCGGCGATTTCGATCTGGTGCGCAAGAACTGGCCCGGCGACCGGCTCGGAAAAGCACCGGAATTCATGGTCGCCGGGGTTCCCCATCATGTCGATGGCCGCATGATCGCCATTACCGAGAAAGCCGGTGGCGCGGTGATCAATGCCGACCGCATGTGGCATTACACGGAAGGGGTCAGGAATTTCGACCCGATCTGGCCCAATCACGGCATCCGCATTCTGCCCGGGCCATCTTCCATGTGGTTTGATGCGCTCGGCAACCGCTTTACCGCGCCCTGCCTGCCCGGCTTCGATACGCTTTCGACATTAAAGGCGATCTTGGCCACCGGGTACGAACATTCCTGGTTCATTTTGACCCAGAAAATCATCAAGAAGGAATTCGCGCTTTCCGGCTCGGAGCAAAATCCGGACTTCACCTCGAAGTCCTGGGGTGCGGTGCTGAAGGCGCGGCGCGGCGCCACGGCAACGCCGCAGGTGGAAGCCTTCAAGGAAAAGGGTGAGGATTTTGTCGTCGCTCCAAATATCGGTGAACTGGTCGCGGGGATGAACAAGCTGACCGACGGGCCGCTGCTCGACGCGGAGAAGATAGAATCGCTGATTGCCGCGCGAGACCGCGAGATCGACAATCCGTTTTCCAAGGATGCACAGGTGACCGCGATCCACGGCGCGCGCAACTATCTTGGCGACAAGCTGATCCGCACGGCCAAACCGCACAGGATCCTTGATCCAGCCAACGGACCGCTGATCGCGGTAAAGCTCAACATCCTGACACGCAAGACGCTTGGCGGCCTGCACACCGATCTCAATTCACAGGTGCTCGACAAAAAGGGCGAGCCGGTGCCGGGTCTCTTTGCGGCCGGTGAAGTGGCCGGTTTCGGCGGCGGTGGCTATCACGGCTACAATGCGCTGGAAGGCACGTTTCTCGGCGGCTGCATCTTCTCCGGCAGGATTGCCGGGCGGAGCGCGGGGTGAGGAACTAGCCGCGCACCGTGAAATGGTATGCCGCGCAGGGCTGGTGCAGGACCCGCGCGCCGTCTGCCGCTTCGATCACCCGGTCATAGGTGCGTTCCATTTCGTCGGCGACCCGCCCGAATGCAGCCATTCGATCCGGGTCGGGATGGACGATTTTGCCGACGAAGAAATCAAATGACGGGAACTCACGGGTCAAAACATAGTCTTTGTTTGCGACAAGGTCGAAGCGGTCGTCATTGCCGAGCTGACCAAGAAGTTTGTGTGAATTCGTCCGCACAAATGTTTCATCCTCAACCAGCCGGACGACATCGAACATCGATCCATCGGGATAGGGCTCAACGATATGCAGCCTTCCACCCGGTTTGATGACCCGGCAAATCTCATCGAACGCCGCCGGCTGCACTTCAATGGGAACATGGTGAAGTGAGAAGAACATGCAGGCCAGATCTTGCGTTGCATCTTCCAACGGCAGTGCCTCGGCCCTGCCGAGCTTGACCGTGATGCCTGCCGGCAGATTGGCTTTCGCCCTGGCGATCTTGGCGGGATCGACCTCGAGCGCGGTCACCCGGGCGCCTTCCTGTTCCAACTGCCGGGAATAGACGCCGTCTCCGGCGCCGACATCGGCAACCGCCTTGCCGCGCAGGTCAAACAGGGATTTCAGAAACTCGATATGGGCCATGGTGTTATGAATTCCGCTGGTTGGAACTTTGGCATCATCCCGGACGGCCGGTTTGAGATGGTGGGCCATGGGTTCAACGCGGGAACGCGGTCACAATAGGCAAGAATCAGGGCGCCGTGAAGCGGACACCAGGCTTCGCCGGCCAGCCGTGGATCATTACCGGCGGGCCGGCGGTGTTTGGCAGCTTGATGACAATTGGGGTTGCCCCCATCGGCAATGATGGGGCAGATTTGTATTTCCGGATATGCTTTAGGAGCCGGGGCCAGCGGCAATTGCGGGGCAATTCAGGCAGGGGACCGCCAGTATGGAACAGACACTTTTTCAAAAATATGGGGGCTTTTCCAAAGTCAGCAGGATCGTTCTCGATCTTTATGAGCGCATTCTGGACGATGACGATATCGGACCGTTCTTCGATGAGGTCGACATGGCACGCATTGTTGATCATCAAACCAAGTTCATCTCGTCGCTTCTGGGTGGACCGGCTTCCTATACGGATGACCAGATCACCAAACTGCACCGGCACCTGGCCATCCATGCCGAACATTTTGACGTCTTGATCAGAATTCTCCGGGAAGTGCTCGCCGATCACGGAATGGAACCGGACGACATTGATACTGTTGTCTCGGCACTGGATTCGCGGCGCGGTCTGGTGGTGAACTGATCAATGTCAATTGCTGCAATCAACGAACAGCTTCTTCGCGCAATCGGTGTCGGAGTGGCGCTGATCGATATCGATGACCTGAAGTTCCACTTCTTCAACGACACATTTTCCGAATGGTTCGGCGAACCCGATGCGGAGGCGCGCCTGACGGACCTGTTCACAGGGCTCGACCCGGACGAACTGAGGTCCGGTCTTGCCGACAGCGGGCGTTATGCGACCGAAACGGCGTTCAAGGTGCGCCGCCGTACGATGACGGTGGCAATCGAGGCCAATCGTGCGCTCGATGCTGGCGAGACAATTGCAGTGCTGGTGTGTCAGAACATCACGCGCATCAAGGAACTGGAATCGATGATCGATTCCTATTCCATGATGGTCGAGCGCAACACGCGTGAAATCAAACGCGAAAAGGAGCAGGTCGAGAAGCTGCTGCTCAACATGATGCCGCGCTCGGTCTATGAAGAATACAAGACGTTCGGCGTTGTCACGCCGCGCCTTTATGATCCGGTTTCGGTGCTGGCGCTGGATTTCCACGGCTTTGCAGAGCAAATCTCTTCGGTCGAAACCGGAGTCATCGTCAGCGAGTTGAACGATATTTACAGTGCCTTTGACCGTATCGGCGAACAATTTGGCTGCGAGCGGATCAAAACCATGGGCGACGCCTATATCACGGTTACCGGAATGCCCGATGCGGCGCCAGATCATGCCCAGGCTGTGGGCAACGCGGCGGTGCGGTTCCTGCGCTACCTCTCACATCGCAACAGCAGCCATCCGGTGCAATGGCAGTGCCGGGTGGGGATCGCGACCGGTTCCGTCATTGGTTCGGTGGTCGGCGTACAAAACTATATCTACGATGTTTTTGGCCCGGCGGTCACCCGGGCGCTGCGGATCCGGGCACATGCGGAACCGATGACGATCTGTTGTGAAACCGCCATGTCCGACCTGCTTGACGGCAAATTCGAGGTCGCGCCGATCGGAATCCGCTCCGTCGGCGGTGATGACGTGCAGATCGTACAAATCGATACGCCGCGCGAAGACAACAAGGCGTTTGGGTCTGCCTGATGGCTGTCGATGACGAGGTGGTTTCCGGTGAACCTTCAGGCGCTTCGGCCAATGAGCCGGACATGCTTCGCGAAGTCATCGAGGCAATGTCGGAGGCATTGGCGCTTTTCGACGAGGATGCACGGCTGGTCCGGTGCAACAGCCGATGCCGGGAACTCAATCCGTCGATTGCCGATTTGCTCGAGCCGGGTGTCGACTGGGAGTTGATCCTGCGCGAAGCCAAGATACGCAATGCCATGCCGGCAGAGGCGATCGAGCAGCTGCGGTGGATGGAAAACCGGCTGGCTACCGATGTGGAGTTGACCGCCCCACTGGAGATCAAACTGCCCAATGGCAGCATCCATGAATTTTCAATGAGGCAAACGCCCGTGGGCGGTTTTGTCATCACCCAGTCGGATATTTCAGGACGAAAACTTTACGAGGAAAGCCAGCGCGAAGCCGACGCCCTGTTGCGCGAGGTTCTCGAGGCATGTCCGGCAAATGTGGTGATGTCGCGTATAGATGACGGGCACATCATTTACAGGTCGCCGGCTGCAACAGAACTGTTTGGCGCTCTGCGCAATTCGCGAGCCTATTTTTCGAGCCGCGAGGAGCAGGCAGATTTCGTGACGGCGCTTCTGCCCAACGGGCGCGTGGACGACATGCTGTTGACCGGTGTTCGTCCGGACGGAACGACCTTTCCCTGCTCTGTGTCGGCCAGGGTTATCGAGTACCGGGGCGACGAAGTGGTTGTTTCGAACCTCATCGACATGTCGCGCGAAGCCGAGATGCAGAAAAAACTTGCCGAACAAAGGGAGCAGATTTTCCAGTCTGAAAAAATGTCGGCGCTCGGCGAACTACTGGCGGGTGTGGCGCATGAGCTGAACAATCCGCTTTCGGTTGTTGTCGGCCACTCGCTGGTGATGCGCGACGAGATTGAGGACCCTGACGCGCTGCGGCGGCTTGAAAAGATCTCCGAAGCCGCGGAGCGCTGCACCAAGATTGTAAAATCCTTTCTGGCGATGGCCCGGCAACAGCCGGTTCAACCAGCGCCAACAGGCCTGTATGAGGCGGTGGAGAAAGGCATCGAGGCACTCGGAAGCCGGCAGGGCGGGCTGAAGGTTGCGGTCGATATCGCGTTTGAGCCCGTATTGCCCTGGATACACGCAGATGCCGGACAGCTCGTGCAAGTGGTCATCAATCTGGTGAACAATGCCGAGCAAGCGATCCTGGAATCGGGCGTGGGAGACAGGATCCGGATTTCAGCCGAGCTCGACGAAGCGGAAAACATGATTGAGATGCGGGTGTCGGACAATGGCCCCGGTATTCCGGCCCATGTTCGCAGCCGGATATTCGATCCGTTGTTTACCACCAAGGAGGTTGGCAAGGGCACGGGCATCGGGCTCGCCTTCTGCCACCGGGTTGTCACGTCGCACAATGGCCAGATCCGGCTTGAGCCCAACAGTGGCGGAGGCGCGACGTTTGTGGTGCGTCTTCCGGTATCGACGGAAGGTCCTGAGGCTGCCGATGCCGAGCAACAGCGCGCAAAACCCAAAGCCGCAGCGCGAATTCTGGTCGTCGATGACGAGGCGGAAGTGGCCGAACTGATTCGTGAGATATTGCAGCGGGACGGCTATGAGGTCGATCACGTGCAGTCGGCGGAGGCCGCACTTTCTCTCGCCCGCAACCACGCCTATGCGCTGGTATTGAGCGATTTGAACATGCCCGGAATTGGCGGGCGCGGCTTCTACGAGATCCTCATGCGCGACCTTCCGGAACTCGCCAAGCGCACCGGATTCGTGACCGGCGATACGATGAGCCCGTCTGCTCGCGGTTTCCTTGACAGCGCCGATCGTCCCTATCTGGAAAAACCGATTGCGCCAGCCGAGTTGCGGGCGCTTGCCAGGCAGATGCTTGACGAGGCGCCGGGACCGGACAGCGGGTGACTGTTGCGACCTTCAGAGCGGATTTGAGAGCTGACATTGCCGGCGGCAGGATCGGCAAGTCTTTGTATCGGTCTTATCGGCGATCGCTGTTTGTCTGTTGGCGGCTCAAATGCTAGCTGTGGTGACAGCTTTGCGTTTGAACGCGCGCAATACAGGGGCTTGTTTGGTGCTTGATTCTTCGTTTCGAAAGACGGTTTTGCCTTGATATTCGAATTTGGGGTTTATGCTCTCGATGATGAGCGCATGGAGCTGAAGCGCGAGGAGCAAGCCGTCTCCCTGCAGCCCCAGGTGCTGGATCTGCTGGTGTATCTGGTCAGAAACCGGGAACGCGTTGTATCGAAAGATGAGATCATCGACGCCATTTGGGATGGCCGGGCGATCTCCGATGGCACGTTGAATGCGCGGATCAATGCGGCGCGGCGCGCGGTGGAAGATAGTGGCGAATTACAAGCCGTCATCCGAACCGTTGCGAGAAAAGGATTTCGCTTTGTCGCCGATGTACGGCAAGCCGCTGATACCGCCCAAAAAACGGCCATTGACATTGCCAAATCGAGCGACCGGGGGCCGTCGCTGACCGTTATTCCGTTTCACAATCTCGACACGGAATCAGCCAATGAATATCTGGCCGACGGGCTGACGGAGGATGTGGTCACGGCGCTTTCCAAATTGCGCGGATTTTTTGTTACGGATCGCAGTACTACTTTTGCCCTGAAAAATACCTCACTGGATGCGCGGCAGATCGCTGAAGAGATGGGCGTGCGTTATGTGCTTCAGGGAAGTGTGCGTTCTGCGGGTTCACGCGTCAGGGTTACCGCACAGTTGATTGACACGGCCACCGGATCGCAGCTTTGGAGTGAACGGTATGATCGCGATCTGACAGATATCTTCGCCATTCAGGACGAATTGACAGAAAGTCTTGTCGCCAGGCTGTCGCCCGAGCTTTTTGCAGCAGAACATGCCCGTCTGAAGCGGCGGCACCCAACCAGTCTGGATGCCTGGGAATGTTTCGTCAACGCGCTGCATTATTACGGCCAGCAGTCGCAGGACGGCAGCAAGGCAGCCATCGATTTGCTTGAGCGGGCCATCGAACTCGATCCGAGTTATTCGCAAGCGCTAGGACTTTACGCGACCATTCTGGCCTGGCGGATCATCCAGAAATGGGAACCGATGGAGCCGAACCTGGAGATCGCCCGGCAAGCCGCTGACCGGGCGTTGCTGGCCGATACAAACGATCCCTGGGCCTCTATCGGGCGCGGATATGTTTCCATTGTCGCCAGAGAAGGTGACGCGGCTATCATGAACTACGGTCATGCGGTCGATCTCAGTCCGAATTTTGCCTATGCCCGTGGATTGCTCGGCGTGTCCAACGGATATGCCGGCAATGCGGACATTGCCCGTATCCACATTGAAAAAGCCATTGAACTCAGCCCGCGCGATACGTTCATCGACAAATTTTATCTGTATCTCGCCATCGCAGAGTTTCAGGCGGCAAACTATCTGAAGGCCGCCGAGGCGGCGCAGCGGGCCATTCAGCTCAAACCCGGACATGCCAGTTCCCACCTTTTCCGCACTGCAGCACTTGGCCTTGCGGGTGAACAGGAAACGGCCGGACTTGCGCTTGGCGAGTTTTTGAAGCTCGTGCCAAACGCACGCGCCAGCGAGATTGAACAGACCGTGCTCTACTACAAATCGGAAGACCGCAAACGCGCCGCCGACGGAATGCGCAAAGCGGGTTTGAGGGAATGAAACAAGTTCGCCGATCGAAGATTATTCCTCGCGCGGCATGATCGTCGGCAGCGGTTCGGCGCGTTTGCCCTTGTGACGGCTGCGGCGGTATTTGCTTTGATATTCCCTGCGCTGCTTGGTGACCTCGTAAAGCACGATTCCCGAACTGGTGCCGAGATTGAGGCTCTCGATATCAACCTCAACCAGCCCTCCACACCGCGATATGTGCCGGGGCTGCAAATGCGACTGAACCGTCATCACCAGCAAAATGGCCCAGCCTATGTTCCGCTGCCTCGACCAGCGCTTCATAGCCGGCATCGTCGATGAAATCCGCCAGCGTCCAGCCGCGCACATCCATGCGGACCCATTCGCGGATGGATGGAAAACGGGCGGTACCTCGCCGGGTCGTCACCATTGCTCCGGTGAGCCGGCCTTCATTGAGCAAATCTGAGAACGTTTGCTCATTGCCCAGTACAAAGGGTGCGCGCAGCGCATTGGCGGCTGCTTGACCGAACATCTCATCGATTAACTCGATCATGCCGTCATATCCGAGTGAAGTGCTAGCCTTGTCCCATACGGTCACCGCAATGCTCCCACCCGGCCGGACGACGCGCCGCATTTGCTGGAGCGCCTGCGCCTGGTCATCGAAAAACATCAGCCCGAACTGACACAGCACTGCGTCGAAGGATCCATCGGCGAACGGCATTTCCTCAGCAACGCCCTCGATCCACTCGATCTCCGGAGCGCGGGCTCGCGCGACCGCAAGCATGCCATCGTTGCGATCAAGGCCGGTGACGCGGCCCGCGGGATGGACCCGTGCTGCTGCTTCACGGGTCGTCGCGCCAGTCCCGCAGGCAATGTCGAGTACCGTGTGACCGGGGCGAATGTTGGCTGCGTCACAAAGGGGTGCTGCCCATTCGCCGAAAAGCGACGGAACGAAAAACTGATCGTATATTTCTGCGGCCGATCCTGAAACCTGACCCGCCGCTGCTGCATCCTTTGTCATGATTTTTCTCGTCTGTCTGATTGTGATCGCGCTCATGGTGACTCAAGTTTAGCGGCCGGATATAGTTCAAAATCTGTAGTAATGTGAAAGCGCACGGCATGAAGTCCTACGGTCAATTCTGCCCAGTTGCCAAAGCCGCTGAATTGTTCTGCGAACGGTGGAATGCGCTGATCATTCGTGATCTGGCCGCCGGGCCGCGGCGGTTTTCCGATCTGCAGCGCGGCGTTCCGTTGATGTCGCCTTCGCTGTTGTCTTCCCGGCTCAAATGGCTTGTTGACGAGGAAATCGTCGAACGAAAAGATATGGGCGAACGGCGGCCGGGTTATGCGCTGACCGAAGCTGGCCGCGAATTTGTGCCATTGGTTGAGGCACTTGGCATGTGGGGACAGCGTTGGACACGGCGTGAGCTCAAGGAACACGAGATCGATCTGGGATTGCTCGTTTGGAGCCTGGAGAGCTCTTCCGACCCAGATGCATTTGGTACCAGACGTTGCCTGATTCGCCTGGAATTGACCGACCAGACAGACGCAAAACGATTCTGGTGGTTTTTAAACCAGAAGGGGCGGTGCGAACTGTGTGTCGATGATCCCGGCGGGGATGTGAACCTGTATATGGCATGCAGCTTGCCGGACGCGATTTATCTTGTCAGGGGCGATACCTCTCCGGCAACCGCAATGGATACGCAGCGGCTGGAAGTGCTTGGCGATGACTGGGCGCTTCGCTCATTTACCGATTGGCTCAATCTTGGTCCGCTGACAAAGATCGCATCGCGCCGGCAAAGCGTTCGCGAAGTTCGAACTTGAACCACGCGGTCGATACTCCCGGTCCGGAGCAAAACAGTAACAAGGAGACACCGGTGAACGCAGAAGAGCGCGAAATAAGAGAGGTCTTGGACTGGTATGTGACCGGATTTAACCGCGGTGACAAGGATCTTTTGTTGCAGGCTTTTCATCCGCGTTTTGTGTCTTCGGGTTTTTTCCAGGGCGATCTGCAATGGGATAGTGGCGAGGAATTTGCCACTTTTTGCCAGGAGTCGGCGCCGGATCCCGGCGGTCCCGTGCCCGAATGGCATCTGGAGCACCTGACCGTGACCGGCGATACAGCAGTTGCGATTGTCCGTGATCCATGGGGAGCCCGCGAGTTTCGCGACAGTCTGACGCTGCTCAAAGACGGTGGCCGCTGGCAAATCGTTTTCAAGGCATTCCACAGCCTGACGTGATATAGCGCCGCAGGAAGGCCTGTTTGCCGGCGCGCTTGCGGAGCGGGGCGCAAACAATGCCTCGCATCTGGCGCGTGAGGTGTGGCTGTTAATGGAGGGTGCTTTGATCCTGGTGCTGATCCATGGCGACCGTTCCTGTGTTCGGGTGGCGGCTGATGCCGCGATCATGCTGGTCAGGTGTTCGGGAATGGATGCTGGTGTGAACGCCAGTCAGTGACAGCTGCTTTGTGGCGTTTGCGACAAAGCGAGCGGTAGGCGTTCTTCACGCTTCTTCGGCGATATCCTCGGCCCACAATTCCGGTTTTTCCTCGATGAAGCGTTTCATCAGCGCGATGCAGTCGGCATCGTTCTCAACGATGACCTCAACACCGCGGGAGCGCAGGAAGTCCTCATTGCCGCCGAAATTGACGTTCTCGCCAACGACAACGCGCGGAATGTCGAACTGGATGATGGTGCCGGAACACATCATGCAGGGCGACAGCGAGGTGTAGAGCGTCATCTTGCGGTAGCTTTTCTGGCGGCCCGCCTTGCGCAGGCAGTCCATCTCGCCATGGGCGATCGGGTCGCCGCCCTGGACGCGCTGATTGCGGCCCTGGGCGATCAACCGGTCGCCTTCGGCCAGAACCGAGCCGATGGGGCAACCGCCCTCGTTGAAACCCGCCAATGCCTCTTCATAGGCAATGCGCAGAAATTTCCTGTCGGTATCGCTCAGCATGGGCGTCCCTCATTTTTTATCATTTGGTCAATTCTATCCGCGTCGAACCGCGGCGGCAAGCGGTCTGTCAACATACAGTGATACTTGCAATTCGGCGCCGAACGCGCAAACCTGCCGATGTGACAGTTTTGTATATGAGGTTTGCGACATGATGGATCGGGGAGATATGGGAGGTGGAAGCGAAGAAACGGCAATATTGATACCGCTCAGCGAGTTCCGTCGCGAGCGGTTGCAAATACCCGTTACGTTTCACCGAAAAGAGCTTGATCAGCTCCTTAATCTATACGGCAAGATGGTTGCTGCCGGGGAATGGCGCGACTATGCCATCGATCACCTTTCAGACCGTGCGGTTTTCTCGGTTTTTCGCCGGACATCCGAAGTGCCGCTGTTCCAGATAACCAAAACGCCCAAATCAGCACGCCGCCAGGGCGCCTGGTCGGTGATGTCTGCCGGTGGCCGGATATTGAAACGCGGCCATGAATTGCCGCGTATTCTCAAGGTGTTCGACAAGCATTTACGGCTGGTGAAGGCCTGACGCCAAGCCAGCCATGCTTTATCCGGCTCAGTGTTTTGTGCCGGCCATTTCTTCAAGCGCGCTGCAGAAATTGGCGTCGATTTCGACCGGGTCGTTGCGCGGTGCGTTGAGTTCGGCTTCATGGTCGACCGGAAATTCAATGCCAATTTTGCTGGCATAGCCAATGGCGATTGGTTCGCCGGCGAAGGCCGACTTGCCGCCTGAGTAGCTGACTTGTGCGCCGATTGTCTCTCCATCCTTGCCGAGGAAACTGATGCGGATACCCTTGTCGCGCTGGTGTGCGGCGAGCGCGAAAAAAGGCGCCAGCAACATGGCGCCATAGGTCGGGCCATTGATGCGGGCCGGAAAGGTCAGCCGGTCGAAATTGTTGAGCAGGAACATGCCGCCGGTAATTGCCTCGGGAAAGCGCATTTCGCCCGATTCCAGCGTTTCCGGTTTGGCGGCTTCAGCATCGAAGGTTTCGGTCTGTTCAAGAACGAGCGCCATTGCCGCCACGCCGGGGATGCGGTGCCGCTCCAGCCAGACTGCCATTTCGGCGCCAAACTCCGCCAGTTCCGGCGGATAGCCTTTGGCTTGCGCCGCCTGGCGGCACATCTGCGCAATTTCGTCAAAGCTGCAGGAGCGGGTTTCGATTTCAGGTTCGTCGGTCATCTATCTCTTCCTGTTTGGCGGCTTCCTTGCATGGAACTCAATCAATCGCCACAATTATTCCTTGCAAGACAGTGACAATTTTACTTATTGGATAAACCGCTTTGCAGCCTATGCGTGCAATACTCCTGCTCTCTAAAATGGGGAGCGAAACAAATGCACATTCTATTGAGTATACTGGGCGCCTTGGGTGCGGCAGCATTCTATTGGTACCGGTTGCAAAATATGAGCGCCGCTGCAAACGACGCGATTAATACTGTCGGAAGAGTGCGCGGGCATTTCCGGCGGAAGAAATTGCGAGCCAAAGCTGCTGAATCGCCGGTTTCCGCCATTGATGACCCTGTAGTCGCGGCGGCGACCATTCTGGTTTCGATTCATGGTGAGGACAGTCCGCTAACACCGCAACTGGAAGGTAAGATTCGGGATGTGGTTTATGAGATTGCGGCATCAGATGGGGCGCTGGACGAAGCAATGACCTATGCCAAATGGGCAGCGTCGCAGGTTGTAGATGTGCCATTGGTGATCGACCGGGCCGGCAAGTTTCTCGACTCACGACTGAATGAAGTTGAGAAAGAGCAACTGATATCAATGGTTGATAAAGTGGCGGAGAAATCGGGTCAAAGGCCGAAATTGCACAAGATACGAACAGACAAACTACGCCAAAAACTGGGCTTGACCGTCCACTGATAAATGCATTCTCAAATCGCCTCGCCGCGCAACAATCTTGGCGCGGGTCCTGACAATCCCGAGGCCTGCGTGATGAAAAACCGCTTCATGTGCGGCATGCGGTCGACAAGGCCGAGACCGATATCGCGTACTGCTCGAAGCGGCGAAAAATCGTTGGAGAACATGCGGTTCAACACATCGGTGGTCACCCCCATCTGCACCGTGTCGAAACGGCGCCAGCGTTCGTAGCGCTCAAGTACATCCAATGCACCGATATCCTGACCGAGCCGGTCGGCCTCGACGATGGTCTCGGCGATGGCGGCAGCATCCTTGAAACCCAGATTGAGCCCCTGACCGGCAATCGGGTGAATGCCGTGCGCCGCATCGCCAACCAGCGCAAATCGCGGCTTGACGTAATCGCGGGCAAGTCGGAGCCCCAACGGGAAGGCGCGGGGCTGGTCAACCACCTGGATATGGCCGAGTTTGAGACCGAAGCGCATTTCCAATTCAGTCTCGAAGATCAGCGGATCCTCGTTTACCAACCGTTCGGCATCTTTTGTGCGTTCGGTCCAGACGATGGAGGATTTGTTGCCCTTCAAGGGCAGGATGGCGAACGGGCCGGCGGGCAGGAAATGTTCTTCAGCGCGGCCATTGTGCGGGCGCTCATGGGCGACAGTGCAGACAATGCCCGATTGCTCATAGTCGAAATAGACCGTCTTGATGCCGGCCATGTCGCGCAGGCGCGAGCGGACACCGTCGGCGGCGATGAGCAGCCGGGCGTCGACCCGGCTGCCGTTGGCAAGCGATACGCCGACAGATGCCGGTTGCGTGTCGAATGCTTCAACCGCAACCCCTTCGATGATGGCAATATTCAATTGAGAGGCGCGTTTGCGCAGCGCACCGTTCATCACATGGTTGGGGACCATGTGAGCGAAAGGTTCTCCGGGAGCGACTTCGCCGTCAAAGGTCAGGAACACGGGCCGTACCGGATCTGAAGCCTTGGAATCGGTGACGATCATCTCGGTCACGGCCTGGGCATGCGGCATGATCTCGCCGGCGCATCCGAGCTGATCGAGCATGCGCATCGCGGCAGCCGCGATGGCCGATGCGCGCGGATCCTTTTTCCAGACGCCCTCAGGCGCCGCATCAACAATGGCGACGGTCAGGGACGGCCGTGCCGAAGCGATGGCCACTGCGGTGGCAAGACCGACATAGCCGGCGCCGGCAATGAGAATATCGACCCTGTCCGGCAGTTGCCGGGTGCGTGATTTTGCAGCAGATGCTCGTTTTGCCATTGTGCGGGCGTTTCCGGTTGACACTGTCGGCGCTTCCTGATCGAAACCGGCGGCCCAACCCAATTCACTGAAGGAAAACGCCATGTCGGCTGCGATGCAGGAGCTTCTCGATATTCTCGACCTCGAAGTGCTCGAGCGCAACCTGTTTCGTGGTCGCAGCCCGAAGGTAACCTGGCAGCGGGTGTTTGGCGGGCAGGTGGTGGGCCAGGCGCTGGTCGCGGCGCAGCGTACCGTGCCATCCGACCGGTTCGTTCATTCCCTGCATGGCTATTTCATGCGGCCCGGCGATCCGGCAATCCCGATCGTCTATGAGGTTGACCGCATTCGCGACGGAACGTCGTTCACCACCAGACGTGTCGTCGCCATCCAGCATGGCCATGCCATTTTTTCCCTTGAAGCATCGTTTCACAAGGATGAAAGCGGGCTGGAGCATCAGTTCGAGATGCCGTCGGGCGTGCCTGCACCGGATACTCTGCGCAACCGCCAGGATCTGATTGCCGACAGCAACGTTCCGATGCCCGAGCCGATCAAGAAATTCTGGGAACATGACCGGCCGATCGACATGAAACCGGTGATGCTGGAGCATTATTTCAGCGACAAGAAACTGCCGCCACGCCAGCAGGTTTGGGTGCGCGCCACCGGCCCTGTACCCGACGACCGGGCGCTGCAGGCTGCGGTCCTTGCCTATCTGTCTGACATGACATTACTGGACACGACGACGTTTCCGCACGGCAAGTCGTTGTTCAAGGGTGAGTTTCAAGCCGCCAGTCTCGACCATGCCGTCTGGTTTCATCGCCCCAACAAACTGGACGACTGGCTGCTCTATGACCAGGACTGTCCGTCGACTTCCGGCAGCCGGGGCTTCGGCCGCGGCCAGCTTTTCAGCCAGGACGGCACATTGATCGCTTCCGTCGCGCAGGAAGGACTGATCCGCCTGAGAAGAGCGCCTAGAAATTAGGCAAGTGTTCAAATACGCCTAACAATTAAGCATCTTGGGTGTGGCGATTCATTCTGCTACACGGCTGCTCAAAAATTAATCTTGAAATATCAGTAAGATATTGCAGTGCACACAAACTGGCACGGTACTTGAATAGTGCATCCTGTCATCCCGGGGTCACATGGCAATGTGGCGGGAAACCGGGCGAAACCATGGGACAGGATATATGAAGTTCATCTCCGCTATCATCAAACCACACAAGCTGGACGAGGTTCGCGAAGCGCTGACATCGATCGGCGTGCACGGGCTGACGGCAACCGAGGTCAAGGGCTATGGCCGCCAAAAAGGCCATACCGAGATCTACCGGGGCGCCGAATATCTCGTCAGCTTTCTTCCGAAGATCAAAATAGAAATCGCTGTCGCCTCGGAGCTTGCCGATCAGGCGGTCGAAGCGATTACCAATTCGGCCCGGACGGGCCAGATCGGTGACGGCAAGATTTTTGTTTTCTCACTTGAGCAGGCAGTACGCATCCGCACCGGCGAGACCGGACCGGACGCGCTTTAACACTACAGGGGACAATCGAAGATGAAATTTCCACAACTGAAATCCATGGCCATTGCGCCGGTCGCCCTGTTGTCAGGTGCGCTTCCGGCTTTTGCTCAGGAAGCTGTGCCGGACAAGGGCGACACGGCCTTCATGATGCTGGCCACCATACTGGTCCTGTTGATGATCATTCCGGGGCTGGCGCTCTTCTATGGCGGGTTGATGCGCGCCAAGAACATGCTGTCAGTGCTGATGCAATGCACGATGATCGCAGCTGTCATGATGATCGTCTGGGTGGTCTACGGTTACTCCTTCGCCTTCGGAGGATCGACCAGCGCCTTCTTTGGCGGCTTCGGCAAGCTGTTTCTGGCCGGTGTGACGCCTGATTCGACGGCGGCAACATTCACCGATGGCGTGGTCATTCCCGAGTTTGTGTTCATCTGTTTCCAGATGACGTTTGCGGCTATCACCCCGGCGCTGATTGTCGGTGCGTTTGCCGAGCGGATCAAGTTTTCGGCGGTCATGCTGTTTTCCATCCTCTGGGTGACATTTGTCTATTTCCCGGTCGCCCACATGGTCTGGGACGGCGCCGGACTGATCTTCAACATGGGCGCGCTCGATTTTGCCGGTGGCACCGTGGTGCACATCAATGCAGGCGTTGCGGGTCTCGTCGGTTGCATCATGGTCGGAAAGCGCGAAGGCTATGGCCGCGACATGCTGGCTCCGCATTCCATGACGCTGACCCTTGTGGGTGCGGCCATGCTGTGGATCGGCTGGTTCGGGTTCAATGCCGGTTCCAACCTGGAGGCCAATGGTGGTGCGGCACTGGCGATGATCAACACATTCACGGCGACGGCTGGTGCGATAGTCGGGTGGTCGGCCATTGAAGCGATCATGCGCGGGAAGGCATCGATGCTGGGTGCGGCTTCGGGTATGATCGCCGGTCTTGTCGCGGTCACCCCGGCTGCAGGTTCTGTCGGTCCGGTGGGTGCAATCATCCTCGGCCTGATTGCGTCAGTAATTTGCTACTACTTCGTGGCGGTGATCAAGATTCGCTTCGGCTACGATGACAGCGCCGATGTTTTCGGCATTCACGGCATTGGCGGCATTGTCGGCGCGATTGGCACGGGCATCTTCACCAGCGGTTCGCTCGGCGGCATCGGCGGTGCGGACTTCTCGATCGGCGGTCAAACCTGGATCCAGATCCAGGCGGTGCTGATCACCATTATCTGGTGCGGTGTCGTTTCGGCGATCCTGTTCAAGGTCACCGACCTGGTCGTCGGCTTGCGACCGTCGAAAGAAGACGAACAGATGGGGCTCGATCTCGCTTCCCACGGCGAGGCGGCCTACCACAGCTAGGAACACGGCCAAGCCGGCGGGCACTCTGCCCGCCGGCTGCCGGGTTTCGCCGCGATAAGGCGCAGATTGCCTGCCAATTGGGCGGGCAATTGGCGTTTTTGCCTGTTTTTGGGCGGTATGCCTATTCGGTCACACGATATCCCGCAAATTCCGGTCTGGAGGCGCTTGGCGGGCTGGGCGGTGTCTCGCTTGCAAGCCAGATCGTCGGCAGCCTGATTGGCGTGGTCTATGCGGCTGCGGCGGGTTATGTCGTCTACGGAATCCTGAAATCGGCAACCGGCCTGCGTCTGACCGAGGAGGAAGAGGTGCTGGGTGCGGATCTGGCCATCCATTCCATCGGCGCCAATCCGGAGGTCGAGATCAGGGGCGTTTGAGCATATCCTGACAAGGCGTCGCCCGGCCCGATCGCCGGGCGACCCTCATTTCCCGCTATTGTCGCATCGCCAGTCGCCCAATGCACCCCAGCAGCTGATTTCAGAACCTTCAATGGTGATGGTGGCGCTGCGAAAGAAGATCAGGTCGCGATCGCGGATCACGGCCCGGGCGGTGATCTCCTCTGCGCAGGCGCGGGCATCCAGCGCACAGCCAATCTTGATGAAGCCGGACAGGATATTGTCGTCTTCGGTGATTTGCTGGTCCTGAACGATCGCCAGTGCCTCATTGTAGATCTTGTCCCTCAGCCTTTCGACATCCGGCTTGGTTGCAAAGGTGGCGGCCGCAGCGGCAATCGGAAACACCCATCGCCAGGGGATCGAAAATCCTTTGCCGGTGCGGTTCGGCCGATCAGCGGTTCTCGCCGGGTTTGCTGCCGCAGGCGCACCGCAATGCGGGCAGGCGGCAGCCTTGTCGCTGACATCCCTGCCGCACTCGCCGCACGAAACGATCAATTGGCCGCCTCCCCGTCTGATTCTCACTGATGAACGCATATCATGATGCGATCGCAGCACAAATCCATTCTGCCGGCCGAAGAATTCCGAAGCGTCTGTCGCGAATAGGGCCGCAAACCACCCATGGTTAATGGCGCTTTAACCACCCTCTCATAGGCTTCAGGCAACGGGTTGCCGGCTTAGGACTCCGGTGACCGGATCATGCATGGGGTTTATCGTATGCGTTCAGGAATAGCGGCAACTCTCGGTCTCAGTCACCTTCCACGAAGTTTGCAGGCGTTTTTTCGCCGGCAGTTGACCAGATTGACCGGTCTCGGGCTTCTTGTCGCCACCGTTTTCGCAACGGCAAGCCTGGCCACCTGGAATGTCGCTGATCCCAGCTTCAGTCATGCGACGGGCAATATCGTCACCAATGCAATGGGCTATCCGGGCGCGGTCTTTGCCGACCTTGCCATGCAGTTTTTCGGCCTCGGCGCGGTCACCGCCCTGCTGCCGCTGGTGTTCTGGGGCGTATTGCTGGCGACCGCGCGTGGCATTGACCGCAAATTCAAGCGTTTGCTTGCCTGGTTCGGTTCGGCGGTGCTCTTGTCGGCGGTCATCGGGTGTGCGCCGGTGAATGCCACCTGGCCACTGCCGTCAGGCCTTGGCGGTGTGTTCGGGGACATGGTGCTGAAGATTCCGGCACTGGCGACCGGATCCTATCCATCGGGCCTGCTTGCGGCCCTTTTAGGTCTGTTGCTTCTGGCTCCCTCGGTCTGGCTCTTCTGTTTTGGCGCCGGAATCCTGGATCGTAATGTATTGCCTGTGGACGAGCCGGTTCGCGAACCCATTGAGGTGCATGAAGATCCGCTGTTCGACGAAGATGATGAAGACAGCCGGGCCCGACTGATCCTCGGGGCGCTGCATCATTTCTGGTATTCGCTACGCGCTTTTGCGACCCGCTGGTTGTTGCCCCGATCGCTGAAACCGTTCTGGAAACGATCCGATCCTTCCAGGGATGATGCGCTGGCGAGCAGGATTGAAAATTTTGTATCGGATTATGCAAGCGACCGCGTCGAGCCGGAATTCGATGCACAAGCCACCACCGATGAATTTGTGATGCCGGAGCTTGACGAAAATGTTGACGATTTTCACGGCGGCGAATTGGCGGCAGCACGGGTTGAAAAACCGGCGCCAAGGCCGAAACAGGGGATGCGGGTAACCCGGGAGGCGCAAGCATCCCTGATCGGAACCGGCGAATTTGAAATGCCGGCGCTGCATTTCCTGAGCGAAGTGAAGGCAACGGCCAAGACGCCTGCCATGTCGAAAGACGCGCTGGAGCAAAATGCGCGCCTGCTGGAAGGCGTGCTGGAAGATTTCGGTGTCAAGGGCGAGATCATTCATGTCCGCCCCGGACCGGTGGTGACGCTCTATGAACTCGAACCGGCGCCTGGAATCAAATCATCGCGGGTGATCGGGCTGGCGGATGATATTGCGCGTTCGATGAGTGCAATTGCCACCCGTGTTGCCGTTGTGCCGGGACGCAACGCCATCGGCATCGAACTGCCCAATGCCAGCCGTGAGACCGTGTTCCTGCGCGAATTGCTGGCAAGCCGCGATTATGAAAACATGAAGGCCAAACTTGGTCTGGCGCTTGGCAAGACCATCAATGGCGAGGCGGTAATCGCCGATCTGGCGAAGATGCCACACGTGCTGGTCGCCGGTACGACGGGCTCGGGTAAATCGGTGGCGATCAACACGATGATCCTGTCACTGCTCTATCGCATGACGCCGGAAGAATGCCGGTTGATCATGATCGATCCGAAAATGCTGGAATTGTCGGTCTATGACGGTATTCCGCATCTTTTAACCCCGGTGGTGACCGATCCGAAAAAGGCGGTTGTGGCGCTGAAATGGACCGTGCGCGAGATGGAAGAGCGCTATCGCAAGATGTCCAAGCTTGGGGTCCGCAATATTGACGGCTTCAATCAGCGGGTCAAACAGGCGCACAAGAAGGGCGAGCGCATCAGCCGCACCGTACAGACCGGGTTTGACCGGGAGACCGGCGAGGCGATCTACGAAACCGAGGAACTCGATCTGCAGCCAATGCCGTATATCGTCGTGATTATCGACGAAATGGCCGACCTGATGATGGTTGCCGGCAAGGACATTGAGGGCGCGGTGCAGCGGCTGGCGCAAATGGCGCGTGCGGCGGGCATCCACGTCATCATGGCGACGCAGCGGCCATCGGTTGATGTGATCACCGGCACGATCAAGGCCAATTTTCCGACCCGCATCTCCTTCCAGGTGACTTCCAAGATCGACAGCCGCACCATTCTGGGTGAGCAAGGTGCCGAACAACTGCTCGGCATGGGCGACATGCTGTATATGGCCGGTGGCGGGCGCATCCAGCGTGTTCACGGCCCCTTTGTCTCGGATGATGAGGTAGAGAAGGTTGTCAAGCACCTGAAACTTCAAGGCGTGCCGCAGTATCTGGACGCCATTACCGAGGACGATGGCGAGGACGAAGCCGGTGGCGGCGCGTCAAACCTCGGTGAATCCGACGATCCATACGATCAGGCCGTGGCTGTGGTGTTGCGTGACGGAAAGGTCTCGACCTCGTATATCCAGCGCCGGCTGGGGATTGGATATAATCGGGCAGCATCGATTATCGAGCGGATGGAGGAAGAAGGCGTGATCGGCCCGGCCAACCACGCCGGAAAGCGCGAAATTCTTGTCCCGACCGAAGAAGACAAGCTTTGACATTTCAAAAAGAGCAAACATCAATGCCCAAGTTGAGCCTTAATCACACACTAGCCCACCAGTCAGGACGCGAGGGTGTCGACCGCCCACCGCAATGGAGCATCTGGATGGAAAAGACTGTCAATCCGGCACGCATTGTCAAGCGTGGCATCGTTTTGGGTGCCGCCTCGATGTTGGTCTCCGCCGCCCTGGTCATGAGTCCGGTCGCAAATGCTGATGCGAAAGCCGGAACGGCTCAGGAGATTGCAGATCATTTCTCCTCGGTCAAAACCATGATGGGCGAATTCGTGCAATTTGGTCCGCGCGGGGAGCAGACCGGCGGCAAGTTTTTCATCGAGCGGCCCGGCCGTATTCGCTTCAATTATGAACAGCCGTCTGCGTTTCGCGTTGTTTCCGACGGCAAATCGGTGGTGATTTCGAACAAGAAGCTGAAAACCGCCGACCTTTATCCGCTGTCCAAAACGCCCCTGAAACTGCTGCTTGACGAAACGATCGATATCTCCGGTGACCGGGTTCAAAAGGTCAGGGAAGAGGACGATCTGACGACGATCACCCTGGCCGACAAATCGGTTTTCGGCAATTCGACGATCACGATGATGTTCGATCCGGCAAGTTACGAGTTGCGGCAGTGGACGATCCGCGATGCACAGGGCAAGGACACGACGGTAATGATCTTCAATGTCCAGCATGATGTGAAATTCGATCCGAAGATATTCAAGATCGACTATCGCAAGGTTGCCGAAACCAACGGGCAAAGCGGCAACCGGTGACGATCCGCAAGGCAATTTCAAAATATTTTGTGGAAGGCCGCCACTCCGGCGGCCTTATACGTTCGGGCGCTTGCTTCTGACCGGCGGGGCTGCAAGATTTTGCGGCTGAACACTTCGCCGGGAAGCATTCCATGCCATTTTCCATCGCCACCTGGAATATCAACTCTGTTCGCCTGCGCATGCCGTTGGTGGAGAAGTTCCTGGGTGAATATCAGCCCGATATTCTGTGTCTGCAGGAAACCAAATGCCCGAATGACCTGTTTCCGTTCGAGCCATTGAAGGCGGTGGGCTACGAGCACATCGAGATCCACGGCCAGAAGGGCTATCACGGGGTGGCGACGATCTCGCGCCGGCCGATCCGGGCGATTGAGCGGCGCGATTATTGCCGGATGGGCGATACGAGACACCTGTCGGTGGAGGTGGATGCCGGCGGCAAGACGTTGCTGCTGCACAATTTCTATGTTCCGGCCGGCGGTGATGAACCGGATGTGGGAAAGAACCCGAAATTCAAGCACAAGCTCGATTTTCTCGGCGAAATGCGGACGGTCAATGCGGAGCAAACCGCAAAATCAGCCTCCATTCTGGTCGGCGATCTCAACATCGCGCCGCTGGAGGAGGATGTCTGGTCGCACAAGCAGCTATTGAAGGTTGTCAGCCACACACCGGTGGAGACGGAGACACTGGAAGATCTGCGGATCAAGGGCGGCTGGGCGGATTTGATGCGCCTGCACACGCCGCCGCCCGAGAAAATTTACACCTGGTGGAGTTACCGGGCGCAGGACTGGGCTGCGTCTGACCGCGGCCGGCGGCTTGATCATGTCTGGTCTTCGGACAATGTTGCAGGCGATCTTGAGTCAATCGACGTGCTGCGCGAGGCGCGAGGCTGGGAACGGCCATCGGATCATGTGCCGGTGATTGCAACGTTCGGATTTGAGTGATCCTGTCAACCGGATCCGTCGCGTCGATTTATTGACCCCATTGCCGGTTTTTCGTTTCGATTGACGGGAATCAAAGCCTGATTTTCCCGCTCGGAGTAGAATTGTCTGCAAGTTGACCGGAGGTATCTGGCGTGGAGAAGCAGCGAATCAAAATTGAGCAGCATGGCGGCCTCGGCCTCATCTGGTGTGCCGGCTGGCTGTTTACCATCGGGTATTTGAAGCTGGGATTCTGGCAGGGGCTGCTGGCGATAATCGTCTGGCCCTACTATATCGGCGCCCATATGGCCGCGATGTAAATGCCTACACCCCGCCCCAAATGGCTTCGGCGGTGTTGACCACCAGCTCCAGTTTTCGGCGCTGGTCGTCATAGGTGATTGCATTGCCCTCTTCGGTAGACGCAAATCCGCATTGCGGCGCAATGCCAAGCTGGTCGATATCGGCGTATTTCGAGGCTTCCTCGAATTTCGATTTCAGGTCGTCGATGCTTTCCAGTTCACCGGTCTTGGTGGTGATGAAACCGGGCAGAACGCGCTGCTTGCCTTTGGCCAGCAGCGACAGCGGCTGCAGGCCACCCGCCCGCTCGGTATCGTACTCCATGAAGAAAATGTCGACCCCGGTCTTGTTGAACACCGCGTCGGCGGCCGGATCGTAGGCGCCTTCGGCTGCGTGGGTGGACTTGAAATTACCGCGGCACATGTGCATGCCGATCACCATGTCGTCCGGTCGATCATGAATGGCCTCGTGCATCATCCAGGCATAGCGGTCGATCAGCCAATCCGGGTCTTGTCCCTGCTGTTTCTTGTCGGCCCGGTGTTTGGGGTCGCACAGATAGGCGAAGAAAATATCATCCATCTGCAGATACCGGCAGCCGGCTTCGTAGAACTTGGCCACCGCCTTCTTGTAGGTTGCGGCGATGTCCGCAAACAGCACATCGGTGTCGTTATATTCAGCCGGTGCGATATCGGCAGGTGCCGTGCGGAAATGGCAGCAACTCGGGCCGGGTATCGAGATTTTCGGCGTCACATTGGTGTGGCTGGAGACAAATCTGTAGTGCTCCAGCATCGGATGATCATCGGGAAAATCGAGTTTTGCCGAAATGGTCGGGAATATTGGCCTGAGCTTGACGCCGGCAAACTGAACCCCCTCGTCGCGCTCGACCAGATCGAAGCCGGTCAGCATACCCATGAAATCATAGTGCCAGAACGACCGCCTTGCCTCGCCGTCGGTCACCGCCTTCAGCCCGACTTCTTCCTGCATGCGGATCAGCTCGGGAATGGCCGCGTCCTCGACAAGCCGCAGTTCATCGGCGGAGATCGAGCGGTCTTCAAAATGCTTCTTGCGCGCTTCAACAACGCTTTGTGGGCGCAGAAGGCTGCCGACATGGTCGGCCCGGAAAGGCGGTTTGTCCGACATGTTAATGTTCCTCCTTTGCAGATCAGGAATGGTACACATGTTAATTGTATGTGTCGATGACGCTGTTCAATCAGAAGCATGGCGCATACCGTAAATCAGCATATTGGAGAGTGATATGAAACTGACAGGTGGCTGCGCCTGTGGTGCGTGCAGATACGAAGTCGATGGAGAACCGACCGGAATGGCGGCGTGCCACTGCCAGGCATGCCAGAAAAGAACCGGATCGGCGTTCGGGTTTGGCTGTTTCTTTGCCGAGAAGGATGTGACGATCTCAGCCGGTGAGGATAATTTTACAGTCTACGACCGGATCGCCGAATCCGGGAGGCTGGTGTCGCACCGGTTTTGCGGCACATGCGGCACAACCGTGATGTGGAAACCGGAACGGCTGCCGGATGGAATCGCGATTGCGGCAGGCACGTTCGACGACACAGGCTGGATCAAACCAAGTGCTTTCTTCTGGGTCTCAAAAGCACAGAACTGGTTTGCCTTTTCGGATGATGTTCCCTGTTTCGACAAGGGGCAAAGAGATGCCCCGCGTGAAAATCCTATACGCCCCACCAGCCGATGACGGCGCCCATGATGACGGCAACGCCGAGCCAGTGGCCGGCGTCAATCAATGTCAAATCCCAGCCAAAGCCCTGATAGCGCTGGTTGACCGCAACGGTGGTTGCCATGAAACCGAGCCACACAAACAGGCCGGAGACAACACCATTCCAAAGTGTCACTTCGCCGGTCCCCAGGTGGCCAATCACGCCGGCCAGGACCCATGCCATGACCAGTTCGGCGGCAAAACTTGTGATGAACAGGACGGGGGACATATTCGCCTGCGCCGGATCGATCCTAGCGGCCTTCATCCACGGCTTGCCAAGTGCTCCATAGTAGACCGCGCCAAAGACAAATGCAGCGATCGCCGCGATCAGAACAGCCAGATAGCTGATGCCGCCAAATGCCATCGTCCTTCCTCCTCAACCGCCCGCATGTGCAATTGAGCAGATGGCGGGCAGCAAGGTCAAGTTGCACCGGCTTCTGCCCGTTTTTGAAACTGGTTTGCCGGCGCGGCTTTTGCTCTGGCGCCGCGCCGGAAAATGCAGTGCGTCAGATCACGACGACCTTGGTTCCAAGCGGCACCCGTTCGTAGAGATCGATCACGTGTTCGTTGACCATGCGGATACAGCCGTTTGATACCGACTGGCCGATGGACCACGGCTGGGTCGTTCCGTGGATGCGATAGTAGGTGTCGCGCCCGCCCTTGTAGAGATAGAGCGCCCTGGCGCCGAGCGGATTGTTGGGACCGCCGGGCACACCCTTGGCGTAACGGGCATACTTTCCGGGCTGGCGGCGGATCATGTTGTCTGTCGGACGCCAGCTTGGCCATTCTGCCTTGCGCTTGATCGTTGCGTTTCCCTTGAAAGAAAGCCCTGCCCTGCCAACGCCAACGCCGTATCGGCGGGCACGAAAGCGCGTCTCGACCAGATAGAGAAAGTGATTGGCCGGATCGACGACAATCGTGCCTGGCGCATAGCCCGTGAAACGCACTTTTTGCGGTTTGTATTTGCGCTTCAGTTTGAAGTTGCGGAACTTTTTGGTGTGGTGTGCTGCCGCGGTCAGCGGGGAAATGGAACATAGCGCCGCCACGCCGCCAAGCAGCAGGTTTCTTCTGCTAATCATGATTACTCTCGCCTGATTGATGTGAACATGTACTGCGCCAGACGGGCGCCTGCGTTTGCCATGTCAGGCAATTGGCGGGCGGAAAACGGTCCGTAGAGGAGTATCGGTTTCCGTCATCATTGCATCATCGACACGGACGGGCCGGATATCGGGCAACTGCACGCTGTGAAGTTCGAGAAATGGCTGAACCTCGGAGTGGCATGGAAAACCAAGATCGGAGAAAACCTCCGGCATCTTGCTGCAGCATCGGCCGATGCCCGCTGTCGGTGCGATGTTTTCAACCGATGACACCAGAAGCGCTTCTGAACTTCCGCGCAGATCCGTTGGCGCGGCGGCATGGGAAGCCACCAAGCCCAAACCCAGAATTACGAACAACGCAAACAACAACTTCATGGTTCCGCCCAATGTGCGGCCATCTAAATACCCGAAATTGAAAGAATTTCCCAGATTGTCCGGTTCACGAGGGCGTGAACGTCTGCAGCAGTGAAGGATCAGGGTTACAGACCGCCCATGCGGCAGATTTCCTTCCATTCGGCGGCTGTTACCGGCTGTACTGAAAGCCTGGAATTGTTGACCAACACCATGTCGGCGAGTTTCGGGTTTGCCCTGATGTCGGCCAGGGTCACCGGATTTGGCACGTCTTCGACTGCGCGGATGTCAACGCATTCCCAACGCTCGTCATCGGTGGTGGAGTCAGGATGGGCGAGCGCACAGACTTCGACGATGCCAACCACGCTTGTCTCCTTGACCGAATGGTAGAAAAAGCCGCGATCGCCGATTTTCATTTCGCGCATATTGTTGCGCGCCTGATAATTGCGCACGCCGTCCCATTCCTGGCCGGCATCTCCGGTTGCTTTTTGATCGTCCCAGGACCAGGCGCCGGGTTCCGACTTGAACAGCCAATAGGCCATGGAAATCTCCTTGAAATACGGGTTCAGGCGTTTTCGGCTTTCAGCGGCCGCGCCATCAGTTGCGAAATCGCTTCGGCGACGCAGAGCGTACCGTCAAGGACTTTTGAGACCGCGTTGATGATCGGGGCCTCTATGTCCCTGTCAGCTGCCAGCTTTGCCGCGATTCCCGCGGTGGGAACACCTTCGGCCAGTGGCAGGCCATTGACCGGTTCGTTGCGGCCCAGTGCCAGCCCATAGGTAAAGTTGCGCGATTTCGGCGAGCCGCAGGTGAGAATCAGGTCGCCAAGACCGGACAATCCCATCAACGTATCGGGTTGCGCACCAAGTGCCGCACCCACGCGGCGAAGTTCGACAAAGCCCCGGGTGATCAGGGCTGCCTGGGCACTGTCGCCAAGCCGTGAGCCCGACACGATGCCTGCGGCAATGGCAAGCACGTTTTTCAGGGCACCGCCGATTTCGACGCCGCTCAGATCCTCGCTGGAATAGCAGCGCAAATTGGGGGCAGAGAGCAATTTGGCCAGATCGTGGGCGGCCGCTGCATCCTGCGAAGCCACGGTGACCGCAGTCGGCAGGTTGCGGGCGACATCGGCAGCGAAACTCGGGCCGGACAGGGCGGCAATCGGATTTTGGGGGAACAGTTCGGACGCAATGTCAGATGGCAGTTTGCCGGTATCGGCCTCGATGCCTTTTGCGCACAGCACCAGCGGGATATTGGCGGGAAAGGATTTTGCGATCGAGTCCAGCACATTGCGAATGGTCTGGGCCGGTATAGCGACAAGAACGCAACTTGCTTCCGACAGGGCCTCGTCGGGCGAACATGTCGCCTTGACACCCTCTGCCAGACTGACTCCCGGCAAATATTTGAAATTTTCGTGGGTTGCATTGATACGGTCGACCAAACCGCAATCGCGGGCCCAAAGAACAACGGATTTGCCGCCCAGCCGTTGACTGTGCGCCAGAGCAGTTCCCCATGCGCCGCCGCCAAGGACGGCAATCTTGTTTTCTTCTTCCAAAGCTGAACTCACGCTTTCGGCCCCCGCCTGCCCGATCCTAGCAGAGGATCGGCCAGCGTATCCAGTGGCCATCGCGGTCTCGGTGTTGTGCGCAAATCAGGCTCAGGGGCAATTCCGGCGTGAATGCGCTCAATTGCCGCGTAGGCGATCATTGCTGCATTGTCGGAACAAAGGTCCAACGGAGGCGCGACAAAGCTGAATCCATGCTCTGCGCAGAGTGCCTGAAGGCCGGTTCGAAGCAGTTGGTTGGCAGCCACCCCGCCCGCTGCAACCAATACCGCGTCCGGACATTGCGGATGATCATTACGAAATCGCTGCAGGCTGCGCGATACACGGTCTGAAAGCGTGTCGGCGACGGCTTTTTGAAACGAAGCGCAGATGTCGGCAATATCGGCGTCCGAAAGCGGCGCAATTTCATTTGCGGTCTGCCGGACCGCGGTTTTAAGGCCCGAGAAGGAAAAATCTGGCCGGTCCTCGCCTTTCAGCGGCCTGGGAAAGGCAAACCTGTCCGGATTGCCTGACTTCGCCGCTTGCTCGACGGCCGGCCCGCCGGGATGGCCGAGACCCAGCAATTTGGCTGTTTTGTCAAAGGCTTCACCAAGCGCATCGTCGATGGTGCTGGCGTAGCGGCGATAGCGGCCCACGCCTTCAACCAGAACCAGTTGCGTGTGGCCACCCGAGACCAGCAGCAGCAGATACGGAAACGCAAGACCATCGGTAAGGCGGGCCGTAAGCGCATGACCTTCCAGATGATTGATGGCGTAAAGCGGTTTGTCCAATGCAGCGGCAATGGCCTTTGCCTCCATCAGTCCTGCGATCAAACCACCGATCAATCCCGGCCCGGCGGTGACGGCGATTGCATCGAGATCCAGTAGCTGCACGGATGCATCTTCAAGCGCCGCAGCGATCACGCCATCCAGTTTTTCGATATGGGCCCGGGCAGCAATCTCTGGCACAACGCCGCCGAATGCGGCATGTTCGTCAATCTGGCTGAAAACGATGTTCGACAAAATCTCCGCCCCGACTGCCGCCCTTGCAAGCAGAACAGCGGCTGCGGTTTCGTCGCAGCTCGTTTCGATCCCCAGAACGGTCAATTTTTCACCAGACGGTATCATGGGCGCATTGTGGAACCGTATTTTCCCCGTTAGGACGTCAGCGAGTTATCACGGACATCAGGCCATGCAAACAAAAGGATTGCGTATCGGAACGCGCGGCAGCCCGCTGGCTCTGGCCCAGGCGCACGAGACCCGTGACCGGTTGATGCGGGCGCATGGTCTGCCGGAGGAAGCATTTTCGATCGAGGTCATCTCAACCAGCGGCGACCGGATCCAGAACCGCCCACTGTCGGAGGTCGGCGGCAAGGGATTGTTCACCAAGGAGATTGAAGAGGCGATGCTTGCCGGGAGCATCGATATTGCTGTTCATTCAGCCAAGGACATGCCGACCGTGCTGCCAGACGGGCTTGAATTGTCCTGTTTTCTGGAGCGCGAAGATGTTCGCGATGCCTTTGTCGGGCGGTCCGCTGCGTCGCTTGAAGAATTGCCGGAGGGTGCGACAGTCGGTTCGTCGTCCCTGCGGCGGCAGGCGCTTGTCAGGCGCATGCGCCCTGATCTGAAGGTTGAAACCTTTCGCGGCAATGTGCAGACCCGTTTGCGCAAACTGGAAGAGGGTGTCGCCGATGCGACCCTGCTTGCGCATGCCGGGCTCAGGCGTTTGGGAATGGCGGGGGTGATCACCCGGCTTCTCGATGTCGAAGACTTTCCGCCAGCGCCCGGACAAGGCGCCATTTGCATCGAACAACGGACCGGCGACGGGCACGCAACGAAAATGTTGCAGCCAATCGATCACGCCGAAACGCGGATCGCGTTAACCTGCGAGCGGGCATTTCTGGCGACCCTCGATGGAAGCTGCCGAACACCGATTGCCGGGTTGGCCCGGATCGAAGACGACAGGATCCGTTTTGACGGCCTGATCCTGACGCCTGACGGACAGACGAGCCATGCGGTCAGCAGTGAGGGACTGATGAAGGATGCGGCTGGTATCGGACGGAAATCAGGTGAGGATGTTCGCGCCCGGGCCGGTGCATCGTTTTTCGACAGCTGGAGCTGATCCTTGCGGGTACTGGTAACACGTCCCGAACCCGGCGCGTCCCAGACCGCGGAGAAATTGCGCGCGCTCGGACATGAAGCGGTGGTGCTTCCGTTAAGCCGCATCGTTCCGGTGACGCCAAATCCCATACCCTCCACTGTTGGATTTCTCGGCGCGTTGCTTACCAGTACAAACGGGGTCAAGCACATGCCCGTCCGGTTGCACCGCCGTGTCTCGGAACTGCCGGTCCACGTGGTCGGCGAGAAGACCGCTGAGGCGGCTGCAGAACACGGCCTCGACGTCCGCACGGTAGCTGGCAGCGGTGCAGAACTTGCCGGTTTGCTGCTTCCCGAATTGCAGTCCCAGGACAATCTTCTCTATGTTTGCGGCAGGGTGAGATCGCCGGACCTGGAGCAACGGTTGGAAGCCGCTGCGATCAACGTTCAGGCCGTCGAAGTTTATGATTCGCTTGTAGTCAGTTATGCAACTGACTACATTCTGGAGGCCTTATCAGGGCGGGAGATCGATGCACTGCTTGTGTATTCAGCCGCGGCGGCAAGGCAGATCAGTGGGATTATGCAAAACGATGATACCCGGAAATTGCTATTATATTCAAATATTTACTGTATATCAAAGCGGGCTGCCGATGCGTTGGAAAACAGCGGAAGCTTGAAGGTGAAGATTGCTTCGGAACCGAACGAAGACGCAATTTTCGATCTGTTTGGCAGCTAAAACAGACCCTGCGACCAATCACCGCTTGGACATGATGGCGAGTATGTTAGGACGGTTTTAATGTTGGCGGTGCAAAGCCGCAGACAACCATTCAGTGTCATGTGCGGGAGCCAGCAATGGCCAGAACACCAAGAACCAAACATTCGAAAAAGAGCCGCGAGCCGGTAACGATCGAGCTGGAAGCCGAGGATGTGAAATCCGCTGAGGATCAATCCGCTGAAGGGAACTCCGATGGGGTGAAGCCGGATTCGGATGCTGACGCGGATGGCGGCGCGCAAAGTGGGAAGACTGACGAATCCTCAGACGCTGCGGATCAGGGTTCGGGCGATCCCGAAGGCGAAGGCGGCGGTGTGACTGAAGGCAGGGATCATGATGCCTCGCCACCGAAGAAGAATTCATTTGCCGGGCTGATTGGTGCCGGCATTGTCGGCGGGCTGATCGTGTTGGGCGGAAGTTTACTACTTCCCGGATTGCTGGGAGGGCAAAATGCTTCGCCTGATTCGGAAATCGAAGCAAAGCTGACCGCGCTTCGTTCTGAGCTTAAAGCCGATCTTTCAAAGCTGGAGCAGGCCGGCAATGAAGCAACCAGCGCCGCGATCGCCGCAGCAAAGGCGGAACTGGACACAGAGATCTCAAATGGTGCAGCCGATATTGCAGCTTTGAAAGAAAGTCTCGCCCAGGTTCAAAGTGCGCTGGAGGCCGGGGATGGTGGAGAAGGTGCAGCGCTCCAGGCGCTTGGCGACAGGCTGAACGCTCTGGAGCAAACGGTTTCGGGGCTTTCCAATGGCTCTGCTGACGTCGATTCAGACGCGGTGAGTGCGCTGACGGACAGGATCAGCACCATCGATCAGTCGATTGCAGCGCTGCAGGAACAGGTTTCCGGATTGCAATCATCGTCGGGCGAGGCTGCGACTTCGATTGAAACATTGAAAGCTGAGATCGGCGAACTTTCAAAGCGGCTGGAACAACAAGGTGGAAATCCCGAAGTGGCGCGCGCCATTGCCGCCGCCGCACTCAAATCGGCCATCGATCGCGGACTACCGTTCATGACCGAGCTGGAAACCTACGCTTCCGTTGCACCTGAAAGCCCGGCGATTGAAGCATTGCGAGAGCTTGCAGCGCGCGGCGTGCCGACGCGATCGGAAATTGCGTCCGAAATGACTGAAACGGCCAATGCGATGGTTGCGGCAGCAAATTCAAGCGGCGAAGACGCCAGCATCTGGGAACAACTTCTTTCCAGCGCACAGTCGCTCATCAAGGTGCGGCCCATAGGCTTGGTTGAGGGCGATACGCCGGCGGCGATTGTCGCGCGAATGGAAGTGGCCGTGAACGCGAATAACTACCAAGCCGCTCTCGCCGAATTTGAAACGCTGCCCGACGGCGTCAAAGCGGCAGGTCAGGCTCTGGCGGACAAGATCATGGCCAGATCGCAGGTTGATGCGCTGATCGATACCGCATTGGCGGCAGCGCTCGCGCCCGCACAAGAGTAGCTAGAGCGTGTTTTGTTCAAATGGAAGCGGTTTGATGGCAGGGATTTTTCGGCTTGGCTCAGGCATTTTTCGCATTACCGGCGTCAGCCGCGCGAAAGTGCCTTTTGTAGTGCCAAGCGGACAGGGGCGTTGTTGCGGTTCAAAGAAACCGCAAAACGTCTTAGAGAATACCGCAGCACGATGTGACCATCGTGCGAGGATTTCGACGCCGCCAAGGCGGAAAAGACCGCCAAGCCAAAATCCAATTAAGTATCTGATAAATATAGTGAAAACGCAATCGTTTCAACTTGATTCTTTGCGCCCTGAACGGCGTCGCGCGAGTCTGACGGTGTTCACACCGCGTCGCCCCGCGCTCCTGGTCAGGCTACAAATTATCGGCGTTCAAACGATTCAATTTGAGCAAAACACGCTCTAGTCCCGGAGTTGAGACGATGATCCGCATCCTGATCTTTCTGATTGTTGTATTTGCTCTCGGACTTGCGTTCGCGTGGCTGGCAGACAGACCCGGCGATCTGGTGATCACTTTCGGGGGTTACCAATACCAGGTGACGTTGATGGTAGCCGCCGTGGCGGGTGTCGCTGCCGTTTCTGCGGTCATGATCACTTGGTGGATCCTGAAGAGCATTTGGAACAGCCCACAAACGGTGAACCGCTATTTCCGCGCGCGCCGCCGCGATCGCGGTTATCAATCGCTGTCCACGGGGTTGATTGCAGCCGGCGCCGGTGACAACGGGCTGGCAAAGAAGATGGGCAAGCAGGCAGCCGGTCTGCTCAGCTCTGATCAGGAACCGCTTATTCACCTGCTCGAAGCGCAGACCATGCTGCTTGAAGGCAATCACGAAGGCGGGCGCAAGAAGTTCGAGCAAATGATCGAGGACCCGGAAACGCGGTTGTTGGGGCTTCGAGGCCTGTTTTTGGAGGCGCAACGACTGGGTGAACGCGAAGCGGCACGGCATTATGCCGAGCAGGCCGCCGAAACGGCGCCGCAACTGATCTGGGCCTCCAATGTGGCAATCGAGACCCGGATTGGTTCAGGCGACTGGGAAGGGGCGTTGCGATTGGTGGAAAGCCAGATTTCCACCAAACAGATTTCGGCAGATGAATCGAAAGACCGGCGGTCCGTGCTGCTGACGGCCAAGGCTTTGGCACTGATTGACACAGATCCGGCGGCGGCGCGTCTGGCGGCGCTGGAAGCCAACAAATTGTCGCCGGAGTTTGTTCCCGCGGCGCTGGCGGCCGGCAAGGTACTTTATCGCCAGAGCGAAATCCGTAAAGGAACCCGGATACTGGAAGCGATCTGGAAGCGCTCGCCGCATCCCGAGATTGCCGACCTTTATGTTCATGCCCGTCCGGGTGATTCGACCCAGGATCGCCTGAAGCGCGCCAAGCGGCTGCAATCGCTGAAAAAACAACATGTTGAGTCGGCGCTGGTTGTTGCCAGGGCTGCCAACGATGCCGGCGAGTATCGCGAGGCCCGGGAAGCCATTGAAATGGCGTTGCGTCTCGGACCGCGTGAGAGCACCTATCTGTTGCTCGCGGACATAGAAGAAAACGAGACTGGAGATCAGGGACGGGTTCGCCACTGGTTGTCGAAGGCAGTGCGCGCACCCCGCGACCCGGCCTGGACAGCGGATGGCTACGTTTCTGAGTCCTGGGCGCCGGTATCGCCAATTAGCGGTGCAATCGGCGCATTTGAGTGGAAAGTGCCGGTTGAAAGGCTCGGCGCGGTGATCGATCCGGATGAGGCGAACCCGATTGAATTGCCGGTCATTCCCGAACCGGTGATCGAACCGGAAAGTGAAACGGAGTCAGGGGCCGCCGATGCGGTGGAGGTGGAGCCCGCAACCGAGGAGGCTGAAATTTCCACAGCGGAAGAGGCAGATCCGGTAGCCGATGAACCATCCGAGCCAGACGGACAGCCAGCCGGCAATGAGGAGGAAAAGCCGGAACTGACGGACGAGACAGAGCAGCCTGCAAACGAGCAGAAAGCCGAGGCGACACCGGAAGACGATCAAAGTGTTCCGGTGGCAGACGGCGATGAAGGCACAGGCGAAGCCGAAGTCGTACCGCTGCACAAGATACCCGACGATCCCGGCGTGGATGAGGATGCGCCAAAGCAGCAGCCCGGCCGCTTCCGCTTGTTTTGACCGGCTTGTGGCCCTACAAACCTCGCTGAGCGGGCTGGACAAGAGCAAGCATGATCGATGGATTGATCAAATTTCTGCAGGAATTGCCGGGTGGTAAATCCGCACCGGAGCCACGCAAGGCCGATGATCCCAGAATTGCGGCTGCGGCATTGATGTTCCATGTCATGGATGCCGATGGCGTACGCCATGCGACCGAACATGAGCGGCTGGAGCAAATGCTGAGGGATGCCTACTCCCTGACGGACAGTGAATTGGCCGAGCTGGTCAAAGCCGGTGAAACTGCAGATCGCGAAGCCATTGATTTATATGCATTTACAAGCGTATTGAAGCGAAACCTGGAAGCGCCAGCGAGAAGCGAGTTTATTCGCCTTTTGTGGGAAATTGCCTATGCCGACGGCGACCGTCATGAACTTGAAGACAATATTGTCTGGCGCGTGGCGGAACTGATCGGCGTGGAGCGGGAAGAACGGGTGGCGCTCCGTCGCAGCGTCGCTGCGGCCACTGGAGTTGGAGACAGCGCGTGAACGCACCCTATAGCCGGCCAAAGATATTGACCGTCCTGCATCAGGAGCTGTCGAGCCCGGGCAGGGTTGGCCTGTTGCTTCAGGCGAAGGGGTTTGACCTCGATATCAGGCGCCCGCCACTGGGCGACGATCTGCCGGAAACGCTCGAAGGGCACGCCGGAGCGGTGATTTTCGGCGGGCCAATGAGCGCCAATGATCCGGACGAGTTCATCAAGCGGGAGACCGACTGGCTTTCAGTTCCGCTGACCGAAGACAAGCCATTTCTTGGAATCTGCCTTGGGGCGCAGATGCTGGTCAATCATCTGGGTGGAAAGGTCGAGGGACACCCTGAGGGCATTGTCGAGGTTGGCTGGTATCCGATCGAGGCGACCGAGGCCGGAAAAGAACTGATCGACTGGCCGGACATGACCTATCAGTTTCATCGGGAGGGTTTTTCGCTCCCCGGCGATGCAACGCTGCTGGCGACCGCCGAGCACTATCCCAACCAGGCATTCCGCTACGGACAGAGCGCCTGGGGCATTCAGTTTCATGCCGAGTTGACGCGGGTGATGATGCAGCGCTGGGTGGTGCGCGGCGCACCGCGGTTTACGCTGCCCAATGCACAGACCGGGCGGCAGCACCTGCACGGAAGGTTCGTATGGGACGAGCCGCTTCGCCGCTGGCTCGACGGGTTTCTCGATCTGGTATTCAGAACCGAGACCGCGTTTGTCACGTCCGGCCGTCGAGATGACGCGCTTTCCTGAGCGCCGGGAACAAATAAGCCCAGATACCGGCAACAAATACTGCGCCAACGCCACCAAACACCACCGCAGGTACGGTTCCGATGAACGCCGCCATCGTACCGGCACGGAATTCGCCCAGTTCGTTTGACGCGCCAATGAACACCATGTTGACAGCGTTGACCCGTCCGCGCAGGCGATCCGGCGTCCAAAGCTGGATCAGGGTTTCGCGGATATAGACGCTGACCATGTCGGCGGCGCCAAGGCCGGCAAGGGCGACAATGGACAGCCACGGCAGAACGGATAGTCCGAATGTGATCGTGAAAACGCCGAACAGGGCAACACCTGTGAACATGTAAAGACCCGCATGGTCGCGGATCGATTGGCCGGTCAGCCACATTGCCATCGCCACAGCCCCAACGCCGGGAGCTGCGCGCAGCATGCCAAGTCCCCAGGGACCCAGCTCGAGAATGTCACGAGCGTAGACCGGCATGAGCGCGACTGCGCCACCAAGCAATACCGCAAACAGATCTAGCGAAATCGCGCCCAGAACGACTTTCTCGTGCCAGATGTAGCGGAATCCGGCAAAGAGTGTCCGAATGCTGGTCGCTTGCTGTTCAACATGCTGGGCCGGTTTGGGGATGGAGAACACCAGCACAGAAGCGACGACCATGCATATGGCGGCAACGCTGTAAGCTGCTTCGGCTGCCAGTCCATAGAGCAGTCCGCCAGCGACGGGCCCGAGGATCGCCGCCGTCTGCCATGCTGATGAAACCCAGGCGACGGCGTTGGCGAAATCCTTTTCAGGAACCAGGTTCGCCACAAGCGCGCCTGATGCCGGAGCAAAGAACGCCCGGGCTATTCCGAATACGGCAAGCACGGCGAATACGGGTAACGGCGAGGTCAGACCCCTGATGGTCAAGAGCAGGATGGCGGCCGCACAAATTGCCTCCAGTCCGGCCGACAGCCCCATGATCATTCGCCGTCCAAAACGATCGGCGGCCGCGCCGGTGACCAGCACCAGCAGCAGTGATGGGGCGAACTGGATCAATCCGACCAGACCGAGGTCAAAAGGATCGCGGGTAAGGTCGTAGATTTGCCAGCCAACGGCAACCGACACAATCTGGGTGGCAAAAGTTGCCAGAAAGCGGGCGGCGAAAAACTGGGCGTAGGCGCGGTGTTGAAACGCGGCGTAACGCGATTGTGATTCACCAGCGCTCAAGTCACAATCACTCGCAAACAATCACCGGGATGACGTGGCCGGTCTGGCGATGACTGGATATTGCTGCACATGCGGCCGGGCCTTTTTGGTGAACTCGCTGACCGCACATATCACGGCGGTGTTTTTGAGCAAGCCCGCAGGTGGATCCGCCGGACGTGCCAGATCGGCCGGCCGGCGGATACGGCATGATCGCCCGGTGAATTGTTGGAGCCGGTCAGCAACCCTTCAGAGGCACCCAGTTCGAGAATTTGAAATCGCCCTGGCCCTTGGCCGCGATGCGGTATTTCGTATCGATCGGGTGATGGATCGCCAGGTTCTGTGAGATCAAGGCGGCATATTTGTTGCCGTACTTCTTTGCCGTGACGGTTTTAACCGGACCGGCGCCCTGGCCGTGCCGAATGACCATATAGGTGATCTTTCCGCCCTTGGTCGTGTTTATCCAGGCTTTCATTTGACCGTTACCGGGGCAGGCGAGCGCCGGCGGCGACTTGATCGCCAGCACGACAGACTTGACCAGCAAAGGCCCGGAGCCGCCGACCTGAAAATTGCCGCCTGCCAAAGCGGACGTGGTTACCGTTGCCGCGAGAGCGGCCAGAACAAGTTTTTTCATTTCTGTCTCCACAATCAGGTGGCCACGCCGTTGCCGAACGCGGCTGGTTTTTGTCCCTTGTGGATTGTTGATGGCACAATCAGGCAAAGCCGCCTGTGGCAAGCGTCACAGGTCCGGGTTGCCGGGCAGGTGCCTTCAGTTCTTGAAAAAGGATTCCGCGGCGCTGCGGCTGGCATCCTTGCTGCCGGCCTCGGTTTCTAGCCGGACGATCTCGGCCTTCAGCATTTCGATGCGTTCATGCAGCTCGTCTACCGAAAGCAAAGACAGGTCCTGGCCAATTTCGTGAACGGGTGGTTTCTTGACTTCTTCATCGTCGAACAGGCTCATTTTGGTCTCCCGTTTGCGCACGGCTTGATCGGATCATACAGTTCGATGCAGACTGAATTCAATGACCTGCATGAGACGACGATCATGAAACTGCCGAGCAAGATGACAGCTGTCGCAATCAGCGAACCTGGCGGGCCGATGGCATTGAAGCCTGAGACGCGAACCCTGCCGGAGCCGGATTCCGGCGAGATACTGATCCGCGTCAAGGCTGCGGGCGTCAACCGGCCGGACGTACTGCAACGAATGGGCGCCTATCCGCCACCGCCTGGCGCGTCCGACCTTCCCGGATTGGAAGTCGCCGGAGAAGTGGCAGTGACCGGACCGGATGTCGATCGTTGGAGTGTTGGCGATACGGTTACTGCCCTGACGCCTGGCGGCGGTTATGCTGAATACACGCTGGTGCACGGAACCAACGCCCTGCCGGTGCCGCACGGATTCACATTCACCGAAGCAGCGGCGATACCGGAGACCTACTTCACGGTCTGGCACAATGTGTTCCAGCGCGGCGGTTTGCGCGAGGGCGAGACGCTGCTGGTCCATGGCGGCTCATCGGGCATCGGTACGACCGCAATACAGCTGGCAAAGGCCTTTGGCGCTTCGGTCATCGCCACTGCCGGATCGGATGACAAATGTGAAGCCTGTTCGAAACTAGGTGCTGATCGGGTGGTAAATTACCGCGAAGAAGGGTTCGTCGCCGCGGTCAAGGATTTTACGGGCGGCATGGGAGCCGATGTCATTCTCGACATGGTCGGCGGCGACTATATTTCGCGTAACTACGAGGCGGCGGCTGTCGATGGACGCGTGGTGCAGATCGCATTCTTGAACGGATCGAAAGCCGAGGTGGATTTCACACGTTTGATGATCAAGCGGCTCACGCATACCGGCTCGACGCTTCGTCCGCGTACGATTGAGTTCAAGGCGCACATAGCTTCCGAACTGGAGGACAAGGTCTGGCCGTTGCTCGAAGAGCGCAAGGTCGCGCCGGTCATGGACATGATTTTTCCGCTGAAGGAAGCCTGGCGAGCGCATGAGCGCATGGAGGAGGGCAAACACATCGGCAAGATTGTGCTGGATGTCGGCTAAGCACGGTTCAAAATTTGATCGATTTCGGCAAGTTGGCCTTGCGTCAGCGGCCCCTTGGTGAGTGCGGCGGTATTTTCCTCGACTTGGTCGACGGTGCGCATGCCGGGAATTGGAACAGCCGCCGCATCCCTCGCCCAGATCCAGGCCAGTGCTCCCTGCACAAGCGTTCGGCCGTCGCTTGCGAGAACCTGCCTGATCCGGTCGAGTTTTTCCTTCCAGCCAAGATCAGCCGAACCGCCTTCGTCAAAATAGGGTAGCCAGTCGGGCGGGCGGCTTCGAATGTCATTGCTTTCCAAACGGCTGGTTTGACCGAATTTTCCGGACAAAAACCCCATGGCAAGGGGGGTGCGAATGACCGGAACAAAGTCGTTCTTACCGCATGTCGCCAGCATTTCGGGCGCATCGGAGAATACATTCATGTCAAACTGGATTGCCCGCGCGTTTGGATAATTGGCCCAGGAGGCGGCCCGCTCGGGATCATCAGTGCTCCAGCCATATGCGGCGATCAGTTCTGCTTCGACGAGACCTTCAAGCGATTCTGCGACGGCGGCCGCTTTATCGGCCGGCAGATCACCCAGATGCAGTTGATAGAGGTCGATGCGCTCCAGCCCCAGGCGGCGAAGTGATGCCTCGCAGGCTCGCCGGATATAACCGGGAGAGTGGTCGGTACCGACCAGTTCACGTCTGTCCGCATTGATGACATTGCCAAACTTGGTGGCGACGGCAACGTCGTGGTGACCCTTCAACGCCGCCCCCAGAACCTTTTCGGCATGACCGGTACCGTAGGCATCTGCGGTATCGAAAAACCGGATGCCGCGCTCAAGCGCGCAGTGTATCGCACGGGTGGATTCGCGATCATCGGTATCACCATAACCCAGGGGTGCACCATCGGATGATCGCCAGCCTTGACCGGCAAAGAACGGGCCGCCGAGCGCCCATGTTCCCATTCCCATTCTTCCAAGGTTCAATTGGAATTTCTCCATCAAGACCGCTCTATTGTTTCAAATATGAAATTCATAAAATAGGTTATGCAAAAAATCGGTGCTATAAATACCGAATATTCAAAAAAGCGTTTCAATTTTGAAATGATCAATTGGGAAGACATCAAACTGTTTGTGACCGTTGCGAGAAGCGGCGGACTGGCGGCAGCAGCCGGTGCGACGCGATCAAGTCCGCCAACGCTTGGCCGCAAAATGACGCGCCTTGAAAGAGCGACCGGTCGAACGCTCTTTGTGCGTCATCGCAGCAGCTACGAACTTACCGATGCAGGCGAAGAATTGCTGGCATTGGCGGAAAGTCTCGAACTCTCCGCGGCAGCCATAGATCGATGGCGCATGCAGTCCGATCCGGTACCGGTTGTGCGGATCGCCGCAGGCCCCTGGACGGCCTCGTTTCTGGCTGCGCACCTCACCGAGTTACGAGGCGAGGAAGGAGTTCAAATTGAGATGCTCAGCGGATCGGCTCCGGTCGATCTGATGCGCCGGGAAGCACAAATCGGTTTGCGGAACCAGCGCCCGGACGGTCGGGGCCTGGCCGGACAGAAACTGGCGCGGGTGGAGTTTGCTGTCTATGGCAAAACCACCGGCCGGGCTTCGGATGCCGCACTGATGCCGGTGCAAACCATCGAGGGTAGTGAATGGATTGAGTTGGCCGGCCCCGGCCCGCAGACACCGTCGTCACGATGGCTCGATCGCAAGACGGCTGGCGCACTGCCTATCCGGCTGCCGAGCACTCATGCCGTGCTTGAGGCAATCGCCGCCGGAGCGGGTCACGGGGTCCTCCCCTGCTTCATTGGCGACAGGAATGTCAGCCTGGAAAGGATTTCAAGTCCGATCGCTGAACTTGCGCACGATCAGTGGCTGGTCAGCCATGATGAGGATCGTCACGTCCAGCCGGTCCGCAAAGTGATCGACCGGTTGGCAAATCTTGTTCGCGCAAATCGCCCGCTGTTTGCCGGCGGGCTTTCCGACCAGGGTTCAGATCCCCTGAAGCACGAGGATGGTCGGCCGTCGCGGCAAGGTGGCCAGTGATACCGTGAATGACCGGCCGTCGCGAAAATCGGTTGTGAACGTCTCGCCCATCATTGCAATAAAACGGCTGATCGCCATGCCGCGGCGGTGCATGGGCAGTACTATGGAGGACTGCAGTCGTCTGGTAATTTCGGTCATGCCTTCATGGCTGAGCGTCAGCCCGCCATCGACCGGCACCATGACAATATCCAACCGGCCAATCTGGGCAAAATGACGGTCCTCCAGCCGGTGATGGAGATGGCCGAGATGTCCGATGCACAGATCGGCGACCTCGAAAACAAAGATCGAGTTGGCATCCGCTTCCATACCGCCATCCCAGGACCTGATATCGGTGGTGACATTGCGGATATAGACATCGTCGACCATGACGCGGTGCTTTATCGGCCCACCATCCGGGTTCCATCCGGGCAGGACATGCTCGATCAGCGGGTCAGGGAAACTGGTGAAATGGGTCGAGTGTGCCCGGTTCATTGTCACGACACGGGGTATGACGCCCGGTCCGGCCCATCCGTTGAAATCCGTGGCAACGGTCACGCCCTGCGGTGTTTCGATCACATAGGTGGAGTGTCCGGCGAAAGTAATCTTGACTTCCGGCGCCGATGTTCCCGCCTTGCGCCATCCCGGCGTCAGATTGGCATAGGTGACATTCGGCAAGGCATTGGCCATGGCGATGCATTTGCTCGGAATCTCGTCGATTTGCGCACGCGCAGGCAGGAGACCCGCAAACGTGAAAATCAGGATCGCAAGAAACAGTCGCATCATGATGTATTTCCGAATTCGGCGTTGGGTGCATGATATGCTACCTCAAACGCCAGCTGCCCGCCAATCAATCCTATGTATCATCTGGAATGTATTTAATAATATTGATATTTCACAATACTTAATTATACTTGTGAAAAGGCGTGTTACATGACCTATCTATATAAAACTCTGATCTTTCTTTCAATTTTTTTGTCCTTGATGCTTAGCGCTCAGGCCGAACAAAGTTACGTCATCACTGAACTGCCTCATCAAGAATTGACGAATATTCGTGAGGACGGCGACATGAGCGCCGTTGCCGAACTTCACGGAATGCTGCTCATCGGGGTTGATGAGATCGTCGGGAAGAAAAAGAAGAAGAGCAATGTCATTCAACTCCTCCGGCGGCGTGGCGATGGCTACGAGCGTGTGGACGAAATCAGGCTTTGCCGGCTCAACGACGATGGCCGTTGCATCAAACCGCATCGCAAGGAGATGGACATCGAGGCAATCGCTGTGCAAGGCGAGACGGTCTATGTCATGGGGTCGCACTCGGTTGCGCGCCGAAAGATCGACGCAAAGAAAAATGACTATCGCAAGAACCGCGCCCGCCTGTTGGCAAACGGCAGGGAAGATGCCGGCGGGGTGGACAAGAGCGGATGGAGGAAAGCAGAATCACGCGAACGTCTGCTGCGCTTCAGGCTGTCGGATGAAGGCATGCCATCCGGGACGCAAGAGATATCGCTTGCTGACATGCTCGATAACGTCCCGCCGCTGAGACCCTTCCGGAGTTTGCCGAGCAAGGAAAACGGCGTCGACATTGAAGGGCTTGCGATAAAGGGTAATGTGCTCATTGCAGGGTTCCGCGCACCGGTCTTCAATAATGAGTTTGCGATTGTTGTCCGCTTTGATTTCGACGCCGTCGCTTCGGGTGAAGACCAGATCGATCCCGGCGATATTCTTTTTCTGCGATTGGAAGGGCTCGGCATTCGCAGTCTTGCCTCAGTTTCCGATGGCTTTTTGCTGCTCGCTGGCCCACCGGGGCAAGCCCCCGGTCCCTACCGGATCTATCACTGGAATGGTATCGACATGGTGCCGGGCGCGGGTTCACCCGGTGGTGTGGCGCATCTCGTGACAAACATCCCCACATCAGGCCAGGCGAAGCCAGAGGGACTGGTGGTTTTCGAAGAAACGGGCGAAGGGTATGAAATCGGAATTGTCGAGGATAGTGCCGATGAACCGGTTCTGCGGCGGTTCCGAATCGCGCGATAGCGCGGTTTCAACCGGTCATTTTCCGCCAGCGCTCTCGCAGCGCTTCATATCCGTCATCCGGCTGGCATTCATAGACCAGTTCATCGTCGCCGAAGCGCATGAAGGGCTGTGATGAGCGGGTCCAGATATGACCGGCGGGATAGAGCCACGCAGTGTCATCCAGCGTACCCGCCTTGATGTTGACTTCATCACCACCTTCAGAACCGTGCAGCAGCCTGACGCCGCAGCTGGGACAGAAATGACCGAAACGCTTGCGCCCGGATTCGGCCGTTCGCCAGGTCGTCGAAATAGTGCCGGTTATCTCCACCTCTTCGGCGGCAAAGCGCAATGATTCGCCGAAAGCGCTGGAAGTGTGACGCTGGCATTCGGTGCAATGGCACAGATAGAAGACCAGCGGAGTGCCGGTAGCGCGATACCGGACCGCTCCGCACTGACAGCCGCCCTCAAACGGCAATGACGGCAAATAGACCTGTTTCACGGCGCCACCTTTGTGCTTTGACCTCGCCTTGCAAAGTACCTATAAGCTGCGGCCAATCCAACAGTTTCAGCAAATTCTGCAGGGATGCCATGGCAGGCCATTCACAGTTCAAGAACATCATGCACCGCAAGGGCCGGCAGGACGCGGCCCGGTCGAAAATGTTTTCCAAACTTGCCCGCGAAATAACAGTCGCGGCAAAAATGGGTGCACCTGATCCCGCCATGAATCCGCGCCTGCGCCTGGCGGTGCAAAACGCCAAGGCACAATCGATGCCGAAGGACAATATCCAGCGGGCCATCAACAAGGCGTCGGGTGGCGACAGCGAAAACTACGAGGAAGTCCGTTACGAGGGCTATGGCCCCGGCGGCGTGGCGGTCATAGTTGAGGCGCTCACCGATAACCGCAATCGCACTGCGTCATCGGTGCGCACCGCATTCACCAAATCGGGCGGTTCTCTCGGCGAGACCGGGTCGGTCGCCTTCATGTTCGACCGGGTCGGCGAGATCCTGTACCCGGCCTCGGCGGGCGATGAAGACAAGGTGATGGAAGCGGCGATAGAGGCAGGCGCCGAGGATGTGCAATCTTCAGAGGAAGGCCACACGATCATCTGCGGTTTTGAGGATATTGGCGAGGTGTCGTCGGCGCTCCAAACGGCGCTCGGAGAGGCTGAATCCGTCAAGGCGATCTGGCGGCCGCAAACCGGTGCACCCGTTGATGAGGACAAGGCGCAATCGGTGTTGCGTCTGGTCGAAGTGCTAGAAGACGACGATGATGTGCAGAATGTCTATGCCAATTTCGAAGTTGACGACGAGGTGTTGGCCAGACTGAGCGCGGCCTGAGGCATGGCCCGGTAACCGTACGGTACGCCTATCCCTCGACTCTTGCGTGTAGCTGCGGCATGTTTGCAGCTTAGAGCGCGGGAGACGGTCCCATGGAGCAGAGTTTCAGAGTTTGCGTGATTGGCGCCGGCGCCGGCGGGTTGTCGATGGCCCGGGCGCTGCAGCGGCATAATATCGCCTACGATCACTTTGAGCGGCACAGCGATGTCGGCGGAGTATGGGATCAGGACAATCCCGGCAGTGCGATGTATGATTCCGCCCACATGATATCATCGAAATCCATGTCGGCGTTCAAAGGGTACCCGATGCCTGCCGACTATCCGGATTATCCCGGGCACCGGCAGATTCTGGCGTATTTGCGCTCCTTCGCCACCGACTACAACTTGCGCGACAACATCCGCTTCGGGACAGAAATCGAGAATGCCGAGCGCAAAGATGGCCGTTGGGAGGTGACGCTGGCCGGTGGCGAAACCCGCCACTATAATGGCGTGGTAGCAGCGACGGGTCTGGCCTGGCATCCACGAATGCCCGAATATCCGGGCGAATTTGCAGGTGAAACCATCCATTCGTCCAAATACCGCTCACCGGACATGTTCAAAGGAAAGCGTGTGCTGGTCATCGGAGCCGGAAACTCCGGCGTGGATATAGCGGCGGATGCGGCACGCAGTGCATCGAAAGCTTTCCTGTCCATGCGCCGGGCCTATCATTTTATCCCGAAGCATATTTTCGGCATGCCGGCTGATGTGTTCGCGCTGACCGGATCAATCTTCCCGATGAAGATCCAGCAATGGACATTCGCCGTCGTTCTGAAACTGCTGAACGGCGACGTTACCCGCCACGGATTGCGCAAGCCGGATCACCTGCCGCTGACCAGCCACCCCATCGTCAACACCTCGGCGTTATTGAGCATGGCGCATGGTGATCTGACGCCGAAAGTGGATGTGGACCGGTTCGACGGTAACGAGGTGATCTTCGAAGATGGCAGCCGCGAAGAAGTCGACATGATCGTGTGTGCGACCGGTTACATCCACAAGGTTCCGTTTGCCGACCCCGGGCTGCTCGACAATTCGGGCGAAGAATCCAATCTGTTCATGCGTACAATCAGCCGCAAGGAACCGACATTCTCTGCCGTTGGTTTCATCGAAATCAATGGCGGCGTCTACCAGTTCTATGACGAGTTCAATGACGTTGCCGCAAACTTTTTCCGGGATCTCGCTGACGGCTCACCGAAAGCGGCGCAATTCGAGGCCATTGTAAAGTCCGGTGCCTACGACGTCTCAGGCAAGGTCGCTTATGTCGAAAGTCCACGCCATCATGTCTACGCCAATGTGCTTGAATCCATGAAACAGGTGAAAAAGCTGAAGCGGAAAATGGGCTGGAAGCGGCTCGTTGACAGCGAGATGCGGCCGGAAACGGACAAACCGCGATTGCGGGCTGGCCAATTGCAGGCCGCCGAATAAGCTGATCACAGGAGAATTGCCGAATTCAGCGACAACCAAAGGGCGCTTGCTGCAATCAGCAATCGGCGTTAGCGTGGTCCTCTTGAAAATCAGGGGTAGTTGATCATCATGCGTAAATCATTGATTTCATTGCTTGCTGCAACCGTCGGAACGATCGGGATGCTGACAGGTGCAATCGCGGCCGAATGGAAGTTCAACAACGGCCTGCCCGAAACCCGCGGTGAAGCCAAGCAGCTCGACATGTTTGCCGAAGATGTTGGCAAGCTGACCGATGGCAGCCTGACCATCAAAGTGTTTCATGGCGGTTCGTTGAACCTGAAAGACAATGATGTTGTTCGCTGGCTGCCCGGTGGTGCGGTGGAAATGGGCCTCGTCTGGGCCAACTATCTTGGCCGCGACGCGCCCGCACTGAGTGCCGTACTGGTGCAGGGATCGGTTGGCAGCTCGGAGGAACTGCTCACAGTCCTGCCCGAAATACAGGACATCTACAAGCAGGAACTGGCCGAGTGGGGTATCGTCCCGACGGGCTTCATGGCGTTGCCGCTGTTGAAGGCATCGATCTTCTGTCGCGAAGAGCCGGTGCGTTCACTGGACGAATTGCGCAAGCGCAAGCTCCGGGTGTGGAGCAAGGATCAGGTCGAGACATTCACCAAGCTTGGTGTCTCAGCCCAGATCGTCGGCCAGAAGGAGCTTTATGTCGCGTTGCAGACCGGCGTGGTTGACTGCGCCGTCTACCCGGCTCTGTTTGCGCACACGATTTCGCTGCAGGAAGTGGCGAAATATGCGTCCTATCTCTATCCGATCGCCAGTGTTCCCTACGTGCTTGGCGCAGATCAGGAGGCGTGGGACAGCCTGACCGAGGCGGAACGCGATGCGGTGACAACCGCTGCGGCAAGCGTGTGGGAACGCACCAACGAATATACGAAAGCTGAAGAAAACGAACAGGCTGCGCGCGCCAAGCTTGGCGAGCAGGGTGTCGAGTTCCTGGAGGCGTTTTCTGAAGAGGATCGCGCTGCATTTCTGGATGCCGCATCGGCGACCTGGAAGGAACTGGCCGAGGAAGCCGGTGGCAAGGCACCGGAATACCGCCAGCGAATTCTGGACCAGCTCGGCCGCTGAGGTTGGAGGAGCAACGACAAGTCGCGGACGACAGGGTGTCGGCCGCGGCTGAGCATCTGAAGCAATGGCTGACACCGATATTCACGGTGCTGGCCATTTTTGCAGCCGCTGCCGGTAGTGCGATTGTGGTTCTGATCGGTGTCAGTGTCGCGATGCGTCACATCGCCAATGCACCGCTGCATTTCACCGAGGAGTTGGTTGGGCTGCTGATGACCGCGGCGTTCTTTCTGGCGTTACCGCTCGTGACCTTGAAGGGAGATCACGTGCGCGTGTCGATACTGGTGGCCAATCTTCCGGAGAATGCGCGCAGGTGGACCGCCGCCGTCGCCGGTACCTTCGGCGTGGTGTTTTGCATCTGGTACTTCGCCTTGTGTGTTCCATGGCTTGAATTTGCCTTTGATCGCAATCTCAAGACCGAAGTGGCAAGGCTGCTGATGTATCCATGGATGGGACTGCTGCCGATTTGTCTGCTTATGACCGCAGTAGCGTTTGCCGTTCGCGGTCTGGGTGTCCAGAACAAAGACCCAGTGAACTTCTGACGGATACCGGATGGCTGCATTCTGGGGAATTCTGATCGGCGGATTGACCGTGCTAGCCGGTTCGGGGTTGGCACTGGGTGCGGCTTTGGGTTTCACCGGTCTGTTGATCCTGCAATTCGCGGCCGGCGGCTCGACATTCGTCGCCGTTGATGCGGTGTGGAACGTCTTCAACTCGTTTACGCTCAGCGCCATTCCGCTGTTCATCATGCTCGGCGAAATCATGCTCAAAAGTGGTGTCAGCGAGCGGATCTATTCAGCGCTTACACCGCTTTTCCGCCGGGTGCCCGGAGGGCTGTTGCACACTAACATTGCGGTGTGCACGCTGTTTGGCGCCGTCAGCGGCTCAAGCCTGTCGACCGCCGCGGCAGTCGGGTCCGTTGCCTATCCGGAAATGTCGGCACGAGGCTATGACCACCGCACGGTTGTTGGTTCTCTCGCCGGTGGCGGAACGCTCGGTCTGCTGATCCCGCCAAGCCTTTCGCTGCTGATTTATGGTGCGCTTACCGAGACTTCCATCGGAAGGCTGTTTCTGGCCGGGATCATTCCGGGATTGCTCATCGCGGCGATGTTCATGACCTATATCTTGCTGCGTTGTTTATCATCTCCGGGCCTGGCGCCCAGGGATGACACCGCAGTCCGACCGGTGCGGGTTCTAATCGACCTCATCGGCCTGTGGCCTTTCGTCTTGCTGATTGCAGCGATCATGGGCAGCATCGCGATGGGAATTGCCACGCCAACAGAGGCGGCAGGTATCGGGGTACTGGCGACCATTGTGGTGGGCCGGTTTTGGGGCACGCTGACCCCGGGAATTCTGGTCAGAAGCCTCTACAATTCCATCCTGCTTTACGCATCGATCGCCTTTGTCGTCATGGGCGCAACCATGCTGGCCCAGGCGGTCAGCCTGCTCGGAGTGCCGCAGTCAATTCTTGAAACAGTTCGCGCTTTCGAGTTGGGGCCGCTGACCGTGCTGGCGGCAGTAGTGCTGATCTATCTGGTACTGGGATGTTTCTTTGACGGCCTGTCATTGATGATCATGACATTGCCGATCGTCTTTCCGCTGATGACCGGGCTTGGCTACGATGCGATCTGGCTTGGCGTCATCATCACCATCATGATCGAAATCGGCCAGGTGACGCCGCCAGTGGGACTGAACCTGTCCGTATTGGTTTCGGTAACCAAGGAAGAGGTGAGCCTCGGTGCGGCAGCGTTGGCAACCATGCCTTACTGGCTGCTGCTGCTCTTCGGGGTCGTCTTGTTGACGATGGCGCCGCAGCTGGCGCTTTTTCTTCCGTCTGCCCTGATGTGATTGTCTGCGGCCGAGGCCGATCATTCACAAAGTTTACTCATTCGCGCTTTTCAGGCTCGATATCGTTTTCGCCATCATCCAGAATTCTGACCGCGGCGCCATCCAGATCGTCATATTGGCCGCTCTTAAGGCTCCAGAAAAACGCCGCCAAACCAAGAGCGCCAAGGCCAAGTGCAATGGGTATCAGAAACAGCAAATGGGTCATGTGGCTTCCACCTCGCCTTGACCCAACAGCACAGGTGCTGAGGATTTGTGTGACGGGCCTAAACCCATCGCGCGTTCGTCTGCCTTCTTCCAATCGCCGGTTCCCGACAGCCGTAACGCGTTGGCGATGACCACGATGGAGGATGTCGACATGGCAATTGCCGCGATAAGCGGCGTGACCAGACCCGCCATCGCCAGCGGCACGGCAATGGAGTTGTATATCAGCGCGATCGCGAAGTTCTGCCGGATCAAGATGCCGGTCTTGCGGGCGATTTCGTAGGCACTGCTGACCGATCGTAAATCCGGATGGGTGAAGACGAAGTCGGCGGCGTACCGGCCGATATCACAGCCTGTGCCCGGAGCCATCGCCGCATGGGCTTCGGCAAGGGCGGGCGCATCGTTCAGTCCGTCGCCGACCATCAGAACTTTTCTGCCCTGTTCTTGCAGGGTGCGCACGTACTCAATTTTGCCGGCAGGGGTCGTGTTCGCGGCGTATTGACCGACGGATAACTCGCGGGCTGTTCCGCTAACAATTTTATCGTGGTCACCGGAAAGAATTTCGCTGGGAAGTCCCATAGCGGCAAACCGATCAATCGTAGCCCCGGCGCCGTCCCGTATCCGGTCAGTGAGGCCGAACAGAGCCATTGGTCCGCCTTCGATTGCAAAACCGGTAGCCGCGCTGCCTTCGCCAGTATTGCCGGTGCTGATCTCCGCCACCCAGGCCTGTTTGCCAAATCTGGCAAGTTTGCCTCCAATCCGGCCTTCAACGCCAAATCCCGGCACTTCGCGGACTTCTGTGGCGGTAAGCTCGCCTGCATCCGCCAGATAAGTGCTCACAGCATTCGCGGCTGGGTGATTTGACCGGGAGGCCAATGCCTTGATTGCCGGCAAGGAAACATCGTCATCAATGCTGGCTGACGAAACCGTCGGCACCCCCATGGTGAGCGTTCCGGTCTTGTCGAAGATTACGGTGTCGACCTCGCTCAACCTCTCGAATGCGGAGCCGTCGCGAATCAGAATGCCGTGTTTCATCAGCTGCTGCGCGCCGACAACATGAACGACGGGCACGGCGAGGCCGAGGGCACAAGGACAAGTGATGATCAAGACAGCGATCGCCGTATAAATCGACATATGCCAATCGCCACCACTGGCGAACATCCAGCCAATAAAGGTGACCAACGCCAGAAGGTGAACCGCCGGTGCATAAATGCGCGCCATGCGGTCGGCAATACCAACATATCGCCCACGCCCGTTTTCGGCGGTTTTCATCATCTCTGCCATTTCGGCGAGGAATGAATTTTGTGCGCTGCTGGTCGTTTCGATGTCGATGGAGCCGGCGATGTTGAGGATTCCGGCTTCCAGTTCATCACCCGGGCCACGCTCAATCGGATCGCTTTCACCGGTGACAAGCGAACGATCGACCTCGGTCGTTCCGCCTGTGATTCTGCCGTTGACGGGCAGCCTCTCACCGGGCTGGATACGCAAGGTCATACCGGGTGCGATATCCTCAAGCGCGACGTATTGTATACGGCCGTCAGGACCAAGTCTCATGGCGCCCTTGGCAGTCAGTCTTGAAAGCCTGGTCACCGCATCGCGAGCTTTCTCACGCATCAGGTGATCGAGATAGCGGCCGATCAGGAGAAAGAACAGCAAGGTGACGGCGGCATCGAAATACGCTTCTTCCCCACCGCGCAAGCTCTCAAACAGGCTCATGGCAAGCGCCAGCAGCACGGCGAGCGAAATCGGTACGTCCATGTTCAACTGGCGTGCCGAAAGCGCCTTGATCGCCGAATTGAAAAATGGCCGTCCCGCATAAGCAACGGCGGGAATAGCAATCAGGCCCGAAATGAGATGAAAAAGCTGTGCGGTTTCAGCGTCGGCGCCCGACCAGACGGAAACCGAAAGCAGCATGACATTGGCAGCGGCGAAGCCCGCAACTGCCAGGCTTCTCAACAACAGCTTGCCGGTCTGCGCGCGGGGGTCGTTCGGGGCGTTGTCGTCTTCGCGGACGAAATGGTCAAAACCCAGCGCCGTTATCTTCTCCGACAACGACGTGGCCTCACCGGCCTCCTTGTCCCAGGTGACAGTGACGGACCGCGTTGACAGATTGGCGCGCGCCGATGCGACATGTTCCAGCGAACCAAGGCCGCGCTCGAGTTTGCCCATGCATCCGGCGCAGTGCATGCCCGGAACAACGAACTCCGTCTGCCACAAACCATCATCGCGCTTTTGCGATGAATCGACGATCTGCTCTCCAGCAAGATCGTGAAGTGGCCCGGTCTGTCCGGAAGCCGCGCCTTTCGCGCCCAATGTGGTGGTCGTACGGGTCATTCGATTTTTCCGATCCCGGACGAATTGACGTGAACGCGGGCATCGCGCCGGTAGGGAGTTCCGTCGACCACAGCGTTGACCTGGATGGCCCACAGTCCCGGTTCGAGCACATGTTCGGTGCTGAAGATTTCACCCCCAGTATAAGGCAGCACAAGTACCCGGTCCTGTTGCTCGAAAGCCGGCCGGCCAAGACTGATTTCAATGGTGGATGGCTTGAGCGGCAAACCGCTGGCGTCAACCAGCGAAACGGTCAAGGTGCCGGACGTGTAGGTCAGTGTCGACTGCCAGCCCCTTTCGCGCTGCGCGGCAGCGCCATCAAGCTCGTCATTGAATTTTTGGCTTGCCACATAGGAATTCTTAACGACCAGCCCGGTCCAGGTGCTGGACGCCAGTGTCGCTGCAGTCAGGTTGACTGCGACAATGACGCCAAAGAAAACCAGCATTACGGCCAGCATGTGGTATCCGGTAAATTTCCACCCGCCGTTTTCGGTTCTCTCGCTCATCGGACGTTGTTCCTGTTTATGAGTCCATGTCCCGGTCATTGGTCTTCCGGCTCCGGCGCATCGAAATGCGCTTCGGTCGATGTCTTGTCTTCGTCACCGATTGCAGCGGTCTCGAAAGTGAAAACAGTGCGCGAAGATGCAATTTCCGATTTCGGCACCCGAACAAAAACCCGCACAGGCTCCAGTTCGTCGGCTGAGGCCTCGACAATCAACTGACGCGATTCGGCAGCATCGGAACCGGCCAGTCTGAGCATGGCGCCTGGAAGTCCGTCGACAGAGAGGTTGAAGCTGCGGTTCGTACCGGTCATGTTGAGGATTTTGACCGTGTAGCCATTGCGCACCGAGCCGTCGCTCAGGATGGTGAAAAGCGGATTGCGGTCGTGAAGCACGTTGACCTTGAGCGTATCGCGAACGGCAAGCGCCCATAACAGCGCAAGCCCGATTGCGGCGTAGATCGCTGAATACAGGATGGTGCGTGGCCGAACAAAGGACTTCCAGGAGACATGTTCGATTTCATCAACCAGCTTGCCGTTTGGTGACCGCACAGCCGATGGCGCCTCGGCCGGAACCGGCCCGAAACCTTCAGAATCTTCGGTCACGCCTGCCAGCCGCATATTGGCGCCATATTCCTTCAGCGTGGCGTATGCTATCAGACCCTTTTCCATGCCCAGCTTGCTCATCACGCCGTCGCAGGCGTCAATGCAAAGCGCGCAGGTGATGCACTCCAGCTGCTGACCGTCGCGAATATCGATCCCCATCGGACAGACAGCAACACAAGCGTTGCAATCGACGCAATCACCAATCGGTTTACCGGCCTTGCGAATGCGCTTTGCATGGCGGTCGCGGGGTTCACCGCGCCAGTCATTATAGGTGACCGTCAGCGAGTGTTCGTCGAGCATCGCCGCCTGGATGCGCGGCCACGGGCACATATAAGTGCAAACCTGCTC
>JBFOMG010000070.1:0-62200 GCA_040830725.1 Rhizobiaceae bacterium
CGGTGCCGAATTGCGGATCGCGCTCCACCGTCGCCTGCACGCGCTGCGGCTCGGCGCCGGTGGCAAGCCGGGTCGAGACCGTCGGGTAAACGCCGATATCGGGCAGGCCGCCGCCGCCGAGCTCGACCTGGTTGCGCATGTTTTCCGGGTCCATGAGATTGTAGCAAAACGCGCCCTGGACATGGCGCAGCGGACCGATGGCGCCGGAAGAGATCAGCTCGCCCACCTTGGCCCATTGCGGATGGTAATGCACCATGAAGGCTTCCGAGACCAGCACCTCGTGCTCGTCGCGAATGGCAATCAGGCCGGCGATTTCATCGGCGTTGAGCGCGATCGGTTTTTCGCACAGCACGTGCTTGCCGGCCCTCGCCGATTTGATCGACCACTCGATATGCTGCGAGGTCGGCAGCGGAATATAGACGCCGTCGACCTCCGAAGAGGCGAGCAGTTCCTCATAGGTGCCAAAGGCCTGCGGCACGCCGAAACGGTCGGCCAGCGCGCGGGCCCTGCCATAGTCGCGGCTGGCAATGGCGGTGACGACGCCGTTTTCGCAATCCTGCAGCGACGGGATTACCTGTTCGCGGCCGATCTTTGCGGTCGACAAAATTCCCCAGCGAAACATTTAGAAACCTCCCGGATTAGTTGGCACCTCGGACACCCACGGCAGCACCGTGATCTCCGGCCAGTTTTTCTTTGCTCTCGCCCCTTTTTCCTCATGCGTCGCCCGGTTGTCCAGTGCGTGGTTGGGCGTAACGCGAAAGGAGAAGATATCGTCGAGCCCGTAAGGAGCGTAAAGTTCCAGCGTGTCGTCGGATTGCAACTGCACCCCGACCGAGTGGGTTTTGGAAGCAAAATGGTCAATGGCGTGGCGGCAGTCGCGATAGGGCGGACATGTGCGGCCGAACTTTCTTTCGTACCACAGATGTACCCGCGCCTCGTTGCGGATCTCGACCGGCAGCGGCAGATCGTCGAACACCTCCATGCCGGCGACGATGACGCCATCCTCGGCATCGTAGGAGAGGTCCTCGGCGTCGAAATAGAACAGGTCGATATCCTTGATGCCGTGGCCGGACGGCTTGCCGGTAAGTGTGTTCCAGACCGAATTATAAAGCACGCCGGAGACCACCCACCAGTCGGGCAGGCCGAGCTTTCGCGCCCGGATCAGCGCCTCGCGCGGCAGGGGATCGTTCCAGATGATGTCGAGAAAAGCCTGCCGCTGATCTTCAAACGGCAGGCCGGAATATCTGAGGTGGTTCATGGGGTGAGGATGATGCGATTCGAGGACAAATCGCAATCCTTATCCCCGCAACACCCCGCCGGTCTGTTTTTCAACATTGCCGGTGATCTTTGCCGACAGCGCTTCAAAGTCCTCATCGGTCAGCGTCCGCTCGGTCGGCTGGATGGCGACTTCGATGGCGATCGATTTCTTGCCTTCACCCAGCGAAGCACCCTCGAAAATGTCGAACACGGACACATGGGTGATCAGCTTCTTGTCGGCGCCGGCGGCGGCGCGGCAGAGTTTCGCCGCCTCCACCGACTGGTCGACGACAAAGGCAAAATCGCGGGTGACCGCCTGGAAGGCGGAAAGATCGAGCCGCTGTTTTGTCTTGGTTGGCTTCTGCTTCGGTTCGGGAATGGCGTCGATGAACACTTCGAAGCCGCTAAGCGCACCCTCGACATCGAGCGCGTTCAGCGTTCTCGGGTGAAACTCCCCGAATGTGCCGAGCACGGTTTTCGGCCCGAGTTTGATGGTGCCGGAGCGGCCGGGATGATACCAGTCCGGTCCGCCGGCTTCGACCTGCAGATTGGCCACCGGCGCGCCACAGGCTTCCAGCACCGCAAAGGCGTCGGCCTTGGCATCGAACACATTCACCGGATCGGCCGGGCCGGCCCAGTGCCGTCCGGCACCGGTGAGCCTCGCTGTAGCACGGCGGATGCCCGAAGCGACACGGCGCTGGCCTTGCGGCGTATCGTTTTCATAGGCACCGGAAACCTCGAACAGGGCGACATCGGCGTGGCCGCGATCGGCATTGCGCTGTGCTGCCGTCAGCAGGCCCGGCAGCAGCGAGGGCCGCATGTCGCTCATGTCGGCGGCGATCGGATTGGCCAGTTTCAGTTCCTTCTGCCCACCGCCGAACAATTCGGCATGGGCGGCCGGGATGAAGGACCAGTTGACCGCCTCCATCATGCCGCGGGCGGCCAGCACGCGCTTGGCGTGACGCGTGCGGATTTGCAGCGTGGTGAGAATGCGGCCGTTGACCGCATCGTGGCTGATGAGCGGCTGGGAGCCGACATTGTCAACACCGTGAATGCGCATTACCTCCTCAACCAGATCGGCCTTGCCATCAATGTCGGGGCGCCAGGACGGAACGGTGACGTCAACCACCGCACCCTCGCCCGACGATTTGAAGCCAAGCCGGTCAAGAATGCCGAGCGCCTCGCCGCGATCCACGTCCTCGCCGGTGAGGCGTTTGACTTCCGACAGCGGGAAGGAAACAACTTTCGGCGTGTGACCCTCATAGCCGACGACTTCGGCCCCGGTCGGGGTGCCGCCGCAGAGCTTGGTCACCAGATGGGTGGCAAGCTCCATGCCGTCGACCATGAATTCCGGATCGACGCCGCGCTCGAACCGGTAACGCGCATCGGTGATGATGCCGAGATCGCGGCCGGAGCGTGCAACATTCATCGGGTTCCACAGCGCCGATTCGATCAGCACATCTTTGGTGTTCTCGTCGCAGCCGGAAAGTTCGCCGCCCATGATGCCGGCGATCGATTCCACGCCATTGTCGTCGGCAATGACGCAGTTGTCGGGGCCAAGCTCATATTCCTTGCCATCGAGACCCAGCACCTTTTCACCCGTTTCGCCGCGGCGGACAACGAGGTTGCCTGCAACCTTCGCCGCGTCGAAGACATGCAGCGGCCGGCCACGGTCAAAGGTGACGTAGTTGGTGATGTCGACAAGCGTATTGATTGGCCTGAGGCCGATGGCGATCAGCCGCTGCTGCATCCAAGTCGGCGACGGGCCGTTGGTGACGCCGTTGACCATGCGCAGGGCAAAGCCGGGGCAAAGATCCGGCGCATCGATCCGCACTTTGACCGGACACTCGCCTGTTCCTTCCGCGGGGCGTACCGAACCATCCTTCAGTGTGCCAAGCCCGGCGGCAGCCAGATCGCGGGCGATACCGTAGACACCGGTGGCATCAGGCCGGTTCGGCGTCAGACCGATTTCGATCACCGGATCGTCCAATCCGGCCCAGGCTGCGAACGGTTTGCCAACCGGTGCATCCTCCGGCAGGTCGATAATGCCGTCATGCTCATCCGACATCATCAACTCGCGCTCCGAGCACATCATGCCATGGCTCTCCACACCGCGGATCTTGCCGACCGAAAGGGTCAGGTCGATGCCGGGAACATAGGTGCCGGGCGCGGCAAAGGCGCCGACAAGGCCGGTCCGTGCGTTCGGCGCGCCGCAGACCACCTGGATCGGCTTGCCATCGCCGCTATCGACCGACAGCACGCGCAGCCGGTCGGCATCGGGATGCTGTTTGGCTTCGATCACGCGGGCGATCGTGAAGGGCTGCAGCGAAGCCTTGTCGTCGACTTCTTCGACCTCAAGCCCGATCATGGTGAGCTTGTCGCAAATCTCGTCCAGCGACGCGTCGGTGTCGAGATGATCCTTCAGCCAGGAAAGGGTGAATTTCATTGGTATCGTCCGGTCATTCAGTCTTGATCAAAATTGTCTTGTCGACCCTGCGCAGGTCGTCGGTGAGTTGCAGCCAGTCGAGCTGCTGGCCGGCAAAGGTGTGATAGGTCGGCGGAAAATCGTTCGGATTGTCCATGAAGCCGGTATTGAAAAACGTCATGTGCTCGGCACTGTCATGCTCCTGCGCCACCGGCGAGCCGCAATGCGAGCAGAACAGCCGCGTGGCGGTACCTTCCGTGTATCGCTTCAATCCGCCATCGGCCTGCCAAACGACATTCTTCTTTTGAAATCCGACCGAGGCGATGACGGGCGCACCCGCCGACCGCCGGCAATCGTCGCAATGGCAATAGACCGCCAGCTCCGGCTCGCCATGTGCGGCAATGACAACCGATTCACAGCGGCAATGACCGCGATGGGAGGGTTTCTCGCTCACCCGCTCAGACCCGCAAACAGCGTCGGCATGTCGAGCGGGCGGAAGCCGTAATGGGCCAGCCAGCGCACGTCCGCATTAAAATAGTCGCGCAAATCCGGCATGCCGTATTTCAGTGTCGCAATGCGGTCGATGCCGATGCCCCAGGCAAAGCCCTGATATTCGTCGGGATCCAGCCCGGACATGGACAGCACGTTCGGATGCACCATGCCGCAGCCGAGAATTTCCATCCAGTCCTCGCCCTCGCCGAAGCGAATCTCGCCCGGCTTGGAGCGGTCGCACTGGATATCCACCTCAAGGCTCGGCTCAGTGAACGGAAAATAGGACGGCCGGAACCGCATGTTCAGATGCGGCACTTCAAAGAACGCCTTGCAGAATTCTTCCAGCGTCCATTTCAGATTGGCGACATTGGCCGTTTTGTCGATCACCAGTCCTTCAAGCTGGTGAAACATTGGCGAATGGGTCGCGTCACTGTCGCAACGATAGGTCTTGCCTGGAATGACAATGCGGATCGGCGGTTTTTGCGCTTCCATTGTATGGATCTGCACCGGCGAGGTGTGGGTGCGCAAAAGCTTGCGCTCGCCATTCTCATCGGGATTGAAGAAGAACGTGTCGTGCATTTCGCGGGCCGGATGGCCCTCGGGGAAATTGAGCGCGGTGAAATTGTAATAATCGGTCTCGATATCCGGCCCCTCGGCGATGGCAAAGCCAAGATCGCCGAAGATGGCGGTTATTTCATCGATCACCTGGCTGATCGGGTGGATGCGGCCGGTCATGGTGGGCGCGGGCTGGAGCGGCAATGTGACGTCGACCTTCTCCGTTTCCAGCCGCGCGGCGATGCCGGCTTCGGCCAGTGCGGCCTTGCGATCGGCCAGCGCATCGGCAATACGGGTTTTAAGCCCGTTCAGCGCCGGTCCCATTACCTGGCGCTCTTCCGGCGTCATCTTGCCAAGCGTCTTCATACGCTCGGAGATTGAGCCTTTCTTGCCGAGTACCGAGACGCGTACGGCCTCGATAGCCTGTTCATCAGCCGCAGCCTCGATTTCAGCGTTGATCGCCGATTCCAGCTGTTCCAATTCACTCATTTGTGTCTTGCCGAGTATCTGGTCCATTCAATCAAAAAACCCGCGCCAGCCCTGCCAGCGCGGGTTTCCCTTATCACGTTTTTCGGGAAAGCGCTGACTTAAGCGACAGCGCTTTCAAAAGCATTCGGCGTGGTGTCTTTAAGGTAGGCAAGCGCCTTCTTGGCCTGCTCGACCAGAGCGCCGAACGCTTCGGGCTCGTGAATCGCCATGTCGGACAGAACCTTGCGGTCAACTTCGATGCCGGCCTTGTTCAACCCGTCGATGAAACGGCCATAGGTAAGGCCGTGTTCGCGGGTCGCCGCATTGATGCGCTGGATCCACAGGGCACGAAAATTGCGCTTTCTGGCGCGCCGGTCGCGGGTGGCATACTGGTTGGCCTTTTCGACCGCCTGCTTGGCGACACGAATGGTGTTCTTGCGGCGGCCATAGTAGCCCTTGGCTGCCTTCAATGTTTTCTTGTGCTTGGCGTGGCTGGTGACGCCTCTTTTAACGCGGGCCATGTCATGATCTCCTGAAGTATTCTGTAGCGCTAGATTCCGCCGCCATTGGGCAGATAGTTCTTGACGATTTTCTTGGCTTCCGAATCGGGAAGCACCATCGTTCCGCGGGCATCGCGGATGAACTTGTTGGTGCGCTTGATCATGCCATGCTGCTTGCCTGCGGCAGCAACCTTGACCTTGCCGGTCGCGGTGATCTTGAACCGCTTTTTAGCGGATGACTTGGTCTTCATCTTGGGCATTTTGCTTCTCCATTATCTCGCTCACGCCAATCTGTCTTCGCAGATGCTCCGCCAGGGCGCCGAATTGCCGGCGGCGATCGGTCGATCGCTTCTCGCTTCGCTCGTGTTGGTGTGAGCCTGTAGCATTGACGAACCGCCACGGCATGCCCTGCCGGGCGGCTCAAGACGCGGGCTTATAACGGGCCTGACGAAATTGTGCAATGGCGAAGTGATGCCATTTTTCGCAGCGCGCGCGCAGAATAATCCGTGACGCAAATTGCGCAGTGTTTCACCTCGCGAAATGCCACTGTTTTTCAGGAGGTTTTCACCATGAGCGAATCCGTTGAGGCCGAGAAGGCATCGATCGCCGCACCCAGGCGTGAACGCGGTGGCCGGATGGCCCGCCGCCAGGCCCGTTCAGGCGGTCCGACGGCGGTTGGCCGGCCCTATATCATCCGCAACATTCCGACCTATGACGTTCTAGGTGAGGAAAACCTTGTCCGGATAGAAGAGACTGCTGACCGCATACTCGCCGAGGTCGGGCTGCAGTTTCGCGACGACCCGGTGGCGCTCGATCACTGGAAGCGTGCCGGGGCGAAAATTGACGGAGAACTGGTCAAGTTCGAACCGGGAATGCTGCGCGAAATCCTGAAAACCGCACCAAGTGAATTTACCCAGGCCGCCAGAAATCGCGCCAATGACGTGAAGATTGGCGGCAGGAACGTCGTGTTCGCGCCGTCCTATGGATGCCCGTTTGTCATGGATCTGGACAAGGGCCGCCGCTACGGCACGATCGAGGACTTCGACAATTTCGTCAAACTGGCGCAATCCTCGCCATGGCTGCACCATTCCGGCGGCACCATCTGCGAGCCGGTCGATGTGCCGGTCAACAAGCGCCATCTTGACATGGTGTATTCGCATATCCGGTACTCGGACCGTCCGTTCATGGGATCGGTTACGGCCGAGGAGCGGGCTGAAGATTCCATCGAGATGAGCCGCATTGTGTTTGGCAGTGAATTTGTCGATCAGAACTGCGTCACCATGGGCAATGTGAACGTCAACTCGCCGCTGGTCTGGGACGGTACGATGACGACCGTGCTGCGCGCCTATGCGCGAGCCAATCAGGCAAGCGTTTGCGTACCCTTCATTCTTGGCGGCGCAATGGGGCCGGTCACCACTGCCGGCGCGATCGCCCAGTCGCTGGCCGAAGCCATGGCCGGGTGCGCACTGACCCAGCTTGAAAGAGCGGGTGCGCCGGTTATCTTCGGCAATTTCCTTTCTTCCATGTCGCTTCGATCCGGTTCACCTACCTTCGGAACGCCGGAACCTGCCATCGGTTCGATGGTCATCGGGCAACTGGCCCGCCGTCTAGGGTTGCCCTTGCGTTGCTCAGGCAATTTCACTACCTCGAAACTACCGGACGCGCAGGCGATGAACGAGTCGACCATGTCGATGCTGGCGGCGGTTCACTGCGGAGCCAATTTCGTCCTGCATTCGGCAGGTTTCCTCGATGGTCTTTTGTCCATGTCCTACGAGAAATTCATGATGGATACGGATTATTGCGGTGCACTGCACTCCTACATGGACGGGGTTAAAATTGACGACAACGAACTGGCCATGGATGCATTTATTGAATGCGGCCCCGGCCAGCATTTCTTCGGCTGTTCGCACACGATGGCGAATTATGAAACCGCCTTCTGGGATTCGGAAATGGCGGACAATGAGCCGTTTGAGAAATGGGAAACCGCCGGATCCGTCGATGCCGCAACCCGCGCCAACAAGCTATGGAAGAAGAAGCTGGCCGAATATGAAGCTCCTCCGCTCGACGAGGCTATCAATGAAGCGTTGCTTGATTTCATCGATAAGAAGAAGACCTCGATGGACGATGCCTGGTACTGAAAAATGACCGCATCGATTGACGTTCCAGACAAGATGTATGGTGTGGTTCTGACCGGACATGGCGGTCCGGAGATGCTGCAGGTTCGCGATGATCTGCCGGTTCCGAAGCCAGGGCCGGGCGAGGTCCTGATCAAGGTTGCAGCAGCGGGTATTAACAACACGGACATCAACACAAGAACCGGCTGGTATTCCAAATCTGTCAGCGGCGCCAGCGGCGACTCCGGAGAGGTCGGTGAAACGACTGATGGCGGATGGAGCGGCGCGATCTCGTTTCCGAGAATTCAGGGGGCCGATTGCTGTGGAACCATCGTGGCCGCCGGTGAAGGCGTCAACGAGGAACGTATCGGGGAAACCGTCATCGTCGTTGCCATGCAGAACGGGCTCGGCGACGGCAGCCCCTATTCGATGGGAACATTCGGTTCGGAGTGCGACGGCTCATTTGCCGAATATTGCACGGCTCTCACCGGCGAGGCCCACAAGGTAGAGAGCCCTTTGTCGGCAGTGGAGCTCGGGGCGTTGCCCTGCGCCTACTCGACAGCCGAAGGCATGCTGCAGAAAGTCGGGCTGAAGGCCGGCGAAACCGTTTTCGTGACCGGCGCCTCAGGCGGTGTTGGCCTTGCCGCGGTGCAGCTGGCAACGTTGCGGGAGGCGAATGTCATTGCGCAATCCGCCGCATCGAAAGCAGAAATTGTTCGCCAAAACGGGGCTGCCCGGATTGTCGACCGCGGTGCTGAACTTTCCACCGCGGTTGAAGAGCGCAGTGTCGACGTGGTGGTCGATCTGGTTGCCGGACCGCAGTTTCCCGAACTGATCCGGATGCTGCGTCCGGGCGGGCGATACGTGACATCAGGAGCGATCGCCGGACCGGAGGTAGCGCTCGACGTGCGCGATCTGTACCTGAAAGACCTGACATTCTTTGGAAGCACCTGGCAGCCGGATTCGGTGTTCGAGGCCATTGTCGGCTATGCAAATGATGGCCGGATAAAACCGGTTATCTCAAAAACCTATCCACTCCGGGATATCCAAACCGCCCAGGCCGATTTCATGTCGAAGAAATACCCGGGCAAGCTTGTTCTCATCCCCTGAAACCCAGTGATCGCCATTCATGAAGAATGATCCCATCCTGCAGCCATTTCAGCTGAAACACCTGACGCTCAAAAACCGCATCATGTCGACCAGCCATGAGCCGGCTTATGCCGAAGATGGCATGCCGAAAGAGCGCTACCGGCTTTATCATGCGGAAAAGGCCAAGGGCGGCATTGCCCTGACCATGACCGCGGGTTCGGCGATCGTCTCGCGTGACAGTCCCGAGGCATTTGGCAATCTGCATGTCTACAAGGATGAGATCGTCCCGTGGATGGCGGAGCTTGCCGATGCCTGTCACGAGCAAGGGTGCGCTGTGATGATCCAGCTGACGCATCTTGGCCGGCGCACCAACTGGAACAAGGCCGACTGGCTGCCGGTGGTGGCTCCGTCATCGGTGCGCGAACCCGCTCACAGGTCGTTTCCCAAGGAGGCCGAGGACTGGGATATCGAGCGGATCATTTCCGATTATGCCACCGCGGCAGAACGGATGAAGGCTGCGGGGCTCGATGGCATCGAGTTCCAGTGCTACGGGCACTTCATGGACGGATTCTGGTCGCCTGCCACCAACAAGCGCGATGATGAATTTGGCGGACCACTTGATAACCGGCTAAAATTTTCGTTTGCCGTGCTTGAAGAAACGCGAAAGCGGGTTGGCGATGAATTTCTCATCGGTCTTCGCATGGTTGCAGACGAGGATTGGGAAACCGGTCTGTCACGCAAGGAAGGCATAGAGATTGCCACCCGGATGAAAAACTCCGGCAAGGTCGACTTCCTGAACATTATCCGGGGACATATCGAGACAGATGCCGCGCTTTCAAAGGTCATCCCGATCCATGGCATGGCCGCGTCGCCGCATCTTGATTTTGCCGGCGAAGTGCGTGCCGCTGCCAATATTCCGGTGTTTCATGCGGCGCGAATACCCGACATTGCCACGGCGCGGCACGCAATTGCCGAAGGCAAGCTTGATATGGTCGGCATGACACGGGCACACATTGCCGACCCACATATCGTGCGCAAGGTGATGGAAGGCCGTGAAGATGAAATCAGGCCTTGTGTCGGCGCAACCTACTGCCTTGACCGCATTTACGAAGGCGGCGGCGCGCTTTGCATCCACAATGCGGCGACCGGTCGTGAGGCGACCATGTCGCACATCGTCGAAAAGGCATCCGATGCAGGCCGGCGTGTCGTTGTCGTTGGCGCGGGACCTGCCGGCCTTGAAGCGGCGCGCGTTGCCGCCGAACGCGGGCACAGCGTCACCGTGCTCGAGGCGTCGTCAAAAGCCGGCGGCCAGATTGGCCTTGCAGCACAGAATCCGCGCCGCAAGGAATTGATCGGCATCATCGACTGGCGTTTGTCGGAACTGGATCGCCTGGGTGTGGATATTCGTTACGATATCTGGGCAGAAAAGGATGACGTGTTGGCGCTTGATCCCGATGCGGTGGTTATTGCCACCGGAGGGCTGCCGCAAAATCCCGCGCTTGCAGAAGGCGATGGCTTGGTCGCTTCAAGCTGGGACATCATCTCCGGCGCGATCAAACCCGCCGAAAACGTTCTTGTCTACGACGACAGCGGCGCCCATCAGGGCATGACAGCGACCGAGATCATCGCTCGTGCCGGATCGGCTGTCGAATTGCTCACACCGGAGCGGTACTTTTCTCCGGACATGGGTGGGCTTAATCATGTTCCCTACATGAAGCTGTTTCATGAGAAGCATGTCCGGATCACGATTAACACGCGGCTGCACTCGGTTCGCCGTGATGGTAATCAACTGGTCGCGGTTCTGTGTTCCGACTTTGCCGACGATTGGCGCGATGAGCGTGTGGTTGACCAGGTCGTTGTCGAACACGGCACCGCACCGTTGGATGAGCTTTATTTCGACCTGAAACCACTGTCGAAAAATCGCGGTGCGGTCGATTATGACGGGCTGGCGGATGGCGGTGAAACCTATCGCGAGGTCAATTCCGAAGGTCTGTTCACGCTGTTCCGCATCGGTGACGCGGTGGCGGCGCGCAACATCCATGCGGCAATTTATGACGGAGCGCGATATACGCTGGCGCTCTAGGGTCCCGACCCTTTGATCTGTTGAGGTTCACAGCAGCCGCCTGATCTGCTTGCGCGTCCGGTTGTCGAAGCGGCGATGTGCCCAAATGTGCTGCTTCTTCAAATCCCTGATCATGGCGCGTGTATTGCTGCGAAGTGTCCAACAGCTTTTTTCGGCCGGCATTTTCAACAGCCGCTGCTTCATGAGCCGGGTGTAGCGGCGGGCGATCCTCACATGCTGCATTTCATGGGCGTTGATGACACGCTCGAAGTTTCGCGCGATGCGCAGGACCCGCCTTGGAACCTGCTTGTTTCCATGCCATCTGGGCAGCCTCAATTGAACGCGAAGGCCGACTTCCGCCTTCTTTACGCGACAGGATCCATCTTTCCGTTCCGTCTGGTAGCTTGGAAAAAAGTCGATGATGCCAAGCCCGTACGCCCGCCCGTTGCGAGGCGCGTTCCGGCGAACCGCTTTGACAAGTTCGGCATGGCTTGCGCCGTATATCCGGTAATAGCGCTTGTCGATCTTTTCGCCTTTGAAGGTGAACCCCGACAGCGCCGGAATTGCCAGTACAAGAACCGCGATCGCCAATATTCGCCTGAAAAAACCAGACCGCATATGCGATCGCAGCCCATAAATCGCAGCCCAAGCCAATGAAAACCGGTTCAACTCGCCCACACTTCGCCTCAACAATCCCCTCTGCCGATACTGTCGCAATTGTTAATGCATGCCAAACGCGGCCACTGGATATGAGCAATCAAATCAGCCGATTGGTTAACAAAATCGCGTGATTTGGCGGAGGAAGTTGGGAACAGGAATCACATCTGGTAGCGAGCGAGCCGCAATTCACAAGATATGGCCGTGAACAAACCGGGAAAGTGGTTCTATCAGTGATTCGTCGCTGCTTTGTTCCGGCTTTGATCAGAAGGTAAACAAAATTGCGTAAAATTTGCTTTCGCTGGTTAGGAATCCATCAACTATTGTTAACCGAATCAAGGGCTTGTGCGTTAATGTTTGATTGGAGGTAACCATGACTTCCAATACGTTAACGCTTAAAGGGCAATTTTAGACAATCCGGCAACAAGCGATTCAGCATCTGGTGGCAGATTGATCGGTGGAACCAATATATAGCGGTGAACAAACCGGGAATCGGCAAGAGTCAGTGATTCGTCGCCGTTTCGTTCCAGACTCGTTCCATTCGTTAATTTCACCAGTTGCCGGAAAGGGCTGTTGCAGTGCCAAAATTATGCTGTATGTCTCCGAACGCGCTGAAAACGGGATTGCGTAAACCTCTCCATGAACATCACCGGTAATCCAAACGATCCGCTCGTACTGTCCGGGCGCGATGTAACTGCTGTGCTGGGGCCAACCAACACAGGCAAGACGCATTTGGCCATTGAGCGGATGATTGCGCATGAAAGCGGATTGATCGGACTGCCGCTTCGGCTGCTGGCGCGCGAAGTGTACGGGCGCGTTTGCGAAAAGGTTGGCGCCGCCAATGTGGCCCTTGTTACCGGCGAAGAGAAAATCATCCCGCCCGGTGCGCGATATTCGGTGTGTACTGTCGAGGCGATGCCGCGCGACACCGATGCAGCGTTTGTTGCGATTGACGAGGTTCAGATCGCCGGCGATCTGGAGCGCGGCCACATATTCACCGACAGGCTGTTGCATCTTCGCGGCCGCCAGGAAACCCTGTTGCTGGGCTCCGGCACGATGCGGGGTATCCTGGAAAAACTGTTGCCGGGCATCTCGGTCGTTACCCGCCCACGGATGTCGACCTTGTCTCATGCCGGCGCAAAGAAGATTACCCGCCTGCCGCGGCGCTCGGCAATTGTCGCCTTTTCCGCCGACGAGGTTTATGCGATCGGGGAACTGATACGACGGCAGCGTGGCGGCGTCGCGGTTGTTCTCGGTGCGCTCAGCCCCCGGACCCGCAATGCCCAGGTCGCGCTCTACCAGTCCGGCGACGTGGACTATCTCGTCGCCACGGATGCCATTGGCATGGGCCTCAATCTGGATGTCGATCATGTCGCATTTGCCCAGAACCGCAAATATGACGGGTTTCAGTACCGCCAGTTGACCGCCGCCGAAATCGGGCAGATCGCCGGCCGGGCAGGCAGGCACATCCGCGACGGAACCTTCGGCGTCACCGGACGTGTCGATCCTTTCGATGACGGCCTGGTGTCGCGTATCGAAGCGCATGAATTCGAGCCGGTGAAAGTATTGCAATGGCGCACGGCCCGGTTTGACTTCACCGATCTGGATGCGCTCAGACATTCAATCAACACACCCGCCCCGATTCCGGGGCTGACGAAAGCGCTTCCGGCCATCGATGCACAGGCGCTTGACTTGCTTGCCCGCGAGGAGCCGGTCGCGAAACTGGCCGACACGCCGGATCGGGTATCGCTGCTGTGGGATACCTGCGCCTTACCCGACTATCGTCGCATCGCGCCTGCGCAGCATGCCGATATAATCGCCTCGATCTATTTCGATCTGGCGCGCGATGGCTATGTGGATGAAGACTATCTGGCAGAACAAGTACGCAGGGCCGACAGGACAGATGGCGATATCGACACGCTTTCTGCCCGGATTGCGCAGATACGCACCTGGACCTTTGTTTCGCACCGGCCAGGCTGGCTGCAGAATGCTGCTCATTGGCAGGAAAAGGCCCGCGACATTGAAGACCGTCTTTCCGACGCACTCCATGAGAGGTTGACGAAAAGGTTTGTGGATCGCAGGACCTCCGTCCTGATGAAGCGCCTGAGAGAAAATTCCATGCTCGAAGCTGAAATCAGCCCTGAAGGTGAACTGACCGTTGAGGGCCATCATGTGGGAACGATGACCGGGTTCAGGTTTACAGCCGACCAGAGCGCCGACGGCGAGGATGCCAAAGCGGTGCGCGCGGCAGCTCAAAAGGCGCTGACGCCGGAGTTCGAATCCCGCGCAGCAAAATTCTCTGCCGCTCCCAATGGCGATCTCGCACTGGGATCCGACAATATGCTGCGCTGGCTTGGCAGCCCCGTGGCGACGCTCTCTGCAGGCGAAGATCTGTTGAAACCGCAAATTATCCTTCTTGCCGATGAGCAATTGACCGGTGCGGCACGAGACAAGGTGGCAGCGCGGGCAGAACGGTTCGTTGCTTTCCAGATCGATGCCCACCTGAAACCCTTGTTGCAGCTTTCAGGCGACCAGACGCTGACCGGCGTCGCTCGCGGCATTGCGTTTCGAATCGTTGAATCCTGCGGCATCGTCAACCGGCGAGATGTACTGGAAGATGTGCGTGCACTCGATCAGGAGGATCGAGCCAATCTGCGTCGAAGCGGCGTCCGGTTCGGCGCCTATCACCTGTTTGTTCCGCTGTTATTGAAACCCGCACCGGCGGAGCTGCTGACCCAGCTATGGGCCTTGAAGAACGATGCAATGGATCGGCCCGGGTACCGCGATGTTGTTGCCGGCCTGGCAAGCGGCCGCACCTCCATGGTCACCAATGCTTCTTTTGAGCGCATGTTTTACAAGCTCGCGGGCTATCGGCTGCTCGGCAAGCGCGCGGTCAGGGTCGACATTCTGGAGCGGCTGGCCGACCTGATCCGCCCGGCGCTGTTCTGGAAACCGGGCATCGGGGCGCGGCCAGAAGGCGGATATGACGGAAATCGATTCACCGTCACTCCGGCAATGATGTCCATACTCGGTGCGACGGCCGAAGATATGGAAGAGATCCTGAAGAGCCTTGGCTACCGCCATGAACCGGTCGCAGCCGAGGCTGCTGCAGCTCATGTTGCCAAAATGGACGCAGAAGCGGCTGCCAGTTCCGAAGCGGATGCCGTTGCGGCCGAAGGTGGTGCCAATAGCGTGGCGCGGGATGGGGCTGGCGCGGCAACGAATGGTGCGGATGAGGCTTCGGCGCAACCGGTCAACAAAGGCGGCGACCTATCCGACAACGCCGATACCGTGCCGGCAAGTGCCGGCGCCGCAGAAGAAGCCAGTACACAGCAAGACGAGACCGGGGTCGTTGCGGAACCGGCAGAGATCGCGAAAAGCGACCCGGAGCAGCCAATACCAGAGACGACAGCTCCGTCAGACGTTGGCTCCGAAGAAGAAGAGCCCAAGCCGGTTCTGCTTTGGCGGCAGGCCCGATTCGGCGGCAAGCCGCACCATGGACGCGGCAAGCCGGACGACAGAAGCGGTGGGCGCGGCGGGAAAAGCCGCGGCAAAGCCGAAAGGCATGCCGGTCGACACGGCAAAAACAAAAGCAACAATCAAAGCCAGCATTCTCCGGGAAACAAAAAACGGCGCGAACAAAAGCCAAAGCGTATCGATCCGGACTCGCCCTTCGCCAAATTGGCCGCTTTGAAAGAGCAAATGAATAAATGACGCCAGGCTTGTCCGTTAGCGGTACCGTTGTTTACCGATGAGCGAAAAGAACGATCGCCAGCGCATCGACAAGTGGCTGTTTTTCACCCGCATTGTCAAATCGCGTTCGCTGGCGGCAAAGCTGGCGGCAGGCGGCAAAGTCAGGGTTAATCGAAAAAAGATCGACCAGCCTTCACACCAGATCAAGGTCGGTGACGTCCTGACCGTCACACTCGAGCGGAGGATTGTTGTTTGCCGGGTGCTACAGCCGGGCAACAGGCGTGGCCCAGCCAGCGAAGCCCGATTGCTTTTTGAGGACCTGAGCCCACCACCCGAACCGAAAGAAACTCCTCCCGCCAAGCCCTCCGTTCCGACACGCGATCCCGGCTCAGGCCGCCCGACAAAAAGGGAACGGCGGGAGATCGAGCGGCGATGGCAGAAATGACGTTCCGCAGAACGGGTGTCCGGCCGAAAATCATTTCGCGAACGTGCGCCCCTGCGGCCTCAAACCACTTGCGCCGAGTGGATAAAGCCGCTACGCCATGCTGCAAGCGATATCGTTTCTGTACAAACAATTTCGGAGCCGGTTCAGCATGACCTATATCGTTGTCGACAATTGCATCAAGTGCAAATACATGGACTGCATCGAAGTCTGTCCGGTCGACTGTTTTTACGAGGGTGAGAACATGTTGGTCATTCATCCCGATGAATGCATCGACTGCGGCGTTTGCGAACCGGAATGCCCGGCGGAAGCGATTAAACCGGATACCGAACCGGGCCTTGAAAAGTGGCTGGAAATCAATACCGAATACGCTGAAAAATGGCCCAACATCACGGCCAAAGGCGAACCGCCAGCCGATGGCGAGAAGTTTGACGGCGAAGCAAACAAGTTTGAAAAGTACTTTTCGGCGAACCCGGGCGAAGGCGACTAATACACGCCTTGCACGAACTCGCGCGTTAACCTCTCGGTAAAAAATCTGCCCCAACGGCAGTTCGCGCCTGCAGCATTTTGTTGATTCTTGCAACAATTTGTGGTAGGTAACCACCATATGCCAACGACAGATTTCCAACGAATGGCGCTGGTGCGCTGACAATCAAAGGGTGGTGAAAATACGGGACCGGGCGGCAATGGTCGGGCGGTGTTGGGCGGTTTTACTGTGACAACTCGCTTTTGGCGACGTCCCGGGGGCAACCTTTGCTCCTAATCTGGCAGACGATGGCGAAGTTTAACCGGTTGCGGCAGCGCAGCCCAGAATGCTGCGGCCTAAACGGAAGGCCGGGCGGCAAAACAGGAGTTTGGTGCGAATGACAACCCAGCAGAAGAAGGCATCCCAGCGTCAGGGCTTCAAGACCGGCGAATCGATTGTTTATCCGGCGCATGGCGTCGGACAGATCGTCGCGATTGAAGACCAGGAAGTTGCTGGCCACAAGCTGGAACTGTTCGTGATCGATTTTCTCAAGGACAAAATGCGCTTGAAAGTTCCGGTCGCCAAGGCGACTTCGATCGGCATGCGCAAACTGTCGCAGACCGATTATGTCGATCGTGCACTGCGCGTGGTTCAGGGCCGGGCGCGTATCAAGCGCACAATGTGGTCGCGCCGTGCACAGGAATATGATGCGAAGATCAATTCAGGCGACCTGATTTCGATTGCCGAGGTCGTGCGCGACCTTTACCGCGCCGATAACCAGCCGGAACAGTCCTATTCGGAGCGGCAGCTCTATGAAGCGGCACTTGACCGGATGGCTCGCGAGATTGCTGCGGTGAACAAGCTTTCGGAGACCGAGGCTGTTCATCTGATCGAAGCCAATCTGAACAAGGGCCCGCGCGGCAAGGCGAAAGCCGACAATGAGGGCGATGCAGCCCAGGAAGAAGCCGCTTGAGCCGATATCCATTGACATGAATTGAAAACCCGGCCCAATGGCCGGGTTTTTTTGTTGGCCAAAGTACCCATGATTGAAGAACCAGCGCTCCTGACCATTAGACGCGACATAAGGCGGCCGCCGCCGGAGAAGGTCGCGGCGTTTCAAAACGTCCCCACCGGTTTTGTTGTCGATGCCATGCAGGGCGGCGGCGCTCTTGCGGCAGCGATCAAACCGCTGCCGATGTTGGACGCTTCGTCATCCATTGCCGGACCGGCGTTGACTGCAGGCTGCGGGCCGGGTGACATTTTGGCGACCTTGGCGTCACTGCGGTTTATCGAGCCGGGAGATATTGTCGTTGCCGCGTTTGCCGGTCATCAGGGCTGTGCAGCTATCGGGGACAGCATCGCAGGCATGGCGAAAAATGCCGGCGCGGCCGGGTTTGTAACCGATGGACCAGCGCGTGACAGTAAAGGCATCCTGGATACGGGTCTGCCGCTTTGGTGCTCGGGCCTGACGCCAGCATCACCCCATTCAACCGGACCTGGCACGGTCGGACTGGCGATCCAGATCGGTGGGCAGCAAGTGGACGCTGGCGACATCATCGTAGCGGACAGCGACGGAGTGGTTGTCGTGCCATTTGAACAGATCGATGTTGTTATCGAACGGCTGGCAAGAATATCCGATATCGAGGCGAAACGGGATGCAGCCGTGGCGGACGGCATGCAAATTCCCGAAGACATTTCGGCACTGCTCGAAAGCGATGCAGTCAGATATGTGAACTGATTGACCGGGAATCGCCGCGGCTGTCCAAGGTCGGGACCCTAGACGATTTGCTCGACTTCCTGCACCTCCGGAACGAAATGGCGCAGCAGGTTCTGGATTCCGTGCTTCAACGTGGCAGTCGATGACGGACAACCGGCGCAGGCACCGCGCATATGCAAAAATACCGTGCCGTTCTCGAACCCCCGGAAGGTAATGTCGCCACCATCTTGGGCAACCGCCGGCCTCACCCGCGTATCGAGCAGTTCCTTGATGGTCAGGACGATCTCCTCATCGGCCTTGTCGTAGAACTCCTCGCCTTCGTCCCCCGGCATATCGGATGCGCTTGGAGCCATCACCGGCGCGTTCGACATGAAATGTTCCATGATCGAACCAAGAATAGCCGGTTTCAAATGCTGCCACTCGGCATTTTCCTTGCTGACCGTTATGAAGTCATAACCAAAAAACACGCCGGTAACGCCGCTGATCGCGAACAGACGGCCGGCCAGCGGAGATGCTTCCGTGGCGGTCTCAGCATCACGGAAATCAGCTGTGCCCTGTTCAAGCACCACGCGGCCGGGCAGAAACTTCATCGTTTCCGGATTGGGTGTCGCTTCGGTCTGAATGAACATCTCGCGCCTCGCGGAACTCTTCTTTAGAATTATTCAAAATTATATTTTCGCAAAATAGGCCGGTTGAGCCCATGTTTCAAGCTTGCCGAACGACTTCGCTGTTCTCAGGAGAGACTGTCGATATCCTCGTCCGACAAGTTCTGCGGCACGACGGTTACCGGAATTGGAAATGCGGCATTCTTGCCGGCGATCGATGAAACCAAAGGACCCGGACCTTCCTTGGCTGCCCCGGCTGCCAGCACGAGGATCGCAATGTCCTGGTCGTCCTCAATCAGGCCATGAATTTCTTCGACAGGCGTGCCTTCCCGCACCACGCATTCTGCCTCGATGCCGACCGATTCACGCATTGTGGCCGCAAAGCCTGCAAGGGCGGTTTCGGCGCTCGTGTTGGCCTCCTCGCGCATTAATTGCTCAACGCCAAGCCAATGCTGAAAGTCTCCGGGTTCGATGATGTAGAGCAAAACAAGCGTTCCGCCTGTGCGTTCGGCCCTTCGTGCGGCATAAGCGACCGCTCTTTCGCACTCCGGCGTTTCATCTATCACGCAGAGAAACTTGCGTCTGTGGCCGGCCTCACGGCTCAGTCGTTTGGATACCATTCAGCGATTCCAATTAACCCTCGGTCACAATCTGCCATCTGCGGGGATGCCGGGCAAGCGCAATAAGCAAACGGTCAATCAGCCGGACAGCAGGCCGACAATCTTGCGGACATCTTTCATCGTTGCCTCGGCAATCACGCTGGCCCGCTCACCACCGGTCCGCAAAATGCCTTCGATATAACTGCGATCAGCTGATATCCGGCGCATCTCATCGGCTACCGGTGCCAACTTCTCCACCGCCAATTCGGCCAATGCCGGCTTGAATTCGGAGAATTGCCTGCCCGCATAGTCGGCAATCACCTGATCGCGCCCAACCTCGTTCAAAGCAGCGAATATTCCGATCAGATTTTCCGCTTCCGGACGTTCTTTCAGTTCATCCAGCGAATCGGGCAGCGGCGCCGGATCCGTCTTGGCCTTGCGGATTTTGCGCGCGATCGTGTCGGCATCATCGGTCAGGTTGATGCGGGACAGGTCGGACGCATCGGATTTGGACATTTTCTTGGTGCCGTCGCGAAGGCTCATGACCCGCGTTGCCGGTCCTTCGATCAGCGGTTCGGTGAGCGGAAAATAGCCGTTGACCTGCTCGTCGCCGACCATCATTTCGACACCCAGACCCAGGTCAGCGATGCGTTTCGAAAAGTCGTTGTTGAATTTCTGCGCAATGTCGCGAGTCAATTCCAGATGCTGTTTCTGGTCATCGCCGACCGGAACATGCGTGGCCCGGTACAGCAGAATATCCGCTGCCATCAGGTCCGGATAGGTGAACAGGCCGACAGACGCGTTTTCGCGGTCCTTGCCGGCCTTGTCCTTGAACTGGGTCATTCGGTTGAGCCAGCCCATGCGTGCCACGCAATTGAAAATCCATGTCAGCTCGGAATGCTGGCGCACGCGACTCTGATTGAAAACAATGTGCTTTTCGGGATCGATGCCTGAGGCGACAAATGCTGCCGCTATCTCACGTGTCTGCGCAGCGAGGTCCGGTTGTACGAGCGTGTCGGTGATCGCGTGAAGATCGACGACACAGTAGATGCAGTCATGACTTTCCTGCAATGCGACGAATTTCTTGATCGCGCCCAGATAGTTTCCCAGATGGAGATTTCCGGTCGGCTGGACGCCCGAGAAAACGAGTTGTTTGAAGCTCATATTGATGTCCGAAGCTTGTGGAGGGCCCCGAAGGTCGATCGGGATAGGCGCGCCTTATGGACGAGGCGCGGGCGCGAAGCAAGTGCGATTGCCCGTCACGGTTCGTCTGGCACTGGCTGCGGGGGTCCAGGCGGCGGTTCGACAGCCTGTTGAGCCGCACCGGTTACCGCCTGCAATTCTTCTTCTGATAATGGCCTGTCGCTTTCGACCTTCACCTTCACATCACGCTGGGCAAAGCTGATGCCGTTCTTTTCGAATTCGTCGCGCAGTTTTTGATAGGCATCGCGCCGGATCAGCCATTGCGCGCCCGGCCGGGCCATGAACTTGACGCCGACGACCATGTTGAACTCTTCCATGCGCCGTACACCCTGCGATTTCAGAGTCTGCAAAATGTGATGGCCGTAACCTTCGTGTTCCTGCAATTCCGCGCCAATTCTTTTGACGATCTTCTTGACCAGCTTCAGATCGGTGTCGAAGGGAACACGGAACTCCAGCTTCATGATCACCCAGTCGCGCATATGGTTGGTGACTGATTTGAGCTCGCCGAACGGGATCGTGTGCACCGCACCGCGGTGATGGCGCACCCGCAATGAACGCAGCGACATCGATTCCACCGTGCCACGAAGATTGTTTTCCATTTCGATATACTCGCCAACGCGGAATGCGTCATCGAGCAGGAAGAAGATGCCGGATACGACATCCTTGACAAGCGCCTGGGCGCCAAATCCGATGGCTATTCCGGCCACGCCGGCGCCGGCCAGCAGCGGTCCGATATTCACACCCATGGACGACAAAACCGTCAGCACCACAATGACCGCGATTGTGACCATCAGGAACATGCGCAGGATCGGCAGAAGCGTAGCCATGCGGGCTTCAGGCCCCGGAGCCATGCCGTCGACGGAGGGGCCATAATCGGCAAGCCGGCGGTTGATTGTTGTCTTGGCCCAGGTCCAGATCAGGTCGGCGACAAGCAGGGTGACCAAAACGTTGACCCCTACACGGAATATGCGGCCGGCGGCGCTGGGGGATTCGGACAACGACAGCAGACCCACACCCCAGGCAACGGCCATTGCCGCCATTGCAAGCAGGATCAAGATGAATCGCGCCAGGCGCGTTACAATCAAACGCTGAACACCGTACCGGCTTGTATCAACCTCGATCAGCGGCCCATCTCCGACAGGCGGCCCATCCTCAGCCATTGAAACAGCCGCCCCGCCATCTTCTTCGTCATCCTTCTCTGCTGCTTCGTCTGCCGCCTTGCGCTCTGCTACCGCCTCCGCCTGGTCATAAAGATTGCCGATCACTGCCTTAGAGGTCTTTATGGCGGGTACCAGCATTCCAAGAATGATGGCCGACCACATTAGTTCGGTCGCACCAAGCAGCCAGAGCAGGAACACCACTCCGATCAGAACTGTAAATATGATTGGTGTTTGCCTGGAATTGGTCGCTGCGTGAAACTCTTCCGGATCGTCTGCCAGTGGCTGGCGCAAACGCCAGACCAGGGTGATCAGCGTGATGGCAAACAGGACGGCGGCGACAACAGGAATGACAGTTATCGCCGGCAGCAGTTCTTCCTCGTATCCAGTATTAATACCAAGACGGCGCAGACCGTCCCAAAGTACAATACCTGCCGCGCCGATCAGTGTTGCGCCAACAACGTAACGCGTGGCGCGACGAGAGCGGCGATTTCCGAGCGGAACCAGCCGCAGATCAGGAGCGCCCGGAGCCAGAATGAACGTCACAAACATGCCGATCAGCCGGAAGCCGATAACCGTCATCAACAGGGTAATCACCATTTCTCGCGTGAGTGTCGGCCAATCAAACATGAGAAAAGCGCCGGCGCTGCCACCAGCAAATATGGCAAGGCCAACGAAATGCAGCGCCATGCCCAGACCGGCGCGGGTGACCCTTTGGCCAACAGAATCAGGCAGTCCGTGGGTGATTCGCAATTGCAGTGGACGGGCATATTGATGATAGAGCCATTCCAGGCCGCCGCCAATGAACAGGAAGATCAACACATAGGTAAGGGCACGCAGCGCGTCACCCTGATCAAGACCGGAGTCCCAAGCCTCAGCGGCTGCGGGATAGATTGTGTTGATGGCGGTAAACCCGCTGATGAGGGTTGAAACCCGCTCTTCCATGCGTGAAACAACACCGGAAATCTCCCGTCTGAGTGACCAGCTACTGCCCGTATCTGTTTCGGTTTGTTCGAGGCTCTTGCGCAATTCCTCGACAACGGCGGGATTGCCAAGCAGGCGCAACAGTTCCTCGATGTCCTGCGGGGTGGCTGTTGCCACGGTTTCGGTTTCGCCTCCGGTTGCTCCGGGGATAAGTGCCGGATTCTGGACTTGTGCGGTCGAGCTCCCCGTCCAGAGTAGCGCTGTAAACAGCGCAACTATCAGCGCGAGCACAAGGCGCGTCACTCTGCTGCCTCCGGAAATTCCAGGCCGGAAGACTGGTCATTAGCCACTTCACCGGTGGCGTAAAGATCGGATGGTTTCACATGCGGCGGCAACATGCGTGCCACATCTATCTGCCCACCACAGACCTTCATCTGGCAGGCAAGCCGGACATCGCCGTCGGCTCCGATGCGCCTGAGCGTTCTTAATTCCTCGTCTGTTGGCTCAGGCAATTGTTCGGAGCTTCCGATGATTTTTACACGGCAGGTTCCGCAGCGGCCACGCCCGCCACAAAGTGCTGCATGCGGGATATCGTTGACGGTCGCAGATTCCAGCAAGGTCAAGCCGTTTTCACTCGTATAGGCCGGCTGACCGGCATAGCGAATGCGGGTAGCCCCGTCATGCCCCATCAAGCGCCACCAGCGGGCCGCCAAGACGACTGCCGTGATCGCCAGGAAAATGCCGACAAGCCAGAGTTCGATCGCGCCAAGGCTTGCCACGATCTCGTCAATTGTCGGCCCACCCTCCGGAGGTTGGGCATAAACCACCTCAACCTCTCCGGACATCACCTGTTTGCCACCTTCGACATAGCCGAGCATGGCCAGCACCGGTAACGCCACCGCTAGGGGATAACAGAACAGCGAAACCCGCGGCCACCACGGTTGCAGCCGCAGCCAGATGAACAAACCGATACAGCCGTGAATCCAGGTCGCCGCCAGCAGGATTACCTGACGCAGGCCCTCTGCTGGCTGATAGAACCAAAACAACAGCAACACACCGGGAAAATCCTGGGGCAGGTCAAAGAAGTCGCGCGCAACAACCGTGCCGACCAGATGCGGGATCATCAAAGGCACCAGAATCAGGCTCGAGACGATCTGAACGATATCGTTCAGAGTCATATTGAAGGTATTGCGCCGGTAAATGGCGCGAAATCCCAACCCCATGTGGATGAGCAGGGCAGTGAACAACAAAGGACCGCCCAATGGATTTTGCCACGGTCCCAACAACCAGGGCTGCATCTGTTCCATCAAGGCGACGGACGACAGACCCATGGCAATGTTCGTCAAGTGCATTGCCACAAAGACGAACAGGATCAATCCGGTAATTATGCGCAGTCGTTTCGCCATTGCGTTTTCCGTTTAGAGCGGTTCACATCCAAATGGAATCGTTTGGCCGCCGGTATTTCGTGATCTGGCAAGGAGCGGAAGGCGACACGGTGCAAACACCGTTAGCCTCGCGCGACAATGCCCAGAGTGCGAAAGACCAAGGTCACACGACTGCAGTTTATCAATGTAATTCAACATTGTACAAAAACCTGCTTGGACGTCTTTTCCGCCTCAGCTGCGTCGAAATCCTCGCTCGATGTTTATTTCGCGCTGCGGCCTTCTCCTTGCTGAGATGAAAAATCCATTCCAACAAACTGCTCCTATTTGAATGTGAACCGCTCTATGCAAATTTGCTTTAATGCGCAAAAAAAGCAATCGGAACGCTGATTTTGCTAGTTTTTTCGGCGTAGCAAATTTGTCAGCTGGCGGTGATCGACTGCGCCGGTCGCCAAAACCACTGAAAAATAGACCAGGCAGCCGGCTCCGATCAGCCCGGTAACGGCTATCAGCCTGACGAAGAATGCCGCGGAACCGGTCCAGTCCGAGAGCGGATCCAAAAGCAAGTAGATCACCACGCCCATGATCGCCGACGCCAGGACAATCAGGACAAGATTTTTGGCTGTAACCGCCGATAGGCGAAAATAGCCGGTCCGCCAAAGCACGACTGCCAGCAAAATTGCGTTCATCCATGCAGAAACCGACGTCGCCGCCGCGATGGCGACGTGACCATAAACCGGGAAAAACAACAGGCTGAGCACGATATTTGCGGCCACTTGCACAAAGGCGAACCACATCGGCGTCTTTGTGTCTTCACGGGCAAAGTAGGAAGCCTGAAAGACCTTGATCATCACATAGGCCGGTAGGCCGGAGGCGAACGCAACAAGGGCCGCAGCGGTCAGCGCTGTGGTCTCAGCCGTGAATGCGCCGCGCTCGTAAAGAATGTTGATAATCGGCGCTGCCAGAACCATCAATCCGACGGCGGCCGGGACCGTCAGGCCTAGCGCGAATTCGGTCGATCGGTTCTGCAAATGAGCCGCTTCCTGTGCATTTCCCGCCTTCAGCGCACGCGAGAGTTCCGGCAGCAAAACCACGCCGACAGCGATACCGATAACACCGAGCGGTAGCTGGTTGACGCGATCCGCATAGTTCAAAAGCGCAATGGCGCCATCTTGCGCAGAAGCAATGATCTGGCCAACAAGCAGGTTGATCTGCGTGGCGCCACCTGTCAGCACCAAGGGACCCATCAACACGAGCAGCCGATTGACGCCCGGGTTCATCCGGGGTCGCACAAAGGTCATCGAGAATCCCTCGCGGCGTACACCCCAGATGAGGAAAAACAGCTGGGCAACACCGGAAGCAAACACACCCCACGCCATGAGGTGGCCGGTTTCACTCTGGCTCAGTCCACCAAGCAAGCCGAACAACAGGACGGAAACGAGGATCACGTTGAGCAGCACCGGCACGAAAGCGGCCAGGAAGTAGCGCCGCATTGAGTTCAGTATGCCGGACAGCATTGCCACCATCGACATGCAGAACAGGTAGGGGAACATGATCCGTGTCATGAATACGGTCATGTTGAACTTGGCAGGATCGTCAGAAAAACCCGGCGCGATAATCCAGGCAACCAGTGCCGGCATGAACAGGATGGCCAATGCCGAAAGCGCCAACAAGACCGGGATCAATATGGCCAGCACCGATTCTGCAAATCGCCTTGCCGCTTCCCTGCCGCCGCCTTCCAGCTCGCGGGCAAAGAGCGGCACAAAAGCGGCATTGAATGCACCTTCGGCAAATATGCGCCGAAACAGGTTTGGAAATCGGAAGGCGGCATAAAACGCGTCGGCGACAGGTCCTGCACCAAGGGCCGCGCCGATAAGAGCTTCGCGGGCAAAACCCAGAATCCGGCTCGCCATGGTGGCGCTGCCGACCGATGCGAATTTTGCGATCAGACCCATTGCCGGTCCACCGCGAACCTGGAACTACGGTTCATTTCGCTTCAGCCTCGGCCACCGGCCCAGCCAGACGCTTACTCTCAGACTTGCCGGTTTGCTTCTCATCGCCTTCCAGGATTTCAAGCAGATGGTCCTTGATCTTCTTCTGCCGTTGCGCGTCCTCGATTTTCTGGCCCACCAGATCCGTTACGTAGAAAGTGTCGATGACCTTCTCACCGAATGTGGTGATATGGGCTGAAGCGATATCCAGGGACAGGTCAGAGATCGCCCCGGTAATCGCTGACAAAAGGCCCGGCTTGTCATGTCCTTGAACCTCGATGACCGAGAATTTGTGCGACAGGGTATTGCGAATTTCCGCCCGAGATTCGACGTCAAACGCGGTCACTGTCTTGGTGGACCGAAGGCGTTTTTCGATGATCTCAGGCAGGTGCAACTGGCCAGACAGGACATCCTCGATCATCTGGCAAACACGCTTGCCGCGCCGCAATTCGTCCTCATCGCGATCGAATTCGCGGGATATCAGGATCGTATCAAGCGCCCTTCCATCGCGGGTCGTAAAGATCTGCGCATCGACAATATTTCCCCCTGCTGCGGAGCAGGCACCGGTGATGACGGATAGCAATCTCGGGTGATCAGCGGTCAGTACGGTGATCTCGGTTACCGCGTGGAATTCGTGAGTCCGGACCATTGTGGCCAATTTCTTGCCTGCCTGATCCGCTTCGCGGACAAATCTGGCGTGGCGAAGCTGGTCCTGCGGATCGACGATCAGCATGTAGTTGGAGTAGTGCAGATCACGGTAGCGGCTGCGATCGCTCTCGGGCCAGTCTTCCAGTTGCCCGGCCAATTCAATCCGGGCCCTTTCAACCCTCTCAGCTGCCTTCTCCTCGGAGAACCCACCTGAAAGCAAGAGTTCGGTCTCATAGTATAGTGTTCGCAACAGCTGACCTTTCCAGCCGTTAAACACGCCGGGGCCAACACCACGGATATCGCATACCGTCAAGACCAGTAGTAATTTCAGTCGTTCAACTGACTGCACAATTGCGGCGAAATCCTCAATCGTCTTGCGATCGTTCAGATCGCGCGACTGGGCAATCATCGACATGGACAAATGCTGTTCAACCAGCCAGGCGACCATCTCGGTCTCTGTATCGGAGAGCCCCATATGCGGGCAGCGTTTCCGCGCCACTTCCGCACCCGCCACTTCATGAGCAACCGGCAGGCCCTTGGCGATATCGTGAAACAGCACCGCGACATAAAGAACGTTGCGCCATTTGGTCAGCTCCGGAATCAACTTGTGCGACAGGGGATGGATTTTCTCGCCATCGCCATGTTCAATCTCGGACAGAACGCCGATGCAGCGCAACAGGTGCTCATCGACGGTGTAGTGATGGTACATGGAAAACTGCATCATCGCGACGATACGATCAAAATCGGGAATCAATTTGCCTAGCAGACCTGCCTCGTTCATGCGCCGCAGATTGAGTTCGGGATTTCGCGAAGATGTCAGACATTCCAAAAACAAGCGGTTGGCTTCTTCGTTGCCGCGCAGCTTTCGGCTGACCAGTCCGGCTGACCGGGTCACCAGCTTCAGCGCGTTGGGGTGCAACTCAAATCCGTGTTTGTCAGCAAGCCAGAATAAGCGCAGCAGGTTGACCGGGTCGGCCTCAAAAACGAGATCGTCGGCAACATTGATGCGGTGATTGTCGACGATAAATCCCGGGGCGCCGGCCAATTTGCGGCGGCGGCGGGAGAAAGTGCGGAACAGGCGGTTGAAACCCGGCACATGCTTGGCCTGTTCAACCTCCAATACGGTACAGAAAATCCGGGTCAGGTCACCCACCTGTTTGGCGGTCAGAAAGTATTCCTTCATGAAACGTTCGACACCGGACAGCGCCTTGCCATCCGAAAACCCCATCCGGCTGGCGATCTCTCGCTGAATGTCGAAATGCAGCCGCTCTTCGGCCTTGCCGGTCAGAAAATGCATGTGGCAGCGTACCGCCCACAAAAATCCTTCCGCCTGCTTGAACAGCACATGTTCTTCGGCAGTAAAGACACCCTTGTCGATCAGTTCCTCGCCGGTGTGCACCCTGTAGAAGTACTTGCCGATCCAGAACAAGGTGTGAAGGTCCCGCAAACCTCCCTTGCCGTCCTTTACGTTCGGTTCGACCTTGTAACGGCTTTCGCCCTGTTTGAGATGCCGATGGTCGCGTTCGGTCAATTTCGCCTGGATGAATTCCGGTCCGGTGCCAGCCACGACTTCGCGGTCGAAGCGTGCCTTCAACTCGGTGTAGAGATCTTCAGCACCCCAGATGTAGCGCGCCTCCAATACGGCGGTCCGGATGGTAATATCGGTTCGGGAAAGGCGGACACACTCATCAATATTGCGCGTGGCGTGACCAACCTTCAGGCGCATGTCCCACAACATGTAGAGCATGTATTCGACAATCTGCTCGCCCCAAGGGGTCTGTTTGTAAGGCAGCAGAAACAACAGATCGATATCGGAACCGGGCGCCAGGGTGCCGCGCCCATAACCACCAACGGCAACAATCGCGATTCGCTCAGCAGCCGACGGATTTGTCGAGCGATAGACGTGGGTGACGGTGAAATCGTAAAGCACACGAATGAGCTCATCCATGTGGTGGGAAATGCGGGCGGCACAGGCCTGGCCGCTGCGATCTTTCATCAACAGCGTCTCTGCCAGTCCGCGCCCGCGCTGCAGTTCTGACTTGAAAACCTCCAGTACTGCCTGACGCAATTCGTGGCCCGATCCATCTCCGCCATGTTGCTTTACCAGCGCAGACAAGTCGCGGCGCAAGGCTGCGCCGTCGATCATCTTGTCAAGGTTGAGAGCAATCGCATTCATTGCGCGCGGTATAGCGCGAACGGAATGGGTTGGGGAGGGTAGAATTCAGCCTATGTGAGCAATGGGTGAATAGTCTATGGCCCTTCACAGCTGACCGCATGGGCGCCGTAATCCTTGATCGTCAGCGTACCGGCGCGAACGAAATCTCCACCCTCCTCGGCACTGAACAGTCTCAGCGAAATCAAAATCTGCTCCACATTCGCATCGGTGAAATCGGCGATCAGCATATTGCCGGTTTCAGCTGCCTGACCGACGATGATTTCTGTTTCACCCTTGCCAGCCTGTGTCGTCCAAACTTTGCCGCCAGTCGTGATCGTGGCGTTCAATATGCTCAACACCGGCAACGTGCCAAAGTTGAGATCGACCGTCGCGTCTGAGCCGTCCACGCCACTGCAACCGATGTCGCCGGTCGCATGGGCTGCACCCGATACCAGACAAACCGCCATCGCAAAACCATGACGCCTGATTGCTCGAAATTTCATGGGTTTTTCCTTTCAGCCTATCGCTTGGTGGCCAGCAGCCACACGCCCCCACCGATCAGAAATGTGCCTGAAACCCGTTCCAGCAGCCGGACCCTCCGCCTTGAAAGCCACGCACCTGCGCCACCTGCGGCAAGTGCGTACACACTGTCACAAACAGTGGTTATCGACATGAACACGATGCCAAGAAAAGCGACCTGAAGCCCCGTATTGCCGGCAGGATTGACAAATTGCGGAATGAACGCGCCGAGAAACAGAAGCGCCTTCGGATTTGCCCATAAAACCAGAAACCCCTGCAACATGTACGATCCGAACGGCTTGTTGCCGGCCTGCGTTTCGGCAAGGCTGCCATCTGACCGCCACATCCTGATGCCGAGCCAAATCAGATAGGCCGCACCAATGTAGCGCAGGATTTCAAACGCAAATCCCATCGTGCTGACAATTGCCGCATAGCCAAGCACCAAAACCAGCACCACCGTTCCGACCCCGATTTGGGTGCCGAAAACGCTGAGCATACCGGCCCGAGCGCCGTGTCTGAGCGCATTTGCTGTGATCAGCGTCACAGATGGTCCGGGCACAATTGCGACAAATAACGAAGCGATCACATATGAGAGAAGAGCTGATGTTTCCGGCACTTTCGACCCCATATCAGGTTTGACAGCGCGCAGTGATGACGACGGAACAACAAAATGCAACCCAATTCGCGACAAAATACCGCCAGATGGATTGATGAACGGCCCATGAACGACCGGATCAGGGCGTATTCAATTCAAATGCGGCAGAATTTCTCCACGGTTCCTGAAAGGGGATTGGTGTTTTTTGGAAATGAAATTGCCGGAGGCTCAAAATGATGATTTTCATGCTCGCTATTGCAATGGCCCTGACCATGTTGATCGCAACCGCTGTTGCACTGGTCAATGAAGCGGACAAATTGCGGATGAAGGCCGAGACCGTCGACAAACGCTCATTTCGCGCAGGCCGCTTGTCCTGAAATCAACTGCCGGCCGTCTGGTTCAGCCGGCCTCCGGTCCCGGTTCAGGAGAAGGTGGTTCATCATCTCCCTCCTCGCCGGATTTTGCTTCCTCCGGTTCCGAGATCCGCTCTACCGACATGACTTTCTCATCTTCGGCTGTTGAGAAAATCGTCACCCCTTTGGTAGCCCTGCTGGCAATCCTGATGCCATCGACAGGAACCCGTATAATCTTGCCACCATCCGTCACCAACATGACCTGATCGTCAGTGTCGACCGGGAACGCGGCGATCAACGGACCAATCTCGGAACGCTTCGATGCATCGGTGGCTTTTAGTCCCTTGCCGCCCCTGCCTGCGACCCGGAAATCGTAGGACGATGAGCGCTTGCCGTAGCCCTTCTCACTGATCGTCAGCACAAATTCTTCCCGTGCCCGTAATTCGGCAATTCGCTCTTCGGTAAGGTCGGCCTCGCCCTCACCTTCCTCGTCAACAATTGTCTCTTCGGCGTCGTCGCCTTCGCCTCGGCGTTCGGCTGCGGTCAGCTTCAGATAGGCGGTTCTTTCGGCCGGCGTGGCCTCGACATGGCCAAGAATGGCGATCGAAATGACTTCATCACCCCTGGCAAGATTGATTCCGCGCACACCGACGGAATTGCGACCCGCAAACACGCGGACATCAGTGACCGGAAAGCGGATGCATTGGCCGAACGCTGATGTCAAAATGACATCGTCATCCTCGGAACAGGTGTAAACATCGAGGATTTCATCACCCTCGTCGTCGAGTTTCATCGCTATCTTGCCGTTACGGTTGACCTGAACGAAGTCAGATAGCTTGTTGCGGCGAACCGTTCCGCGCGTGGTGGCGAACATGACATCCAATTCGCCCCAGCTGTCTTCATCCTCCGGCAGTGGCATGATCGAGGTAATGCGCTCATCCTGCTGCAAGGGCAGCAGATTGATCAGCGCCTTGCCGCGCGATTGGGGCGAGCCGATGGGCAGTCGCCAGACCTTTTCCTTGTAGACGATGCCGCGCGAGGAAAAGAACAGAACAGGCGTGTGGGTGTTTGCGACAAAAATCCGGCTGACGAAATCCTCATCCTTGGTCGACATTCCGGACCGGCCTTTGCCGCCGCGGCGCTGCGCCCGATACTGCGAAAGCGGCACCCGCTTGATGTAGCCGGCATGGCTTACCGTGACCGCCATTTCCTCGCGGGCGATCAGATCTTCGTCTTCCATATCCGGTCCGCCCTCGGCGAGCTCGGTGCGGCGCGGCGTGCCGAATTCATCGCGTATGGCCGCCAGTTCGTCCTTGACGATCTGCTGGATTCGGGCGCGGGAAGAAAGAATATCGAGATAATCGCGAATTTCTTCACCGATCGTATTCAGCTCATCGGCGATCTCGTCGCGGCCGAGCGCTGTCAGGCGCTGCAGCCGCAATTCAAGAATTGCCCGCGCCTGCTCTTCGGACAGATAGTATGTTCCGTCTTCGTTGATGCGATGGCGCGGATCGTCGATCAGCTGGATCAAAGGCGCAACATCCTTTGCCGGCCAACGCCGCTCCATCAACTGCTCGCGGGCTGTCTGCGGGTCTGGTGCGGCGCGAATCAGCGCGATGACCTCGTCGATGTTGGCGACGGCAATGGCAAGACCAACCAGAACATGGGCGCGATCGCGCGCCTTGCGAAGCAGAAACTTTGTCCGCCGGCTGACCACTTCTTCGCGAAATGCCACGAAAGCCCGCAGCATGTCGGTCAATGTCATCTGTTCAGGCTTGCCACCATTCAGCGCCACCATATTGGCGCCAAACGACGTTTGCAGCGGCGTGTATCGATAAAGCTGGTTGAGGATGACCTCGGCAACAGCGTCCCGTTTCAGCTCAATGACGACACGATAACCGTCCCGGTCGGACTCGTCGCGAATATCGGAAATGCCCTCAACGCGCTTGTCGCGCACCAGTTCGGCGATTTTCTCTATCATCGCCGCCTTGTTGACCTGATAGGGAACCTCGGTGACGATGATTGCTTCGCGATCGTTTCGGATCTGCTCGATCGACGTCCTGCCGCGCATGATGATCGATCCCCGCCCGGTCGCATAAGCACTGGCAATCCCCGAACGGCCCAATACCAGGCCGCCGGTCGGGAAATCCGGCCCGGGGATGATCTCTATCAGTTGTGACAATTCGATCGCCGGATTGTCGATCATGGCAATACAGCCGTCGATCACTTCACCGAGATTGTGCGGCGGGATGTTGGTTGCCATGCCGACGGCGATGCCGCCGGATCCGTTGACCAGCAGATTGGGAAATTTTGCCGGCAGAACCACCGGTTCCTGCAATGTGCCGTCGTAATTCTCCCGGAAGTCGACGGTCTCCTTGTCGAGGTCATCAAGCAGCGAGTGTGCCGGCTTGGCTAGCCGGCATTCGGTGTAGCGCTCCGCCGCGGGCGGATCGCCATCGATGGAGCCGAAATTGCCCTGACCATCGATCAGCGGCAAGCGCAGCGACCAATCCTGAGCCATGCGCACCAATGCATCGTAAATCGCCTGGTTGCCGTGCGGGTGATATTTACCCATCACATCGCCGGTCACACGGGCACATTTGACGTATTTCTTGTTCCAGTCGATCCCCAGTTCGTTCATGCCGAACAGAATGCGCCGGTGCACGGGTTTCAGTCCGTCCCGAACATCGGGAAGCGCCCTGCTGACGATCACGCTCATGGCGTAATCGAGATAAGAACGCTCCATTTCATCGATGATCGAGATCGGCTCAATGCCGTCTGGCCCGCCGGGTTCTCCTGGAAGTGACTGGTCTGTCAAACGTCTGTCGCAATCGAAAAAGAATCAGTTGTTTCTATATACCGGAACGGCCCGGAAAACGCCAATTTCCGGACCGGCCGACGCAGCCATTTTCCTCATTCTTTTCAATTGTTTAATTATGGATTTGGACGATGCCGCAATTTGTTGTGGCCAAAACCCGGCAAACCGGAGTGATTCGGTCTGCCAAATAGCCGGCTGGCTGCCCATGTTTTGCGCAAATCTTCCTAGCGGCCCGGCAGTTTTACCGTCATCTCCTTGCCGCCAAGGCCGTCGACATTGTCGTGGGCACGGATCACAATCTCGGTCACGCCATCGGGAACCGAAACACCGCCAAGTGAGCGGGTAAATGGCTGTTCGTTGACATGCGGATGCAACAGAACCCGCTCGCCATAGACTGTGCCATCAGCCCCCACCACATCCCAGCGGTCGGCATAATGCTCCCAACCGGTGTCGTCATGCCGCACTGTGACATCGAAGCGGAAAGTTCCGCCGGATTCAGGCGTAACCTTCACACCAACCACATCGGCCTCGCCCGCGAGCACAGATGTCGGGAGCAGGGTCAACGCGGCCAGAATTACGATCAATTTGTTCATGGCTGCATTTTGCATTGTGCGCCTTGTCCTATCCATTCACTTTCAGGTTATTGTCAACATAGATGCGGCGGGCCCGATCGGAGGAAACCATCATGGTCACAATGTCAGTCGAACTGCGAAACATTGCCGGGACGGAAGCCGCGCTCGGCTGGGCCGGTGGCCATACGATTGTTGCCGACCGGGCTGAAGGGGTCGCAGGTGGCAAGGGGATCGGCTTCAACGGCGGCCAACTGCTGGCGCTCGCCATTGGCGGCTGCTTCTGCAACGACCTTCGATACGTTGCTCACGATATGGGTGCGCGAATATCGGAAATCTCGGTGACAGTGACTATCGAGCTCGAAGGCAAGCCGTTTGTGACGAAATCGGCTTTGATGGAAGTGTCGCTCAGGACAGGCGATGACACCAAACCGGAGACGATCATTGAGACGGCAAAGAAGATTTGCACGGTTAGCAACTCGGTTTCCCGCGGCTTTCCAGTCGAAATCAACATGGCCTGACTTGCAATTGCCGTTACTCCCACCCCGGAACAGTCGATGAAACAGGCACAATCCCGATTTGAGATTCAGACCAACGGCCAGAACCTCTACGAGATTACGCGTCATGTCGCTTCGTTCGTTGCCGAAGCTGAAATAGATACTGGCCTGGTGACGGTGTTCTGCCGCCACACTTCGGCATCGCTGACGATCCAGGAGAACGCCGATCCGGATGTCAAAACCGATCTCGAAGGGTTTTTCCGCCGCCTGGTTCCCGAAAACATGGACTGGCTGACGCATACACTGGAAGGTCCAGACGACATGCCGGCCCATATCAAATCGTCCCTGACCGACACGTCGCTTGCCATTCCGGTGGCGAATGGCGCCATGGTGCTGGGCACATGGCAGGGAATCTATCTGTTTGAACACCGCAGCCGACCGCACCTGCGCCAGGTCGTGTTGCATATCGTCGGAGAGTAACAGCATGTGGAAGAAACTTCTGTTGGGACTTATCTGCGTGATCCTTGTTGCGGCAGGCGCCATTACCTGGACCGGCTGGAGCTTGAGCGTTCCCATGACTGCCGAGGATGAGGCGATGATTCGGCAATCCCCGAATTTTTCCGATGAAACCTTCGTCAATGCCGAACCGGAAGCCGGTCTGGATATCACGCTGGAATCTCTCAATGACGAGTTTTTCGGCGAGCAGCAAAGAGTGCCGCCCGGCGATATTCCGGTAGTCGAAATGGACCCCTCATTTCTTGACGGCAAGCCCGAACCGGGTTTGCGTGTAACGTGGCTGGGGCATGCCAGCACCCTGGTCGAGATTGACGGTTACCGTGTCCTCACCGATCCGGTTTTTTCCGAGAGAGCGTCTCCGTTTGCTTCGATCGGACCCAAACGGTTTCATCCGACACCGCTCCCACTCAACCAACTGAAAAATATCGATGCGGTTGTCATATCCCACAATCACTATGACCACCTCGACAAGGAGACCATTCTGCATCTGGCCGGCGAAGGTGCGAGAATTCTGGTTCCGCTTGGCAATGGCGGGCTGCTGCGCAGCTGGAAGATTCCGCCGAAGCAAATTGTCGAAATGGACTGGTGGCAGGAGAACAAACTCGGGGATCTGACATTGGTGGCGACACCGGCGCGGCACTATTCCAGCCGCGGTTTTTTCGACTATCAGAAGACCCTGTGGCTCTCCTGGACCATTGTCGGGCCGCGCAACCGCGTGTTTTTCAGCGGTGATTCCGGTTACGCCAAGTCCTTTGCGGAAATTGGTGAGCGCTTCGGACCATTTCAGTTCAGCTTGATCAAGATCGGCGCCTATGGACCGGGACAATACTGGGTTGACATTCACATGCCACCTGAACAGGCCGTGCAGGTACACAAGGACGTCAGCGGCGAAGTCATGCTTCCCGTCCATTGGGCGACGTTCAATCTGGCACGCCATGACTGGGACGAACCGGTCAAACGGGCAATCGCCGCTGCCGAAAAGGCTGGTATTGTTCTTGTCACTCCGAAAGTCGGCGAAACGATACGGTTCGGCGAAGCGTTTCAGTCATCAAACTGGTGGGAATTGGTCAGGTAGGACGATCGGTTTTTTCTTCCGTCCGCACCTCAGATCCAGGTATCGGTCAGCGCCATTGTTGCGATTTTCGCCGCATACATGGCATGCGAGACAGAGAAGGCAGCTAGCGCGATACCGGGCAGCCAAGCTGCCTTGGCCTTGACCGCAAACATCACTGCAAGCAGGGCCTGCGCAACCACAAACGCAACCATGCCAGGCTCAATAATTGCCAGATTGTCGTATTCGCCACGCATGTAACCCGCGCCGGCGATGATTGCGAGGCTCAACGCCAAAGGAACCAGAAACAACAACAGCTGGCGGCGCCAGTAGAACAGGCTGAGCAGCGCCCCGATGACAAAACAGGCGGCTCCCACCGCCGGAACCATTGACGTAAATCCTCCCTGCAGCGGATTCATCAGCGAAGTGAAGAACCACTGGGGCACCATCGTCATGAGCCAGGTTACATTATGCATGCCTAATATTCGCACGAAGCAACGATGATTCCGTTAAGAAATCGGGCGCATATTAACCAGCTTTAGAAGGTTTCATTAACGTGAAACGCCCCGCCGCTTCCTGTTCCGAGCGCGCGGGGCTGATTTTTGTTCGGGGGTCCTCCCCGCTCCGGCTACCTGGCCGAATATCAGTTCAGGTCGGCCAATGGCCTTCCCGCTATTGGTTGGATTGTCGGCAACCGGGTTTTCAGACCCGTTCTTTAGGCGGCGAAATTACCCGATTGTGGCTTCGCGTACCGTGCGAAGCCTGATCGGACTGTCCGGCGGGGTCATGCCTCCATCCTCCTCGCTTCAACACCATTTCCCATCCATTGGCCTGTCGCAATCGCAGGCGGTATCGCTACCGGCTTCTGCTCAGCGCCGCGGCACTTGGACAACCGAAAGGTGCGCCTGAAAACGTGATTCGTCAAGGTGAATCGGAAAAATTTGAACATGCGAACAGCCAAGAGGTCCAACATCGACCCGTGCGGATCAGTCAGGAGATCGGCGCCGACGGCAAGTCACTCCATATCACCGGATACTCCAGCAGTGTTCACGATTGTTTTTCAAACACATAAGTAATGAAGTTGCATGAACCGAAGAAGCTACCATCGGCGAGCGAGCGGTCCAGTGCACTGATCCAGCCCGCTGCCTCGTCTTCTTTTACCGTGCCCGCCGCCACCGCTATTGGCGCGTAGTTGCGGATCAGGCTGGGGAAGTATTCGCCGGTTCCGGCCTCCAGAACCATTGCGCCAATCGCATCGACGGTGTTGACCACCAGCCGTTTCAGGCGCGCTGGCATTTCGCGCATGACAAAGGGATTTGCGATAATTGCGTCGAAGTATTTTGGCGGCAGTGTCGTATCAAAATCCGGTGCCCCGGTATTGAAGGTCATTGATGCGTAATCGCCATCGTGGATGACAACCCGTCCTCCCCGGCGCGTCAGGCGTATTGCCTCTTTGAGAAATGCATCGGGATCAGCAACATGGCTGATAACGGTGTGACCCAACACCAGATCAAACTCTCCTTGATGCTGAGTGCTGCCCTGGCCATCGGCCTGCAGAAAGGTGACGCCTTCAACTCCGGATTCTTCGGTCAGTTGTTTTGCTGATTCGACGAGGCTTTGGGAGAGATCGGATCCAACGACTTCGCCCCTAAATCCGGGCCATCTTGCGATTGCACGGCAAACAGCACCAGTACCGCAGCCGAGTTCGAGAACATGGCTTGCCGAAGGCAGGTCAATCACCTCAAAATAGGCATCGCGCACAGCGGCAAATTTCGGCATTTCAGCGCGGTTCTCCAATCGTTGGGCGATCATTGACTGCTTGTCGGCTTCCATCTCGTCGATGGACTGGAAAACATCCGGCATCCCTGGTTCCCTCCCGAAGCGAAATTCTGCATCTTATCACATCTGCGAGGTTCCTTGCGCGCGGGCGGGTGGTTTACCGGATTTGCGCAGGCCATGTCCTGAAATTTAAAGATCACGTCGCCGATGCGGTCGAACCGGGATCATTGTTCATCCATCCTTCTTCGACGGATTTGCGTTTTCGGTTTTCAGATGGCCGTGGGACCCATGGAAGATCATGCCAAAAACCAGGCGATTAGCCGGGAGTGGAATTATCATCCCGACCTGCCGCTTGAGGACCCGTCGATATTTCGATGGCCGCCGGATTTCGGCTTCGCTATTCGTTGGATACTGCGGAACTGGCTGACGCTGAGCGAGCGTGTATTGATGGTTCTGCTGGCGATTTTGCTTTGGTTTTTCGCCTATCCCTCGCTCGAAACCGCCAAGAGTTTCGCGATTGGCTGGATCGTCCAGATATGGGCGGTCAACACCGGCATCATGATCCTGGTCGCCGGTGGTCTTCACTGGTTTTTCTACATATGGCGCGGGCAGGGCAAAAAGCTCAAATTCGATCATCGCGACCAAGCGAAGAACAACCGGTTGTGGACGTTTTCAAATCAGGTGCGCGACAACATGTTCTGGTCGCTTACCAGCGGTGTCGGCCAACTGACCCTGTTTCAAGCCGTCATCATGTGGCTGATGGCCAACGGTTACACCCCGGTTGTCACTTTCTCGGATAATCCGCTCTGGTTTGTTCTGTGGCTGGTGCTTTTGCCAGTCTGGTCAGCCTTCCACTTTTATTGGGTGCACCGTCTGCTGCACGTACCGTTACTGTATACCAAGGTGCACTGCTTGCATCATCGTAACGTCAATATCGGTCCATGGTCGGGATTTTCCATGCATCCTGTAGAGCATTTCCTGTATCTGTCGTCATTGGTCATCCATCTGGTCGTGCCATCGCACCCCATCCACCTGTTTTTCCATGTGGTTTATCAGGGGCCGGGAGCAGCGATGACCCACACCGGCTATGAGGACTTGCTGATCAAGGACAAAAGGCGTCTGGCACTCGGCACATTCTACCATCAGCTTCATCATCGCTACTATGAGTGCAACTACGGAAATCAGGAAATGCCGTGGGACCGCTGGTTCGGCACCTTTCATGACGGCACTGCCGATGGCACGGCGGCGACCAGGGAGCGGCGGCGGATAATGTACCAAAAACAGGGCTGAGCCGGTGTTGCCGCCGCAATTTTGCGGTGATTGGCAGGTCAAGGTATGACCCAACCGCAAATAACAATCACCTTCGGCGGGCGGCCGGTTCAAGCTTGGCTTTGACCACCAGGGGCTGGATAAACGGTTCCAGCGCATCCAGCGTTCGCGACAACGCTCCGCGCATGCCCTCGACTGTCTCAATTCCGGCATCAATCATTTTCTGGCGCACACGATCATTGTTGAGCAGAAACGTTACCGCACCAGCCAGCGTCTCTTCATCTGCGACCAGCCTTGCGCCTCCGCTGGCGACCAGCCTCTGATAGGAATCACGGAAATTCTGAACGTTGCGGCCAGACAGAACCGCCGTCCCGAGAACAGCTGGCTCCAAAGGGTTTTGCCCGCCTTCGCCATCAAGGGAGCGGCCAACAAAGGCGATTTCCGTCAGCCGCAGATAAAGTCCCATCTCGCCGATGGTGTCACCAAGAAGGATGTCCGTCTCAGCGGTTATCCGGTCACCACGGCTGCGCCTGGAAACCTTCAATCCGGCGGACTTCAACTCCGCTTCAATTGTACCGGCACGATCCGGGTGGCGCGGTACAATGATTGTCAGAACATCCTTGTTCTGCTTGGCAGCCAGCGCATGGACCGATGCAGCGATACTCTCTTCACCATTGTGGGTCGAAATGGCAGCCCAGCGTTTGCGTTCTCCGATTTCCGCCTGAAGCCCGGTCAAAACCTGCTCATCGACCGGCGGAATCTCGGTATCGACCTTCAGATTGCCGGAAACGGTGACAGGTCGTGCCCCGAGCTGATGAAAACGCTCTCCGTCCATTTCCGATTGGGCAACGACATGCGCAAGATTTTCAAACAACGCTTCTGCGATGAAGGGATGTTTCTGCCAGGAGCTAAATGAGCGGTCTGACAGCCGGCCATTGACCAGTACCTGCGGTACGCGTTTGGCGCCAAGTTCCAGAATGGTCATCGGCCAAATCTCTGATTCTGCCATGATGGCAAGATCAGGAGCCCAGTGGGCCAGAAATCCGTCTATGGCAGGTTTGAGATCAAGCGGCACATATTGGTGCATCGCCTTTCCAGCCAGCCTTGAAGCGACGATCCGCGCAGAGGTGACGGTCCCCGTTGTCATGACGACATTGATGCCGAGACGCTCTATATGCGTCACCAGCGGAACGACCGCCAGCGTTTCTCCGACGCTCGCCGCATGAACCCATATCAGCGGTCCTGGCGGCCGCTCGAGCGGCGATTTGCCATACCGTTCGTGACGGCGCGTCCGCTCTTCTTTTCCCTTGGCCGCCCGCCAGGCAATATAACCGCCAATCAGCGGATAAGCCCCCGCACCCGCCCAGCGGTAAGTCGTCAAAAGTGCACGCGCCCAGCGTTCGCTCATCGGCTGCCTTCAACTTTCTGATAGGCTTCGTCGGTGATCGCATTCATCTCGTCTGTCAACGCCTGACGTGTTTTTTCCATTGATTGTTCGTCTGCGTCTTCGGAGACTGTCACCGGTCTCCCAAAAATGACGCAGAGTTTTCCAAATGGCAGGTTGATAGCAGTTTTGTCCCGGGTCTTTTCGAGCACAATCCGTCGCGATGTGGCAATAGCGATCGGAATAATCGGACGGCCGGATATTTTTGCAAGCGTAATGATGCCCATTCCTGCGCTTCGCGGAGTCCCGCCGGGCACATCGGCAATCATGCATACGGCCCTGCCGGTTTGGAGTGCTTTACGGAGCAATATCAATGCTTTGGCGCCGCCCTTGCCGTGCAATCGCTGATCCGGGCGCCCACCAGAGCCGCGCGCGATCTCAATGCCAAACCGCTCTGCAACCAGGGCGTTGAGCTCTGCATCGCGGCTGCGCGACACCAACGCAAGCGTGTCGAGCCAACGCGGCATCAAAGCCGGCGCCAGCAGGTGCTGGCCATGCCAAAGCGCAAATATCGAGTTTGGATCTGCACCAATTATTCCGTCTATGTCGTGGCTGCCCGGGACAAACCGGTTTGTGGCCGTGGTCATCCGCATCACCAGCCAGATCAGCCATGCGACCGCGCGTTTCATGCGCGGTGAATCGACCAACCGAACCCGCAATTTCGTCCAGAATGATTTCATTGCGATTTAGCGCCCTGGCGGCGCGATATCATTATCGGGCCGTCGATTCCGGCCGGAAAAAACATTCGACTTCAGTCCGTATTATCCTGTCCGGTATCGTGATCCGGATCGAGCAGGCGATGCAGATGGACAATGAAATAGCGCATATGGGCGTTGTCGACCGTCGCTTGCGCTTTTGCGCGCCAGACCGCTTCTGCCGACTTGTAGTCAGGATATATCCCGACAAGATCAAGTCCGGCCAAATCGCGGAACTCCACCCCCTCGAGTGATTCCAATTCGCCGCCAAATACAAGATGCAGCAGCTGTTTGCCGTCCTTCTGATCACTCATCTTCATACCTTTACGAAAATCGCTGACTGGAGCCAATCAACTGTTCACCACACTGGCCCGTCAAATTCACCGCCAGACTGCAATGGCGAATTTGAAACTGGCTCTAGAGCGCTTTCTGCAAATTTGCAATTACCAGACATCGTCTTGCGGATCTGAGTTTCCATAACCGACAGGGATCGAGACGGCTGTTTCGGGGATGGTGTCATGCAGTGAATTTTCAGGGGCTCATCGTCACCAGCAATCTGTCCAGCAATTTGCCGCTGCCTGCCACCATGGCACCCTGTCGTGCTCCGGCAACACCATAACGCGGCGGCTTGCCATCTGCCATTTTTATGGCGCCGCCGGCCTCCCGCAGCAGAAGATCGGCCGCTGCAATGTCCCAGTCATGTGCACTCGGGCGCACGAATGTGGCGTCCAGTGAGCCGTTGGCAACCATCGCGATGCGATAGGCGAGCGAAGGAATGTAGGGATGGCGATTGACCGATTTCCTGAACTTTGCCGGCAATGCATCGACCATTGAATCCGGACCTGCAATTGTCGGTTCGTGTCCTGCATCGCCCACTTTGATCAATTTGCCGTTGAGCCGGGCTCCGGATCCGCATGTAGCGACATATAGCTCGTTTCTGGCCGGACAATTGAGCACTCCGGCAACGGGCCGCCCGTCCTCCACCAATGCAACCGAGATACACCATGTCGGCAGACCTTTGAGGAATGCGCGGGTTCCATCTATCGGATCGACGACGAAGTATTTTCCGCTGATATTCTGGTCTTTCAGCTGCGCTGTTTCTTCCGAAAGCCAACCAAAATCCGGGCGCGCGCCTACCAGCTCGGCCTCCAAGAAACGATCCACTGCCAAATCAGCCTCGCTGACCGGCGATTTGCCGTCCTTGTACCAAACGTCCGGATTTTTCCTGAAATAGCGGTTGGCAATTTCTCCCGCTTCTCCGGCGGCTGCCTGCAGCAATGCCAAGTCCGCCTCCAGGCTTTGTCTGGCGCCGTGGCGTTCGCTAATTTCCGGCAAGGGTCATTCCTTTAATCGTCAATGTCGGTGCTGCAGTACCGAAATTGCGATCCAAATCATTCGCCGCTTCCATGTTCAGGAACATGTCTTTGAGGTTCGATGCGATGGTCACTTCAGATACGGGCCAGGCGATTACACCGTTTTCGATCCAGAATCCGGAAGCCCCGCGGCTATACTCGCCGGTGACCATGTTGACGCCCTGACCAAACACTTCAGTGACGTAAAACCCGGACTTCAAACTCCCGATCATCTCGTCTGGTGATTTGTCACCGGGCTCGATGGCAAAGTTCGTCGAAGCCGGAGAAATGGCGGTTCCGGACCGGACACCGCGGCCATTGGTTTCAAGACCCAGCTCCTGCGCGGTGGAATGCGACAGAAACCAGTGATTCAATATCCCGCCCTCCACCATCACCAGCGGCTGACCGGATATTCCTTCCCCGTCAAACGGCCTTGACGACGACCCCCTCGGCCGATCTGGATGATCGGTCGCCGTGATCGCAGAAGCGGCAACCTTTTTACCCATCATGTCACGAAGGAAGCTGGTCTTGCGCGCGACAGCCGCGCCGTTGATTGCACCTGCCAGGTGGCCGGCAATACCCCGAGCAACACGCGGATCAAAGACCACCGTTACCGGGCCGGTCTCAGCTTTGCGGCTGCCCAAACGTTTTACCGTCCGTTCACCGGCCTTGCGCCCAATCTCGTCAGCGCTTTCAAGATCTTCATAATGAACACGGGACGAAAATTCATAATCGCGCTCCATACCGGTCCCCTCCCCGGCGATCACACTCACCGAACGGGAGAAGCGGGATGCCGTGTATTGCCCGGCAAAGCCGGAAGACGTGGCGAGAACCAACCCGCCCGATCCGGCACTGGCGCCGGCGCTTCCGGAATTTGTGACGCCCTTCACCGACAATGCGGCTTCTTCCATTGCAAGGGCCGTATCCCGCAATTCGTCGGCGCCGACTTCGCGCGTATCGAGCAAGTCAAGGTCCGCAATCTCGCGGGCAAGACGCTCTTCAGGGGCCAATCCCTGAAACGGGTCCTCGGGTGATACCCGCGCCATTGCCACCGCCCGCTCGGCAAGCTCGCCGGGGTCACTTGAAGCGGTCGCCGAGACACTGGCGACACGTTGTCCGACAAATACCCGCAGCGAAATGTCGTCGCTTTCCGCACTTTCGGTATTTTCCACTTTACCAAGCCTGACAGATACGGATCTCGAGCTTGAGCGTACCGCAACCGCATCGGAAGCATCAGCGCCCGCCTTGCGTGATGCCTCCACGAGGCTGGCGACGCGATCCAGCAATAAGTTGTCTTCGGATGATTTGTTCATTGTTGATTTAATTGGCGCGCTTGCCCATCTTGGCAAGACGGAAGAGGTGATGTCGTTTCGTTCCATTTATTGTTTGGGTGGCCGCAACGCAATGGCAAGTCATCATCAATCTGCCAATGCTTGAGAGGGATAATTCGTTTGGCTGCGGAAAGCACATCGATTTTTACCGAAGCGCTGGTTTTACTCGGCGGCGCGGTCATTGCTGCGCCATTGTTCAAACGGATCGGCCTTGGGACCGTGCTTGGCTATCTTGCAGCCGGTATTGTGATCGGTCCGGCGGCCGTTGCGCTTATCGGTGACGGGGAGGAAATTCTGCACGTCGCTGAACTGGGTGTCGTGTTCCTGCTGTTTATCATCGGGCTGGAACTCAAACCGTCGCGGCTTTGGGCGCTGCGCCATGCCATTTTCGGATTGGGCCTGGCACAGGTCGCGCTGACCGGTGCGCTGATTTCCGTCCTGATGTGGCTCTTCGCCGGCTTTGACCTTTCAGCGTCCATCGTCATCGGTTACGGGCTGGCATTGTCGTCAACTGCGTTTGCCATGCAGTTGCTAGAGGAATCCGGCGATACCAATCAACGATACGGCCAAACAGGCTTTTCCATTCTGCTTTTTCAGGATCTCGCCATTGTGCCGCTCCTGGCCTTGATTCCGCTGCTGGCACCCGGCGGTGAAGGACGCGATGTCATCAGTGGTGGCGATTTTGCCATCGCGATCGCCGGTCTGGCCATTTTGGTCATTGCCGGGCGCTACCTGCTCAATCCGCTTTTCAGGATCATTGCGAATACCGGCGCCAGAGAGGCGATGATCGCGGCCGCACTCTTTGTTGTCCTGGGATCGGCAATGTTGATGCAGTTTGCCGGCTTGTCGATGGCGATGGGTGCCTTTATCGCCGGCGTCATGCTCGCAGAATCATCATACCGTCACGAATTGGAGGCGGATATTGAGCCTTTCCGCGGCATCCTCCTCGGCCTGTTCTTCATGGCCGTCGGCATGTCGCTCGACATCGGGGTCATTCTTGAAAACTGGCTGGTGATCCTGTTTGCCGTGCCGGCGCTGATGGGGATCAAGGCATCCGTCATCTACGGATTGTGCCGGTTGTTCGGCAGGACGCATGATGACGCAGTCCGTGTTGGCCTTTTGTTGCCACAGGGCGGCGAGTTCGGATTTGTGCTGTTTTCGGCGGCGGCATCGTCGTTTGTGTTGAGCAATGCGGATACATCGCTTTTGATCGCCATCATCATCGTCTCCATGGCCATCACGCCCATTTCGCTCCGCCTGGCCGGTATTTTCATGACCGGCAGCGAAGGCGAACAAATGGAAGAGGACTTTGAGGGTGCAGGATCCGATGTGCTGATGATCGGGTTTTCCCGGTTCGGCCAGGTTGCATCTCAAACTTTGCTGGCCGGCGGGTCTGATGTGACCATCATCGACCATTCCGCGGATCGCGTGCGTGCGGCGTCAAAATTCGGGTTCAAGATCTATTTTGGCGACGGGACGAGAAAGGACGTGTTGGAAGCGGCCGGAATTCGCGAGGCAAAAATCGTCGCCGTCTGCACGCATATCAAGGAAATCACCGACAAGATTGTTGACCTCATTCAGTCGGACTACCCGCAGGCAAAGCTCTATGTCCGCTCCTATGACCGTTCCCATACGCTGTCTCTGAGGGAAAGAGGGGTCGATTATGAAGCCAGGGAAACGTTTGAATCCGGTCTGCTGTTTGGCCGCATGACATTACAGGCGCTCGGTACTGACGAGGAAGTGGCCCTTGCCATCTCCGAAGACGTTCGTCACCGGGACGCCGAGCGGCTGGCAATTCAGCAGGTGGAAGGTATTTATGCCGGTACCGACATGTTGCACAAACGTCCCGTGACACCTGAGCCGCTGGTCCAGCCAACGCGCGAGGCGCGCAGACTCGACAAGGAAGATGACGCGCCTGCCGATCCGGTTGTCGGCTGAGGAAAGCTGTATGACCGCAGGTTCCCACACAGCCAAATTCACGACCGGATCGACCATGCGGCATGTGGCCGTGATGACGGCTACGGGCTCCCTGGGTTTGGTCGCCATCTTCGTCGTCGATGCGCTCAACCTGTTCTACATCTCGCTGCTTGGCGTACAGGAACTGGCTGCAGCGATCGGTTTTGCCGGCACGTTGATGTTCTTCACCCTGTCAGTTTCGATCGGACTGACAATTGCGACCTCCGCCCTGGTGTCGCGCGCCCTTGGCCAGGGTGACCGCGAACGGGCTGCGCGAACAGGCGGAGCGGCAATCCTCTTTATCCTCGTCATAAACAGTGTCATGGCGCTTTTGATGTGGCCGTTTCTGGACGTTCTGGTCGGCTTGCTCGGTGCGACGGGCGAAACGGCGGATTTGGCGACCCATTTCATGCAGATTGTCGTACCGTCGGTGCCGATCATGGCGGTCGGCATGTGCACCACAGGCATATTGCGCGGTGTCGGTGATGCACGGCGTGCCATGTATGTCACACTGGCGGGGGGAATAGCCGCCGCCATCCTTGATCCGCTGCTGATTTTCGGGTTGGAACTCGGGCTGACCGGCGCCGCCATTGCCACGCTGTTGTCGCGCATCGCATTGGCCGCAGTTGGGTTGCACGGGGCCTGGCGCGTACACAAACTCATTCGTTTGCCGGACAAGAAGCTTCTTGCCTCAATCGCCAGACCTTTCTTTGCCATCGGCGGGCCGGCGGTCATGACCCAGTTGGCCACACCGGTGGGAAACGCTTATGTGACCATTGAAATGGCCACGTTCGGTGACGATGCTGTTGCCGGCTGGGCGATCATCGGCCGGCTGATTCCCGTTGCGTTTGGAACCATTTTTGCCCTGTCGGGCGCAGTTGGTCCAATATTGGGACAGAACTACGGTGCGAAACTGTATGACCGGCTTTATTGGGTTTTGCGCGACAGTCTGTTGCTGACGCTGGTATACGTGACCGTGGTGTGGGCGCTGATTGCACTCTTTTCAGCCGAAATCGCCGGCCTGTTTGGCGCCACGGGGGAGGCGCGCGATCTGGTGATATTCTTCTGCGTGTTCGCAGCGGGCAGTTTTTTGTTCAACGGCGCGTTGTTTGTCGCCAATGCGGTGTTCAACAATCTCGGCTATGCGACCTATTCGACCCTGTTCAACTGGGGCCGTTCGACATTGGGAACGATCCCCTTCGTGTGGCTGGGCGCCCAATACTATGGCGCAGCAGGCGTTGTCGGTGGATGGGCCGTCGGCGCTGTCGTGTTCGGCGTGTGGAGCGTTATCGTCTGCTTCCGGGTTATCCGCAGGATCGGCGACCGCCCGCCACCGGAAGACGAACATCTGCCCGGCCCGCCGCCAACAGCCCAATCGCCATTTTCAACCGGCAAAGCAGCCACTGCCGGCTAGTGTCAATTTTCCCGGACCAGGCGGAAGCCGATCAATATGTGCTTGATTCCGCTCGGCCTTTGGTGCCGTTCTGCCGGCCGGCAGACGCCGCAGCCCTTGTCGTCCCAGGAGCCGCCCTTGACCCAGTGCCTGCCGGTCCGGGGACTGTCTGACACCCATTCAAACACCTGTCCGACAGCATCCATCACGCCATAGGGACTGGCGCCTTCCGGAAATCGGCCAACCGGAATGGTATCAAACGGTCCGGCATCGTGGCTGTTGAGCAGGTTTTCGTTCCAATCGCTGCCCCAGGGAAAAACCCGCCCATCGGTTCCGCGCATCGCCTTTTCCCATTCCAGTTCGGTGGCAAGCCGCCAGTTTTGCCCGGTTTTGCCCGATAACCAGGCGGCATAGGCTTCGGCGTCGGCAATGGTGACCATGGTGACAGGATGCATTCCCCGGCCCTCGGGCATTTTTCCGCCATGCCACTGGAATTTCAAAGAGCGCTCATAGGGATGAATCAGGCGGTAACCTTTCCAGGTTTGTGGATCGACCGCTGGCGGCGTGTGACCGGTATCAGCGATGAAAACCGCATAATCGGCATTGGTGACCAGATTGACCATGATATGAAATGCGCCGGTTTCGCGCGTTTTTCGCGCAAGTTCGTTTTCATACCATTTGTTCTTGCGCGTCACCGAATGACCGTAGGCCTTTTCATCGAGCGTGTAGGCAAGCTCGCGCTCGGCGCGATCAGAGCCGCTGATGAACGGGCCGCCGGGAATGAGGACGGTTGCGGGCGGCGTAAACTCCGTTGCATTCGACACGCATGCAAAACACGCAAACAACAGCAAGAGAAAGCAGTATTTGGCAGCAGATATCATGGTGAGACGGTTTAGTTCGACTTCCAATTTCAAGGGAATCAAAATCCTGTGTTTTGCGGGCTGACAAATAGGTCCACTCGGCCTAGTTTGCCCCCATGTTCATCCCGTTTTTCCTCGAGCTGAAGGCAGCGCGCATTCCGGTTTCGCTGCGCGAATATCTGACCATGCTGGAAGGCATGGAGGCCGATCTCGTCACCTATGATATTGAGGGATTCTACTTTCTTGCCCGCTCGACCATGGTAAAGGATGAACGCCATATCGACCGGTTCGACCAAGTATTTTCCCATGTTTTCAAGGGTGTGGAGGCGGTGTCCGGCGAGGGCGGGATCGATGTCGCCGAACTTCCTGAAGAATGGCTGCGCAAGTTGGCCGAAAAGCACCTGTCCGAAGAGGACAAGAAGCTGGTCGAAGCGCTCGGCGGATTTGAAAAGCTGATGGAAACGCTGCGAAAGCGGCTGGAAGAGCAACAGGGCCGGCATCAGGGCGGGTCGAAATGGATTGGCACCGCCGGGACATCGCCATTTGGCGCCTATGGGTACAATCCGGAAGGTGTGCGCATCGGCCAGCATGAATCACGGCATCGCCGTGCGGTGAAAGTCTGGGACAAGCGCGAATTTAAAAATTTCGACGATTCGGTCGAAATCGGAACCCGCAATATCAAGGTGGCGTTAAAACGCCTGCGCCGCTGGGTGCGCGAGGGCGCCGACGAGGAACTCGATCTTGGCGGCACCATCAAGTCAACCGCCGAACATGGCTATCTCGATGTGCAAACACGTCCGGAGCGGCGCAATGCGGTCAAACTGCTGATGTTCTTCGACGTCGGCGGGTCAATGGACGACCACATCCGAACCGTGGAAGAACTGTTTTCTGCCGCCAGTGCGGAATTCCGCCAGCTTGAATACTTCTATTTCCACAACTGCCTCTATGAGCGGGTGTGGAAAGACAATCGCCGCCGGCATTCCGAAGTCATTCCGACCTATGATGTGCTGCACAAATATGGTCACGACTACAAGGTGATTTTTGTTGGCGACGCGTCGATGAGTCCCTACGAGATCGCCTATCAGGGCGGTTCGGTGGAACACTGGAACCCGGAACCGGGGCATCTGTGGCTGCAACGGGCGCTCAATCAGTGGCCCAATGCCATCTGGATCAATCCGACACGCCAGAAACACTGGAGCTACACCCATTCAATCGGCATGATTCAGGAGATATTCGACAACCGCATGTTCCCGCTGACGCTGAAGGGCCTGGAAGCGGCAACCAAGGAACTGAGCCGGAAGCATTAGAGCCGGCCGAGTGACGCCGTTCTCACACCATACCTAGCGCGTTCTTGTAGAGATCGACCATGGCTTCCGCTTCCTGACGTTCGGCCTGGTCCTGTTTGCGCAATGAAACAATCCGGCGCATCGCCTTGGTATCAAACCCGGTGCCCTTGGCTTCGGCATAAACTTCCTTGATGTCGTCGGCGATGGTCTTTTTTTCTTCTTCCAACCGCTCTATGCGCTCGATGAATGCGCGAAGCTGGCCTGCGGCCACGGTCTGGGATGATTCACTGGTGATGTCGTCTGCCACGTTCGGAACTCCGGATTGATGATGCCGCACAATCGCGGCAATGATTGCCGGTCTCGTTGCAGGAAGGCAGCCCGGCCGTCAAGTAAGCGGTTCAAGTCCCGTGTGGATGGCTTTCCTTGAAGGCTTTTTGCTGTTCCGGCGTCGCCTCGGTCTGATATTTGTCACGCCATTCGGTGTAGGGCATGCCGTAGACAATTTCGCGGGCTTCGTCCTTCGACAGCTCAACGCCCGCAGTTTCGGCTGCATCGCGATACCAATTCGACAGACAGTTGCGGCAAAATCCGCCGAGATTCATCAAATCGATATTCTGCACATCGCTGCGAGCACGCAGATGGGCAACGAGCGTACGAAATGCAGCAGCTTCGAAATCGCGTTTCTGTTCATCGCTCATTTCAGTCATGCCATTCTCCTTGTCCGGCACCGTTCACGCATGGGTGCGCGATCCGAATTTCTGTTGCTGATGGATATCGGGCCGCCGGTTGATGTCGTCAAGGGCATTGGCCAATATGCCTGCCCATTGCGCCTGGCCGTCTTGGTGGGCGATGAGATCCTGCCTGATTTCGATCAGAACGTGAGGATAGCCGTTAACGGTGGCGTGCTGATACATCGTGTCGCCCTTCAGCGCGCCGTCATAGGGTTCATTGTCACCAATATTCAGGCCGCTATCCTTTGTAAGGGCATCGTAAAGAAGCCGCATGGCACGGTCGTCTGTATCCCAGAGCAGCGAAGCGTGCCACGGCCGGTCAAATCCCTGCATGTGCGGTGTGAACGAATGAATCGCGATGATCAGCGGCGGCATCCCGCATCGGTCCGCGACCTTTTCGACAGCAATGGCTACAGCGCGGTGATAAGGCCGGTACCAGCGCTCGAGACGAAGTTCCCTTTCCCGATCCGGAAGCGGATAATTGCCGGATATGATTGCGCCGTCATAAAGCTGTCTGATCAGGGTCGGGTCGTCTTCACCGCGATTGGGATCAACCAAGAGGCGGGAAAATCCGCACATCACGGCCGGAACGTCCAATTGCCGGGCAATAAGGCGGGTCACCTGTTCAACACCGATATCGTAGGCGATATGACGCCGAAATTCCGATTTCGGCAGCCCCAACGTACCGTATCCCTCCGGCAGTTCGTTGCGAGCGTGATCGGCAAGAAGCAGCAGGCCGCTTGCATAGTCACCATCAATGGTAATGAACGGTTCAGGGTCGGACATGATATGAAGTTTGGCGGTCGCAGGAATTGCCACCCTTTTTCCACGGTCATCGCTGCAGTGCAATGCAAATCAACATCTGACTGTCACAGGTTCATCTTTGTGCCCGATAACTGTGTTGTTAAATCGATTGAGCGCAACCGTTTTCCCGCGTTGACATGTGCCGGGACATTTCCGAAAAGGATTTGGTGCGATGCGGAATTTTGATTGGGGACGGAACATGAGCAGAAGCCGGCGGTTCATTGTGCTGTCGGGCTTGTGCCTGGCCTTGTCCGGGCTGATTCCAATGTCTGCGCATGCGGATTTCCGGGTCTGCAACGCCACCCAGAACCTGGTTGGCGTCGCCATCGGTTACCGGGCGAAAGCCGGCTGGATAACTGAAGGCTGGTGGCACATTGACGGATCGACATGCAAGACTCTGATCGAGGGAAACCTGTCGTCACGCTACTATTACATCTATGCGGAAGATGCGGAGCGCGGCGGCCGCTGGGATGGGCCGATCAACATGTGCATCGCAGAAAAGGAATTCAAGATCGTCGGTACCAAGGATTGTTTTGCACGCGGTTTTCAACGCGCAGGGTTTCAGGAACACGACACCGGCAAACAGCCGAGCTGGATGGTGCAACTCACCGACCAGCCCGCGCCGGATGATACAGCGACCATCACTGACCCCACTGCAAACGGCAACACCCAATGAGGCGTAGTCGCAAGGTCAAAATCATAGCAACGCTCGGGCCCGCTTCGTCACAGGAAGACCAAATTCAAGCCTTGTTCGAGGCAGGCGCCGATGTGTTTCGCATCAATATGAGCCACGCATCACATGAACTGATGGGTCAATTGGTGGAAAGAATACGCTCTGTGGAAGGAAAATTGGGGCGACCGATTGGTATTCTCGGTGACCTGCAAGGGCCGAAGCTTCGCGTGGGCCAATTTGCCGATGGGTCGGTGGAATTGAAGCCGGGTCAGAAATTTGTCCTCGACGACAACCCTGACGCTGGAGATGCATCGCGGGTTCATTTGCCCCATCCGGAAATTCTGGCTTCCGTGGAGCCCGGCCACCGGTTGCTCATCGATGACGGCAGGCTGGAACTGCTGGCAGAAAAGACCAGCGGCAAGTCAATAGAGTGCCGGGTGGTGGCGGGTTCCGGCATATCGGACCGCAAGGGTGTCAGCCTTCCTGATACCGACCTGCCGGTTGGCGCACTGACCGACAAGGACCGCGAAGATTTGCAGGCCATCCTCAATTCTGATTTCGACTGGGTGGCGCTTTCCTTCATTCAGCGGCCGGAAGACCTGGCAGAAGTGCGAAAAATCGCGCGTGGCAAGGTTGCGGTTCTGTCGAAGATCGAAAAGCCACAAGCTGTTTCACGGCTGCCGGAAATTATCGAATTATCCGATGCCCTCATGGTGGCGCGTGGCGATCTTGGCGTGGAAATGCCGCTCGAATCGGTACCCGGCACGCAAAAGCAGATCGTTCGCGCCTGCCGCCGTGCCGGCAAACCAGTGGTCGTTGCAACGCAGATGCTGGAATCGATGATCTCAACACCGGTACCCACGCGGGCGGAGGTGTCCGATGTTGCGACGGCCGTGTTTGAGGGCGCGGATGCGGTCATGTTGTCCGCCGAATCGGCCGCAGGGCAATATCCGGCCGAGGCGGTGAGCACGATGAACGCCATTGCGGAGAAAGTTGAGCGCGATCCGACCTATCCGGGCATCATATACGCACAGCGCACAGAGCCCGAGGCGACGGGTGCCGACGCCATTTCGCTTGCGGCAAGACAGATCGCCGAAACGCTGAAGCTTTCGGCAATCGTCAACTACACGGCATCGGGAACGACGGGCCTTCGATCTGCGCGAGAGCGGCCGAGCGTGCCGATAATCGCGCTTTCCCCGGTGGTTGGTACCGCGCGGCGCTTGTCGCTTGCCTGGGGATTGCACTGCGTTGTCACTGAAGACGCGCGCGATCAGGACGACATGGTCGATCGTGCCTGTCGCATCGCGTTTCAGGAGGAATTTGCCAGACCCGGTGACCGGGTGATCATCACTGCCGGTGTTCCGTTCAGAACCCCCGGAGCGACAAACATGCTGCGCATCGCCTATGTCGGTTCAGACGGCATGAGCGGACATTAGGCCTTACGACAAACCAGCAGGGTCAAAATAGCGCCCAAAGCAGCGTCAACCCTTGGCGACAATCTCTTTGGAATAATCCGGTTTTTCGTCCGGGCAGCGCTCAATCGGGCCATAAGCATCGCCGGCAATTCGCGCCTCAAGTTCCGCCCGGGCCGCTGCCAGATCGGTTGGCAAGTCAGCCAGTTTCTCAATGGCTGCCACAACCAGCTCACCGGCGATCCAATCGGGTTTGTGACCCAGATTTTTTACCCAGATCAGCTCGGCACCGGGAATGTCGCGGCCCAGACCGGTGGAGTGTATCTCTTCATACACGACGGTATCCCGCGTGCCCGAGATAACGATGGTCGGTGCTGAGATGTCCTTGTAGGCGTCGGCGTTTTCGAGCACATAATCGTACAATCCTTCGACATCTTCGGCATTGGCGCGAAAATTTCCCGGTCGAAGCACCAGTGGAATTGCAGCATCGTTTGTGTAGGAAGCCGGAGCCTTGTTCGGTGCAAAAACACAATCGGCAGCGGCATTGACGCGTAATGATCCACCGGGCCATGCGAGCGTCTCGGAGAAAAGCCAGCCAAGCAGTGGCATATTCGTCAGACGATAATACCAGGATGTTTCACCGCCAGGCCAGGGATGGGTGGCCGGCGCCAGAAACAATAGCCCGGCGGCCTTTTGCGGGTGTCGCACGCCAAATGCCGCAGCAATTGCTCCGCCAAAGGAATGGCCGACGACTATTGCTTCACCGATCTCGAGATGGTCCATCAATTCGGCAAGCGTGTCCGCCTGACCTGCAGGGGTTTTGTTGGATTCGGGACCGCGCTCCGACCAACCATGTCCGGGCCGGTCGACAAAGAGCAATTCGGTCTTGCCATCCAATCGGTGAGCGAGCGGAATCAGCTGGTCGCGAAGATTGCCGCTGGCGCCGTGTATGAACACAACCGCAGGAAGTTCAGTTCCGGCGTTGGCCGGCATGTGAACATAATGCATTTGCGTGTTGTTGACGGATGCAAACTTGCCTGATGGCGGGTGCGACCGCTCAATATACCAGGCACCGATGCGTGTAGCCCCGGCTGCGAGCAAACCCAGACCCGTGAACACCAACAATACGGCAGAGATCAGGTTCATTGTGGGGGCACTCAGTCTGAATTGGCTGCTGAACGTAAAATCGGACCTTCGCAGACGGGCTTAACCGGTTCAGATATCGTCGCCGGCAAGTTCATCGGACAGTTCCGCAACCTGTGTTTGGGCGCTTCGCATCATCGGGTAAACCTCAAGCGCCTGGGTGAAAACTTTCAGGGCCTGTTCCTTCTGATCGGTATCCTTCAATATCATTCCCCAGCCGGAAAGAGCGCCAAAATGCCGGGGTTCCAGTGCCAATGTGCGTTTGATATCGGCAATCGACTTGGAATAGTCCTTCATCATGAAGTGAAGTGTGGCGCGCCGGTTCCAGCCTTCGGCGAAATCCGGCTGAAGTGTCACCACCTGATCAAGAAAATCCAGCGCTACACCGAATTTACGCTCCTTTACGGCATCCTGCGACCACGTCATCATCAAATCGATCGATGCGCTGCCGGATTTGAACCATTCGGCCCAGATCTTCTGGGCTATGCGCTCGGCTGCTTTTTCGTTGCGTTCGCGTTTCAGATCGAAAAACAGCTGGTCAAGCGTGGAAAGTTGCGCCGCTGTTTCTCCAACCTTGCTGGTGTCATTTGTCTGCGCCAGAGCGGTACCCGGGAGCACCAGGATTGCCGCAACCAGCATGCTGCCAATCAACTTTATCATGGCACAAAGGGTAGCGCGGGTTTTGTGATCGTCAAACTGAAAATGACGTGAAGCCGGAACCCTTCTGATCCATTCGGAGGCAAAAGGGCTGCAAAAACAAAAACCGGGCACGCATTGCGAACCCGGTTGGCGTCTGCCCGCTAGGGCAATCGTGCTTCAAATTCAGCCCTGGCGAGCCTTGAAACGCGGATTGGTCTTGTTGATGATGTAGATGCGGCCTTTGCGGCGTACCATACGGTTTTCGCGGTGGCGGCTCTTCAACGCCTTCATCGAATTTTTGATCTTCATCGGTCTGGTCCGTCATAAATGCGCCCCGCAGGCGCTGAACGTGAAAGACGCGCCTGAAGGCGCGCCAAATTCGTTGCGCGGTTCATAAGGGAGGCAGCGGCCCGATGTCAAGGCCGCGCAGAGGCGGAATCGGCAGGGAACCCGCCGTCAGGACAATAGCCATCCGCCATCGACATCGACCGTCGTTCCGGTGACAAACTCATTGCGCACCAGGAAAATAATGGCGTCAGCGACTTCCTCGGCTGTCCCGGCTCGCGGGATGGGGTTGTTTCCGGTCGTCTTGCTGTAAAATTCATCACGCACGGACTTGTCGGCCGGCCACATCGGTGTGTCGATTATCCCCGGCGAGACGACGTTTAGCCGCCGAGGTGCAATTTCTGGTGCAACTGCGCGAACGAACGCCTCCACCGCGCCGCCGACCGAAGACAATGACACCTGCCCTGGCCTGGCCTTTCGCGCCGGCGCGCCGCTGACAAGCACGATGGATCCATTTTTCGCCAGATGTGGCGTTCCGAATTGCACCACATTGGCATAGCCCCACAATTTGTCGAATGACCCCTGGAAACCGTCAAGATCCATATCGAGAAACGGTCCTACGCTGCGCTCGCCGCCGGTAGCCGCACTTATGAGGATGTCAAACGGTGCAAGTTCGGCAAACAGAGCCTGAAGCGAAGCCCGGTCGCGCACGTCGCACTTGGCGGTCTCTATGCCTGCCGGCAGTTCGCCGGCTTTCTCGGGATTGCGGCTGATCGCCACCACCGAAGCGCCCTGTGCTGCAAGCATTGTGGACGTTGCCAGTCCGATTCCTGACGTACCGCCAAATACCACCGCTTTTTTTCCATTGATTTCCATCGCCGTCATTGCCCTTTGATTTCACCTTTTCGCTGGGGCGAATTGGTAGCGGCCATTCATCAACAGTCAAGCGCTTGCAGTTTCGGAATTGCTTGGGTGCTGGGAACGAATCTGCCTATATGATCGCCATGACCATCCGCAAACTATCCGAGACAATGATCAACCAGATCGCCGCTGGCGAGGTGATCGAACGGCCGGCGAGTGTGGTCAAGGAACTGGTGGAGAACTCTCTTGATGCTGGAGCGTCGCGAATCGAGATCGCGACGGCAGGCGGTGGTTTGACACTCATCCGGGTCAGTGATGACGGATCCGGCATGGCCGCAGATGAATTGGAACTGGCGGTCTCGCGCCATTGCACCTCCAAGCTTGACAACGACATCCTCGATATTCGCTCGCTCGGCTTTCGTGGCGAGGCGCTGCCGTCAATCGGATCGGTGGCACGTTTGGCGATTCGCTCGCGCCGGGCAGAGGACCGTTCAGGAGCAGAAATCACGATAGACGGTGGCATAATTTCGGGCCCTCGCCCATGTGCGACCAATGCCGGGACAGTTGTTGAAGTGCGCGACTTGTTTTTTGCCACACCGGCGCGGCTCAAATTCATGAAATCGGAACGTGCGGAAGCTGGCGCAATTACCGACGTTGTCCGCCGCATTGCGATTGCATTTCCGCAGGTTCATTTCGTCCTGTCCGGCAGTGACCGGCAAACCACGGAATTGCCTGCGACCGGTGCAGATCTCCAGGCGCGATTGCGCCGGATTGCCCAAATTCTCGGCAAGGAATTTCCGGATAATTCAGTCATTATCGGCGCTGAAAGAGAAGGGGTTTGCTTGAGCGGCCATGCGTCAATTCCGGCTTTCAACCGCGGCAACGCGCAACATCAGCATATCCATGTGAACGGCAGACCGGTGCGTGACAAGATGCTGGCCGGCGCGATCCGTGGCGCTTATGCCGACTTGCTTCCTCGCGACCGGCATGCGTTGACGGCACTCGACATCAAGCTCGATCCGGCATTGGTCGATGTCAATGTGCATCCGGCCAAAGCCGACGTCAGGTTTCGCGACCCCGGGCTGGTGCGCGGTTTGATTGTCGGAGCGATCCGCCAGGCGCTGTCCGATGAAGGCATCCGCACATCCACGGCCGCAACGGAGGCCATGACAGGCGCATTTCGGCCGGGATCAGGCGGCGCATGGCGGCCGCCAACTATGAGCGCGTTCGATCCCGCCAATTCGCCGAACCGGCCGCACGATGGTTTTGGTGAGGCTGCGCAAACAGCGTTTGATGCAGGCGTTCCGGTCAGCGCTGATGCGCGGGCCTCCTACTCGGATGGTGGCGAAGACGCGGTTGCCAATCGGTTGGGCGCCGCCAGGGCCCAGGTGCATGACAACTATATTGTTGCCCAAACGGTTGATTCGCTGGTGATTGTCGACCAGCATGCGGCCCACGAGAGGCTGGTCTATGAAGCGTTGAAGCAGGCTCTTGCCTCAAAACCCATCTCCGCCCAGATGCTTTTGCTGCCTGAGATTGTCGATATGGCGGAAGACGATGCTGACCGGCTTTCAGAGAACGCCGAAACGTTGAAGAAGCTCGGGCTTGGTTTGGAACGTTTTGGGCCGGGCGCAGTTTGCGTGCGTGAGACACCCGCCATGTTGGGTGAAGTCGATGCGGCAGCGTTGGTGCGTGAAATCGCCGACGAGCTTGAAGCCGGGGAAACCGGTGGGCTTGAAAGCCGGCTACACAGAATCGCGGCGACAATGGCCTGTCACGGTTCGGTCCGGTCGGGCAGGCGATTGAAGCCCGACGAAATGAATGCACTGTTGCGCGAAATGGAAGCGACGCCGGGATCCGATACGTGTAATCATGGCCGCCCAACCTGGATCGAACTGAAACTGACCGATATCGAAAAACTGTTCCATCGACGCTGATCGCCATGAACAAATCTTCCAATCGATCCATCCCGACAAATGCCGCCGAGTTCACCGTTTCGGAAATTTCCGGTGCGTTGAAGCGAGTCGTCGAAGATGCTTTCGGTTATGTGCGTGTTCGCGGTGAGATTTCCGGATATCGCGGTCCCCATTCCTCTGGCCACGCCTATTTTTCGTTGAAAGACGAGCGTGCCCGTCTCGAGGCGGTCATTTGGCGCGGTGTTTTTTCCAAGCTGAAATTTCCGCCCGAGGAGGGGCTTGAAGTAATCGCGTCCGGCAAGCTGACGACCTATCCCGGTTCGTCCAAATACCAGATTGTCATCGACAATATCGAACCGGCGGGTGCGGGCGCATTGATGGCGCTTCTGGAAGCGCGCAAGAAGCAGCTGGCCGGCGAAGGATTGTTCGATGAGGCCCGTAAACAGCTTCTGCCCTATATGCCAAGGGTTGTCGGCGTGGTGACGTCGCCCACCGGCGCGGTCATCCGCGATATCATCCACCGCATTACCGACCGTTTTCCGTTGCACGTCATGGTCTGGCCCATCCGGGTGCAGGGCGAAACATCGGGGACGGAGGCGGCCAGGGCAATCGAAGGGTTCAACGGGATTGTGTCCGGCGGACCATTGAAAAAACCGGATGTCATCATCGTTGCGCGCGGGGGCGGAAGCCTTGAGGACCTTTGGGGTTTCAATGACGAGGCGCTGGTGCGCGCGGTTGCAAATTCCGATATTCCCATTATCTCGGCCATCGGTCATGAGACCGACTGGACCCTGATCGATCTAGCCGCCGACGTCAGGGCGCCGACACCGACAGGTGCGGCTGAAATGGCGGTACCGGTGAAGGCCGATCTGGAAGCCAGAATTGCCGACCTCTCAGCACGGCTGAAATCTGCATCATCGCGCCACCTCGATCGCAAGCAGCAACAACTGACAGCGATTGCGCGAGCGCTGCCATCCCCTGATCTTTTACTGGCTTTACCGCGGCGCGGTTTTGACGAGATTGCAGCGCGCCTCGGACGCGCGCTCGAAGCAGGAACCGAGCGGAAGCGCAATGCACTCACCGCCATTCGAATTTCGCCTCCGCTGCTTGCCCGGCTTGTTCGGGAGCGGCGAATTGTCTTCGATGCCGCTGCTGCAAGGGTGCGGCCTGATCCGTTGATCGAACGGCTCAGCCAGGCGAAAGACCGGGTGAAGCAAGCTTCAAAGCGCTCGGACCGGGCAGCAATACAGGCAATCGATCAACAAAAGCGTTCAATCGGGGAAATTGGCCGGCTACTGACTTCGCTCTCCTACCCGGCCGTTCTTGGAAGAGGGTATGCGATCGTGTCTGACACGGACGGCAAGGCACTCATGACCGCTGCATCCGTCAAACCCGGCTCCAGGCTGACGCTTCAGTTTGCAGACGGAAAAGTCGGCGCCTCAGCGGACGGGGACGATAATCCCGGTTCGGCAACGCCCCAACGCAAGAGAAAGCAGTCACAATCCAAACAAGGAAACGGTCAGGGATCATTGTTTTAGACGCGTGTCAAACCGCAGCGGCTGATTCGCTTTACCGGGGTTGAAATCCTGATGGCTTTGGCGTTTAGCTGCGTTTCCGGCTGGCCGGACTACCCGAAATTATTGAGAGGGCGCCGTCATGAAGCGTATTGCGGTGTTTGGATTGGGCAAGATCGGTAAACTTGCCTGCGAACTATTGCAGCAATCCGGATTTGACGTCACCGGATACGACGCCAGGCAAATTTCCACCCGGCTGCCGGTGCCGGTCAAAGTTCTGGATCTTGCCGATTCTGCGGCGACAGGCAATGTCCTTTGCCAATGTGATGCCGTGCTGTCGTGCCTGCCATACCATTTGAACAAATCTGTCGCTCTCGCCGCGCATGAGGCCGGAATTCACTATTTCGATCTGACCGAGGATGTCCCCACTACCAAGGCGATCATGGAACTCGCCAAGACATCAAACGGCTTGATGGCGCCTCAATGTGGTCTGGCGCCGGGTTTCGCCGGCATTGTCGGAGCGCATCTGATCGGGCAGTTCGATGAATGCCGCAGCTGCCGGATGCGTGTTGGCGCCCTGCCACAACACCCGTCCGGGCTGATGGGGTATTCGTTCAACTGGTCGCCGGAAGGTGTTGTCAACGAATACCTTAATGATTGCGAGGTGCTCGAAGACGGCCAGATCAAATTTGTTTCACCGATGGAGTGGGTCGAAAAGATCTATGTCAACGGCGTCGAACTTGAGGCATTCACGACATCCGGCGGCCTTGGCACGATGTGCGAAACCTATCTCGGCCGCGTTCCGAATATCGATTACAAGAGCATGCGGTATCCCGGCCACGTCAAACTGATGAACTTCTTTTTCCACGAACTGTTGATGCGCGAGCGGCGAAAGGAGGCCGGAGAAATTCTTGTCACGGCAAAACCGCCGGTGGATGACGATGTGGTCTATGTTCATATTTCGGCGGAAGGACAGGTGGATGGAACGCTTTTGCGCCGGGAGTTTGTCCGCGCCTACAAGCCCATTGAGCAGGCCGGTAAGCAACGAACCGCTATCGCATGGACCACTGCTTCATCCGTTGTGGCGGTTATTGAGATGGTTCGCGACGGAAAACTGAAACAAAAGGGCTTTCTGAAGCAGGAAGAAATACCGTTTGAAGCCTTTCTCGAGACCCCGACCGGTTCTGCCTATGTGCAAAACGGCTGATCTGATGACGCGGTTAATTGATTGCAGTTCTCACAGGACAGTTCGTTCGAGGAACCAATAGCCGCCAACCAGCGCGATCAGCAGTGAGCCTGGTATCGAAATTCGGGCGCGATACCAGCTTTTTCGGCCAAACCAATAGCCGACCAGCGCAAACGCGATCGCGATGACGGTCAGTTGACCCAGTTCAACACCGACATTGAACCCGATCAACGCCGATAGATAGGCTGTTTCCGGCAAACCGAACTCGCCCAAAACGCCGGCAAATCCAAGTCCGTGCAACAACCCGAAGAGGAATATGACAAGCGGGCGCCATGTCATCAGGCGGTCGGAAATCACATTCTCTATCGCCACGTAGACGATCGATAGCGCGATGATTGGTTCGACAATGGCTGGCGACACACTGACATAGCCCAGCGTACTCAATGCCAACGTGACGGTGTGCGCCGCGGTGAAGGCGGTCACCTGCCAGACAAGCGGCCTCAACCTTGCTGACAGGAAAAACAGTCCGAGGACAAACAGAACATGGTCGAGACCCTTGGGCAGGATGTGATCGAAACCCACTGCCGTATAGCGCAGAAAGGTCGCCAGGGCTCCTTTTCCGCTTCCGCCAGACAGTTTGATCGGATCGCTGAGCTGGCCATTTTCCAGATAGCCGTCGTAAGGGTTTTCAACACCCACCTGCCGCACTACGAGCGCGCCATATTTGGCCGACCATCCAATTTGAACATTTTGGCTGTTGGCTGGCAATTCGGCGTCGAAGCGCAGGCGCGAACTGCGCACAAGTTCGATATTGCCCACTTCGGATATCTCGACTGATTTCAGAGCGAGTTCCGCCCGGCCCAGCTCGGTCACAATGGTGATTTGCTGCGCCATCTCGGGCCAGATATCGCGAAACCGCTGTTCCAGCGCTGCCGGCTCGAGCGCTCTCAGCTCATCATAGACGGCAGCGTTGGGCGATTCGTTTGTATCTGAAACTTTCGACAAATCGACATCGGCGACCACGCTTTCGATGCTGAGTCGGATATCGACCTGCAGAACGCCATTCTTCTGCTCGACATCGGCAATGGATGGAAACACTTCATGGGCGTTAGCTGCGGCCATGAACAGGAGCCACAGACAGGTGATGCTTGACACCAGCCGGACCAGGACCAATTTTCCCCACATATTACCGGAGTTGTCCATGCGCATCCTGCTTCTCGTTTTTCTGCTGGCCGTATCTCCCGCGGCCGCTCACGAATTCTGGCTGGCGCCGCTGGCATACCAGCCGGCCGCGGACAGTAGGATTGAGGCGCACATTGTCAATGGCGAAAAATTCGAAGGCATCAAACTCGCCTATATTCCACGCAAGTTCAAAAGTTTTGTCATTGTCCATGCGGGCCGTGCGGTACCGGCAAAGAGCCGTCTGGGTTCACGGCCGGCGTTGAACCAGCAGGCGCTTGGCGACGGATTGCACATTATTGCGTATCAGTCGGAAGCAGACACCGTAAACTATTCAAAATTCGAGAAATTTCAAAAGTTTGCCGACCACAAGGATTTTCCTGACATTCGCGCCCGTCATCTGCGGCGCGATCTGCCTGAGAAGAATTTTCGCGAGGTTTACACCCGGTATTCCAAGGCTTTGATCGGGGTTGGCTCAGGAAATGGAGACGATGTGCGCACCGGTCTCGAAACGGAGCTTGTAGCGCTCGACAATCCCTACACCGCAGACCTGACGGACGGATTGCGCGTGCAGTTGTTTTATTCAGGCGAGGTGAGGGTTAACGCGCAGGTTGAGCTCTTCGAAAAGCGGGAAGGCGAAGACGTGTCCGTGACCTATTACAGGACCGACGTGCACGGAATCGCTACTTTGCCTGTCCAGCCCGGCCATGACTACATGGTCGATGCGGTCGTGTTGCGCGAACCTGACACGAAAATTGCAACTGAGAGCGGGGCGGTGTGGGAAACGCTTTGGGCGAATTTGACGTTCAGCGTGCCGGAAAAATAGCCTTGGCTGACCTTCCCGATAGATAGGTAACAGGTCATTCCGGACACATAGGTTACACATTTGGCCCTTTGCGGAGGATCGCGAGGTGCCGTGGAAGGAGTGTAGCCTTATGGATGAACGGCTTAAGTTCATTGCCCGATTGCTTGA
>JBFOMG010000071.1:0-62764 GCA_040830725.1 Rhizobiaceae bacterium
CCGGGCCCGCAACAATAGGGTCGCGCTGCTATTCCGGCATTGCGGCGATGTGGGGGGTGAGCACATCTTCGCCTTCGATATAGCCGACGCGCCCACCGCCGATCGGCCCCATGAACGGAACGCCGGAGAGTGTCAGTGCGGCAGATGCCGCCACCATCGACAGTACGTCCGGATTGTTCTCCAGATCGTGCTGAACCACGGTGAGAATGACCTGGGTTTCGTTCTTGTAGCCGTCCGCAAACAGCGGGCGGATTGGGCGGTCGATGAGGCGCGAGACCAGCGTCTCGTTTTCGGACGGACGACCCTCGCGTTTGAAATAGCCGCCGGGAATCTTGCCCGCCGAGTAGGTTTTTTCCTGGTAGTTGACAGTGAGCGGGAAGAAATCCTGGCCCGGCCGCGGTTCCTTGGCCGAAACGACAGTCGCGAGCACGACGGTCTCTCCATAAGTGGCCAGAACTGCGCCGTCTGCCTGGCGGGCGATCTTGCCCGTTTCAAGCGTCAAAGGGCGGCCGCCCCACTCGATTTCAACTTTGTGGTGATTGAACATATCTTGTCCTTGTCATGGACGGAAACCCCGCCTCGGCCTATTCCGGAGCGGCTTCATTTCCGTCTGCTTCGTGTCGGACGAGCCACGGGCAAGACAGAAGGTTGCTTTCGATTATTGCCGCATTTGCGGCAAAGCAGCCATCAATCCTGCCCCATGACCTGTCCATGGGCGGTTTTGCCATCCTCAAACATTCTTTTGGCAAAACCGGTTCATGGAAACCGGAAAACCGGTTCCAAATATGTTTGCGGCGGATGCTTCGCAGCGTCCGCCGTCAAACCGCTATCGGCGCAAGCCGAGTTTTCCGATCAGCGTCTTGTAGCGTTCGGAGTCCTTGCCATTCAGATAGTCAAGGAGCCGCCGGCGCTGCGAGACAAGCTTCAAAAGGCCACGGCGGGAGTGATTGTCCTTCTTGTGGTCCTTGAAATGTTCGGTCAGGTTCTTGATGCGTTCGGAAAGTACGGCGACCTGGACTTCCGGAGACCCGGTATCGCCCTTGGCTGTCGCATATTCCTTCATCAGTTCCTGCTTGCGTTCAGCAGTAATCGACATCGCGCTTTTCCTTTCTCTCAAACTTTAAGGAAACGGGACGCCCTCAGCCGGGATGTCGTCCAGCAGGGGCCGGTGAACAATGGCCGAAGCCGATTGCTGCGGCGCATATAGGGGATAAATCCGGCAATTGCCAGCGTTTTGTTTCATCGCCGGCAATCCATCGTAAACACTGCATCAACCCCTGAACACCCGCCGCGGCTTGAACTGGCCGGCTTCGATTTCGCCGATGGCAATCAGTTTGCCGCGGGCGGTGACGTAGGCTTCGTCGGCCTGCACGGGCGCGTCGCGGCCACGGATGATCACCGGATTGCCAAGACGGATGCGGTGGGCGGCGTCATCGCCCAATGCCACGTGCGGCAATCCGTCCAGTGCCGCACCCGTATCGATGGCGAGCGCATCGATGGCGGCATAGGGTTTTTCGGCCGTTTCGGCACTTTGAGCGTTCGCGCCGGCATTTCTGGGACTGGTTGCCTCCAGGGTTTCGAGCGAAACCAGATCGTCAGCTGTGAACGGCGAAACTTCGGTGCGGCGCAATTCACTGATATGGCCGTAGCAGCCCAGGTCACGGCCCAGATCACGGGCAAGAGACCGCACATAGGTGCCCTTGCCGCATTCTATTTCAAAAATCGTGCTGTTTGGATTTGACATGTCGACAATCTCGAGCCGCCCGATTTCAACTTCGCGGGCGGGTATGTCGACAGCCTCACCCTCTCTGGCAATATCGTAGGCGCGTTCGCCACCGATCTTGATGGCTGAGAATTGTGGCGGCACCTGCATGATCACGCCGGTGTAGTTGGGCAGGAGGGCTTCAATATCGGCTCGCGCGGGGCGATTGTCCGAATTGTTGGTCACCTCGCCTTCCAGATCATCCGTCGAGCGTTCTTCACCCCAGGTCACGGTAAAACGATAGATTTTCGCGCCATCCATGACATAGGGAACGGTCTTGGTCGCCTCTCCGAGCGCGATTGGCAGCATGCCGGAGGCGAGCGGATCGAGTGTTCCCGCGTGCCCTGCCTTCTGCGCCTCAAACAACCATTTGATCTTGGAGACCGCCTCGGTGGAGCCCATGCCGACCGGTTTGTCGAAAACCACCCATCCAGAGACCGGGCGGCCCTTTTTCTTGCGCTGCCGGGCCATCAATCCGGTCCATCTCCATTGTCATCCAGATCGCGTGACACTTCAGGCGAGCGCAGCAACCGGTCAATGCGGCTGTAATTGTCGAAACTGGTATCGAGGCGAAAACGGAATTCCGGCATGTATTTCATCTGCCGCAGCCCGGGCGTTAGCCGGCCGCGAATGAATTTTGTGTGTTTTGCCAATGCCTTGACAATTGCCTCGCCGTCGCCCGCACCAAGGGGCGAGATATAGGCGGTTGCGATCTTCAAATCCGGCGACATCGCAACCTCGGACACTGAAATCACCGCATTTTCGAGCGCTTCATCGCGAATTTCGCCGCGACCGACAAGTTCGGCCAGCGCGTGGCGCACCTGTTCTCCGACACGCAACTGGCGCTGTGAAGGGCCTTTGGATGAGGAAAAGCGTGACATGATTGATGGTGAATAGTCGGTAGCAGTTAGTTAGTAGTCAGTAGCGGATTTTGATCTTCCAACAGGTTGAGCATAGCACACCCGCTGATCTCCCCAACCAACTACTCACTACCCACTTCCTATAGCGACCTTGCTACTTCCTCGACGCGGAAAGCTTCGATGACGTCGCCCTGTTTGATGTCATCATAGTTGGCAAATGCCATGCCGCATTCCTGACCGCCGGGAACCTCGGCGACTTCGTCCTTGAAGCGCTTCAGCGTTTTCAAGGTACCTTCGTGGATGACGACACTGTCGCGAATGAGGCGCACGCCTGCACCGCGCTCGACCTTGCCTTCGGTCACGCGGCAACCGGCGACCTTGCCGACCTTGGTGATGTTGAACACCTCGAGGATTTCCGCATTGCCGAGGAAAGTTTCGCGGCGTTCCGGCGAAAGCATGCCCGACATCGCCTGTTTGATGTCATCAACCAGGTCATAGATGATGTTGTAGTAGCGGATTTCGATTCCCGCCTGCTCGGCCGCCTCGCGGGCCTGCTTGTTGGCGCGGACGTTGAAGCCGAGAATCGCGGCATTTGACGCTTCGGCAAGCGAGATATCGCTCTCGGTGATTCCGCCGGCGCCGGAATGCACAATCCGCGCCTGTACTTCGTCGGTACCGAGTTTCTCCAATGCGCCAGCAATTGCTTCAATGGACCCTTGGACATCGCCTTTGATGACGAGCGGGAACTCCTTGATGCCGCTTGTCTGCAACTGGCTCATCATCTGCTCAAGCGAGCCGCGCTGACCGGCCTGTTTGGCAACCGCCATCTCGCGCGCCTTGCGCTGGCGGAATTCGGAAATCTCGCGTGCCTGGGCCTCATTTTCGACAACCGCAAAACGGTCACCGGCTTGCGGTGTGCCCTGCAGGCCGAGCAGTTCGATCGGCATTGCAGGCCCTGCTTCCTTCAGCTGGGCGCCACGGTCGTCAACGAGTGCGCGCACCCTGCCCCACTCGTCGCCGGCAACAACGATATCGCCGGTGTTCAAAGTTCCCGCCTGCACGAGTACGGTTGCTACCGAACCGCGCCCGCGGTCGAGCTTGGCTTCAATGACAACGCCTTCGGCAGTACGGTCCGGATTGGCTTTCAGTTCCAGCAATTCCGACTGCAACAGGATGGTTTCCAGCAGTTTGTCGAGATTGGTGCCCTTGGTTGCCGAGACTTCAACATCCAGCACCTCACCACCCATCGATTCGACGAACACCTCATGCTGCAACAGTTCAGTGCGTACCTTGTTGGCATCGGCCTCCGGTTTGTCGATCTTGTTGATGGCAACGATCATCGGCACTTCGGCGGCCTTGGCATGATTGATGGATTCAATCGTTTGCGGCATCACGCTGTCGTCGGCCGCCACCACCAGAATGGCAATATCGGTGGCCTGGGCGCCACGGGCGCGCATCGCCGTGAAGGCAGCGTGGCCCGGGGTGTCGATGAAGGTGATCTTCTGCCCGTCTTTCTCAACCTGGTAGGCGCCAATATGCTGCGTGATACCACCGGCCTCTCCGGCGACGACATTGGCATTGCGAATTGCATCGAGAAGCGAGGTTTTGCCGTGATCGACATGACCCATGATGGTCACGACCGGCGGACGCGGCTTCATGTCCTCGGCTTTGTCCTCGATATTGAACAAACCTTCTTCGATGTCGGAATCAGAAACACGCTTGACCGTGTGACCAAACTCCGAAGCGATAAGTTCTGCGGTGTCCGCGTCAATGACATCGCCGGGCTTGAGCATCTGGCCCTGCTGCATCATGAATTTGACCACATCAACGGCTCGTTCGGTCATGCGACCGGCCAGCTCCTGGACCGTGATCGTTTCGGGAAGCTTTACTTCGCGGGAAATCTTCTCGCGCGGCTCCTGCGACTGGGCGCGTTTGAACTTCTCCTGACGGCGGCGCATCGAAGACAGCGAACGGCCTCGCGATTCTTCACCGGAAAGCGCGCGGTTGAGGGTCAGCTTGCCCTGGCGGCGGTTGTCTTCCCTCGGTCTGGACGTCGGCCTGCTCGCGTCAGGCCGCGCAGGAGTGTTCCGCTTGCCGGGCGTGTGTTTTCCCCGGCTGCTGTCTTCTTCCGCTACAACCTCCGGCTCTGGCGTTCTCTTCCGGGCTTCTTCTTCTGCACGACGGCGCGCCTCGGCTTCAGCCGCAATTCGCGCCTCTTCCTCGGCCTGTCTTCGCGCGGATTCTTCGCGCTCACGCGCCCGCCGCTCATCCTCTTCGGCACGGCGCTTTGCATCCTTTGCAGCGCGTTCCCGCTCCTCGACCTCACGAACCTTCGCACCTTCCAATGCGCGGCGGCGAGCCTCCATCTCATCGCTGGAAAGCTCGTTGAGCACCATACCGGCCTTTTCTGACGGCTTAGGCTTTGCGGGTGCTTCCGCCTTTGCCGGTTCGGTGGCTGCCGTTCTCTTTTTCAAGACCACTTGCGGCGCAGCATCCGACTCACCCGGTTTGGTGAATTTGCGCTTCTTGGTCTCAACGACGACAGCCTTGGTTCGCCCGTGCGAGAAATTCTGGCGCACGGTACCCTGCTCCACGCCTGAACGCTTCAGGGTGAGGGTCTTTTTCGTACCAACGCTCAGCGTCTTGTCGTCACCAGATTTCGTATCGCTCATTCCAAGTCCTTCTACGACGCCACACTGTGTGCAAGTGCGGAAACATCATCCTCATTACCTCCGGGAACGCCCCGGTAAACTCCAAGCGCAATAATGCGCTTCAGCGCCGCCTTGCTTGCCGAACCGGTAAGCAGGGCAGCATGTATCACATTTGTACCCCCCAATGCCAAACTCATTTCGCGTTCTGAAAAAAGTTTATAGGCATTGATATCGGGGCCTCCGGCCGCCAAAACGGCGCGCCGGGCCTGATTTAACTTGCGCAGGCCGTCTTCCGAAGCTTCGATGGCGTGCAGCAGCGCCAAAGCAGATCCGCTCCTGACGGCTGATTCCACCTTTGCGGCTCCAAGTGAAACCTCACCAGCCTTGCGCGCAAGACCCAGCGAACCGAGCGCTTGCCTCGCAAGCAGACCATCCACGGTGAAACCCAAGTCTTTGGCCGGTTTTACCGACATTTGCAGGGCACGCGCAAACAGGTTTTTGCGCACCGCCTTGTCAACATTTACCCGTGTCCCGGTGACCCAACAGCCACGCCCGGGCAGTTTCTGCTTCAAATCCGGCACGACATCACCGCCCGGACCCGCAACGAAGCGGATCAGGCTGTCACGACCACCCTGGTTGCGAGTGACTATGCAGGTGCGTTCGATCATGCCGGAATGACATCCCCCCGACCTACACTGCTTCGGCAGAAACGGTCTCTTCGACCACTTCGCCTTCTTCTTCTTCAGAAGCGAGGTCTTCTTCGGTTATCCAGCCCATCTTCAGGCGCGCTGCAACAACCATCTGCTCCGCTTCAACACGAGAAACCCCATGTTTTGTGAAGACGCCATCGAAAAAGGTCGTCTCACCATCCTTGCGTTCCTTCCAGCCCACGAGGTCGTCAACTGCATAGCCGGCGAAATCCTCGATCGTTTTCACATCGTCTTCACCAAGCGTGACCATCATGCCGGTAGTAATGCCCGGGATTTCCCGCAGTTCGTCCTCGACGCCAAGTTCCGTGCGCCTGGCATCAAACTCAGCTTCGATTCGCTCGAGATATTCGCGAGCACGCGTCTGAATTTCTTCTGCGGTATCTTCATCGAACCCATCAATGGCGGATATTTCCTCAGACTCGACGTAAGCGACTTCCTCAACGCTGGTGAAACCTTCCGAAGCGAGAACCTGGCCGACCATCTCATCAACATTCAGCGCTTCCATGAACAGTTCGGAACGCTCGACAAATTCCTTCTGACGGCGGGCTGACTCTTCTTCTTCGGTCAGGATATCAATGTCCCAGCCGGTCAATTGTGAGGCAAGCCGCACATTTTGACCGCGCCGGCCAATCGCCAGCGACAATTGCTCATCGGGCACGACAACCTCGATGCGCTCAGCATCCTCATCGAGAACCACCTTTGCCACTTCAGCCGGCTGCAAGGCATTGACGATGAAAGACGCTGCGTTGTCGTTCCACGGTATGATATCGATCTTTTCACCCTGCAATTCGCCAACGACCGCCTGAACCCGGCTGCCGCGCATGCCGACGCAGGCGCCAACCGGGTCGATCGACGAATCGCGCGAAATGACGGCGATTTTTGCTCGTGAACCCGGATCGCGGGCCACAGAGCGAATTTCGATAATGCCGTCGTAAATTTCCGGCACTTCCATCGTAAACAGTTTGACCATGAACTGTGGGTGCGTGCGCGACAGGAAAATTTGCGGGCCGCGCTGTTCACGGCGGACGTCATAGACATAGGCGCGTACCCTGTCGCCATATTTCAGGTTTTCGCGCGGTATCATTTCATCGCGACGAATAATTGCCTCGCCGCGACCCAGATCAACGATCACGTTGCCATATTCGACGCGTTTGACGGTACCGTTGACGATCTCGCCGATCCGATCCTTGAACTCCTCGAACTGACGGTCACGCTCGGCTTCCCGAACCTTTTGCACGATCACTTGCTTGGCCGATTGAGCGGCTATGCGGCCGAAATCCATCGGGGGCAACTGCTCTGCAATCGAATCGCCGACCTGGGCATCCGGATTGCGGTGACGGGCATCGGCAAGCGAAATCTGTATGGCAGGTTCTTCGACAGTCTCCACAACCTCCATCAACCGCTGAAGCTTCATCTCTCCGGTATTGGGATTGATGTCGGTGCGGATGTTGGTCTCCTGCCCGTAACGCGAACGTGCCGCTTTCTGAATGGCGTCGGCCATCGCCTCGATGACAATGTCCTTGTCGATCGATTTTTCCCGTGCAACCGCATCGGCTATCTGGATTAGTTCAAGCCTGTTAGCACTGACTGCCATTGTCATCTCCCTGGCATGGTCGCCGCGGCATGTCCGCGGTGTAAACGTTACTTCTCCGCCGCTTGGGCGGCATTTCTACCTTTGCGGCGCTGCTTCTTGCGCTGCTGCCGCAATTGCTTGTCCTGCTTCAAGGCGTCTGCAATCAGATCGTCGGTCAAGACCAACCGAGCTTCGGCAATCGCGTCGAACGGAATTTCTGCAATCGGTTCGTCGCCGTAGCTGGCCGCGTCGCGCTCGATGACGACATTTTCGTCGCCGATTTCGGCGATCCGGCCGCGAAACCGTTTTCGTCCTGAAACCAGAATTGCGGTTTCAAGTTTTACCAAATGGCCCCGCCAATCGCTGAAATCGGATTTGCGAACCAACGGCCTGTCAATTCCGGGTGACGAGACTTCCAGATGATAAGCCTGATCAACCGGGTCCTCCACATCAAGCACCGGAGAGATGATGCGGCTGAGTTCTTCGCAATCCTCAACGGTCATCGAGCCATCAAGCCGTTCAGCCATGATCTGGAGCGTCAAGCCGTTTTGACCGGAAAGCCGCACCCGAACCAGGCGAAATCCCAAAGGAGCGAGCAATGGTTCGACGATGGCCGCAATCCGGGCATCAACACCGGTCTCGCGGACGATGCGCTCATCGCTGTCCGCCGGTCCGGCATTTGCATCCGCTGCATAATTTTCTATCACTGGCTCCAAAGAGGCAATCCGTCTTCCGGTAACAAAAAAGAGCGGGACCGGTCGGACCCACTCTTGTTCAACAGACCAAGAATTTAGCGGTCATATAGGCTGAATCGCCGTCCTTTGCAAGCGCGCCGTCAAGCCGGGATGTGCATTTTTCAAATGCGCCGGAAAGTCAGATAGGCCGGGCGCCGGCCTTCCCTTAGTGCCTTGGCTTCGTATCGGGTGCCAGGCCAACCATTGAACGGTTCGTTCCAGTCAGCCGCCGTATCCGCCAGCCACTCAAATGACGGATGATAGCGGCAGTGCAACAAGGTCCAGTTGACGTACGTATCGATGTCGGATGCAAAGCGGAAATCTGCTCCGGACTTCATGATCCGGGCGAATCTGTCCAAATTTGGCTGACTGACAAATCGCCGCTTCCAGTGTTTTTTCTTTGGCCACGGATCCGGGTAAAGCAGGTCCAATCCGGAAATGGAATTTTCGGGCAACCAGTCAAGAACGCCTGTCGCATCGTCGTCGTAGAGCCTGAGATTACCCGGCAATTCATTGCCCAATGCGGCGCAGAGCTTGGCCATTCCGTTTACGAAGGGTTCTACGCCGACAAAGCCGGTTTGCGGCCATTTTTCAATCTGGTGCAACAGGTGCTCGCCGCCACCAAATCCGATCTCGAGCCGGACTTCGCGAACCGGGCTGGAGAACAACGAACAGACATTCTTCGGAGCAGGTGTCGATAGATCAATGGCCAATGCAGACAAACACCGCTCGAGCGCTGCCGCCTGGTTTGCCCGCAATGGCTTTCCCTTGCGGCGCCCAAAAAAGGCCTCGGATGATCGTTCCGGCCGCTCTTGCTTCATTTAGCCTCGTGTCAGATCTCGGCGACCGCTTTTTTTAGCGGCTTGACCAGATCCGTTTTCTCCCACGAGAATGAACCATCGCGCCCTGCTTTGCGGCCAAAATGACCATATGCCGAGGTCTTGGCGTAAATGGGTTTGTTGAGGTCGAGATGTTTGCGGATGCCCGAAGGTGACAAATCCATCACCTTCCGCAATGCCTTTTCCAACTTTGCTTCGTCAACCTTGCCGGTTCCGTGGAGGTCGACATAGATAGACAATGGCTGCGCCACGCCGATCGCGTAGGAAAGCTGGATTGTGCAACGATCGGCCAACTTTGCGGCAACCACGTTCTTGGCCAGATAACGCGCGGCATAGGCCGCCGAACGGTCGACCTTGGTGGTGTCCTTGCCGGAAAAGGCCCCACCGCCATGCGGCGCAGCGCCACCATAGGTATCGACAATGATCTTGCGACCCGTCAGACCGGCATCACCGTCCGGTCCGCCGATAACAAACTTACCGGTCGGATTGATGAACCAGTTGCAGTCGTCTGCGATTTTCAGGCCATTGAGAGCGTTCCGTACATAAGGCTCGACGACACGGCGAACATCATCGGATTCCCAGCTTTCATCCAAATGCTGCGTTGAAACCACGATTTCCGTGACTTCCTCCGGTTTGCCATCCTCGTAGCGCACCGTTACCTGGCTTTTGGAATCAGGCCCCAGGCGCGCGGCTTCGCCCTCTCCGGCATGTCGCGCCCGGGCAAGTTCTTCGAGTATCTTGTGACTGTAGTAGATCGGCGCCGGCATCAATTCCGGCGTTTCACGGCAGGCATAACCGAACATGATGCCTTGGTCACCCGCGCCTTCTTCGCCCTGCCGGTCGGCAGCATTGTCAACGCCCTGGCCAATGTCTGGCGATTGGCCATGCAACAACACGTCAATTTTTGCGGTTTTCCAGTGAAATCCGGATTGTTCATACCCAATCGCACGAATGGCCCGGCGGGCAGCTGATCGGAAGCGGGAGGGGTTGATCACTGGGTTGCCGGCTGCATCCTTGACGACGACACCGTCCTTTTTCTTGAACAATGTCTCAGGTACCCGGACCTCGCCAGCGATAACCACACGGTTGGTTGTCGTCAGTGTTTCGCAGGCGACACGAACCTGCCACGGGTCCATACCGGTTTTGCGTGCTTCCTTGTAAATCAGATCGACGATTTCGTCGGAAATACGGTCGCAAACCTTGTCCGGATGTCCTTCGGATACTGATTCGCTGGTAAAGTAGTAGTCGCCACGCGCCACGGGATACCCCTCTCGTAAAATTTCAGTCGGCCGTATGTTGCCGCAGGCAGCTTGGCACCAACTTGATCGACCGGTTGATGTTCCTCACAGCAACCGGACATGGCTCGGCATGCCCGTTCATTGAATTCCGGGGACCTGTTAGACAAGGACCGGCGCCGCCGTCAAGCAATGGTTGACGATGGTGGATATTTGGCCGCAGCGAGACAAAATTTCGGGCCGGATCAACCGGCATTTCCGAATTGCTTCTAAGTCAGGCTTCCGCGTCGCTTGACAGTGCCTTTACAAGATCAATGATTTTCTTGCGCACCTTGCTGTCGCTGATTTTCACGAAAGAACGGTTGAGTTGCAAACCCTCCGTACTATTCAGAAAATCGACGACGTAGCTTGTGGAACTGTCTTCAGCCAATCCGGCAGTACCCCCTGCCTGTTGGCCCGGCGCATCTTCAAAGAAAAATGACACGGGTACACCCAGTACCGAAGAAATTGCCTGAAGACGGCTAGCTCCGACGCGGTTCGTGCCTTTCTCGTATTTCTGTATTTGCTGGAATGTGATGCCGAGGCCTTCACCAAGCTTTTCTTGGCTCATGCCCAGCATATTCCGGCGTAACCGGATTCGACTACCCACGTGTATGTCGATCGGATTTGGTTTTTTTTTGTTCGCGATCATAGCTTCCCAACCGTTTTTTCACGGTTTCTCTCGTTTTATCCATCCCCATCATCAGATAGCGGCAGATGGGGGGTGGTTCCCGTTTGTATACAAACGGGAGCACAGTATGTGCCGCGAACAGACAACCGTCAATTCAGTTACGACTTACTTAACAGATGCCTAATACATGCTATAGTAGCAAATACAAGGATTATAGCTATAAAAGTGTATCTTTTGAAGGGGGAAACGGGGAGTTTTCCCACAACCAGTTCCGCGTCCAGGCTGCCAATCGCATTCAGATCGAACGCATCAATAATTCTTCCGTGAGCGTCGACCACCGCAGATATTCCGTTATTTGCGGCGCGGATCAAAGGGAGGCCGGTTTCGACAGCCCGGACCCGCGCCTGCCTGAAATGCTGATACGGTCCGGGCGTATCGCCGTACCAGGCATCATTGGTCAGATTGACGATGACATTCGCATTTGAAGAATGAGGAACTTCGTCGGGAAAGATGATCTCGTAACAGATCATGGCGAGCATCCTGGCGCCACCCGGCGCTTCCAGTACGCCTCTGCTTGATCCGGCTGAAAACAGACCCGGAGCGGTGACCACCTGCCTTAGTCCGAGCGATTGCAGCAATTCTGCGAGAGGCAAATACTCGCCAAAGGGAACAAGGTGCACCTTGTCAGCGGCGTCAACAATCTCTCCATTGCTGTCGATTGCCAGAATTGAATTGTAGTAGCGGGCATCCGAGCCCCCTCCAACCTCTGTTCTGACTGCGCCGGCAAGGAGCATCTGCCCATCCTGAAGCGTTTGGCCGATGGCGAGCAGTGCGTCTGGCCGTTCGGTAAACAAAAAAGGCACCGCGGTCTCAGGCCACACGATCAATTGTGGCTCTTCACCACCATTTTCCGGCTCAGCAACCGACAACTCCAGCAAGGTGGCAAAGATGGAATCGCGCAGCGAAGCATCCCATTTTCCGGATTGACCAATGGCGGGTTGCACAATTCGCACCGAAAGCGTTTCTGACGGGTCGGCATTGTGCTGGCCCAACCGCCAAGCGCCGAACCCTCCGGCGGCGGCAACGATGGCGACTGCCAGCGCCAAGCCCGACAGCCGGCCGCGCGGTCCAGCCAGTATTGCCGGCATCGCGAATATAAATACTGCAAGCGCATTCATGCCGTACAAGCCGACGATCGATACAGGCTGCATGAACATTGGGACAGGCATGGCTGCGTAGCCGATTGAATTCCATGGGAATCCGGTGAGCAGGAAAGACCGGAGCCACTCGGCGACTCCGAAAGCGGCGGCCAAAGCCGCAATACGCCCGATATCCGAAGACCAGCAAAGCCTGGCAAGCGATGCAGCCAGGCCAAAAAACAGAGCAAGACATGCGGGAAGCGCGATCACTGCCAATGGCAGTGCCCAGGCAAATTGACCGGCATCCACAAGCAATGCATTGCCGATCCACCAAAGACCGGCAAGAAAATATCCGAAGCCGAACCACCAGCCGATTGCGAAGAAAGGTGTCAGGCGCTTGAGAAACCGGCCGTTGCCATCGGATATTGCACCATCTAGCAACCAAACAAGGACGGGAAATGAGACAAAACAAGCAGCAAAAAAATCAAATGGCGGCAGCGCCAGCACCGCGAGCGCTCCGGCGACGAAAGCAGTTCCGGCCCGCCTCCAGCCCCACAGCAGCACTATCCTGCCTGCAATAGCTTCCATGCGAATTGTCCCCGGCGAATCAGCACCGAAGACATATCATACGGGTGGGCTCAAAAGGGAGAATGTACCGGTAATCTTACTCGGTCGCCGGCCTTGCCGATCGGCGCCTTCGGTCGATCATGCGACCTTGAACAATGCGAACCCGCTTGATGCGGCGGGGATCTGCTTCCAGCACGTGAAACTCAAACCCGGGAATCGCCTGGACAACCTCGCCACGAGCCGGAATTCGCCCTAGTGCATTGAAAATGACGCCGCCGATGGTGTCGACATCATCGGCATGTTCTCCGACGTTGAAAGATTTACCGATCATCTCGGCAACTTCTTCAATTTCCGCTTTCGCATCGACAACGAATACGCCTTCACCCGTCTTCGAAATCAACGCTTCATCGTCGTCATGTTCGTCTTCAATGTCACCAACCACCATCTCGACAATGTCTTCAAGCGAAATGAGACCGTCCGTACCGCCATATTCGTCGATCACCAGCGCCATCTGGGTTCTCTGCGCCTGCATCCGTTTCATCAGATCCGAAGCGAGCATCGATGGCGGAACAAAAAGAACGGAGCGGATCAGATTGAGCTCGTCGATCGGCTTCGCCAAATCGACCTTGGAAAAATCAATGCGATTGCCGGAGGGCGGTGTCTTGCCGTTGCCATTCTTTTTCGCGCCTTCCTGACCGCCTGTTCTACGGCCCCGTTTTGTTTGCCGTGCCTTGCGGGTCAGAAAAGCCACCACATCGCGAATGTGAACCATTCCGCGCGGATCATCCAACGTATCGTTGTAGATGGGCATTCGCGAGTGGCCCGATTTCTCGAACACATCCAGCAACTCGCCGAGCGTCGTCGACAGCTCGACAGCCTCTATCTCCGCTCGCGGTATCATGACGTCGTCAACCCGGGCCTCGCGAAGATGCAGAATGTTGTTGAGCATTGCCTTTTCTGCGACGGACAATGATGCCTGATCATTTGCTGATTCCGCCAGTGCGTCGGCAATGTCATTGTGCAGTGAAGATCCGTTTCGCGGACGAAAAAACTGACGGATGCGATCCATCAGTGAAATATTGGCGGCCGGTAAGACCGCGGCGGTACTCTGGTCTTCAGCAGGTTGTCCCGAGGGTTCGGCATCGTCGCTGGCGGCGCTCTGTTCCTCTGGTGGTTGTTTGTCCGGCATTGTTTTCGTTCAGTTCGTCAATCTATTGCATTGTATGGATCGGGAATGGCAAGTGTTTGCAATATTTGCCGTTCCATCGCTTCCATCGCTTCGGCGTCTGTTTCCTGTTCATGATCATAACCGAAAATATGTAGCAAACCATGAACAACCAGGTGTGACAGATGGTGTTCGAAGCGCTTGTTTTCCACCTCCGCCTCGCATGAAATCGTCTCCAATCCAAAGACGATATCTCCAAGCACCGCTGGCAAGGCGTTCGGATTAACGCTGGGTTCGGCGGGAAATGAAAGCACATTTGTCGGTTTGTCGATACCGCGCCATTTCTGATTAATGCGTCGGATCGCCTTGTCATCGGTAAACAAAAGGCTCAATTCACAGGCCGATGACGATTTGGCACCAACTTTGTCAAAAACCCCACGGACTGCACGGCTGACAATATCGCGGAGGCGGGCCTCTTGCGGCCAGCCATCTGCGTCGATGGTTATTTGCAGATCAACTGATTTGCCGGTCATGGGAGCTGCGTCGGCTCATCCGTCCCTTTTGCCGTGACGATCATATGCGGCAACGATCTCCGCGACCAGCGGATGGCGAACCACATCTTTTTCGGTGAAATCGACACGGGCGATGTTTTTGACATTCTTAAGCACCTGAAGCGCTTCGATCAGGCCGGACCGCGTTCCCGGCGGCAAGTCGATCTGGCTTGGATCGCCCGTCACGATCATTCGTGCATCCTCGCCCAGTCGGGTCAGGAACATTTTCATCTGCATCGGCGTTGTGTTCTGCGCCTCATCCAGAATTACGGCAGAGTGAGCAAGCGTGCGGCCACGCATAAACGCCAGCGGCGCGATCTCGATTACACCGGCGGTAATCGCCCTCTCAACCTTGTCGCCGGGCATCATATCGTACAGCGCATCATAAAGCGGCCTGAGATACGGATCGACTTTCTCCTTCATGTCACCCGGCAGGAAACCGAGACGTTCACCCGCTTCAACCGCCGGACGGGACAAAATGATGCGTTCGACCATGCCCCGCTCAAGCAGCATGGCCGCATGGGCGACTGCAAGATAGGTTTTCCCGGTTCCGGCAGGGCCGATACCGAATACCATCTCGCGCTCATCCAGGGCCCGCATATAGCGGTCCTGATTGGGTGAACGGGCATGAATTGTTCGTTTTCTTGTCGCGATCTGTGCCGCTGATAAGCGGGCCTTGCGGTTGTCCATTGTCGGCAAGGGTAATTGATCGTCGTGGGCGATCGCCATCCGAATGGCACCTTCCACGTCGGATACGGCTATTTCCGATCCGCCTTGCAGCATACCGTGTAACAGCTCCAATGCCCGACGCGCCTGATCCACTTCGGAAGGATTTCCGGAGATCGTCAGTTCATTGCCCTTGGAATGCATCTCGACGCCAAGTTTCTGCTCGAGCAGGGCAAGATGCTGGTCGAACTGCCCATAAAGCGCACCAGCAAGCTTGTTGTTGTCGAAAGTCAGGACGATGTGTGCCGGGGTCGTGGCGGTTGATTCCGCGACGGATTTGATTTCGGCTGTCAATCACATCTCCCTGTCTGCTTTGCCGGCGATCGCGTCTGCAAACAAACTGTTTGCACCCGATCCGGCAACCTTAACCTGAACTATTTCACCAATATTTCCAGCTTTTTCGTCGACGATTACCGGTTGAAGCCATGGCGAACGTCCGACAAGTTGACCGGGTTTGCGCCCCGCCTTCTCCAGAAGAACACCAATTGTCTGGCCAACCAAGCTTTTCATGAATGAAGTCTGCTGTTCATTCAAAAGTGCTTGTAGACGCTGCAGGCGCTCGTCCTTCTGCGCAAGGGGAACCTGATCTTCCATGTCGGCACCCGGTGTTCCCGGCCGCGGACTGTACTTGAACGAGTAGGCCTGCGCATAGCGAACATCGCGGACGATCTGCATTGTGGCCTCGAAATCCTCTTCCGTCTCACCGGGAAATCCGACGATAAAATCGCCGGACAAGGCAATATCAGGGCGGACCTGGCGAATGCGGTCTATCAAACGCAAATACTCTTCTGCGGTATGGCGGCGATTCATTGCCTTGAGAACGCGGTCCGATCCGGCCTGTACCGGCAGGTGCAGATAGGGCATCAGCTTCGGCAAATCCCGGTGAGCGGCAATCAAGGCGTCATCCATGTCGCGGGGATGGCTGGTCGTATAGCGCAGGCGATCAAGTCCATCGACTTTGGCGAGCCGGAACAGCAATTCACCCAATCCCCATTCGCGGCCATCTTCGCCGGCGCCGTGCCAGGCATTGACGTTCTGGCCGAGCAATGTGATTTCGCGAACACCTGCAGCGGCAAGTTTTTCGGCTTCTGCGACAATTTTCGCCACCGGCCGTGAGATTTCAGCACCGCGGGTATAGGGAACCACACAGAATGTGCAGAATTTGTCACATCCTTCCTGCACGGTGAGAAACGCGGTGAACCCGCGGCTCCTGACGGCTGACCGGTCGGGATCCGGCAGATGTTCGAATTTGTCCTCAACGGCGTATTCGGTGTCGACGACACGCTCACCCGATTTGGCCCGGCGCACAATCTCCGGAATGCGATGATAGGTTTGCGGTCCGACGACGAGGTCTACTACCGGCGCACGTGAGATTATCTCCGGTCCTTCGGCCTGAGCAACGCAGCCTGTTACGCCGACAAGAGTTTCGCGTCCCTCTGCGGCGCGCTTGTCTTTCAGCCTGCGAATGCGCCCGAGTTCCGAATAGACCTTTTCGGCCGCCTTTTCCCTGATGTGACAGGTGTTGAGCAAAACCAGATCGGCATCTTCGGCTTTCTCGGTCGGCTCATACCCGTCAGCACCCAACGCATCGCTCATGCGCTGGCTGTCATAGACATTCATCTGGCAGCCATAGGTCTTGACGAAAACCTTTTTCGTCGCCGTCTCGGCCTCTGCCGGCTTCGTTTCAGCTTGGCCTAAGGGCTGCAATTCCATCTGATCAGTGCTCATTTGCGGGCTCTTAACGCCAATTTGCACCAATATTCAAGCCATACGCATTACGGGCGGATGTCACTTTTGCGGATTTCTCAGTGCCGACACCATCATGTCACGCACTCTTGAGCGCGCCGCGGCGGCCAACTTCTTGCGGTCGCTTCCCGGTTCAAACTCGATTGGCTCGCCGAAACGCACTTCGACATCAACTGCACCGTCCGCGAGAAGTGCCAATATGTGCCGAACCAGTTTGCGGTCGCCGATCCAGGCCGCATGCGGGCGCTGGTATCGGCCCATCGGAATGCCGTGCAGGCGGGTGTAGGCGATCGCCACCGGCTGGACATACACTTTTTCCGTTGCGCTCTCGCGTAAAGCGATCTGAGCTGCGCCGAACAGAGTGCTCTTGAATGGCTGCATCACATTGCCGTCCGAGGTTGATCCTTCGGCAAAGAAAACCATCGCGTCGCCCTCGGACAGACGTTGACCGATTTCACTGACCTGCTCGCCGGATTTCGGTCTTCGATCGCGATCGACATAAATGGTGCGCTGTAATCGCGACAATTTGCCGATTATGGGCCAGCCACCCATTTCAGACTTGGCAACAAAATGCACATCAGCGACTGCGCCGATGACCATGATGTCGGTCCAGGAAATGTGATTTGCAGCAACGAGCAGCGGCCGGCCGCGCGCCGGTTCACCGGTCACATGAAGTTTCATGCCGAGAATCCTGAGCACCAGTTTGTGCCACAGGCGCGGCAGCGTCGCCTCGTTTGCAATCCCGGTTTTCATGACGACTATTTGTGCAGCAGCCATCGGAAATGTCGTTACCGCCGCAACCGTCAGCCCTGCCGCTATCCGCACACGCCCAATCATGGCTTTTGCGCTAGCGAAGATCGAGCCGCATGACAAGCGCGGTTCCGTCACTCTCGTCGCCATAATAGGCGCTACGACGGGAGACCTCAGCAAATCCCAAGCGTCGATAAAGTGCGATAGCGGGCTCGTTGCCCTCACCCACTTCAAGAAAGAGGCTGTCGGCCCGCTCGGCGTGAAGATGACGCAATACCGCGTCCATCAGCGCGCGCGCCAGCCCTTGTCGCCGTTTCGACCTGGTCACCGCTATCGTCAGTATCTCTGCTTCGCCAGCAGCCAGACGGGCCAGAACAAATCCGACGGGCAGCGCGGATGGCTTGCCTTCGATGCGGGCCTGGAACCCGAAGACAGCATCCTTGGCCAACAGGGCTGCAAATTCTCCGTCGCTCCACGCCCGGCCAAAGCCTTCCCGATGCAGCGCCGCAGCGTTTTCCGCATCACTGGTGCGCAACGGCTCGATGACATGCCCTGCGGTGCGGGAGAATATCCGGCTGAACGCCATCAGGCCTGTGCCCTTGCCACGGCAAATCCTGTTTGCGGCTTGGCGTCCGGTGCACGCAGATAGGCTGGAATTGCCGGATTGGCCTCGGGGCTGGCCAATGCTCCGATCCGCGCGATTGTCTCAACACTTGATGTAGGCGCAATCAGCCCGAACCCGAGCTCCAATCCGGTCTCATCTGCGATTGCCTTTGCTGCATTGCCGGCCAGAACAGGATTGTGCTTCCGGGCGTATTCGGCAGCTATCTCGACTGTGGAGACGGCAGGTACCTGCAGGCAATTCCCCTCACCGTCAAAAACAGCCGAGTAGATTTCCTCCCGCCTGGCATCAATGGCGACGAGAATCTCTCGACCGGCTGCTTTTGGACGGGATTGTTCGGCAATCGCGGCCAATGTCGAAACTCCAACCGCGGGTACTTTGAGCGCGAGGGACAATCCTCGTGCCGCAGCGACACCAACCCTTACTCCGGTGAACGATCCCGGACCGCATCCGACCGCGATCCGGTCCAGATCCGAATACCGGCAGCCGGATTTCTCCAAAACGTCAGCGACCTGCGGCATCAGATGCTCCACATGTCCCCTACCGATATCAACGCTTTCTGCCGCCAGCGCACGGCCTGCGGCCGCGTCAAAAATGCATGCGGCACAAAGGTTTGCGACGGTATCGATTGCCAACACGTTCATGCCGCAAATCTCTACATTGGCGGACGGGAACCCGCAATGGCACGGTTTTTACGGTTAGAATCCCGACCCTTGAACCTCAGGCCGAAGCCTTCAGCTTGAGCCGGTACTGATGCAGCAGCGGTTCGGTGTACCCGTTGGGCTGTTGGGTACCTTCAAGAACCAGGGCGCAGGCGGCCTCGAATGCAAGCGATTTGTCAAAGTCGGGCGCCATCGGCCGGTATTCCGGATCGGTGGCATTTTGCCGGTCGACAATGATCGCCATGTCCTGCATTGCCTTGATGATCTGCTCCCGTGAAACAATGCCATGTCGCAGCCAGTTGGCAATGTGTTGCGACGAGATGCGCAACGTTGCACGATCCTCCATCAGACCGACATCGTTGATGTCCGGCACTTTGGAACAACCTATGCCCTGGTCAATCCAGCGCACCACATAGCCGAGAATGCCCTGCGCATTGTTTTCAACCTCGCGCAAAATCTGCCGCTCGTTCCATTTGCGATAAGCAGCCAAAGGAATATCCAGTATTGTGTCGACGTAAGCCCTGCGGCCTCCCGCAGCCAGTTTCTTCTGGACCGCGAACACATCGATCTTGTGATAGTGCAGTGCATGCAGCGTCGCGGCTGTAGGCGATGGCACCCAGGCGCAATTGGCGCCGGATTTGGGATGTTCGATCTTTTGCTCAAGCATCGCCGCCATCAGGTCGGGCATGGCCCACATGCCCTTACCGATCTGCGCACGTCCGGAAAGTCCGCATTCGAGACCGATATCGACGTTCTGATTTTCGTAACCGATGATCCATGATTTACGCTTGATGAAATCCTTGCGGCTGAAGGCGCCCGCTTCCATGGAGGTATGGATTTCGTCGCCGGTTCGGTCGAGAAAGCCGGTATTGATGAAGCAAACCCGCTCGCTGGCGGCCCGGATGCACTCTTTCAGATTAACCGTGGTGCGGCGCTCCTCATCCATAATGCCCATCTTCATGGTGTTGGGCGCCATTTTGAGCAGCTTTTCGACCCTGGCAAAGATTTCGGAGGCGAATTCAACCTCCTCCGGTCCATGCATTTTCGGCTTGACCACATACATGGAACCAGCCGGAGAATTGGCGCCGCGGCCATTCGGGCCAAGATCATGCAGCGCGATAAGCGCCGTTATCGCAGCGTCCATGATGCCTTCTGGAATCTCCGAACCATCGGCAAGCAAGATTGCCGGGTTTGTCATGAGGTGACCGACATTGCGCACCAGCATCAATGCGCGGCCTTTCAACGTTGTCTCGCCGCCTCCGTCAGGTGTTGTCCAACTGCGATCGTCATTCAACTGGCGAACAATCGATTTCCCACCCTTTGAAAGCTTGGCTTTGAGATCGCCCTTCATCAGGCCGAGCCAGTTGGAGTAGGCCTGGATCTTGTCCTCGGCATCGACACAGGCAACTGAATCCTCGCAATCCATGATCACGGACATTGCGCTTTCAGCAACCACATCGGCCAGACCGGCCTGGTCGCGGCTGCCAATGGGGTGCGCGCGATCAAACACCAGTTCAACGTGAAGGCCATTGTTGACGAGCAGCACCGAGTCGGGCGCCATCGGCTTGCCGCGATACCCGACAAACTTTTCCGGCTGCACCAGCGGACGATCGTCGCAAAGCAGTTCACCCCGGCTTACGTGATAGCGGCGGACATCTGCATGACTTGTGCCTTCAACTGGAAAGGTCTCGTCTAGGAACACCCTTGTGCGGGCAACGACGCGGGCACCGCGGCCCTGGTCATACCCTTTTTTGGCCGGCAACGGGCCCATGACATCCGTGCCGTAAAAACAGTCATACAGACTACCCCAACGGGCATTGGCTGCATTGAGCGCGTATCGCGCATTGGTTATCGGAACAACAAGTTGCGGGCCGGCGACCGTTGCGATTTCGGGATCGACATTGGCGGTTGTGACCGAGAATCCCGGTCCTTCCGGCAACAGATAACCGATCTCTTCAAGAAACGTCTTGTAGGCTTCATGGTCATGTGGCGCATTGTGCCTGGCACGATGCCAGTCATCGATGCTGGCCTGCAAATTGTCCCGCTTTTTCAGAAGTTCCCGGTTTTTTGGTGCGAGGTCAGAGACTATTGCAGCAAATCCGCTCCAGAAATCTGACGCATCGATACCCGTTCCAGGCATGGCGTCATTGACGACGAAGTCATACAGGTCTTTGTCGACGGATAGTCCATTGATATCAACGCGGTCAGCCATTCGTTTCCCTTGAATTCCGATGTTTTGATGCTGCAGTGCAAAATTGACGAAAGCGTAAGAACACAAACAATCCGCTCCGGTCAATTGACCAAAGGACAAATTTCGACAATTTCGAGCAGACCGCGCTCCAATGGCGGCAAATCGGTTCAGACCGCTATTCTGGGCCTTCCGGAGGCGGAAGCCATGATATTTGCCTCCACAAACATGCGCTGGCCTTCAATGGTTGCAACCCGAATATCGCGCTTGAAGCTGATCTCTGGCGCATCAGCTCCGGCCGCGTCCGCCAGTTTCGCCACTGAAATTCGCAAATTCGATTCAGCAAACTGGAGTGCATCTTCCTCGCACGTGAAATCGTCCACCGTCTCGCCAACAGTGACCCGGAACCTGCCTTCACGCGGCTGACTGACCGTTGCGGCAGCCGAAACACGGACCTGACCGGCAACCGCGCCGACCGCGTTGGCAACATCAGCATCGCCAGGAACAATACAGTCACTGCCGGTCAGCGCCCGCAGGTCGGCGTAATGCAGAGGAGCGGATGCGCCCAATGCGACAACAACGCGGTCCAGTCCCAATTTGACTTGTGCAACCCCCTCGCGGGCATCCAGTGCCTGCTGAACAAGCGGACTGGCGGTCATCGCGGCACCGTCGAGGCCATCCTCTTCGAAGGCGGTCTGGAAGATCAGCTCTGCAGAGCGGCGTTTCAGTGCCTTTAAAACCCGTTGGCTGATCTCCGATGCACTGTTGGCAACAGGCTGACCACGTCCGTTTCGCCGACGCGCAAACAAATTTGCCGCCATTTCGGAAGCCGCCCGGTTCCAATTATCCTGGTGCCCCAAAACGTGTGCGGCATCGGAAGGCGTAAATCCGATCAAATGTACAAGACCTCGAGAAACAAGGCGGGCAATCTTGGCTGTCTGTGCAGTTGACGACAGGACACGGTCGAGCGCTTTTGGATAGTCTGCGATTTCCGCATAAAGCTTCGTCTCGGGCGCCGCCAAACCCGCCCCATGGCTGTCGGGCATTCCCGTACGCATGACAAGTAATCCGTCCAGTCTTCCCGGATTCGATGCCCGCAATTGGCGCTCCAGCAATTCAGTCACATGGCGCGGGTGGCGAGACGCAGCCAAAGCGACGGGAACCAATCGGCGCGGACCGAGCAGAATGGCCGGGTCGAGCGCACCTTCTTCCAACCGAACCTCTGAATCACCGCCGAGCCCGAAGGTCCGCATCGCAACAGCTTCCACCATCGTGCGGTGTCCGCCAACAACCGCGCCATTCGGGTCCAGTCTTGGCCGTCCCCTGTCTAGCACGGCAATATCGGTTGTTGTTCCGCCGATATCCGAGACAATCGCATTGTCCAGTCCGATCATATGGCGGGCACCGACGATACTTGCGGCGGGACCGGACAAAATGGTCTCAATTGGCCGTATGGCGGCAACCTTGCTGTCGATCAGAGCGCCATCGCCGCGTACCACCATCAAAGGTGCATCGATACCGGAGCTATCCATGAACCTGCGCGTTGCATCGATCAACCGGTCAATCATCAAAATCAGCCGCGCATTGAGCAAGGTGGTGAGAGCGCGGCGCGGGCCACCCAATTTTGACGACAATTCGTGACTGCAGGTGACGGGCAAATCTGTGACATCCCGTATCAATTCACGTGCGGCAATCTCATGCGCAGGGTTGCGTACGGCAAAGTAGGCCGCAACCGCAAAACCGGTGACCTCGCCAGCCAGTCTCTCAATGGAGTTGCGCAGCGGCTCCAGATCCAGCGGACGCGCGTTGCCATGAACATCATGGCCGCCCGAGCAATGAATGAGCGGATCGCTGCCGAGCGTTTTCTTCAGGCCCTCACGCTCCGCGTCTCGCTCATCAAATCCGATCAGTACCAACGCGACCCGCCCACCCTGGCCCTCAACCAATGCGTTGGTGGCAAGGGTGGTCGAGACCGATACGAGACCAACACGCGATGGCGTGATCGCCGCCTGCTCGACAACAGACCCCGCAGCGGCTGCGATACCTTCCGCAAGGTCGTGTCTGGTCGTCAGTGCTTTCGCCTTGGCGACCACCCCGTGCTCTTCGCTGAACAATACAGCATCGGTGTAGGTGCCGCCGGTATCGACGCCTAGCAAAAGGGTCTCGTCACCGGTACCCGGCGTTTCGCTTCGCGCCTGTTTGTCTGAGCGATCAAGCATGAACAGCGCTCTACTCGTATTTGGGAGTGACGAAAAGAACCAATCGCGGCGATAATTTTCAAACAGACGGCAAGATTTGCCTTACCGGTCCGATTTCATTGGCCGTTCCAGGGCTTGACCGGTAATCCTGAGGGAATCCAGCCCATTCCGTTTTGGCCGCCAATCATCCCTTCCGAGACGTCTGCGATGTTGCTGAAACCACCTTCTTCAAGGAGATTGCTCATATAGGCCGTTCGGCCACCGACTGCGCAGATCAGCGCAATGGTCTTGTCCGGATTTTCGGACCGGAGGCGCTTGATACCCTCCAGAAACCCATCTTCATGCATCGACAGTGGTGTTGCGACCGTGGCGATACCTGTTTGCCTCCATTCGCGTTTGGTTCTGATATCGACAAGTATCGCCGTTCCGTTTTCCACTCCGTCCAATGCTTGTTTTGCGGACATGATGTTTTCGGCAAGGGCTGAAAATACCAAACCTGCCGCCAACAAATGCGCGACCAGGAGAGTGGCAATGAACCGTCTAGCTTGAGAAATCATCGAAATGTCACCTGATAAAGCGGCGATTCAGCCGGAATCTCACAAATTGTGCAGCAATTGTCGCAATCGAATTTGCCCTCATTGCCTGATCCCCAATAGTGAGTGATGTCGCCTTCGATCCACGCGCCGTAACAGATACGTTCACCCAATTCGCAACCAACCGAAAAATTGCGCGGTGAGCTATCGGCGAGGATGAACAATCTGCCATCGTCGGGCCAGTCTTTCAGCCGGTCGCTGGAGAAGAGTTTCACCCAGACCGGCGATGAAAGATGATTTGTAAATCGAAACGATATTTCCGCAGCTTGAGCGATTGGCGCCACAACCGTGGAAACAATTCCCACAGCCAGCAATGCCGCGCAGCAATTCAAAGATCTCAGCATTGGTCGCGCGAACATGGTCAGCCTCTAATTGGTTGAACTGACTATTTTCCACTGGTCATCGATGCGCAAGCGAATTGTGCTCACAAACCCGCGAGAATTCGATCACGCACAGATCGCTTCCTGTTGTTTTGAACGTGACCGGTGACCGACCCATCTCATGATCAGCGGGGAATATCTGATCCCACCAATTGCCTCTCAAACTTGACTGAGGGCCTTGAAGACTGAACCAGGACCGACAGGTCAGAAAGGAACAAAACCATGAAAATCTTGCTCGCAGCTGCATTTGCTCTTTCCGCAACCACCGGCCTTGCCCTTGCGCAAAACGGCGAAGGACAGGCGCCACAACTGATTGGCAATCTTTCAGCCAGCGTCGATGACCAGTACAATGAAAATAACCGTATCAACACCGGTTCCGAACTGCTTGCGACAACGACCCGGTCTGCTCGTGCCAACGGCGAACGTGTTGGTCTGGAGATCGATACGCCTGACCGGTACACCGGCCGATAATCAACCCTGCCGGATTGATCAGGCAGTATCCTCCCGCTTCCTGATCGATTACCCCGCGCCTCACCCCGGCGCGGGGATTTTCTCTCTGTTTGTCTGATTTCGCGTGTTTCGCTCGTCTTGCTATATATGAACCGACAAGGGAGTGAAGACGATGACCACCCAACAAACCGTTTCCCGGGACGAATGGCTGGCAGCACGCAAGGCGCTGCTGGAAAAGGAAAAGGCATTTACCCGTGAACGCGATGCGCTTTCGGCGGCCCGGCGCGCGCTGCCGCGGGTGAGAATCGAAAAAGACTATGTCTTTGACACCGAAAAAGGCGAACAAGACCTGGGCGGCCTGTTTGATGGTTGCGGACAATTGGTGGTCTATCATTTCATGTACGGACCCGATTGGGAGGCCGGCTGCAAGAGCTGTTCATTCTGGGCCGACAATTACAACGGCATCGGTGAGCACCTGCGCCAACGCGACACCCGGCTTGTCGCCGTATCGCGTGCGCCACTGGAAACGTTGCTTGCTTTCCGCGATCGCATGGGATGGCGGTTTCCCTGGGTTTCTTCCGGCCGAACGGATTTCAACTACGATTTCCGCGTGTCCTTCACAAAGGAGGAACGTGAAGCCGGTCCGGTCGACTACAATTACGGCCCCTCAAACTTCCCGTCAGATGAGGCACCCGGGGTGAGCTGCTTCACCCGGGATACGAACGGAACGATTTACCACACCTATTCCGCCTACAGCCGCGGATTGGATATCTTCAACTCGGCCTATAATCTGCTCGACCTGACGGCCAAGGGACGCGATGAAGACGAACTGTCCTATCCGATGGAATGGGTGAAGCTGCGTGACCTTTACTGAGGAGGCGCTACTGCGCATTCGTGACAACGTATGACGCTTACCGTTCTTTCAAACTGCCCTTGAAATTGCATAGTGCCCGCGATTTGCTTCAGCTAGCCAATGCGGGCTTTGCAGTCATGGGAGGAGCTTTTTGATGAGCGGGCGCAGCTTTCCGAAACTTTTCAGCCCGGGGCAATTGCGCGGGCATACGCTTCGAAACCGCATCGTATTCGGTGCACATACCGCCAACATGTCAGTCGAAGGCCTGCCGACGGAACGGCATGCCGCCTATTACGCGGAACGCGCAATAGGCGGGGCGGCGATGATAGTCGTCGAGCCGGTTCCGGTGCACGCGGCTGCAGTGCTGACACGCGGCAATTTCCGCCACTCAGATGACGCAATCATCCCGCATTTTCGCAAAGTGACGGATGCCATCAAGGACAATGGCGCTGTCGCCATCCAACAGCTTTATCACGTTGGACAGCACTCGGATGCCGATTTGTCGTTTCATCCCGGCTGGTCGCCATCCGGTATGCCGAGCTATCACGATTCAGACGGCAGCCACGCAATGACGGAAGCCGAAATCGAGGAGACGATTGACGGTTTTGTGCAGGCCGCCAGGCGCTGCAAGGAAGCGGGATTCGACGGGGTCGAGGTGTGGGCCGCCTACCACAGCCTGCTCGATCAGTTCTGGACCCCTTGGTCCAACAGGCGGGATGACAGATGGGGCGGCAGCCTTGAAAATCGTACCCGCATGTCGCGTGAGATCATCGACCGCATCAGGAAATTGTGCGGCGACGATTTCATCATCGGCCTGTCGGTCAATGACGAGCCGGATTTTGATGTGACGCTCTCCAGGGAATCCACTGCTGAAATTGTGGCGTTGCATGATCGTAGTCAGTCGGTTGACTACGTCACCTGCGGAACCGGCGGTTATCTCGATTTCTACAAATTGATGCCGACGTTTCTATATCCCGAGAAGCTCGGCGCTGACCTGGCAACGATCATCAAGTCATCGGTTAATCACGCGCTTGTAACTGTCGAAAGCCACATCCGCACACCAGAAAATGCGGAAACCGTCTTGGGTGAAGGGGTCTGTGATCTGGTTTCCATCGTGCGGGGCCAGATCGCTGATCCGCATCTTGCCGCCAAGGCGGCAGACGGCCGGCCGGAGGATATTCGCGGCTGCCTGTCGTGCAACCAAATGTGCTGGGGGCGGCGCTCACGCGACTACTGGATTTCCTGCGTCGTAAACCCGTCAGTGGGGCGCGAGTGGGAGTGGGGTGGCGATCGATTTACCCCGGCAGACCAGCCGAAATCGGTTTTGGTTGTCGGCGGCGGAGTAGCAGGCATGGAAGCGGCTCGTGTTGCTGCAGAGCGCGGTCACCGGGTCACGCTATGCGAAGCCGGTTCACGGCTGGGTGGTAATTTCCGGCTCGCCGGTGAGCAACCGCGCCGGGCACAGATCATTGACCTGATTGACTGGTACGAACGCCAGTTGATGAAGCTGCAGGTTGACTTGCGCCTTAACACCTACATTGAGGGCGACGATATCACATCCTTTGAAGCCGACGAGGTTATTGTGGCTACCGGCTCGCTGCCGGCCGGCACCGGATTCCAGAAAGCCCTGCCGCAGCTCGAGCCCCTTCCCGGTATCGAAAAAGGAAATGTGTTTTCCGCCGAAGAAGTGATGGCGCGCGAAGCGCGGCCGGGAAAAAGGGTCGTGGTGCTCGACGAGGGAGGCAACTGGAAAGGTTGCGGGACCGCCTGGAAACTCGCGGAAGCAGGCCACGAAGTCACTATCGTCACCCCAGATGCGCTCATCGGCAAGGAATTGCAGCGAACGGCCGCGGATTTTCCTCTACGTCGCAATCTGAAGAAACTGGGTGTTCAGTTCCTGACCGACAGCGGGGTGCTGGAGTGGACAGGAAATGGTGCGCGAATTGTGTCCTTTCTGGATGACAGCGAAATGCTCGTGGATGCTGATACGCTGGTGTTTGCAACAGCAAATATCGCCAATGACGATCTGGCGCAGGATTTGGAAGCACGTGGAATTGCATTTAAAGGTGTCGGGGACTGCCTCGCCGCCCGGCAGGCGCCCTATGCCATTCATGATGGCCGACGTACCGGATTGGAGCTTTAAAACATGGCGAGGATTTCCGCCGACGACCTGGAACGATTGTGCTTTGATGCAATCGTCGCCGCCGGTGGCGCAACTGCGCCGGCCGTATCGCTTGCCCGCAATACGGTTATGACCGAGTGCATGGGCCAGGTAAATCATGGCGTCAGGCATCTCTTCGACTATTTGTCGGCGTTGAGAGAGGGCCGCATCGACGGCAAGGCGGTTCCCGACATCACCCATCCCGCTCAAACAATGATCCTGTCCGACGCGGGCGGCGGCATTGCGCAACTTGGTTTTGATATTGCCTTCGACCAGTTGATCGAACGGACCCAGGATCTGGGCATGGCCATTTTCCTGCAGAACAACTCCTTCACCTGTGGCGCATTGGGCTTGTTTGCCTGGCGGCTAGCGCGCGAAGGACTGGTCGCATGGGCGGGCACAAACGGTCCGCCCCTGCTTGCCGGCTCCGGGTCGAAGAAGCCGGTTTTCTGCACCAATCCGATGGCGTTTTCGGCACCCCAGGCAGATGGTCCGCCCATGCTGATCGATCAATCATCCAGTGCGACGGCATTTGCGGAAATCAGGGCGGCTGCACGGGAAGGAAAAACCATTCCGGAGGGGTGGGCAATTGATGCGGACGGCAATCCGACTACCGACCCGAATGAGGCGATCAAGGGTGCGCTTTTGGGTTTTGGAGGCAGCCGCGGCGCCAATATCGCCATGATGATGGAAATCATGTCAGCGGGTCTTTCCGGTGCGAATTGGGGGCTTGATGCGCCATCGTTTCTAACCGGAAACGAGAGCCCGGCAACCGGCATGTACGTTGTCGCGATCAATCCACACCCGATCGATCCCCAGTTTGAGGAACGATTGGCTAAACACTTGAAGCGTCTGAAAGAAGAATACGGCGTCTATGTGCCCGGAATATCTAAGGGCCTCGAATATGAGCGCGCCCGGGCTGAAGGTATCGACATTGCAGATGAGACGATAGAACAACTGAGGTCCATGATCTGAAGGAGGTGTGCCAAATGTGTGAGCAAGATTCGAACGAAATCCGCCACATTCGGCTACACCGCAGCACCCGGCGCAATTTTATGTATCTCGCTGGTCTTTCCACATTCGGGCTCGGCGTTCGGCCGGCGCTTGCGGCTTCTTCCGGCGGCGAAAATATCGTCCAACCGGCCGCACCGGATGACATGTCCTTCATCGAACGCGCGTTTGAGATGCGGCGGATTGCCACCGAAAGGGGCGACCAGCCTTACGGAGCAGTCGTCGTCCGCGAAGGCCATATCATCGGTCAGTCGTGGAGCCGGGTCATCATCGACAATGATCCGACGGCACATGCTGAGATGGCAGCAATCCGTGATGCCGCCAAGCGGCAATCAGACCGCGACCTGTCAGGCGCCATTTTGTACTCGTCTTCCAGGCCATGTCCGATGTGTGAGGCTGGTGCTTACTGGGCAGGCATCGAATCGATGATCCATGGCCGTGGACGGTCTGATGCTGGCCGACCATTGCTTTGCCGATAGAAACCTTGGTTCGATTTTAGCCTCAGCGGCATGTCGATGTCGGAATACAAGCGATGAAAATTGCCGAATGGCGCGACCATGGGTACCCGGACAGTTAGTATGGGAGGTGCCGGTGCAGGGGAACGACGCCACCGACATTATCGACCTCAAACGATACCCAATCGACAAATCCGGCAGCGGTGAATATGCAACGCTGATCTCCGGCATACGAAAATCACTGGAAACCGATGGCTGCGCCGTCCTGCCGGGATTTGTCCGGTTCGACCGCGTTCAGGATTTTGTCGAAGAAGCTGACCGTGTTGCGCCGTATGGGCATCGTTCATTCAACCGCACCAATGCCTATTTCACACAGGACCAGGACGATTTGCCAAAATCGCATCCGATGCGACGGTTCTACGATCGCTCAAATGCATTTGTCCCGGCCGACAATTTCGGTGACGACAGCCCATTGCGGGCCATCTACGAGTGGCCCAACTTTGCGCCTTTCATCAAGGATGCATTGGGCGAAGAACGGTTCTTTCGCTATGCCGATCCGCTTGCAGATGTGATCATCAATGTGGTGGAGGAAGGTGAAGGGTTTCCATGGCATTTCGATACCAACAATTACACGGTCACACTGGCCATCCAGAACGGCGAAAGTGGTGGCGAATTTGAGTATTGCCCCGGTCTACGCTCGCCAACAGACGAAAACTACGATGGAGTGGCAGCGGTTCTCGACGGGGATTGCGGCCGTGTGAAGACCCTGCACCTACAGCCCGGTGACTTGCAGATTTTCAAAGGCCGTTACGCCCTCCACCGGGTAAAACCGGTGTGTGGCAAGCAAAAGCGCTATGTCGGCATTTTCTCGTTTGTCGAGCAGGAAGGTATGGTTGGCAGCCCCGAGCGCACGCGCCAGCTCTATGGACGGGTGCTACCCATTCATCTGGAACGGGCGGGTCATCGTGCCGACGCCCTTGTTGACTGACCGATCTTATTTCAAGGGCCAGGCACAAGTTTGCTCGCCGACATTTTCGCAAGGCTCATAGACTGCAACCGCGCTTGCGCTGCTGTCTTCCCACACGACCTGAACAGCAATCGTCTTTGCGGTTCCCAGCGGTAGCCGGATTGCTATGTGGTCGATTCCCGCATCCGGCGGCAGAGCCATCGGGTTTTGAGGATTGCAATCGGCCAGTGGAAATTTCTTGTCGAGTGCCTCGGAATTGACCGAATAGCGTATTTCCGCAAGGCGGCAATGCAGCGTTTGCAGCGAAGTGAAGTAGATCCACTGCTCGCCATTGTAGTTTCGAAACTGAACCCATCCCGAATCCTTGTTACCGGTCAGCATGGCCTGATAGACGGCCATCGGTGGGATGCGCGACTTGTCCTGCGCCATCAAAAAACTTGCCGAAAGCAATAGCGCCGTTATCGCCAAATTGGCTGTGAGGAGAAGTTTGGGCATGCCTGTTCCCTTCAATCCAAAACCTGTCATGGTACCTACTGATTTCTTGATTTTGGCGCCACAACCGGAAAATCGAAATAAGTTCGCATATATGGCTCGTTATTTAACGTGAAATGCCACCATTCGCCGGAATAATTGCGAAAGCCATGCAGCTGCATGATTTCGACTAAAGTCCGGCGGTTTCTTCGTGCTTTATCCGATACGTGCTTGGAAGCGGTCTGGCTGCGCAGGTCGAAACAGTCAAAACCGGTTCCCATGTCGAGTTCCGCTCCACCTTCGTGTGGGCCGCAACCATCGCGAAGCGGTTCGTTCTTCTGTTCCGGGCGCGCCAGATCAATCAGGGTCAAATCGACCGTTCCGCCGCGGGAATGGCCAGATCGTTTGGCGATGAAACCGGGAAAAAGATGACGGCGCTTGAAAGCAGGATGGTATCGTTGCTTCAGGTCCGGTGTGGTATCTTCAGAAGCGGCCCAACGCACAAAGGCGGCCACCGCGCTGACCGGACGGTAACAATCGAAAATTTTAAGGCCCAGTCCTTTAGGCTTCAGTTCAGACTGAACCCGCTTCAAAGCCTGGGCGGCATCTTTGACAATGACGCATTCCGCCGCCTGATATCCGGAAACCGGCTTACCGGTGAAGTTATCGGGTCCGGCGTAGCGAATGGCCTGCATGATTGTCGGGTCTACGGATCGCAGGTGCACAAACCCGGGCGCCAGATTGGTTTTAGCCTCCTGTGCATTCCCACTTTGCGCGGCAATTGTTGCGATGGCGAGGGATGCAATTATCAGTCTGGCGATCAATTCAGAACCCGTAATTCGCTAATCGCGGTGTCCCGATATTTGGACCCGCGATAGACTGACAATATCCGCAGTTGCAGCCACCTCATTCTTTCAAAACCCGACAGGTCGACTGTTTGAAACGACCCGGTATCACTCAATGATACCGTCCTGCTTTCGCCCGCCGACGTGACTATTTCGACTTCGCGGACGCGGCCGTTTTTCCGGTAGATATCGTTGTTCTTGGTGTACCCGTTGCGAAGCTCGATCATGCCGGGGTTCGTGGGTTCCCCGAAATCGAGCAAAATCCACTCACCGATCCCGTCACCACGAATGCCCTCAACCCACGCAGTTGATTGGTTGCCATCAACAAGATTTCCAGCGCGGTAGGAGTTGCGGCCCTGCGGATCCAGCACCGAACTTGTGCAAAGAAGGACACCGCCACCCAGTTTCACACAATCCTGGGAACTGCTGCTCGGTGGGTCATCGTGTATCTCGATACTGCCGTCAAAACCTTCTGTTCCTCGCTCCAGCGCCGCCGTTTGTTTGGCGATTTCATCAAGGCGCGCTCTGGCAAAATCAGCGTAAAGGCTGTCCGGGTAGCGGGAAATGAACGTCTCAAACATCGCCGGGCTATCGCTCTCGCGAATTGCATTCCAAGCCGCAAGTGCTGAATCATCTTCCACCGGCTGCTGGACATTACCGCCAGTATCTCCGCTAAGATATACCGCATCGGTGAGCGAGGAATTGCTCCATGGCACCTGCCTGCCACCGGTTGCGTCCATCACATCGCGCCGAACGCGCCGCATCATGATCGCAACATCAAGTTTGGGTGCATTCATGTGGCGCAGCAGTGCCGTGGTGAAGGGGCTGTTCGCTCCGTCGCCGTCGAGCGCTACATTGCCCGGCTGTGTAGAAAACGAAATCAATGTGCCCACCCCGGTCTCCAGTGGCGCCAGGCCACGCCCGATATTGGAAGACCGGGTACCCATCGAACGGGCAAGGTTTTTCGCCAGCGGATTGTCGCGGCAGGCGTCAAGAATTATGAGATTGGTTCTCCGTTCACGTTCCATGCTGCGAAGGACGGCGTTCATCGATACTGTCTGAAAATCGAGGTCGGCCTCGTCGGCGAGTTCTGCATCGACCGGTATCAAATAGTTTTGACCACCAACCTGCAGGCCGTGACCTGCATAAAAAAACAGGGTCAGTTTTGCTCCGCGGGATGCCATTGAGAACTCCCGCACCGCCTGCTCCAACCCGATCCTGTCGAGATCGAAGCCGGAGACAACCTCAAATCCAAGGGATTGAAGCGATGCGGCCACCGCCTCTGCGTCATTCTTCGGATTGGCCAGTTCGGCAACATGTTGATAGGCGGAGTTGCCGACGACCAGCGCAACGCGCTTGGCCGACGCCGCCGCGGTTGTCAGCACAATCGACAAAATAATAGCCAACCAGAGGTAGGCCGCTCTAGCTGCTAGGCGCACTGAACTTGTTCCCATCTTCCATGCGCAGAGAATTGCACATCGTGGCGGGGTGGCCAAGACGCAGGTCTGAACGATCTTGATGGGTCAGACAGCGATATTGTGGCGTTGATAGGCGAGCACGTTTTTGCGCAGCAGCTTGAGCAACCGCAGCAGGTTTTCCCGGTCCTTTTCACTCATTCCGGCGAACAGTTGAGCTCGAAGATCATCGACTGCGGCATCGCACTGGCGAAGTTTTTCACTACCGGCTTCCGTCAGGGTGATTTCTGAATAGCGCCGGTCGGCAGCGCTGGCTTCCTTTCGAAGAAAGCCCCGCTCGATCATCCTGTCCACCAACCGGCTGGCGACGGAACGCTCGACCACGGTCAGCTCTGCAAGATCACTGACTGTAAGGGATCGAATGCTGTCCAGGCAGGACAGAATCCGCCAATCAGCCACTTTCAGGCCGTGCGGCCTCAGCGCAGTGTTCATGTTCTCGCGATTTTGCCGGTCCAAGGCTGCGAGATAGAATTCCGGCGCTTCGATTTTCGAGCTTCCGTCTTTGCCGGTCTGAACTTCGATGTCGTTTGCCATTTTGCTAGCGGCCCACTGGCCCCGCTGTGAGAATGAAATCACCGTTCTGTAAGCGCATATTGCAAGTAAATTAAATGCATGATAGATGCAATAGCACATATTTTACACTTAAAATAGTCTCGGAGTAGCGATCATGAAAATCACGATCATCGGCGGCGGGCCGGGGGGTCTCTATCTGGCGTTACTGACCAAGAAAGCGCGGCCGGATTGGACAATCGAGGTTCTTGAACAGAACCAGGCCGACGATACATTCGGCTTCGGTGTCGTATTCTCCGATGACACACTGGATGAGTTTCTGGATCGGGACTTGCCGGTGTTTGAGCGCATCCGCGATGAATTTGCCTATTGGCAGGACATCGCCATCCACTACAAGGGTCAGGAGATCCGTGCAGGCGGCAATGGATTTTGTGGTACGTCGCGCCATACGCTATTGAAAATTCTGCAGGAACGTTGTGCCGAACTGGGCGTTGAAATGCACTTCGGCGCTATGGTCAAACCGGAAGAACTCAAGACGCGCTTTGCCGACAGCGATGTCATTGTCGCCGGCGATGGCATCAATTCGCCTATCCGCGAAGCCAATGCCGAGGCTTTCAAGCCGTCCACTGTCATCAAATCCAACCGGTTTTGCTGGATGGGATCGTCGCGGCCGATGGACGAGTTCAACTACTTTTTCAAACAGACCGAGCACGGCATTATCTGTGCTCACACTTATCAGTACCAGTCAGATCGCTCGACCTGGGTCTTCGAGATGGACGAAGCCTGCTGGCAGGGGCACGGGTTTGAAGAATTCGATGAAGAAGGGTCGAAGGCAAAACTGGAGGCGATTTATGCCGAGGAACTTCAGGGACACCCGCTGTTGCTCAACCGCTCCCACTGGCGCAACTTCCCGCGCATATTTTGCGAAAACTGGTGGACCGACAACATTGTCATTCTCGGCGACGCCAAGGCGTCGGCCCACTTTTCCATAGGCTCGGGATCGAAACTGGCGATGGAATGCGCGATCGCACTGTCGGATGCTCTTCTGGAACATGCGGAGACCGACGTTCAGGCGGCTTTTCAAGCCTACGATGATGAGCGGCGCACACCGTGCCAGATCATCCAGCACAATGCCGATGTGTCGCTTGCCTGGTTTGAGCACATGGGCCGGTCGTTTGACATGGAGCCGATGCAGTTTGCCATGGTGCTGATGTGCCGCGCCAAATCGATCACCTATGACAACCTCATTTTACGCGATGCCTCTTTCGTCGAAAAGGCGGATACCGAATGGTACGAGCGCTATTGGCGGGAGACCGGTATCGATGTCCGCGATACCCGACCGACGCCGATGTTCACCAAGTTCAAGCTTCGTGACATGGAACTGGAAAACCGGGTCGTTATGTCGCCCATGGCCCAATACAGGGCCGACCCGGACGGCAACATCAACGACTGGCACAAGGTGCATTATTGCAGCCATTCGCTCGGCGGAATGGGCCTGATGTTCTGCGAAATGACCTGCCCTTCAGCCGATGCGCGAATTACCGAAGGCTGCCCCGGCATGTGGACGGACGAGCATGAGCGGCGCTGGAAGGAGATCGTCGATTTCGTGCACGCGAACTCGACCGCGAAAATCTGCATGCAGCTCGGGCATGCCGGAAGAAAGGGGTCGACCCAGCTGGGTTGGGAAAATCCGGACCATCCGATTGCGGAGAAGGACCGAAACTGGCCGCTGATCTCAGCGTCGTCGATTCCCTATTTTGAAGATGTCAGCGACAAGCCAGCCGAAATGGACCGGGCCGCGATGGATCGGGTGAAGGCAGATTTTGTACAGGCCGCAGAACGCGCCAATCGGGCCGGGTTCGATATGCTGGAATTGCACTGTGCGCACGGATATCTGCTTGCCTCGTTCCTCTCACCGCTGACCAATATTCGGACCGACGAGTATGGTGGAGCGGTGGAAAACCGCCTGCGCTATCCGCTTGAGGTATTTGAGGCAATGCGTGCCGTATGGCCCGAAGACAAGCCGATGTCGGTGCGCGTTTCCGCATCCGACTGGAAAGAGGGCGGGCTGAGCGAGGAAGACTTGATCGCTATTTCGGAAGCATTTCATAATGCCGGTTGCGACCTGATCGATGTCTCCGCCGGCCAGACCGTTCCCGACCAGCAACCCGTCTATGGCCGCATGTTCCAGGTGTCATTCGCCGAAGCGGTGCGCAACGTGCCGAAGATCGCCACAATGGCCGTTGGCGCCATCACCGAACCGGCGCAAGTCAACACAATCCTGCACACGCGCCGCGCCGACCTGGTCGCGCTCGGGCGCCCGCATTTGTGGAATCCCTATTTTACCCATCAGGCAGCCGCCTGGTATGGCACGTTGAAAGAGCATACCTGGGCGAAACCCTATATCTCTGGCGCACAACAAGCGTTCCGCGAGCAGGAGAAGACACGCGAGAAACTGCATGAATTGCAGGTCAAGGCGGCGCCCGGGCAACGCCTGCACGAAGGAGCATAGGAGGGCCGCATGATCACCGACTGGGATGATGCCTATGCCAACGGCGCGCACATTCCGGGTGCCGAAGACTTCCCGCCTATGTGGGACGCTGAAGCATCCTCGTTCCGGGCCAAGTTAGCCGCTGAGAAAAGAGCCGAGTTTGATCTGGGTTATGGTCCCGGTGACCGGGAAACTATCGACTTGTTCATGCCTGTCGGAACGCCGAAAGGATTAATGGTATTCGTCCATGGCGGCTACTGGATGAAGTTTTCACCGAAATGGTTCTCGCACCTTGCCGCAGGTGCTGTCGAATGCGGATGGGCGGCGGCGCTGCCCAGCTACGAGCTCGCTCCAGCGGCTGCGATTTCCGAAATTACCCAACAAATTGGACAGGCCATTGATGTGGCGGCTCGACGTATCGACGGCCCCATTCACATTGCGGGACACTCGGCGGGCGGACATCTGGTCAGCCGCATGGTCTGCGCCGACAGCCCGCTTTCGGAAGCAACACGACAGCGGCTGAAACGTGTCGTTTCGATCAGCGGACTGCACGATCTGCGACCATTGCTGAAGACGGAAATGAACCAGACTCTCAAACTCGACGAAGCTGAAGCAAGGTCGGAGAGTGCGGCGCTGAATGCGCCTTTCGGGGGACCAAAGATTGTCTGCTGGGTCGGCTCGGAGGAGCGGCCAGAGTTTCTGCGCCAGAACGACCTGCTGGTCAATATCTGGACAGGGTTGGGCGCTGATATCTCGCTATATCATGACGATGACAAGCATCATTTCGACGTGATTGAGGGACTTGCAACAGTGGACAGCCGGCTAACAGAGACTTTACTGGGATAAGTCAGAAAACATTATCAGACGGACCGAACCGCTTCGATGATCACAAAGGCCTGGGCGAGCGGAAAATCGTCGGTGATCGTCAGGTGGATCTGCGGTTCGTGGCCATCGATCATCATCTCTTCCAACCTGATGAGTGCGCCTCCGGTCAGATGCATGGTCGGCTTGCCGCCGGGAAGGTTGACGACACCCATATCGCGCCAGAACACACCCCGCGACAATCCGGTGCCAAGCGCCTTCGAACATGCCTCTTTGGCAGCGAATCGCTTGGCATAGGATGCCGCCCGCTCTCTGCGCCTGTCGGATTTGGCCTGTTCGATTTCTGTGAAGACCCGGTTGGTAAACCGGTCACCGAACCGTTCCAAAGACCGCTCAATTCGGCGAATATCGATCAAATCACTGCCAAGACCGATAATCATTAGCCGGCTGCAGCTCCATTGAAAGGCGGCCGTCGGGCGTCCTGTGCCTTGGCTCTGCGCCGGGCGCGATCCGCCAAGCGTTTGCGCCTCTGCTCACGAAAGGTCCGGGCGGCTGAGCGGGTAAGCAGATAAAAGATAATCGCGGCGCTTACACCCAGAGGGATAGAACCCACCGTCATCGGTTTCAGGACGGGATCCCACAACTGGGAGAACTCAAAATGTCGGAGCATAAAGCCGACGGTCATCTCGTCGCCTGGCGTGTGCGGATCATGGATAATGAACCTGCCGGTCTGCAGGGTCGCACCCCAGATAAAGGGAAATGTAATCGGGTTACCGATCGCAGTACCGAAGGCCGACGCGATAACGTTGCCCGCCATTGCCCACGCGACGATCGCGGCGATGACGAAATGAAATCCGACAAACGGTGTGAAAGATGCAAAAACCCCGGCGGCCACTCCGGCCGCGATCGCATGCGGTGTGGCGGTCAGCCGTAAAACCCGTTTGACGAAATACTGCGCTGAGCGTCCGAATGATCGGCGAGGCCACACGGCCGTTCGAACCTTCTCCCAGACATCAGCAGGTTTTCGTCGCCTGAACAGCATCAAACTTTCCAACACGAGCCGCCTTGCGCGGCCCCAACACACACGATCATAGCCCAACGATATTAAACAAAGATTGGCTTTTTCAGCCAAGTTTTCGATTATGCGCCTCCGCAAGGCAGGCGCAAGTCCGAATCACCCTTTTAGCGGCTTCGGCTACCAGGTTTGACCGGCGGAATTGCGGCGAGCTCAGGCGGCAGGTTGTCCGGTTCGTAGGCTGGGACCTTGTGCTCCGCCAATGAGATTAGCGGTACACCAACATCCGCTTCGCCCGCGGACCGGTCGACAATGCAGCAGGCGGCGAGCACGTCTGCGCCGACCCCGCGCAGACAATCAACGGTTTCCCGGATCGAAAGGCCCGTCGTGACGATATCCTCGACGATGACGATGCGTGATCCCTGCTCGATTTCAAATCGACGCAGTTTAAACACGCCCTGTTCGCGCTCGACCCATATGGCGGGAACATTGAGATGACGCGAGGTTTCATAAGCCGGTATCAGCCCTCCCACCGCCGGGCCGACCACATAGTCGATCTGACCGGGAATAGATTCGCGGATTTTTGATGCAAGCGCGCTGCAGAGTTTCTCGGTGTGCTCAGCATGCATGAACACGCGCGCCTTTTGAAGAAAAATGGGACTTCTCAACCCTGAGGTCAGTATAAAGTGGCCTTCCAGCATCGCACCGCAATCGCGAAAAACCTGCAGTACTTCTTCTTTGGTCATTGTACCCCACTTTTACCCATTGACGCGTTTCACTTCCGAAATGATCTCATTGTCACGCAGCTGGGAAATGAGACGGTTAAGGTGTTTCAGATCCCAGACTTCGAGATCGATCATCATTTCGGTGAAATCCGGCGCCGTGTTGATCATTGACAGCATATGAATGTTTGCATCGTTCGCTGCGATGACTTGAGCGATATCCGCAAGTGAACCGGGCTCATTGATCGTAATCACCGAAATCCGGGCGGGGAAACGCTCCCGGCTGTTTTCATCAATATCCCAACGGACATCTATCCAACGGTCCGGCTGGTCGTCGAATGCCGTGAGAGCGGGCGATTGAATCGGATAGATTGTTATTCCGGCACCGGGTTGCAGAATGCCTACGATCCGATCACCGGGCACGGCACCTTCCGGCGCAAAACTGACCGGAAGATCGCCACTGATGCCGCGGATCGGAACCGCCGATTCCGAAATTGCCGCTCCTTTGGCCGCTTTTTTTCTGCGGGATCGCCTGCCTGGTATTTGAAACAACATGCCCGCTGCATTGCGCAAATTGAACCAGCCTTCGTCCCGGGTCTTCGGCGAAGGCGCCACGCGTTCATCCTTGTGGTCGGGAAACACCGCCTTGATGACATCCGGCGACGTCAGTTCCCCGCGGCCGACGGCGGTCAAAACATCCTCGACATCTTTACGAGCCAGGCGGTGAAGCACCTTTTTAATCACCTCTGGCTTGTATTCGTGTCCGGAACGTTCAAATGCGCGTTCGAGAATTCGTTCGCCGAGACCCGAATACTGTTCGCGAATTGCCGCCTTGGACGCCCTGCGAATGGCCGAGCGGGCCTTTCCCGTTACAACCACCGATTCCCATGCAGCGGGCGGCACCTGATTGCTTGACCGAACGATCTCGACCTCGTCGCCATTTTTCAGTTCCGTGACCAACGGCATCACCCGTCCATTGACTTTTGCGCCGACGCAGCTGTCGCCAACATCGGTATGAACGGCGTAGGCAAAATCGATCGGGGTTGCCCCACGCGGCAAGGCAATCAACCGGCCTTTCGGGGTGAAGCAGAACACCTGGTCCTGAAACAGTTCCAGCTTGGTGTTCTCCAGAAAATCCTCGGGATTGTCGCCCTCCGACAACGCCTCGATTGTCTGCCTGAGCCAGGCATAGGCATTAGTATCCTTGGAGACTGCATGGCTGGCGCCATTAACAGCCCCATTGAAGTCTTTGTAAATCGAATGGGCGGCAACACCGTATTCAGCGATCCGGTGCATCTCGCGCGTCCTGATCTGCAATTCGACCCGCTGCCGGGATGGACCGACAATTGTCGTGTGAATGGATCGGTAGTCGTTCTGCTTCGGCGTGGAGATGTAATCCTTGAAACGACCAGGCACCATCGACCAGGTTGTGTGGATGGCGTGCAGCGCGCGGTAACAGTCCTCGACAGTCTCAACGATGATCCGAAATCCGAAAATGTCGGACAATTGTTCGAAAGACAGCGCCTTGGCTTCCATTTTCCGGAAAACCGAAAACGGCTTCTTTTGCCGGCTGGTTACCTGGGCGGTGATCCCGTGTTCCGCAAACAGATCCTTCAGCGCGTCTTCAATCCGGTTAATTACATCACGGTTCTGTTCCAGAACATCCTCAAGCCGGGTTGTGACTGTGTGATAGGCATCCGGATTGATATGCATGAAGGCCAGTTTCTCTAGCTCTTCGCGCATATCCTGCATGCCCATACGACCGGCCAGCGGCGCGTAGATCTCCATTGTTTCCTCGGCGATGCGCTGCCTCTTTGCGGGCGGTACGTGATCCAGCGTACGCATATTGTGCAGCCGATCGGCCAATTTGACCAACAGGACGCGGACGTCCTGCGAGATGGCAAGCAGAAGCTTGCGAAGGTTCTCCGCTTGCTCGGCCTTTTTGGAAACGAGATCGAGCTTCTTCAGCTTGGTGAGACCGTCCACGAGCTCACCGATCTCAGGGCCGAACATGTCGTCAATCTCATTACGGGTTGCGTCGGTGTCCTCAATGGTGTCGTGCAGCAGGGCGATCGCTATGGTTGCCTCGTCAAGATGCATGTCCGTGAGGATCGCCGCGACTTCCAGCGGATGCGAAAAATATGGATCGCCCGACGCCCTGGTCTGATGGCCATGTTTTTGCATGGCGTATACGTAAGCCTTGTTGAGCAAAGCCTCATTGACGTCAGGCTTGTAGCGCTGAACACGCTCGACAAGCTCATACTGACGCATCATGGGCAACTCTCCGGCGGTGGTTCCGAAACAAATTGGGGCGCACCGGCAATATTGCGATGCGCCCCTTCAAATACCATGAAAAATTGCGCCGGGAAGCGCTGTCTAGAGTCAGCGTTCTAGAAATCGTCGCTTTTTTCCGGCGGTACCAGACCCTCAATGCCGGCGAGGAGCTCGTCTTCTGACATGCGATCGAATGAGACTGCCTCAGGCGCATCCACAGCCTCTTCTGCCTCGACCTCGGCGATTGTCTCAATCAGATCATCCGCCTCCGGCTCATCCACCTCGACATGCTTTTGCAACGAGTGGATCAGGTCTTCCTTCAGATCGCCTGGAGACAAGGTCTCTTCTGCTATTTCTCTCAGCGCCACGACCGGATTTTTGTCGTTATCACGATCCACCGTAATCTCAGCGCCTTGAGAGACTTGCCGGGCGCGATGGCCGGCCAGAAGTACAAGGTCAAATCGATTGTCTACTTTGTCGATGCAGTCTTCGACGGTTACGCGGGCCATGCTTGCGCCCCTTTCGTGCCGGGATGTTCAGGAAATCGAGCGCGTCCATACCTCGAATGAACCGGTAATTCAAGCACAATTGGATACGTAAACCGGCCAATTGTCTGCCGCAAACAGCGGTCATACAGGCGCGATGTTGCGGTAATCGGAAGTTCAATTGTTAAGCCGCGCGCTTGGATTCTCGGCTTATGGAAGGTATTCTGTCGAGGCGCACCTGCCGAACGCATTACCGGGTCTCGCCAAATTTTTTTGAAATAACTATTCTGATTGGGAAATTGCCAGATGTTTGATCCAAGGGAAAAGATAGCACTTTTTATAGATGGCGCGAATTTATACGCCGCATCGAAATCGCTGAACTTCGACATCGACTACCGCAAACTTTTGAAAAGCTTTCAGAAACGAGGTTACCTGTTACGGGCTTACTACTACACAGCCCTTGTCGAAGACCAGGAATACTCCTCCATTAGACCGCTGATCGACTGGTTGGACTACAATGGCTACAAGGTTGTCACCAAACCGGCCAAGGAATTCACTGACGCAGCAGGAAGACGCAAAATCAAGGGCAACATGGATATCGAATTGACCATCGATGCCATGGAACTGTCTGAGGTTGTGGATCACTACGTGATATTTTCCGGCGACGGAGACTTCCGCTCGCTGGTCGAGGCCCTGCAACGCAGAGGACGCAAAGTGTCGGTGGTTTCGACCATGCAATCGCAGCCGCCGATGATTTCGGACGATCTGCGCCGCCAAGCAGACCATTTCGTCGATCTGTCAACCTTGAAGAACGAGATTGGCCGCGATCCGTCCGAGCGCCCGCCGCGCCGCGATGATGAAGAAGAAGAGTACGGCGAAGACGATTACTGATGAGCCCGCTGTTGCATGACGCGGATCCTCCGCGCGGCTGCACGCTTTGTCCCCGGCTGTACGACTTCATAGACAGTTGGCGGGCCAGGGAACCATCGTGGCACAATGACCCGGTGCCGACGTTCTGCCCACCGGACGGCGATGCAACGGTCCGTTTCCTTATTGTCGGACTTGCGCCCGGATTGCGCGGGGCCAATCGCACCGGACGGCCATTTACCGGCGATTTTGCGGGTGACCTGCTTTATTCGACGCTTGAACGTTTCGGATTTTCGCGCGGCGAGTTCGATGCGCGTGCCGATGATGGTGTCGAATTGCTGGAAACGGCAATAACCAACGCCGTTCGTTGTGTTCCGCCTGAAAACAAACCCGTTGGTGCCGAGATTAACATGTGCCGCGGGTTTTTGATGCCAACAATCGGCAGATTTGAAAACCTGCAAGCGGTTCTCACTCTTGGCACGATTGCCCATCAATCGACCGTCCGTGCACTGGGTTTGAAGGTGAAGGAGTTCCCGTTTTCCCACGGCGCCAAGCAGAATGCCAACGGACTGGCATTGTTTTCCAGCTACCACTGTTCCCGTTACAACACCAATACCGGAAGGCTGACAGAAGAAATGTTTGTCGATGTGTTTGCTTCTGTCCGCTCGTTTCTGGACGCATCTTGATAGTTTCGCACACTCACACGAAAATCGCGCTTGTAAGCCTTTCAGCGGCTGATTTTAGCATCGCTACATCTTTAACGGCTTCCCCCAGTGAGACGCGCTGTGTGGGGCCGTGATAGGCAAGTGCCGCAAAGAACCTGCCTGACGGATCCGATACAGGAACGGCGATCGCGATCATGCCCTCCATGAACTCCTCGCGATCGAGCGCATATCCCTGCTCGGAAATTTCTTCCAATTCGCTCATCAATCCTTCGGAGTTGTCATGCGTGTTGGAAGTCAGCTTTTCCAGTTCAATACTGTTGACCATGGCTCGGCGGGCAGCCGGTTTAAGGCTCGCCAGAAATGTCTTGCCGCTGGCAGTACAGTGAAAAGGCACATGCGAGCCGATCGGTAATTGAATTCGAAATGGCCAGTCCGTTTCCACCCTGTCCATATAGGTCATCCCCTTGTCTTCGGGCACGACAAAATTCACGGTTTCGCGCACCCGCTTCGCCACATCGACGAGTATTTGATGGCGGGCGACATGATATCTGGAGGCAAACAGGACGCCTGATGCCAGTTGCCGCAATCGCCGGCTGGGGCGGAGTCTTTTTCGGTCAATGTCGGGAACCAGATACCCTTCTGCGGTCAGCGTCGCGCAGAGTCTGTGAACGGTCTGCTTGGGGAGTCCCAGCTCACGGTTGATTTCGGTCGGGGTCATCGGACTGTCGGATTTGCCAAGTACTTCCAGAATGCGCAACGTCCGCAGGTTCGTCGGTATCCGGCCGTTCTCTTCCATGAATTCCCATCCTTGCGCAACGGCGGAAGCCAATCTGCTCCCGATGGCACATAAATTCCGCTTGTGTCAAAGCAGTCTTTATGCTCTTATCGCATAAATGAGATAAAAAGTCTCATTTTTTAATAAATGACTTCCCCACGGCTAGGTGGCGGGTTGCGAATGGTTCACTCGGGCAGATGACATCAATCTGAAATGTCACGAAAGTGCCCGAGATGATCCTGGAGGTTATCGCATGAGTTTTGCGGGGACGCTCGATATCCTCCAAATCATCTTTGCCGACATCATTCTGTCCGGTGATAATGCATTGATCATCGGCATGGCCGCAGCTGGACTGTCGCCCGAGTTGCGCAAGAAAGCGATCTTTATGGGGATGGCGCTGGCTGCCTTTTTGAGGATCATATTTGCCATTGCCGCTGTCTACCTTCTGGCGATTCCCGGCATATTGTTCTTTGGCGGCATGTTATTGTGCTGGGTTTGCTGGCGGTTCTATCAGGAGCTCACTGAACACGTGGCCCAGGAAGCCGAAGCGACACTTGCGGCAAAAGGCTACCAGGGACCGCCCCGCAAGCAACTTTACGAGGCAATGGTCACCATCACCGTGGCCGATGTTTCCATGTCGATCGACAATGTCGTGGCGGTTGCCGCAATCGCTCGTGACGATACGAGTTTGCTGATTTTCGGACTCGCATTGGCGATCGCGTTCATGGCGTTTTTCGCCACCATGATCATGCATGTCATGACCCGCTATCCATGGCTTTCCTGGGCGGGGTTGTTCTTCCTCGTCTATCTGTCGCTTGACATGCTCTACGACGGCTGGCCGCAGGTGGCCAAGATGCTCAATTTGCCGGGAGCTTCGATGCTGTGATGGTGCCGGCACATAGAATTCAGATGATGAAAGCGGAAGGGGAGCCGCCATCCAGACATCTGATGCATCAGCTTTCAAAGAAAAGCATCTGCGGAGCGCGAAGCTCATATCTTCTGAAAGCTTAAATTAGTCTAACCACTGAAACTCGGGAGGAATGAATGTCCATTCTATCTAAACTGACAAAAGGCCTTGCAGCCGCAGCACTTGGTACAGCTGTTGCTGCCACTTCAGCAATGGCTGCGGAAGTAACGATCCGCGTACAATCGGTGATCTCCGCGAAGGCCGACGAAGTAACCATGCTCAAGAACTTCGCAGACGATGTGGCTGCCTTGACCGCCGACGATCCGGTCATCATCGAGGTTCTGCCGGCCGGAGCCGTGGTCGGCGTGCGTGAGACACTCGACGCGGTAGACAAGGGACTGGTTGAAGGCGGTTTTGCCTGGACCCATTACTGGTCGGGCAAGCATCCGGCTGCCGCACTGTTTGGCTCTCCGCCTGCAGGTGGCGGCATCGGCATGGACAATCTTGCCTTCCTGTCATGGTTCCAGTTCGGCGGCGGCAAGGAACTTTACGATCAGCTCTGGGATGAGATGGGCGTCAATGTGAAGGGCTTCATGCTGCAACCGGTTGGCCCGGAAGCGCTTGGCTGGTTCAAGGAGCCGATCGCCTCGATGGATGATTTCCGCAAATACCGTTTCCGCACCCCTCCGGGTATCCCCGGCCAGGCCTACAAGGACATCGGAGTGGCTTCGGTTGCCATGGGCGGCGGCGACATTTTGCCGGCGCTTGAAAAAGGTACCATTGATGCTGCCGAATGGTGCTGCCCGAAGCCTGACAGCGTGTTCGGCTTCCAGAAAGTCCTGAAGCACTACTATCTGCAAGGCCTGCACCAGGTGGTCGTGAACGCCGACCTTTACATCAATGGTGATATCTACAACGGCATGACCGATCACCAGAAGAAGGCTTTGGAAGTCGCGGCAAATGCGTCTCTGTCGAAAGCCATGTCGTACCGTATCTATGAAAACGGCAAGGCGCTGAAGGATCTGACGGAAAACCATGGTGTTATCCTGCACGACACCCCGGCAGACTACTTCCCAGCCTACATGAATGCCGCCAAGGCACTTCTGGAAAAGAACGCAGCTGAAAACGAGTTCTTCAAGGAAGTCTATGACAGCCAGAAGGCGTTTGCGGAAATAGCCGTACCGTTCTGGGCCGGCGCTCAAGCTTCCAACGCAGCGCTGGGCAAGGCGTATGCTGACAGCCTGAAATAGGACGACAATTGCTTCCGGCGGGACATCAATCCATGGCCCGCCGGAATGACTTTGTTGTTTTTCGGGCGCATGCAACAATGCGTTTTGAAAACAACAAGACAAGACCGCGAAGCGGCGTCACCTCGGGGGAGAGGCCGGTATGGCTGAGGACGTAAAACCGGACGAACTGGACATTACCGATGAGCTGATTGCCGAGCGACGGGCAGAGCAGCCCGGCGAAACGCCGGAAACCATGACGCCCTGGCAACGTCCGATCACGGCGTTTATTGATGTTCTCAACCTTTGGGCCGGGCGGCTGACATGCGTTTTGCTGGTGCCGCTGATCGCCGTGATGGTGTTCGAGGTAACAGCGCGCACATTGTTTGGCACCTTCACCGGATGGGGCATGAACGAGTTTGCCCGTTCCATCGGCCTTGGCCCAACGCTTTGGGCTTACGATATCTCGCGGATGCTGGGTGGTGTCATCTTCATGCTTGCCACCGGTTATGCGCTGTTGCGCGGCGTGCACATCCGCGCCGACTTCCTGTACCGGACCTGGACTCCAAAAACCCAGGCGACGGTGGATGCGGCGCTTTATCTGGCCTTCTATTTCCCGGCAATGCTGTTCTTTTTCTGGACAGCGGCCGACTTCTGGTACGACGCGTTCGAGAAAAACGAAACCACGATGGACACGACCTGGGCGCCGATCCTGTGGCCTGCGCGCCTGGCCATGCCGATTGGAGCCTTCTTGCTGATGCTGCAAGGGGTTGCGGAACTTTTCCGTGCCTTTGACCAGATGGGCAAGGAACGGGAACGCATTTTCACCCGCCTGCTGCCGGTCTATCTGTTGCTCCTGGTCTTCGTGTTCTGCGCCACCTTCTTCCCCAAGGCAGTTCCGTTCGACGACTGGTGGGACATGGTAGCCGGAGGCGGTGCTTTTGCATTCGACAAGCCGACTATTGGCCTGCTCATGCTCGCGGCCATGCTGTTTTCGATCTTCGTCGGGTTCCCAATATCTTTCACGCTGGTTTTCCTTGCCTTCACGTTTGGCGCCTGGGGTGCGAACAGCGCTGTCACGTTCTTTTTGATGACCCTGCAGGTGAATTCCACCATGCTGGACGATCAGCTGGTCGCCGTACCGCTTTTCATACTCATGGGAATCGTAATGGAGCAGGCCGGGTTGATGGAACGGCTGTTCCGCGCTGTCCAGCTCATGATGTCGCGAACCCGCGGCGCGCTTTTTGTCGCGGTGCTGTTCGTATCAACCATATTCGCTGCTGCGACAGGCATTGTCGGTGCATCGGTCACGATCCTTGGCATCATGGCCGCCCGCACGATGAACCGGTCCAACTACGATGTACGCCTGGCCGCCGGCACGATCACCGCCGGTGGAACGCTCGGTATCCTCATCCCGCCTTCAATCATGCTTATTGTCATGGGTCCGGTGCTGGAAATTCCAGTCACCGACCTGTTTCGTGCCGCAATCATGCCGGGACTGCTGCTGGCGGTTCTTTACATGGTCTATTCGCTGGGCCGTTGCTGGCTGAATCCGGACCTCGGGCCGATCCTGCCCCAGGACGAGCAGCCTGAAACCTCACCATTTTACTTCCTCGAAGTGGTCGCCGTTCTTTCAGGCCTCACAGTCCTCATCCTGCTGCTGTTTTACGGGGCATCGGGATCGCTCTCGTTTTTCCCGATGGCGGGTCTCATCTTCCCGGTTGCATGGGTCGGGTTCATGTTCTTCGCCTACAAATGGACACGTGAGCACAAACCCGGCGGTTTCTACTTCTCCGACCTCTGGTACGAGTTCTTCATGGGGCTGGTACCGCCTACCATTCTCATCGCCTTTGCTCTCGGTTCAATTCTTGCCGGATGGGCGACACCTGCCGAGGCGTCGGCCTGTGGCGCCTTTGGAGCAATCCTGCTGTCGATCGGTTACCGCAAACTGACGTTTCAGAAGTTTTACGATGCGCTGATCAAGACACTGGAAATCACTGTATTGATCATGTTCCTGGTGGCCGCGTCCAATTTCTTCGGCGCGGTGTTCTCCAACCTCGGCACACCGAAATTCCTGACCGAGCTGCTTCTGTCGATGGACCTGTCGACGACGGTCATGTTGATCTTCGTGATGGCGCTGATCTTCCTGCTTGGCTGGCCGCTTGAATGGGTGCCGATCGTCCTGATCATCGTGCCCATCCTGGTGCCGCTGCTTGTGGAGTTGAACGTCAACCTCACTTGGTTTGCCATTCTCGTTGCGGTCAATTTGCAGACGGCCTGGCTCAGCCCGCCAGTGGCGCTATCGGCTTACTTCCTGAAAGGCGTCGTGCCGGAATGGGACCTGAAAGATATCTATTTCGGCATGATGCAGTTCATGGTGATTCAGTTGATCGGCTTGGCATTGATCTTCATTTTCCCGCAAATCGTCTTGTGGCTGCCAAGCTACATATCTGGCAACTGACCGCTGTGAGCGGATAAATTCAGTTGTTCCCGCGTGATCGGCGCTGCTATGCATCAGGAATGAGTGGCGGGGTAAGACAGTTGATCTTTGCAAGTGCCGGTGTGCTGGGCCTGCAGGGCTGCAGCCTGTCCTACTACGCCCAGTCGATCAACGGACATCTCGATATCCTGGCTGCCAGTCAGCCGATTGAAAAGTTGATTGACCGCCCGTCCAGTTCAACCGAGCTCAACCAGAATCTCGAACTGGCGAGAGACATTCGGCAATTTGCCGTCGATCGGCTCTCGCTGCCAGACAATGGCAGCTATCGCAATTATGTCGACACGGGCCGCGACTTTGTCACATGGTCCGTTTTCGCTGCACCCGAGCTGGCACCGGGCGTGCGGACCTGGTGCTTTCCGGTCGTCGGCTGTGTCCCCTATCGCGGCTACTTCTCCAAGGAAGCCGCTGTACGGTATGCACAGCAAATTCGCGAAGAAGGTTTCGACGTCCATGTCGGCGGGGTGCCTGCCTATTCGACGCTCGGCCTGACGCGTGATCCGCTGTTGAACACAATGCTTCTTTACGGTGAATCCTATCTGGCCGGCGTGATATTCCACGAATTATCGCATCAGCTCATCTACGTGGAAGATGATGCGGAATTTAACGAGGCCTTTGCAGTTTCGGTCGAAGAAGCAGGAACCGTCGAGTGGCTGAAACACCGTGGTCAGACGACGGAACTTGTCCGATTCCACGCAACTCGAAAGCGAAACGATGATTTTGTCAGGCTGGTTGCCGGCACACAGGATGAACTGACCGAAATATACAAGTCCGACAAATCCGATGCTGAGAAGCGCGTTGCGAAAAAGGCGGCAATCGAAAGACTTCGCACCCGATACCGTCGTGTCAGATCCATCAAATGGAACGGATATAAAGGATATGATGGCTGGTTTGATGCACCAATCAACAATGCCAAACTGGCCACGATTGGCGTTTACAACGACCTCGTTCCTGCATTCAGCCGTTTGCTGGAAATCTGCGACGGCGACTATCAGCGGTACTACAAATCCGTCGTCAGGATCGGCAAACTGGAAAAGGCAGATCGGCGTAGAGCGCTGACCCAAGCATCCAGGTGCAATTGACCTTAATTACCGGCCCGATATCTGGGCCGTAGCCTCAATTTCCACCAGCGCTTCGTCCTCGACAAGAGCTGCTACGACGACCATCGTCATGGCGGGAAAATGACGGCCCATTACTGAACGATAGGCACCGCCGACTTCGGACTGCCGGGCGAGATATTCTTTCTTGTCTGTCACATACCAGGTGAGCCTGGTGATGTCCTCGATATTGCCACCCGCCTTCTCGACGATCGAAACAATGTTTGCCAAGGCCTGTTTCATCTGCCCGATGAAATCGTCATGCTCGAATTGCTGCTGGCCGTTCCATCCGATCTGTCCGCCCACATACAGCGTGCCGTCTTTCGACAAAACGCCATTGGCATAGCCCTTTGCCGGCAGCCATCCATCGGGTTGAATGATGTCATGCGCCATCTGCAATTTCCTGTTCTTTAGTTCGCAACTTCCTGTCAGACGCGCTCGTTGCCGTCCCATTTCATCTTTTCAAGAAACCCGTCGAGTGGAGTTTCGGCAAAACGTGCAAAACTGTTCGACAATGCCTTCATAGAGACACCGAGTATGATCTCACGGGCATGGTCTTCCGTGAATCCAGCCGATAAGAATGCCGCCAACGCTGCATCATTCACCTTGCCGCGTGATTCCAGTACTGCTTCCGTGTGAACCCTTAGCGCCTGCAAGCGGCCATCCGGCACAACAGTACCGTCACGAACAGCATTGATGACTTCCTTGTCGAGGCCGGCCATGCGCCCGCCCGACGAATGGGCCGCGACACAATATCGGCAGCCATTTCGGGCGCTCGCAGTCAGCAGGATGAGTTGCTGTTCGGCCGCAGAGAAACCTGACTTCGAAAAAAGCTTCTGCAGGTCCAGATATGCTTGAAGGATGGGTGGGTTGTTGGCCATCTGCTTGTAGAGGTTGGGCAGCAATCCTCCCATCCGCTTCTGCACACCCTCCAGCATCTCCCGGGCCTCCGGCGGACAGTCATCCGCGGTGCGTAGCTTGGTCTCCATATTATTCTTTCCCGTCCTGAATCATGTTCGCCAACCGGCCGCGCATGACTTTTCGGGTTGGAGTCATGGGCAGTTCTTCCAATATCTCCAACCGCTCCGGCCATTTGTATTTCGCGATTCCGGCTTCGGAGAGTGCGCTTATCACTGTTTCCAGGGCCAGTTTCTGATCAGGCAGAAGCTGCACGCAAAGGCACCCTCGTTCGCCAAGCACATCGTCTACGACCGGAACGATGGCGCATTGGACGACCTGGGGCAGCTTCATCACCTCGATCTCGATCTCGACCGGGTTATATTTGACACCGCCGCGATTGATCAGTTCCTTGGACCGGCCGGTGAGGGTAACAAAGCCGTCAGCATCAATCTTTGCCAGGTCGCCGGTGCGGAACCAGCCGTCTTGTGTGAATGCGGCATCGGTCTCGTTGGGCTTGTTCAGATAGCCACCAAATACCGATGGTCCTTTTACCTCAAGTGCACCCTCTTCATCGGCCCCCAACATTTGTTCATCCCCATCGACCACGCGCAGTTGGGTGCGCGGTGATGCCGTTCCGGTTGTCGTAATTCGTTTTTCAAGCGGTTCGCCGGGCCTGCCGTAGGCGCCGGCCTGCAGTTCGCTCATGCCCCATAGCTGAATGACTTCACCATTCTTCATCATCTGATCAAGCGTATTGGCAAGCGGCGGCGGTACCGTTGCGCCGGACAGACACAAAAGCCGGATCCCGGCCAGATGTTCAGCTGTCAGTGTGCCGGCGGAGACAAACGGTGCAAAATGTGCAGGAGCAGCAAATACTGCGTCGGGCCGCAAAGACACCAGATCGTCGAACAATGTCTGCGGATTGAATGCGGGCAGCAGTGCCGAAGCACCGCCTGAGGCAAGCGAAAGCTGTAGCGTGAACAAACCATAGAGATGGGTCAACGCAGCCAACGACAACACGCACGAATTTTCTCCAATGTTGAGTTCGCTTGCCGAGAGCAGTGCATTGTTCAAAAAACCACGGTAAGTGTGCGGTACGCCCTTGGGTTCGGCCGTGGTGCCCGAAGTGTAGAGCAACAGGAACGGATCATCGGGTGCAGTGGCAACGCTGTCGCCAGACCGGGTACCTGTCGAAGCGACCTCTTTATAGCTGACCGCACCGTCGCAATCCGCGCCGACCGAAATGACTGTACTCAGATTGCCAAGCTCACCGGCCAGCGAAACCATCGCCGCGCTCTTTTCGGCGCCAAATGACAGAACCGCCTTGGCATCGGAATCACGCAGTAAATAGCGTAGCTCATGTTCGCCATAGGGCATGTGAAGTGTCTGAAAGATCGCACCCCGCCCCGCAGCCGCCAATAACGCGACAACATATTCGCGATTATTCGGGAGCTGGGCTGCGACCGCGTCTCCCCTGCCAATACCGATCTTTGCGAACCCGGAAACAAGCCGAGATACGTCAGCCGCCAGTTCGGCGTAGCTGACGTTGCCGTCATGTGTCACCAGCGCGACCGCATCCGGCCGGTTCGCCGCGTGAAATGAAAGCCACTGCGATAACGTACTGTCGAGTGGTGCGGTCAAGAGGAACTGTCCTCTCTCAGCCGGAAACGCTGGATCTTGCCGGTCTGGGTTTTGGGCAAGGCATCGATGAACTTCACCGATCGCGGATATTTGTAAGGCGCAATGGTCGCCTTGACGTGATCCTGAAGCAGTTTGATCATGGCGGCAGAGGGTTCGGCTCCCTCCGCGAGCACGACATGCGCCTCGACAATCGACCCCCGCTCCTCATCAGGAGCGGCAATCACGCCGCATTCGGCAACATCAGGATGTGAAAGCAGGGCCGCTTCGACCTCGGGACCGGCGATGTTGTAACCGGACGAAATAATCATGTCGTCATTGCGGGCTGCAAAGTGGAAATAACCCTGCTCATCCATCAAGAAAGCGTCGCCGGTTATGTTCCAGCCGTTTGTGACGTAACCGGCTTGCCTGTCAGAATCGGCAAGGTAGCGGCAGCCCGTCGGCCCCCGCACAGCCAATCGGCCGACCTCTCCTGCCTGCAGGTCTTCTCCATTTTCACCGATTATCTTGGCTTCGTAACCGGAAACCGGTTTTCCGGTGCAGGCCGGTCGATGATCATCAAACCGGTTGGAGATAAAAATGTGCAGCAATTCGGTCGCGCCAATGCCATCGAGCATCGGTTTGCCGGTCTTGCGCATCCAGTCGTCGTAGACTGGTGCCGGCAGGGTTTCGCCGGCAGAAACCGCCGCACGCAAGCTCGACAGATCTGCCCCTTCCTCCATTGCTGCAAGCATGGCCCGGTATGCGGTCGGGGCGGTGAAGCAGACCGTCGCTTTGTACTTCTCGATGATTTCAATCATGTTGGGCGGTGAAGCGGTTTCGAGCAGCGTTGCAGTCGCGCCAAATCTGAGCGGAAATATTGCCAGTCCGCCCAAACCGAAGGTGAAGGCCAATGGCGGGGATCCGACGAATATATCGTCGGGCGAAACACCGATAACCTCTTTTGCGTAACCGTCGGCGATGATCAGAAGATCGCGATGAAAATGCATCGTTGCTTTCGGCGCACCTGTTGTGCCGGATGTGAATCCCAACAGGGCCACATCGTCTCGGCCGGTGTTGACCGCTTCAAAGTTCACCGGCTTCTCGAGCGCCAGACGGTCGAGTTCTGCATCATGGTTTGCAGTGCCGTCAAAACCCACAATCGTTTTCAGATGACCGCTGTTCTTGCCGCAAGCGACGATCTCGTCCATCAACCGTGTGTCGCACAGCGCATGCGTGATCTCAGCCTTGTCGACGATCTTGGCAAGCTCGCCGGCGCGCAGCATCGGCATCGTGTTGACAACGACTGCACCTGCCTTGGTGGCGGCCAGCCAGCAGGCGACCATAGCCGGATTGTTGGCCGAACGAACCAGCACCCGATTGCCGGGTTTGACTCCAAGGTCGGAAACCAGCGCATGGGCCAGTTTGTTGGTCCAGTCAGACAACTCTTTGTAGGTCCGGCGGCGCCCGTTGCCGATCAGCGCCGTATGATCGCCAAAGCCTTTCTCCACCATGCGGTCGGTGAATTCGACCCCTGCGTTGATGTGTTCCGGATAAGGAAACTTGTCCAACAGAAAATCCGGCCATTGTTCTGCCGGAGGCAGATTATCGCGAGCGAAGGTATCAATATGCGCGGTCGGTCCCAAACTGGTCATGTGCCGTCTCCGAAAGCGGAAAGCGCCTGCCGGGCGATTATGACCTTCTGAACGTCGCTGGCACCTTCGTAGATGCGCAATGCCCGAATATCGCGATAGAGCCGCTCAGCGATATGTCCGCTCTTCACGCCATCACCGCCATGCAGCTGGACAGCCTTGTCGATAACGAGCTGGGCCTGGTCGGTAGAAAACAGTTTTGCCATCGCCGCTTCGCGCGTGACACGCGCGGCACCCATATCCTTGGTCCAGGCGGCGCGATACACAAGCAGTGCCGACGCATCGACATCGACCGCCATATCCGCGATGTGCCCCTGTACCATCTGCAAGTCGAACAATGGCGCCCCCATGACCTGCCGGCTAGCAACGCGGGCCAGCGATTCGTCCAGTGCCCTGCGGGCAAAGCCGAGTGCTGCTGCGGCAACGGTTGTGCGAAAAGTGTCGAGCACCGACATGGCGATGCGGAATCCAGCACCGCGCTCACCGATAAGTGCCGATGCCGGGAGCCTGCAATTGTTGAAGCTCAGTCGCGCCAACGGGTGCGGGGCGATGACCTCCAGGCGCTCCGCCACCTCAAAACCGGGCGTTCCTGCCGGAACGAGAAATGCCGACAGGCCTTTTGCGCCAGGCGCTTCGCCGGTCCGGGCAAAAACGCAATAAATATCCGCAATCCCACCATTGGATATCCAGGTTTTCTCGCCATTGAGAACGAATTCATTTCCGTCGAGTGCGGCGGTCATCGTCGAATTGGCAACGTCTGATCCAGATTGCGGTTCAGTCAACGCGAAAGCAGAGATCGCTTGGCCTGACCGGGTCCTTGTCAGCCACTCGCGCTTCTGGTCGGGCGATCCGAACAACGAAATCGCACCCGTGCCCAGACCCTGCATGGCAAAGGCAAAGTCGGCCAATCCGTCATGGCGCGCCAGCGTTTCACGAATAAGGCAGAGTGAGCGGACATCAAGCCGGCTGTCTTCAACCTCAGGGTCAATGGCAGAATGCGAAAGAAATCCAGCCTCCCCGAGCCGTGAAACGAGATCCCGGCAGGCCAGGTCGGTGTCCGAATGATCGATATCGTTCAGGTTCTTCGCCACCCACACTTCCAACTGGTCGGCGAGTGCCCGATGCCGCTCCTCAAAGAAAGGCCATTTGAGAAAACTCCTGTCAGCCATCAGTCACCCTCAAACACCGGTTTCTGCTTGGCGACAAAAGCGTCATACGCGCGGACGAAATCACCGGTTTGCATGCAAATCGCCTGCGCCTGCGCTTCCGCCTCAATCGCCTGCTCAATTCCCATGGACCATTCCTGCGCGAGCATCGTCTTTGTCATCATGTGAGCGAAATTGGGCCCTGCAGCGATGCGCTTGGCAAGGGCGAGCGCCTCGGATTCCAACTCCTCTTTCCCCACCAAAGAATTGAAGAAACCCCAGCGCTCGCCCTCTTCAGCGCTCATCGTGCGGCCCGTATAGAGTAATTCAGCAGCCCTGCCCTGGCCGATTATTCTGGGCAGAATTGCACATGCGCCCATGTCGCAGCCGGCAAGGCCAACACGGGTGAACAGAAACGCCGTTTTGGCCTCAGCGGTTCCGATGCGCAGGTCTGATGCCATGGCAATAATCGCACCCGCACCGACGCAAATGCCATCGATGGCTGCGATCACCGGCTTGCCGCAGTTGACCATGGCCTTTACCAGGTCGCCGGTCATGCGGGTGAATTGCAGCAACTCTTTCATCGACATCCTGGTCAGCGGACCAATGATGTCATGTACGTCTCCACCGGAAGAAAAATTGCCACCGTTGGAATTGAACACCACGGCTTTGATCTGGTCATCATAGTGCAGGCTGCGGAACCAGTCCCGTAACTCTGCATAGGAATCGAATGTCAGCGGGTTTTTTCGATCCGGCCGATCCAGTGCGACAATCGCGATACCATCCTCAATGCGCAGCAAAAAATGCTCTGGTGTACAAGTGGCCGCCGTCATTTGTTGACCTCGTGCTCGGTGTTGCTATCGGCGATTGTGTGAAGCCTTGCCGCCAGTTCCTCTGCCGTGCCTTCATCAAACATGGCCAGCAGATCGGACACCCAACCTTCATGCTCATCTGCAAGTTTGCGAAAATAATTGCGACCTTCATCGGTCAGCTTCACACGCATGGCGCGGCGGTCGCCATCGACAGGAACGCGAACGACGGTGCCGTCTTCTACCAGCCGGTCAACAATGCCCGTGACATTGCCGTTGGAGACCATCAATTCGTCGGACAATTCGCTCATTTTCAGCCCTCTTTCGGCCCTGTGCAAAGCTGCGAGCACATCAAACCGAGGCAGGGTTGAACCATATTCGATACGTAATTTCTCTCGCAGTTCGGCCTCAATGAGCCGCTGCGCCTTCAGCAGGCGCAACCAAAGTCGGAGCCGTGCTTTCGGCAACGCGTTATTGTTGTGTCCGGCGTTGCTCAAACCTCGCCCCCGCTGATGGGAATTGCCGCACCATTGACAGAGCAAGCACCGTCACCGCACAGCCACAATACCGTATGCGCGACCTCTGAAGGCTGGATGAAGCGGTTTTGTGGACTCCCCTGCTTGAGCGTCTCGGCCGCTGCTTCCCGGTCCATTCCGGTTTTGGCGACGATGTTGTCAATCGCATTGTCCAGCAGGTCGGTTTCGACATATCCGGGACAGATCGCGTTGACGGTGATGCCGGAGGTCGCAAACTCATGCGCAAGCGCACGGGTCAGCCCGATCACGCCGTGCTTGGCTGCACAATATGCCGAAATATAGGAATGCCCCTTCAAACCGGCGATCGATGCGATGGCGATCATGCGGCCCCAGCCATTTTCCCTCATGCCGGATGCGGTTGCCCGCCACAGATTGAATGTACCGGTCAAATTCACGTCGAGCATTTTTGCCAGGTCGCCTGACGTCATTTTCAGAAATGGCTTGGCTTGTGCCGCGCCGGCATTTGCTACCGCGATATCAACCGGACCTGACATGGCGACAGCGCTGTCGACGCAAGCGGAAACCGAACCTTCGTCAGTCACGTCGCAGGTCACGGCATGGATGTTATCATGGCTTGACGCGAGTTCATCCAGCGGCTCGGAACGCCGGCCGCAGATTGTCACCTTCGCACCAGATTGTACGAGAGCAGTGGCAACCGCCGCACCAACGCCGGTTCCCCCGCCGCTCACGAGCGCATGCCGACCTGACAGATCCAAACGTTCCTCCCTCTGGCCGCTTTCAGGATTATCGGCGGCCGCAGGTATGATCTTAGGACGGTCGGCTATTTTATTTCAAGCTTAAAATATTCAAGTGGGTATTTACGAACAGTCCAGTTCTATTCTGCCCAAGGTCCGTGATGGTCGCCGTCGGCGTCGATACGGCGAAATGAATGAGCGCCAAAATAGTCGCGCTGCGCCTGGATCATGTTGGCTGTCCCACGGCTGGTACGCACGGTATCGAAATAGGTCAGCGCTGCAGAGAGAGCCGGCGCGGCATTACCAGACAACGCAGCATTTGCGACCAGGTGCCGCAAATCATTGTGAGCGTTTGTGAGTTTCTGCGAAAATGCAGGGGCGAACATCAGATTTGTCTCGGGATATTCGCGAAGTGCTGCGGCCATATCGTTCAGCATCGCGGAACGAATGATGCAGCCTTCCCGCCAAACTTCTGCAATCTCGGGAAGCGGCAATTGCCATCCGTGCTCCGCTGAAGCTGACCGCAGCATTTCGAATCCCTGCGCGTAGCTGGCGATTTTTCCGGCAAGCAGCGCCTGCTCCATTTGCTTTATCGAGAGGCTATCTGCGGAGACTGGGCCAGGAGCTGCGCCGAAAACAGCCTCGCCACTATGTCGTTCATCCAGCAACGCTGACAAGTTCCTTGAGGCCACGGCAGCATCAATCGCGGTGACGGGCGTTGCCATGTGCAAAGCCTCGATAGCAGTCCAGCGGCCGGTGCCTTTCTGACCGGCGCTGTCCAATATCACGTCGAGCAACGGTTTACCTGTTTCCGGATCTGTTTCACTGGCAACAATTGCTGAAATTTCAATCAGATAGGATTTCAGAGCGCCTTCGTTCCATTGCGCAAATACATCCCCAATCTCGGCCGCGGTCATGCCCATGCCGTCGCGCATCAGACCATAGGTCTCGGCAATCATCTGCATATCGGCGTATTCAATGCCGTTGTGGACCATTTTCACATAGTGGCCTGCGCCGCCCCGCCCCATATAGGTCGCGCACGGCGTATCTTCGTACTTGGCCGAGATCGCCGTCAGCATCGGCTCGATGCGCACCCATCCATCCGCATCTCCTCCACCCATGATCGAGGGTCCGTGCCGGGCGCCTTGCTCTCCGCCCGAGACGCCAATACCGGCAAACATCCAGTGTTTGCCGTCCGCCATTTCCGCACGCCTGTTTGTGTCACGAAAGTTCGCATTTCCCGCGTCGATGACCAGATCGCCGTCCTCAAGCATCGGCGCGACGGCTTCAATTTGACGATCCACGACCTCACCGGCCGGAACCATCAAGACGATGTTTCTTGGCCGCTCTATCGCCTGGACAAACCCTTGAAGCGTTTCGGTCGGCGTGATGTTTGATGCAAGATCGCCCGCGTCAACATGGAAATTTCGCGTCGTTTCCGTTGTCCGATTGTAAACGGCAATTGGAAATGCTTTCTCGGCAATGTTCAGCGTCAGATTGGCGCCCATCGTCCCAAGGCCAATCAGCCCATAATTCGGTTTGCGGGTCATGGGGTAATCCGCTCTCTGGCGCTTGAATCACTGAAACTGATTTGCACCTTCATTGCGGCATCCCTGTCATTGGCAATCTCAAATGCCTTTTGTGCATCATCGAATTCCACCGTGTGGGTGATCAACGGCTTGACGTCGATTCTGCCCGAAAGCATCTTTTCTACGGCTTGCGCAAATTCTTCGTGAAAGCGAAATGAGCCACGCAATTCCAACTCCTTGGCGGTAATTTGCATCATCGGAACCGGCATGTCTCCACCCAATCCCAGTTGGACGATGACGCCACGAGGGCGAAGCGCCGGAATTGCGCCGGCAAGAGCAGAGGGAGAACCGGAGCATTCGAACAGAGCTTCAAAGGTTCCTTTTTCGCCGCCATAAGTTTCCAGTGCATCCGGCTGGCTGCGAATGTCGATTGTCAGGTCGGCACCTGCCATTTTCGCATGGTTTAGCGCATTTGCTGACAGATCGGTTGCGATGATTTCTTCCGCTCCGGCTTCCCGCGCAGCCAGGATGCACAACACACCGATTGGACCGCAACCAGTGACAAGAACCTTCTTGCCCTTCACACCATCCGCCCGGCGCATTGCATGAAGCGCAACGGACAGCGGTTCGGCCATTGCCGCCTCTGCGGCTGAAAGACCGTTAGCAACGACACACTGGGAGGCGTCTGCAACAAGCCTTTGGCGAAAAGCTCCCTGAATATGGGGAAATGGCATTGCGGAACCATAAAAGCGCATATTGAGGCATTGGTTTTGCAGATTTTCCACACAGAAGCGGCATTCGCCACACGGCCGTGAGGGCGAGACCGCGACCAGATCACCGACATTGATACCTTTGACGGCAGAACCGGCATCGACAACACGGCCTGCCACTTCGTGCCCCAGAACCATTGGCTCTCTCAATCGCACCGGTCCGAAACCGCCGTGATTGAAATAGTGTAAATCCGATCCGCACACACCGCCGGTCGCCACTTCAAGTACGACCTGATCGGCGCCACAGCGCTCCTGTGGGAATTCATCCAGCGTAAGTTTTCCGGCTTCATGAATGACGATCGCGCGCAACCAGTTTTCTCCATTCAGGCTTGACGGGCGTCAAGCCAAGCCGATGCATCGAGAATTCATGCGGGGCGGCTTGAGTAATCAGCCAATACCCTATAGCCCCGGTTAAACTGACAGGCCAGCAATGAACGGAAAATACGTGAAACAGGGCATCAACCTTTTCGACCTTTCGGGTAAAACCGCGTTGATCACAGGATCGTCGCAGGGAATCGGACATGCATTGGCGAAGGGGCTTTCGGCAGCAGGCGCTTCGATTATTGTGAATGGGCGGGACAAGGAGAAACTGTCGCAAGCGGCTGAGGGGCTCAAGGCTTCCGGCGGCAAGATCTTCGAACTGGCGTTCGATGCGACAGACCACGACGCTTCCCGCCAGGCAATTGACCGGTTTGAAGCCGACAAGGGCGCAATCGATATTCTGGTCAACAATGCCGGCATGCAGTTTCGGACCCCGCTGGAGGAGTATCCCGCCGACATGTTCGCCAAACTGCTGGAGACAAACATCACCAGCGTGTTCAATGTTGGTCAGGCCACAGCAAAGCACATGATCGGGCGCGGTCGCGGCAAGATCATCAACATCGCCTCGGTACAAACGGCCCTCGCACGGCCAGGCATAGCGCCCTACACGGCAACCAAGGGGGCGGTGGGAAACCTCACCAAGGGCATGGCGACCGATTGGGCTAAATACGGTTTGCAGGTCAACGCCATTGCGCCGGGATATTTTGATACACCGCTCAATGCGGCGCTTGTCGCTGATCCTGACTTCAGTGCCTGGCTGGAAAAAAGAACGCCCGCCGGCCGATGGGGCGAGGTCGATGAGCTTGTGGGCGCATGCATTTTCCTTGCGTCCGATGCTTCGAGTTTCGTCAACGGCCACACGCTCTATGTCGATGGCGGAATCACTGCGTGCCTGTGATTCCGGAAAAGCTGCCGCGGTTGTTTGTGGTGATGGGTGTTGCGGGATGCGGTAAATCAACCGTCGGAAAGTCGTTGGCGAAGGAGATTGGCGGGATTTATCTAGAAGGCGATGCGCTTCACCCACAAGAAAATGTCGAAAAGATGAGTGCAGGCATCCCGCTGACTGATGAGGACCGTTGGCCCTGGCTGGACAAAATCGCCCTGATGATGAAGCAATCCGGCGGCATAACGCTGGTGGGCTGCTCAGCGCTCAAGAGGACTTACCGGGACCGGTTGCGAGGCGGTTGCGATGAACCGGTGATGTTTCTTCACCTTTCAGGAAGCCGCGAACTGATCGCTGACCGCATGAAGCGGCGCGAAGGCCATTTCATGCCGCTCTCGCTACTGGACAGCCAGTTTGCTGCACTGGAGCCGCTGCAAATTGACGAGACAGGCTTGCAAACCGATATCGACGCAACGACCGCACAGATTGTCGCGCGCATTGTTGCGGAACTTCCCGCCTGATCGACTTGACCTGCCATAGTTGTTTTTGTCAGTTCATCACGCCGGCGCCAACGCCGTCTCAGTCAGCTTCACCCAGTAACTGATGCCGTGCGGAATGACTTCATCGTTGAAATCATACTCTGGATGGTGGAGGCCAGCGGTGTCGCCATTTCCGATAAAGATGAACGATCCCGGGCGGGCTTCGAGCATGTATGAGAAATCCTCTCCGCCAAGCACCGGGGGCGTGTTTTGCTCGACCTTTCCGTCGCCTGCGATTTCCTGCGCTACACCCGCTGCAAAGATGGTTTCGTCTTCGTGGTTGACAGTTACCGGATAATTCCAGTCGATCTTGACTTCGGCAGTTGCACCATGGGCCGTTGCAACGCTGTTGGCGATTTCAGTCACCCTTTCGATTGCTTTCTCACCAACTTCCTTTTGCAGATAGCGGCACGTACCGGCGATCAGGGCCTCTTCGGGAATGACATTGTAGGCGGTTCCGGCAATGAACTTGGTCACCGATACGACGAGGGAGTCGACCGGGTTGGTGGTGCGGGAGACGATAGACTGCATGGCCGACACGATTTGAGAGCCGATGACGATCGGATCGATTGTACCGTGAGGTTGAGCGGCATGACCGCCAAGGCCCTTGATCGTGATTGTGAACTCAACCGTTGCTGCCATCAATGGGCCGGTTCGCGTGGCGAACTCCCCAACCGGCAGGCCGGGCATATTGTGCATGCCAAACACCTTCTCGATGCCAAATCGCTCCATCATGCCTTCCTGAACCATGACATTGCCGCCGCCACCGCCTTCTTCGGCGGGCTGAAAAATGACTGCGACCGATCCGGCAAAGTTTCTGGTTTCGGCAAGATATTTGGCGGCGCCCAGCAGCATTGCCGTATGGCCATCATGCCCGCAGGCGTGCATTTTGTCCGGTGTCTGCGATGCCCATTCCTTGCCGGTAATCTCGTTGATCGGCAGAGCGTCCATGTCGGCGCGCAGGCCGATGGTCGGTCCGTCACCCAAATTGCCCTTGATGATGCCAACGACTCCGGTTTTTGCGAGACCCGGCACAACTTCGTCAGTCCCGAAGGATTTCAGTTTCTCCTCAACGAGAGCAGATGTCTTGAACAAGTCGAACATCAGTTCCGGATTTTGGTGAATTTGGCGGCGCCAAGCGGCTACTTCGTCCTGGAGTTCGGCTGCTCGATTGAGAATAGGCATAAAAGACTTCCCTGGTTTGCCGGTTTCCCGGCGTTTACGATGTTGTTCTTATTCACGTTACAGTGCTTTGCCATATTGGCGGCACATGCGTTAGATACGGCGAATTTAGTGCTGGCGCTAAGCTATGCAAGGTTGTACCGGCAAGTCCACCGCAAACTTTCGCGTTGGGACTGTGAACGGCAAGAATGGATCGAAAACGGGCTTGGGCAATGGCTATTTGTGGACGATTTCGGTTGCTGGCTGCTACGGCGGCGGCATTTTTGATACTTTCAACCTGGTGGGCTGGCGTATCACATGCAGCAGGCGCAACCATCGTTCTTGACGTCAAGAGCGGGCGTGTCTTGTCTCACGACAATGCCTTTCACCGCTGGTATCCGGCCTCGCTAACCAAGGTCATGACTGCCTATGTGGCTTTCAGAGCCATCAAGGCTGGCCAACTGACGATAAAATCCCCTGTCCGCATGTCGAAAAATGCGGCCAAGGAACCGCCGAGCAAGATGGGCTACAAGGCCGGGTCTGTCATGACGCTCGACAATGCGCTGAAAATGCTGATCGTCAAATCTGCCAACGACGTAGCAGTGGCAATCGCCGAAAGTGTTGCCGGATCGGAACGTGAATTCGCCAATCGCATGAACAGGGAAGCCCGGCGCCTCGGCATGACGGACACGAGGTTCGTCAATCCCAACGGGTTACACAATGGCGGTCAATATTCAAATGCACGCGATCTTGCCATTCTTGCTGCAGCGGTGCGGCGGGAATTTCCCGAATATGATCACTATTTTGAGCTTGAGGCGATCAAGGCAGGCAAGAAACAGCTGCGA
>JBFOMG010000072.1:0-33940 GCA_040830725.1 Rhizobiaceae bacterium
CACCCGCCGCTTCAGCCGCCTGCAGAAGCGTATAGTGATCGGGAACTTCGATCTCGTTGCCGTCGACTTTTATGACTGCCATTACCGCTTGTCCCTGCTGAGGTTTGCCGCTGTCATATCCTCACCCAAACACCGCTGCGATTGCCAAAATTGCTATGGCCACAATCGCGGCTGCACTCATGATCGAGAGATTTGTACGCAATCCGCCGTATGGCGCACCGATCTTGCGGAAATAGGCGAACGTGTAGATCAGCCTGATAACCAGAACCACCGACGCGAAAAGGTTGACCCAAAATGCGTTTGCACCGGCCAGGATTGCTGCAAAGGTCACAACGGCGAAAATGCCAAGGATTTCAACGCCGTTCATATAGGCCCGATCGATCCGATAGGCCTGATCGTCGTAGTCTGCGTCATGTCCCTGCCCGGGCATCAGGTTTTTTGCACCCTTGCGAATACCGGTCATCGCATTGAGCACCTGCACCAAAACAGCAAACAGCACCACCGAGAGGATTGCATGCCCGTAATCTGAGAATTGTTCCATGCGCTGCCTCCTACCCGCACTGCCGCTCGCGCCACAGTTTTACCTGCGGTAAATGAGACCACCCAAATGCGTGATCACTATCGCCATTGGCCTGCAGATGCTGGAAACGGTCCATGGCTTCGATCATTGACGGGCGATGGCCGGCCGGAACCCACCACATCACGAAGTTTGAATTTCCCTCCGGCTCGAACCATTCGCGACGCTTGGCGTAAAAGCGCTTGTGAACGGTATTCCAGACAAAGTGCTCGAGCGCTTCGACATTCTCCCAGACTGACAATGTGGATGCTGTGCGCGGGTTGCCGTCGAAACTGCCGTGCGGATCGAGCTGTTCGCTCTCCATTTCCTCGTCAGTCATGCGCCAGACAAATCCCGGTGACTTTTCGGCAAGCAGGTTCACCCGGTGCAGATTGTCCGCGAATTCCGCTACCCGCGGATCTTCCCAATCGTGCTTCAGAGTTCCAAAGTTGAACTCGGCCAGGTGATGGTTTGCCGGTTGGATCATCGGGCCATCTACTCCGCTGCCACCATGACCGGTTCAGCGCGGTGGCTGTTGCGGGTGAATTCGTCGATGCGGCGCTCGATTTCCGGGCGGAAATGGCGGATCAATCCCTGGATCGGCCAGGCCGCCGCATCGCCAAGGGCGCAAATCGTATGCCCCTCGACCTGCTTGGTGACGTCAAGCAGCATGTCGATCTCTTCCTTGCGCGCCTCACCCTTGACCAGCCGCTCCATGACCCGCCACATCCAGCCCGTGCCCTCTCGGCACGGCGTACACTGACCGCAGCTTTCGTGCTTGTAGAAATAGGCCAGCCGCGCAATGGCTTTGACGATGTCGGTCGATTTGTCCATGACAATCACGGCCGCTGTTCCAAGGCCGGATTTCAGATCCTTGAGCGCGTCGAAATCCATTGGACAATCAATGATTTGGTCAGCTGGCACGAGCGGTACAGATGAACCGCCGGGGATGACTGCCAGCAGATTGTCCCAGCCGCCGCGAATGCCGCCGCAATGCACGTCGATCAGCTCGCGAAACGGGATCGACATCGCCTCTTCGACCGTGCACGGCGTATTCACATGGCCAGAGACGCAGAACAGCTTGGTGCCACGATTGTTCTCGCGTCCGAAACCCGCGAACCAGCCCGCGCCACGGCGCAATATTGTCGGCGCAACGGCGATCGATTCCACATTGTTGACCGTCGTCGGACAGCCGTAAAGGCCGACATTGGCCGGAAATGGCGGTTTCAGCCTTGGTTGGCCTTTCTTGCCCTCCAAGCTTTCAAGCAGCGCGGTTTCCTCACCACAGATGTAGGCACCGGCTCCATGATGAACGAAAACATCAAAGTCCCAGCCGCATTTGTTGTTTTTGCCCAACAAACCGGCGTCGTAGCACTCATCAATTGCCGCCTGCAGTGCCTCGCGCTCACGGATGAATTCGCCGCGCACATAAATGTAGGCCGCATTGGCGCCCATGGCGAAACCGGCGACAACGCAACCCTCAACCAGCGTGTGCGGATCGTGGCGCAGAATGTCGCGGTCCTTGCAGGTGCCGGGTTCGGATTCATCCGCATTGACGACCAGGTAGCACGGGCGGTCGGACTGTTTGGGCATGAACGACCATTTAAGCCCGGTCGGGAACCCGGCGCCACCACGCCCGCGCAGTCCGGAATCCTTCATTTCCTGGATGATCCAGTCGCGGCCCTTTTCGATCAACTTCTTGGTGCCGTCCCAATGGCCGCGGCGCATCGCTCCCTTCAACGAGCGGTCGTACTGGCCGTAGATATTGGTGAAGATGCGGTCTTTATCTGCAAGCATCACCGTTACCCCTCATCTCTTGCACAGAATGCTTTCGCCACATCCGGCGCATCAACTCCAAACCGAAGCCGATAACCGAAACGAACAGCACAGCTGCGAATATTAGCGCAAAACCGCGTTCGCCGGTCCAAATGGCACCTGCGCCGGAGATGACCAGAGCGATCAGCGCCGCCACCGCATTCACCTGCGCGCAAACCGGCAACTCCCTGAATGCACTTCGCAGCGTATTTCGCGCAATCGCAGTCATTACGGCTTCTTTCCAAACACGCGGAGATATTCTTCCGCGCCGCCCTTGGCGAGCGCCTTGGCCTGTTTAATCCAGTCGTCCCGTTCTATGCGGCCCTTGAATTTCAGGTAGTTGTCTACCCAGTCGCGCTCGGCCTTCTTCCACGAAGCAACTTGTTTGTAAGTGTAGATTCCAAGACCGTTCAACACGCTTTCAAGTTTCGGCCCGACACCAGATATCAGTTTCAGATCGTCCGGCTTGGCGGGCTTGTCGACCGCTGCCGGCCGGTTCTTGTCATCGGATTTGTTTGCTGAGTCCGCGGGCTTCGCCGCCGATTTTACAGCTGACGCCTTTTTCGGCGCAGCCTTTGCTCCGCCTCCGATCTTGGCAGTCGACGTCCTGGCGCGGCCATTGGACTTACCCGTACGGACTTCTTCGGTCAGTGACGTCAGGCCGCTTTCGGGGGAGGAAACCATGCGGCCATTTTGAGGCCCGGTCGGAACAACATCACCCCTGCCCGCCTCGAACTCGTCGATAATTTCTTCCAAACGCTCCGGCGTCAGGTCTTCATACGTATCCTTGAACACCATCACCATCGGCGCATTGACACAGGCGCCGAGACATTCGACCTCTTCCCACGAAAGCGTGCCGGCCGCATTGGTTTCAAACTGATGCTCGGAGATCTTGCGCTTGCAGACCTTCATCAGGTCTTCAGAACCGCGCAGCATGCAAGGTGTCGTGCCGCAGACCTGAATATGGGCCCTGGTGCCAACGGGCTTGAGCTGGAACTGGGTGTAGAAGGTCGCCACTTCGAGCACGCGGATCAGCGGCATGTCGAGCATGTCTGAAACGTGCTCGATGGCCGCCTTGGTGACCCAGCCTTCCTGTTCCTGCGCCCGCATCAACAGCGGGATCACCGCCGACTGCTCGCGGCCCTTCGGATATTTCTTGATCGTCTGCTTGGCCCAGGCGGTATTCGCCCGGTTGAACTTGAACCCGGCGGGCTGGATGGCAGCATCTGCGAGACGGCGTACGGACATTTAGCGATCCACCTCCCCGAATACGATATCGAGTGAGCCAAGAACGGCAGCGACGTCGGCCAGCAGATGACCCCGGCAAAGGAAGTCCATTGCCTGCAAATGGGCAAAGCCCGGGGCACGCAGCTTGCAGCGGTACGGTTTGTTGGAACCGTCGGACACCAGGTAGACACCGAATTCGCCCTTCGGCGCTTCCACCGCGGCGTAAACCTCGCCCTCCGGCACATGGTAGCCCTCGGTGTAGAGTTTGAAATGATGGATCAGCGCTTCCATCGATTTCTTCATCTCGCCACGCTTCGGCGGCACCACCTTGCCGTCCATGTTGGAAACCGGGCCGGTCTTCTCCTTGCCAAGCAGCAGTTCAATGCACTGACGCATGATCTTCAACGACTGGCGCATTTCTTCCATGCGGATCAGGTACCGGTCGTAGCAGTCGCCGTTCTTGCCGATGGGAATGTCGAAGTCCATTTCTTCGTAGCATTCATATGGCTGGCTTTTTCGCAGATCCCACGCCGCGCCCGAACCACGCACCATGACGCCGGAGAAGCCCCAGGCCCACGCATCATCAAGATCGACGACACCGATATCGACGTTGCGCTGCTTGAAGATGCGGTTGCCGGTCAGCAGATCATCGAGGTCCTTGACCGTATTTAGAAATGGATCACACCAATTGGCGATATCCTCGACCAGTTCCGGCGGGATATCCTGGTGCACGCCACCGGGCCTGACATAGGCAGCATGCATGCGTGCACCGCAAGCGCGCTCGTAGAACACCATCAGCTTTTCGCGCTCTTCGAAACCCCAGAGCGGCGGCGTTAGCGCACCCACATCAAGCGCTTGCGTGGTGATGTTGAGGAGATGATTCAGGATGCGACCGATTTCTGAATAGAGCACCCGGATCAACTGGCCGCGCTTTGGCACTTCGATTCCCAACAGGCGCTCGACGGCAAGCGCAAAAGCGTGTTCCTGGTTCATCGGTGCGACGTAGTCGAGCCGGTCAAAATAGGGGACGGCCTGCAGATAGGTCTTCTGTTCGATAAGCTTCTCGGTGCCGCGATGCAAAAGTCCGATATGCGGGTCGACACGGTCTACCACCTCACCATCTAGTTCCAGCACCAGGCGCAAAACACCGTGAGCAGCCGGGTGCTGCGGGCCGAAATTGATGTTGAAATTGCGGACGGCAGTTTCAGCCATTTGTCGCTCCGCGACAGCAGATTTTAGTCGTTAGACTGTAGTTGGTAGTCGTCATTTAAGTTCTTGCTCGATTCTGGCGATCAATGACCGCAACATTTTTCCGATTTCATCCGACAGGGACAACCCAGCTTCCATCTGTTTGCCATCTACCATTCCCAACCGTTGTGACAACAATAGATGTGTTTCCGTTTCCTTCAACGAGCCCTGCGATATCCGCAAATACCGAACAAAATCCCGTTTGCTATCCCTTCCAAAACCCTCGGCGATGTTCGCCACAATGGAGACACTACTTCGGCGAACCTGCGAGATCAGTCCAAATCGTTCCTCGTTCGGAAACGCCTCGCTGACACGATAAATCTCAACTGAAAGGTCCATAGCTTTCTGCCAAACAATGAGGTCCCGGTAGGACTTTACCGCCATTCATATTCCTCTACCCGCAACTGACTAACCACTATCGATTACCCACTCCCTATTTCTCGCCCTCCGATGGTGCAAACATCGCAAACACTTCCGCACCCGTCATGATTTGTGTTTCGTTGGCAAAATCGTAGCCAGTTGGCTTCTCGTCGATGAATATCTGGCTCGTCAGGGCATAGGCGGCGGCATCAGGGAATATCTGAGATGAGACATGATTGTGCTTGCCGTCACGGGTGCGCCAGACAAGCGACGTGCCACATTCCTTGCAGAAAACCCGCTCAGCCCAGGGCGAGGACTGGTAGACACCAATAGGAGAACCCTCGGCAATCTCAATGTTCTCACAACCGAATGCCAGATACGGTCCGGCGGACCATTGTCGGCAGATGGAGCAGTGACATGCATCCATGGCTTCGCGCTCGGGAGTCGCGGTGATTGTCGTCGCACCGCAAATACAATTGCCTGTCATGGCTTGGGTCATTGCGGTTTGCCCTCCGCCTTCTCATCGCCTGGCAGCACATAGTCGGTGCCTTCCCAGGGTGACAGAAAATCGAAATTGCGAAACTCCTGTTTCAACTGAACCGGCTCGTAGACGACACGCTTCAGCTCGTCGTCATACCGGCACTCGACAAAGCCGGTGACCGGAAAATCCTTGCGCAGCGGATGACCATCGAAACCGTAGTCGGTCAACAAGCGACGCAAATCCGGATGGCCGGTGAACAAGATGCCGTACAGATCATAGGCTTCGCGTTCAAACCAGTCGGCGCCGGGGAACACCTCGGTCGCTGACGGGATTGGCGTCTGCTCGTCTGTCTTAACCCGGACGCGGATGCGCGTATTCTGACGCGGTGAAAGCAGGTGATAAACAAAATCAAACCGCCGGTCCCGGCCGGGATAGTCAGCACCACTGGCGTCAATAAAGGAAAAGAACTGACACTGCGCATCGCGCTTGAGAAAATTCAGAACCTCGAGGATATCGCCCGGTTCCGATTCGATGGTCAGTTCGCCGAAGGCCACCGTTGCATCGCCCACTTGCGCGTCAAGTTTCTCCTTGATGTAAGCGGCAAGGTCCATCAACGCTTCGCTCATGACGCTCTCCTACCGCTCGATCGTGCCGGTTCTACGGATTTTCTTCTGCAACAGAAGGATGCCGTAGAGCAGTGCTTCGGCTGTCGGTGGACAACCGGGCACATAAATATCGACGGGGACGATGCGGTCGCATCCGCGCACCACAGAGTATGAATAATGGTAGTAACCGCCACCATTGGCGCATGAGCCCATCGAAATCACATAACGCGGTTCCGGCATCTGGTCGTAGACCTTGCGCAGCGCCGGGGCCATCTTGTTGGTCAGCGTCCCGGCAACGATCATGACATCGGACTGGCGTGGCGAGGCGCGCGGGGCGATACCGAAACGTTCGGCATCATATCTCGGCATGGAGACATGCATCATCTCCACTGCGCAACAGGCCAGTCCGAACGTCATCCACATTAAAGAGCCGGTGCGCGCCCAGGTAACCAATGCGTCCGATGACGTGACCAGGAACCCCTTGTCGGCCAGTTCGTTGTTGATTTCACCAAAGAATGCGTCGTCGCTGCCCACCGGTTTGCCGGTATTTGGATCGATGATGCCCTTGGGCTGAGGCGCCACGAGGGTTGAAGGATTATCGCTCAATCCCATTCAAGCGCTCCCTTCTTCCATTCATAAATGAAACCGACTGTCAGAATGGCAAGGAATATCATCATCGACCAAAACCCTAGCCAACCCACTTCGCCGAACGAAACCGCCCAGGGAAACAGGAACGCAACCTCGAGATCGAAAATGATGAAGAGGATTGCGACCAGATAGAAGCGCACGTCGAATTTCATTCTCGCATCGTCGAACGAGTTAAATCCGCACTCATATGCGGACAATTTTTCCGGATCGGGCGCGCTGTAAGCAACCAGAAAAGGCGCAATGACAAGTGCAAGTCCAATTGCGGCGGCAACACCAATGAAAATGACGATCGGAAGGTAGGCGCTAAGAAGTTCGCTCATAAAAACCGGCCTTGGTAATTTGCCGGTTGATTAGCTGACCGCCACGGCAGACGCAAGGCGGCGAATGCGTCAAAAAGTCCAAAATGTGATCCTGCGCAACATTGTGACAAAAATAGCAGCGTTGAGCGACGCGTCAGTCCGATTTTCGGAATTGCGGTAGCTTGTCCATATACCGGGATCGAGCGTCCGAGCATGTTTGCCACGTCCGGATATTCGTCCTACCATTTGTGTGAAGGACGGGTAACCCGCCCTCACCTCGGGCTGGAGGTAACAATGCACTCAATTGGACTGCGATTGACTACCATAGTTGCTGCGCTTGTTTTGACAGCCGTCGCAATTGCGTCGTCGCGTGCGGCGATCGCTATCGTGAGCAGGGATGGGAATCCCATTTCGAACGAAGCACAATGGGCAGCAAATCTGTCCCGCCAGGCATTGGTGATTGGAGTATCCAATTATCGGTATACATCGGTAATCAAGAATGCGGCCCGCGATGCAGACCTCGTTTCCGAAACACTTCGCGATCTTGGCTTTGATGTCACTACGGTGCTGAATCCGGGCATAAGATCACTCAAATCTGCCTTTGAGGACTACGCCGACCGGCTGAGTCAGGAAGGCGAAGTCGTGTCGGTCGTCTATTATGCCGGTCATGGCGCATCGTTGAATGGTGAAAACTATGTGTTCCCGACAGACCAGAAGATAGAATCGGGCAATCCAGAAAAATTCAAAGCAGACAGCCTGTCGATCTCGGATGCCAGCGCGAAGATCAAGGCAGCAATGACGGGTGGCCTGAGTTTCCTGTTCATTGATACATCCAGAACCAATCCATTTCCCAAGCCCGGTTCGCGCGGTTCGCATGGGCCATTATCCGGCGATACCGACCCCGGCACCGGCTTGGCGTCGGTAGGCAACGATGCCCAGACGGCAATCCTGTTCGCTGCAACCGAAGGCGGTGAAGCGATGGATGGCGAAGGTTCCAATGGTCCGTTCGCCGTCGCACTTGTGAAATGGCTGAAACACGCAAATATTGGTCACGAGGAACTGATGCGCAATGTGCGAAACGACGTCATCAAGGCGACTGGTGGCGCGCAGATTCCGCATAGCATAGATGAACTGACGGTTTCGTTCGTGTTCAACGCCGTCGGCGAACTTGACGAGCTGACCAATGTGGACCCAGAAACACGTGCCGCGCGTGTTCTGTACGAGCAGAGTGACGGCAGATTGGCAGCGACCTACGAGGACGGCAGTTATGCTCTGCTGATCGGTGTCGGCGATTATTCGGGTGCGAGTTCGGACAAGGCTCGACCCGCGTGGGCTGATCTTGTGCACGTTGAAGATGAACTGACGCGGTTGGGGACAGTGCTTTCAACGGTCCACGGATTCGAAGTCGAAACCGTCTTTGATCCGACAAGCGACGAGTTGGAAGCGTCGCTCGAAACTTTCGTTAACCTGCACGGACCGAAACCGAATGCGCGACTGCTGGTCATGCTTTCGGGCCACGGCACGACTACTGAGAAATTTGGCCGCAAGACTGCCTGGTTCATTCCGGTCGATGCACCAGGGTTGGAGCCACGAGGACCGTTTACCGCCAAGGCATTGAGTCTGCGGCGAATAGAGGAGTGGTCGGAAATTATCGAATCCAAGCATGTCATGTGGATTTTCGACAGCTGCTTCTCCGGAGCCGCCATTCGCATGATTGAAAGCAAGAGCAGCAAAGAACCCGATGGCTGGGCCGAACACTTGCACCGGAACCCGGTTCGCCGCGTGCTAACTGCCGGTTCTGAAAACGAGGAAGTTCCCGCCAAGAGCCGCTTTACCGAAACCTTGATCCGCGTTTTGTCTGGTCAGGAAACAATTGATGAAGCCGGTGATTTCATTACTGGCGACCAATTAGGCACCTATTTGAAACGGGACGTCATCCGCTACAACTACAAACAGGACCTGCCAAAAAACACGCCGCAAAGCGACACAATCGTCATCGAAGGTGAAGAAGGCGACGTAATGTTCGCTATCGATCCGGCATTGAGCGCCAAATGGATAGCGGAGACTGCACAATAATCCTGGCTTTCAGCGTGGGTTTTTGCGTCTGTCGGGCAGCACACGGCGGTCGTCACCGGAACGGCGCTCGCCTTCCTTTTTCTTTGCAATCCAAAAACGCTTGTCCTTGCCGGAGCGGCGGTCCTCGCCTTTGCGGCGCGGCGTATCTTTTCGTTCCATCAAGGATTCAGTCCAGTTTGGGTTATCCGGCATGATCCTGTTCCTTTTGATGCCGAATATTAGCAAGAGAGCATAAATGGCCGGTTAATTGGCTGTTGGGCGTCAGCATCGGCTCTATTGCACGGTCAGCCTCAAGAAACTTTCTCTCTGTTTCTATGAGCAGAGGCAAAATGACACGAGAAAACCTGTCGTGCTTCATGCGATATCGTATTAAAAACAATCTATGGGTGAGACGAATCCGTTCAAACAGCCTGTGGTCACATTTCGTCGACTCTATCGAAGGTTCAAAAACTACCGAAACAGGCCGTTCTGGACCATGCTTTATGCTGCGATCCTGGCGTTTCCGGTAGCAATGATCATCGTTCTGGTCCTGATTGTCATCATGGCTACAGTGGTTGAGGACACCTCTATAAATGTCTTGGAAGGAATTGTGTTCCTGTTCGTTCTCGGACCGCTTTTTTCTCGTGACCTCGCCCATGCTGCTGCTGAAAATACTGATTATCATCCCCAAACTGGTACTTTTTCCCGCCGCCGCGGCAATGATTACATACATTCGGCCTCGCGCAGGTTTCCGGCACACCAAGTACCTGGTGCTCAACTGGATCCCCGCTTGGACCGCGACCTTCTATGCCGGCATATCTCTTGGAGCGCTCTCGGCTTGAAGCATTGTGCGGAGGCATCCGTCGCGGCGGGAAGCGCCGATAATTTGGTAATTCGACAGGTGACGCGCCGGCAGGCTCCACGGTCGATGTCACCGCATGGCGGTGATGTCACCATGCATTGACTGCAGTTTTTGAAGCATCGCCGCCATCTGTGCGTGAACGACCTGCACCGCCTTCAGCGGCCGAACCATAACCTTGAATTCCGTGATCTGACCGTCGTCATTCCACTGAATGATGTCGACGCCGTTGACGTAAATTCCGTCCATCTCGGTCTCGAACTCCAGCACCGCACGATCGCCGCAATCAAACACTTTCGTATATTTGAAGCTGTCATTGCCGATGGTCTCGCTGGCGGCCAGGAGATAGGCCATGGTGATCATCTTGCCGCGTTGCGGAGTGAACACCACCGGGCTGAGCATCACCGCGTCATCGGCGATGAGTTGGCCAAGCGCCTGCGGTGAATGATCGCCTTCGATGAAATCCATCCAGCGCTGGACATTTGGTTGGTAAAGCAAGAAATGGCTCCCGAATGAGGTCTTGTCGGCCGAGTTGAGCTGGACGTTAGCGGTTAAGCCCGGTTCGGCCAATGCCCAAATCCGGAAATCCTACAGACTTGCAGCCAGGGTTATTGTCAGCAGCGAGCCGACTGAGCTGAAGAGAATGGCGCGGGCGATGGCATCGACCCGCACACCGTAGTTCAACGCCAGCATGAAGGCCATGATCCCACACGGTGCTGCGGCTACCATCATCGCCGGTCGCAACACGTCGGAGGCCAGGTGCAACACACCGGCAAAAACCGCCCATGCCATTAGTGGATGAACAACGAGTTTCATGCCCGTGATCGCGACCGGCAGCATGGCGCGATCGCTTTCCTGCGGCTGGCTCAGTATAACCCCCAACGCAAACAAAAGCGCCGGAGCTGCTGCCTCCGCCAGCAATTTCAGGAAAACATCAAATCCGCCGGGCAGAGCATAGCCGGTCAATCCAAAGCAGAGGCCCAGCACCATGGCGACCACCGGCGGATTGCGCACGATCTTGCCGACGGTCTGGCCGACGGAGGCATCCCTGGTCGCCAGCACATCCATCAAAACGATCGTTCCGCAAAACAGAAGGATCCCGTCCATGGAGATTATCGCGACAATTGGTGTGACCGCTGCTTCGCCAAACAATGTCACCGCAATCGGCAGCACGAATAGTACGTGGTTTGTCAGCGCCAGCACAAGTCCCAGAAGCGCTGCTTCCCTGATATCGGCGCGAAAAAAGTAGCGGGCGATGGCAAATCCGCTGGCGTACATCACAACTTCGGTGGCCAAATACCCGCCCAGCATCGCCAGATCGAACTCCTCCAGCGGCGCACGGGCCAGCAACCGGAACCCGAGGGCAGGCATGCCCACAAACATGACGAACCTGTTGATCGCCATAGCCATGTTGAAATCAAACGTTCCACGCCTGCCGAAAGCGTAACCCAAGGCGCCGATGGCGAAGACCGGCAATACGCCATTCAGCAGGTGGTCAAGCAAATCCTGTTCCCAAAACAAAGCTATGAAGGTTGGCGCCCGAGAAACAATCGGCCACGGAAGTTTCATCTCCACCGAGGACATCGGCAGATTTGTTTCCCATAATTAGCGGCTGCGCATTGTGCAAGCGCTCCGGCCGTTCGCCCGGAAAGGGTTGCACATGTCACGAGATCCGAACCAGGTGACCCCAAAGGAGTCAATATGTCGATTCAAGGTGATTGGATAAGTCATTGATTTTATGGCGCGAGTGACGGGGCTCGAACCCGCGACCTCCGGCGTGACAGGCCGGCACTCTAACCATCTGAGCTACACCCGCGCGCATGTCGGTTGCAAAAAACATGTTTCCGCGTCGACGCGCGGTGAATTAAGCGCTTCCCTTGGCAGTGTCAACGGGCTTGAACGTGGTTTTTTGCCTGCCGCTCTCAATTGGGCTGGCTACGATCAACCGAGCGGAGCCGGGTTCGTATGACAGGCAAGATTTCGCTTGCGCATTTTTTGTTCACACACTACATCACCGCAATCCCAATCAGGGCGGTTAGCTCAGCTGGTAGAGCGCCTCGTTTACACCGAGGATGTCGGGAGTTCGAGTCTCTCACCGCCCACCATTCCAATCCATCACATCATCCTGTCCACGCCTGATCATTTCAGGGTCATGGCCATCCCCGAAGAAAGCCAGAACGGTGGCAGCCACGACGCCGTGTTCGACAGCGGCAAGACATCTTCGTGCAGATGGATGCCCAACTTGTCATCCATGAACGCGCGGCGCGCCGAAATTCTAGACCAGGCCTGCGGCCAGCGCTCAGCGAATTCGCTTCTTGCCCTTTCATCGAGGAGGGCGACCCCGTCTTCCATGTTGGTGGTGAAACATGGTCCGCCGGTCGCCGGGATAACGTCGACCTGAAGCGCCATTCCCGAACGGAGCCTTGCTCTGCTGCCCGGTGCAATGGGCGAATGCATCCATTCGTCAAGATGGATGAGGTGCCCCGGATTGAGACCGACGCCGAAAAACGGTTCTCCCAGGCGGTCCATGATCGAGGCGTAGATATCGCCACCGCGAGCGCCGATCCTGATTTGCTCCAGCCAACCGGCAACCGCTTCGAAATAGGGGGCGACCAGGCGGTCGACATAGTCTCTTGCGGCGGCGGGAAGGTCATCAGCGCTTTGCGCGAGCCAGCCGGCACGGCAGTTGAGTGCACCTTGTACGCCGTAGGCCGCCGTGACGGCCTCGCCCCTCTCGATCACTTTCGAAGTCGGGCTCAGCAGGCCGAACCAGGCGCGCTTGCCGGTTGAAAACATGGGGTGACAGGAAAGCGGCAGGCCAATTGGCTGCAGCAGGCTGGCCGCCTCGAATTCGCGCATACCCGGCCGTGCTCCTCGTACGACCCGTTTTAATGCCTCGGATGTGTGGCAGGCGGCGAATTCCATTCGTGCCAGCTCCTCAAGTTCAAGTTGCGATCGCAGCCCGCTTTCAGGATCCATGAGCATGGGACCGGCATTGGTGACGCTGCCGGCTGGTCCCACAAGGCCGCGCAATGCGTCTGCGAGATAGGACGGAATTTCGAGCCAGCTTCCAGGCTCTTCAGCCTCTGAGGGGCCGAAATATTTCCAGCCGGCCACCGCGAGCCGCATTCCGCTTGCGATCCCCGCGCCGGCGAGCATCTCGGCGAGCGGCGGTGTCTTCGACCGGTCCTGACCAAGTAGTCCCATCGGCGGATAGAGCCTGACATCCGGACCCAGTGGAGAAGCCCCGGCAGTTCCCTGGTTTTCCGGTCCGGTGAACAGAACCGGTGTTTTTCCGGGCACGACGATCAAAAGCGCCTCTTCAAAGCGCGGATCAAAACCCGTGAGCCAGCTCAAATTGGCGGCATGCTCGCGGTCGGCATAAAGGACAAGGGCGTCGTGTCCGGCCTCGGTCACGCGCCGCAGCAAGCGGTCGAAACGGCCAAGGAAAATGGCACCGTCCAGTTCCGGCATTTTGTCCGGCATGCCGAAATCAGGCAGGGAAACGGGCTTCAGTTGAGCGTGGACCATAGGATTTTCCATCCGTTGGTGAATTCGCATTCCGTGGACAACGACAATGCACCCGGACAACGGAAAATTCCATCATCCCATCAGCTGCCTTCAAGCCGATTTTTTTGCGGGAACTGTCGATTTGCGAAAGTCTCGATTAGGTAATCGATGAACGCCCGGGTTTTTGCCGGCATGTAATTCTTGTGAACAAACACAGCGTAGATCGGCTGCTCCACCGTTTTGTACTGCGGCATCACCCGCTTCAGCCGGCCAACCGATATGGCATCGGCCACCAGATAGTCCGCCAACAAGCCCATTGCCTGTCCGGTCATGACCACATTGCGCGCCGCGCTCGGTGAATTGACCACGAAGGATTCGGGAATGTCGCATGGCACCTTCTTGCCGTCTGAAACCAGCTGGTGGATCTTTCCCCATCCGCCGCTGATCTGCTTTGCGAAGAGATGGTCGGCAATCTGATCAAGATTGTCCGGTGCGCCGTGGTTGGCGATGTATTCGGGAGAAGCGACAAAAATCAGGCTTTGAGAGAAGATTTTTCTGGCCCTCAACGACGATGTTTCGAGACCGTCCAACCCGCCGATCCGGATGGAAAGATCGACGTGTTCCTGCACAAGGTCGACGGTTCGGTTGGAAATCTCCAGTTCCACGGTCACTTTTGGGTTCCGCTTGATGAAGCCCGGCACTGCCGGGGCGATGCATTCCTGGCCAAAGGCAAGCGCGCTACTGATCCGTAAATGACCGCGAGGCTGCTTTTGGCGTTGGCGGATCTCGTCGGTGACGGATTCAAGTTCGTCGAAAAGCGCCACGCCGTGCCTTAGAAACTGCTCCCCCTCCTCGGTCAGTCCCACCTGTCTGGTCGAGCGATTGAACAAACGCACCCCGAGATCGCCCTCCAATTCCGAAACCAGCCTGCTAACCGACGGAGTTGAAATGTTCAGGGCACGGCCAGCGGCAGCAAATCCACCCTGCCGCGCAACCTCGCGAAATGTCTGGATGGCGTGATACCGGTCCATGATGATAATTGTTCTAAATTCCAAAACAATCTTTTGTTGAAATAGCATATTCTCTACGAATACGAAACAGCTAATCTGCCTTCACCGCACCGTCGCGGACGAAAACGGAGATTGGAACCATGTTTGATCACAACGATTTTGACATCATCTCGTCCCTGAGAGACCGAAGCGCGATCGACCGGGAAATTCCGACTCGCAGCGCCATCTCCAGGCAACGCTACTTGGAAAACAAGATCGCCCGCCTGCGTGCCGAAGACGAAGAACGCCGGTACATTGAAGCGGAAAGACAGACCAAAGCTGCGGTCACATTGTTTGCCCGGATCGCAGATGCTGTCCGTCGCCAACTGGATCTTCCAGGATTCTACAAGCGGGCCTCTGACCATTAATTGCCGCAGGCAATGGTGCTCATTAGAGGCGCCATTGCCCATTGTGGGCCGAAGCCGCGGTTATCCTGCCAAGCAAGACTGGCCATTTGCACCGCCAAGGTGCGAGCAAATGGATGATTTTTTGCCGATTATTGCTGAGAGGCATGCTTTGCACCAGACATTGAGCAAGGACAAGCGATATGCCGAAGACACTTTTGGTTACGGGTGGATGCTTATGCGGTGCGATCCGCTTTGAATCACAAGAACCACCGTTCCATGTCTGCTATTGCCACTGTGGGATTTGCCGAAGAAGCGTTGGCAATATCGCGGGTACGTGGGCATTCTTTCCGCAAGCTTCATTGAAGTTCATCAATTGCCAGCCGACCTGGTTCCAATCCAGTGAAACGGTGTCCCGCGGTTTTTGCGACAAGTGCGGGTCACCGATTGCCTTCAGCAACACAGAATATGAGCACATCTGCATTGCTCACGGCGCGTTAGACAAACAGGAGATATACCCGCCTCAGCAACACTGGTACCTCGAAGACAAGCTGCCTTTTGTCGACTTGCAGGCGGACCTCCACAACCAATGTGACTTGCCTGACGACCCGCCAAAATATCCAGAAACCTGATTGCGAGTTCCCTGCAATGATCTGCTTGAAGAGTCATCCATTGGACGGCGTCTTTGGACTCGAATGTATGGAAATTGAATTCTTGAAGCGGCCGCGAACGAGCAGGATTGATGCTGGACGTTGCAAATCGCGAAGTCCATATTTGCGCCGAATCGTCTGGATAGTGAAACTCCATGCTCTCACGCGACCGGCTATCTCATCAATTTCGGCCCACCGTGGCATCGCTGCCGGTGGAATGGACCGTTTCGTCCGGCCTGACCGGGTACGAAGAGGCACTGTCGGCGATGGAAGCGCGTGCGGCGGCCATCAGGGCTGGAACCGCGCTAGAACAGGTGTGGCTGGTTGAACACCCGCCACTCTATACCGCGGGAACCAGCGCCAAGGTATCGGACCTCATCGAGCCCGACCGGTTTCCGGTTTTCGATGCCGGGCGCGGTGGGGAATACACCTATCACGGTCCCGGCCAGCGCGTTGCCTACGTTATGCTCGACCTGAAGAGGCGACGCGAAGATGTGCGCGCACTCGTCGCTGCGCTGGAAGAGTGGATTATCCAGTCGCTGGCCGCATTTAACGTCAAGGGAGAACGGCGCGATGACCGCGTCGGCGTTTGGGTGGTGCGGCCCGAGCGCCCCACCCTGCCCGATGGTTCGCCGGCCGAAGACAAGATTGCCGCCATCGGCATCAGGCTGAGACGCTGGGTGAGTTTCCACGGGATCGCGATCAATGTCGAACCGGACCTGTCGCATTTTGGTGGCATCGTACCGTGCGGAATCGAAGGATACGGTGTTACAAGCTTGGTCGATCTCGGCTTGCCGGTTACGATGGGAGATCTGGATATCGCGCTGAAATCGACTTTCAAGACGGTGTTTGGCGAGGTATCCGAGGCGGGAGAGACTGCATGCGCATAGTGCAATTGTTTACGGTGATAACCGTGCTGGCAGTGACTGCGTTCGGTACGATGGCGCAGCAGGCGGCGGATACAGTTGCGCCGGAAGCCGATACCGGCATTTCGGTAAAACCTCCGGTCATCGCCAAACGCCAGATGGTTGTGAGCGCCAATCCTCACGCGACCCGTGCGGGTCTTGAAATTCTGCGCAAGGGTGGGAGTGCGGCCGATGCGCTTGTGGCGGTTCAGACGGTGCTCGGACTGGTGGAACCGCAATCATCAGGCATCGGTGGCGGTGGCTTCCTTGTCTGGTTCGATGCAAAAACCGGCGAAATCACAACCATTGACGGACGGGAGACGGCACCGGCAACGGCGACCAACGATCTGTTTCTTGGTCCCGACCGCGAGCCGCTGAAATTTTTTGATGCGGTCATCGGCGGGCGCTCCGTCGGCACGCCTGGGATCGTGCGCCTGATGGAATTGATCCACAAACGACACGGCAAACTGCCCTGGGACAACCTGTTCGGTTTCGCCGCAAAGCTTGCCGAAGAAGGTTTTGAGGTATCGCCGCGTCTTGCAGGGCTGATCGCATACGACCGCGAACGCCTGTTCAGCCAGGCTTCCACGCGCTCCTATTTTTTCGACACTGCAGGCAATCCTCTGCAAGAAGGGCACGTGCTGAAAAACATCGATTACGGCGAAGCGATGCGCTCGCTCGCGCAGAGTGGTCCTGATGCCTTTTATACCGGTGCGATCGCCGATTCGATCATCAATACCATCCAATTACATCCCGGCAATCCGGGAGAGTTGACCGTTGAGGATTTGACCGCGTATCGGGCCAGGGAACGGGACGCTGTGTGTGCTCCCTATCGCGACTATGAGGTCTGCGGCATGGGACCGCCGTCTTCCGGCGCGCTGACCGTTGGCCAAATTCTGGCGATGATCGAACCCTTTGACCTTGCCGAGCTCGGACCAAACGATCCGGTCACGTGGCGGATTATCGGCGATGCCACGCGGCTCGCTTTTGCCGATCGAGGCCGCTACATGGCCGACAGCGATTTCGTCAAAATGCCATCGGGTCTGCTCGACAAGGATTATCTGGCGTCCCGCTCTGCGCTGCTGATCCGGCAGGACGCATTGCCGCAAGAAGAGGTCAAACCTGGCGAACCGCCATGGGACAAGGCCGAACTGCGCCTGGACGGCGCCGAATTCGAAATGCCTTCAACGACGCATTTTGTCATCGTCGATGATGACGGCAATGTCGCCTCAATGACGTCGTCGATCGAAAACGCTTTCGGGGCGCGCCAGATGGCATCGGGATTTTTGCTGAACAACCAGCTGACCGATTTCTCTTTTGTTGCCGAAAGAGATGGTCAGGCGGTGGCAAACCGGGTTGAGCCGGGCAAGAGGCCCCGGTCCTCCATGTCGCCAACCATCATTCTGAAAGACGGCAAGCCGGTTTTCGCGCTTGGTTCACCCGGCGGCTCCAACATTATTCCCTATGTCGCTAAAACCATTGTTGCGCTTGTTGACTGGAAGATGAATCCGCAGGAAGCAGTTTCTCTGCCGCATCTGACCAACCGCTTCGGCCGCTATGATGTCGAAGAAGGCACGGTTGCGGAGGCCCTGGCGCCGGATCTGGAGGCGTTTGGTTTCAAAGTGGCAGCAAGATCGCTCAACTCCGGCCTGCACGTGGTGGCGTTCACCGAAAACGGACTGGAAGGTGGCGCTGACCCGCGCCGCGAGGGTCTGGCGGCGGGCGACTGAATCGCTTACGTGGCGGCGGCGGCGAGCGTTGACGCTGCCCAGAACACACTCATCGCATGGACCGAGAAGACTGCCAGCAAACCGCCGGCAAGCGCATATCGTTCCGGATTGAGTATGGGTTTCAGCTCCCATCGCGGTTTTACCGCACTGCCAGTCGTCAACAGGCTGAGGATGGCGACAACCGTGCCGACGCCGAACAAGAGCTGCGGCGACAGGCCCAGCGTGTAACCGAGCCCCAGAAATGCGGCAAGCAGCCCGAATGATGACAATGCCAGCCAGATCGGACCCGGGCAGATTTGCCTCAGGACCTGCCCACCGTCGAATTTCCACACCGGCACCAGATTGGCCAAATTGAATAGTCCGAGAAACACACCGAAAATGACCAGTGTCGTTGACAGATTTGGCATATTCTGAGTCGAGGCAACCGCACTTCCGGCGATTGCAAGCGGAACGAAGAAAGCCGAAAATCCGGCTCCCATCAGCGCGGAAAAAGCCACTTCGAAACGACTGTCATAGGGCCGGCCTCCGATCGCTATCCCACCAAGCAGCGGGACAAAAATCATCCGGACCTTCTTGTGTCCCATCAGGCGGAAAGCGGCCATGTGACCCAGTTCGTGAAGTGCCACCACCGACGTCAGAGCGGCTGAAAAGATGAAGCCCTCAAAGGTGAGACCGAAAAAAGGCCAGATCAGAAATGTCGACAGGACGGCCAATCCGACTTGCGTGACGGGATGCTCAAAGATTCCACCTCTGCGGTATTCGCCAGTCCTGGCCCAATGGTCGAGTTTGGCCAGTTCGCGCCGCGCGGCAAAATAGCGGAAGATCATGAAGGCGAAACCGCGATATCTGTCTGTTCTGCTAAACGTAACCCGCGTCGCACCGGACCCGTCATCGGCCAGACCGACTTCAGCCCGATAGTTTTGCCAGAATGATTTGTCGAGCGAGGAATCCTCGTTGACGCGCATGGTGAAGCGAATTTTGTCGATCACATTGTCGAACACGACGTGACGTTCGATCGGATTGCCATCACGGCCTTCGTGAGAGAGCTGCAGCCATGCTTGGCCACCGCTTCCGCCAATGCCGGTTGCCTTGACGATTTCGCCGGACCATCCGGCATCGGGACCCAAAGGCCACAAAGCATCCCACAGCTTTTGCCTGGAGGCCTTTACTGTCCTCGTCAGCGTGAACGTTCTCACACCGATTGGCGCCGCCATCAGCAGAAAAATCAGGCCGAGATTGAATCCGACCAGAATGAAGATCATCGCGCTGGACAAGTTTCAGCCGCCGCTCCCGTTTGCAGGCGGTATAATAAGCGGCGTTGAGCAAAAAAGGACTTAAGATATTAGGTTAAATTGAATTGAAGCGTCCCAGTTTGACACAGCAGGCGGATCAATTACCGCCAATTCACTCGAACTCCATAATCACCGCGTCGACCGCAAGACTGTCACCTGGTTCAGCGTTCAGTTTGGCAACTTTCAAATCCCGCTCGGCACGCAGAACGTTTTCCATTTTCATCGCCTCAACCACGGCCAGAACCTCACCGGCCTTGACCTCCTGCCCCTCTTCAACAGCGACCGAAACCACCAATCCGGGCATCGGGCACAAAAGCATGTTGGAGGTATCGGGCGGGACCTTGATCGGCATCAGTTTGTCGAGCGCTGCGATGTCGGGTGTCATGACACGGGCAGTTACCGACATTCCGCGCCACGCAATGCTGACCCCATTCAGTACCGGGCGGATCTGGGCCGATACTTTCCTGGCTCCGACGTGCCCGTGCCAGACCGGCTGACCGGGCAACCAATTTGAGGAAACGGACAGTGGCGCCGAGCCGTTGACAGAAATTTCCAGCTCGATCGGAATTGCGGCCTGCCCCTCGGCGATCTCGATTTCGGCAAAGTTATTGTCAATCCGCACGACCCAGGAAGTACGCAGATTTCCTGAATGCGGCGCCAGCCGTCCGCTGTGACGATCGAGCCGATCCTTGCGCAGCAGTTCCACTGCAAGGGCAATGGCAGAAAGCACCTTCAAATCGGCCTTGCCGGGCTCAATCGGGGCAAACCCGTCGGGATATTCCTCGGCGATGAACGCCGTTGAAATGCGCCCGTCGCGCCAGCGCGGATGCTGCATCAACGCGCACAGGAACGGAATATTGTGCTCGATGCCATCGATGACAAATGTGTCCAGCGCGTCCGACATCGCATCGATTGCCTGTGGCCTTGACGGCGCCCACGTGCACAGTTTGGCGATCATGGGATCATAGAACATCGAAATTTCCGAACCCTCGGTGACGCCCGTATCATTGCGCACGATGATGTCGCCATGGCGTCCTTCTTCAGGCGGGCGGTAGCGGGTTAACCGCCCGATGGATGGCAGGAAATTACGGTAGGGGTCCTCGGCGTAAAGGCGGCTTTCCACCGCCCATCCATTGAGGCTGACATCCTTCTGTGACAGGGCAAGTTCCTCACCGGCGGCGACGCGAATCATGTGCTCGACCAAATCGACGCCGGTGATGAGTTCCGTCACCGGATGCTCGACCTGCAGGCGGGTGTTCATTTCCAGAAAGTAGAACTTGCGGTCCTTGTCGACGATGAATTCCACCGTTCCGGCGCTTTGGTAGTCAACGGCACTGGCGAGCGCACAGGCCTGTTCGCCCATCGCCTTGCGGGTTTTCTCATCCAGAAACGAAGACGGGGCCTCTTCCACAACTTTCTGATTGCGCCGCTGGATCGAACATTCCCGCTCACCGAGATAGATGCAGTTTCCGTGACTGTCGGCCAGCACCTGAATCTCGATGTGGCGCGGCTCTTCGACAAATTTCTCGATGAATATGCGATCATCACCAAATGACGATGCCGCTTCCGATTTGGAGCGCTCAAAACCCTCGCGCGCCTCATCATCGGTCCAGGCGATGCGCATGCCCTTGCCGCCACCGCCGGCAGAGGCCTTGATCATGACCGGATAGCCGATTTCGGTGGCAATTTTCACAGCATGGTCCGCGTCGTCGATCAGTCCCATGAATCCCGGAACGGTGGAGACGCCGGCGTCGGCGGCGATCTTCTTCGACGTGATCTTGTCGCCCATGGCCTCTATCGCCTTGGGCTTCGGGCCGATGAAGGCAATGCCTTTCGCTTCCAACGCTTCACAAAAAGAGGCGCGCTCGGAGAGAAATCCGTAGCCGGGATGGACACCGGTCGCACCGGTCTGCTCGCAGACCTCGATAATCCGTTCGGCAACGAGATAGCTTTCCGATGCTGCCGGCGGTCCGATCCGCACCGCCTCATCGGCCATCTCCACATGTACAGCGTCGCGATCGGCATCTGAATAAACAGCAACCGTCTTGATCCCCATGGCCTGCGCCGACTTGATGACGCGACAGGCTATTTCGCCCCTGTTTGCGATCAGGATTTTCTTGAACATCAGAGCGTTCCCCTTCATCGTCTTTTAGGGTCATCGCCGGGACCGCTCAAGCCGACGAATGGCTAATAAACCAATGGTCTAGGGCGTTTTGCGGTTTCTTTGAGCCGCAACAACGCCTTTATCAGATTAGAATCATTGCGGCATTTTTCGCTCCTATGATTCCGCTTGGGCGAAAAATGCCTTGGAGCCTACCATTACAATCAGGACACCTGTCAAAAATGCTCGCCTGAGCGGAACGGACCGATCCGGGTTGAAGCAGCAACCAGATAGGCAGTCGACCAGCCGATCAGCAAAAATCCGTTGATGCCCTCTATCGCCGCCGCCAAGCGCCACTCGGCCGGTGGCACGATATCGCCAATCCCAAGCGTCGAGAATGTTGTGGCCGAAAAATACAATGACGTTTCGAAATCGGAGAACGCACCGACGACTTGATAGCCAATCGCCCACAGAAACACTTCGACCATCAACACAACGAAGATTCCGAAGACCACGGTGATCATCGCAACTACGCGGCTGCGGCGGCCTTGCATGCGAAACTTGTCGACCAGCCAGCTCATCGCATGGGTCACACCTATCAGTCCAAAAGTATGGATACCCACGGTCAACGCAACAATGAATGTTCCGGCGATAATGTTAATCAGCAACTTCGACTGTCTCCCTGTGTTTCAATTCGCGCTCCCTCCAATAGGTGTAGAGCCCGGACCCGATGATGATTGCGATACCAATCCATTTCGACAAGGTCGGAAAATCGCCAAAGATCAGCAATCCGAGCCCGGCAGCGGTAACAATCTCGAAATACTGGAAAGGTGCCAGAAGCGATGCCGGGGCATATCGCAATGCCTGTATGACCATCATGTGCCCACCGGCAGAAATCAATCCTATAGAGATCAGTAATGCCCAGGATATCGCATGGAGTGGCATTGTCGGCGTCATGTCTTCAATACCGGCCAAACTCCCGCCCAGGACGATCAAGCCGAGTGTGATGCTCGCCCCCGCACCGGCTACCATCTGCATCACCACGGGTTCGTCATCGATCGCCAGCTGTTTGTTCAACACCAGATAGAAGGCGAACAGCAAGGCGGTGCAAAGCGGCAGCAGCGAAACCGCTCCGAAGAGCGCATAGCTTGGCTGGATGACGATGAGCGCACCAACAAACCCGATCACCACGGCGATGCGCCTGCGCCAGCCAACGGTTTCCTTCAACACAACCGCTGACAAAGCGGTCAATATCAACGGTTCAACGAAGAACACCGCAATGGCATCGGCTACCGGCATATATTTGACGGCAACAAAAAAGATCATGCTTGCCAGTCCGAGCAATGCCCCGCGCAGCAGGTTCGACGACAGGTGCCGCGGATAGAGACCCGAGAAACCACGAAGGAGAACAATCACCGGCACGAGTACCGCAAACTGGACGAGGAAGCGGATCAGCGCGATCTGCCCCGGCGACAATTGATCGACGGTGGCAAGCCACTTGCCTGCCACATCCATCAACGGCAGCATCAGCATCGCGGCCGTCATGATCGCCATGCCCCGGGCATGCCGGTCATCAAGCGCGACGATATCCTTGCTGCTCGCGGTCATTAACTTCTCCGTTCCCGGACCGGAGAGTGCTTCTCACTCTTCTGTCAATCAAGATGTTTTGTCAGCGATGACCGGCAAACGAACCTGGTTGCGATGACACTCCTGCATAGAACTCGACAACGGGTTGAAACGGCAACGAAAAACTGAAAAGCTGATGATGAGTTGATGAACATTGGAGGGGACTCATGAAGACACGCGCAGCTGTTGCATTCGAGGCCGGCAAGCCGTTGGAGATTGTCGAGGTTGATCTGGAAGGTCCGAAGGAGGGCGAGGTTTTAGTCGAGATCAAGGCGACCGGCATTTGCCATACCGACGAGTTCACGCTGTCGGGTGCCGATCCGGAAGGCGCGTTTCCCGCCATATTGGGCCATGAGGGCGCCGGTATCGTCCAGGAAGTCGGACCCGGTGTGAAAAGCCTGAAACCCGGTGATCACGTCATTCCGCTCTACACACCGGAATGCCGTGAATGCGAATACTGCCTTAATCCGAAGACCAATCTGTGCCAGGCGATCCGCACCACCCAGGGCGCCGGCGTCATGCCCGACGGCACCAGCCGGTTTACCTACAAGGGCGAGAAAGTGCTGCACTATATGGGCTGCTCGACCTTCTCCAACCATACGGTGCTACCGGAAATTGCGCTGGCCAAGGTCAACCAGGACGCCCCCTTCGACAAGATCTGCTACATCGGCTGCGGCGTGACCACCGGCATCGGTGCGGTGATCAACACGGCCAAGGTGGAGGAAGGTTCCAACTGTGTGATCTTCGGGCTCGGTGGCATCGGGCTCAATGTCATTCAGGGCTGCAGGCTTGCCGGCGCCAACATGATCGTCGGCGTCGACCTGAACCCGGCGCGCGAGGACTGGGGCAAGAAGTTCGGCATGACCCATTTCGTCAATCCGAAAGACGTGTCCGGCTCCATTGTCGATCATCTGGTCGAACTGACCGGCGGCGGTGCGGATTACTCATTCGAGTGCATCGGCAATGTGGATGTCATGCGCGATGCGCTGGAATGCGCCCACAAGGGCTGGGGCCAGTCGATCATCATCGGCGTTGCCGGCGCCGGTCAGGAAATCTCGACCCGCCCATTCCAGCTGGTCACCGGCCGGTCATGGCGCGGCACGGCGTTTGGCGGGGCGCGCGGCCGCACCGATGTGCCGAAGATCGTCGACTGGTACATGGACGGCAAGATCCAGATCGATCCGATGCTCACCCACACCATGCCGCTGTAAGACATCAACAAGGCCTTTGACCTGATGCATGCAGGCGAGAGCATTCGAAGTGTCGTGGTTTACTAGTCCGGTGTTCAGGTTTTTGAACACTTGCGTCGTCGCACTGTTGCTGACTTTGCCGGCGACGATCGTTTGGGCTGATCCGACAGGCCGATACAATGTCGTCGGCACAAACCCGGATTCAGGCGGACAGTATAGGGGTACGGTGCGGGTGACCCGCACCGGAGAGACTTATCGCGTGGTTTGGGATATCGCTGGCACGCGATACACCGGCACCGGACTCGGTGCGCTGGTGCAAGATGGCCGGTACACGGTTGGTCCAGCCCACCCCGATGATACGTCGATCTCGATCGGCTACGTGTCGGGAAATTCGTTCGGCCAGGCGTTTTACTTCCTGCAGAAGGACGGCAGTTGGAAAGGCATTTGGACCTATGGCGGGTCCAACAAGATTGCTTCGGAAAACTGGTATCCAAGGTAATCGCAATCGCACCATGCCTATCCTCGTCGATGCCGATGCCTGTCCGGTCAAGCCGGAGATTCTGAAGGTTGCCGAGCGGCGTCAAATCAAGGTGATTTTTGTCGCCAATGGCGGGCTGCGCCCGTCGCGCGATCCGATGGTGGAAAATGTCATCGTCGGCGCCGGCTTCGATGCCGCCGATGACTGGATCGCAGAATGGGCAGAACCGGGCGATATTGTCGTCACGGCGGACGTGCCGCTTGCTGCGCGATGTATCGACAAGGGCGCCCAGGTGCTTGGGCCCACCGGCCGCATCTTCGATGAAAAGACCATCGGCATGGCGGTGGCGATGCGAAACCTGAAGCAGGATTTGCGCGAGGCAGGCGAAATCAAGGGCTACAATGCGGCATTTTCACCAAAAGACCGATCTGCCTTTCTTCAAGCGCTGGAACAGGCTATCCGTCGCGCAAATAGAGCCAATCAGACTGGGTGAATTTCATGAAAACCGTATCGACCTCAAAGGCGCATGGTGGCATTCAGGGTGTATATTCGCATACGTCCGAGGCCTGTGCATGCGATATGACGTTTGCGGTGTTCACCCCGCCGCAGGCTGCCGACGGCCCCTGCCCTGTCGTCTGGTATCTCTCCGGCCTGACCTGCACTCACGCCAATGTCATGGACAAGGGAGAATATCGCCGCTTGGCCGCCGAGCTGGGCCTGATTATCGTCTGTCCCGACACCAGCCCGCGCGGCGACGATGTTCCCGATGATAAGGACAATTGGCAGTTCGGTTCCGGTGCCGGATTTTATCTCGATGCCACGCAGGAGCCGTGGCGAGAGAACTACCGGATGTATTCTTACATTACCAATGAATTGCCGGCGCTGGTTGAGCAGGAGTTTGCGGCCGACATGGCGCGGCAGGGCATATTCGGTCACTCGATGGGCGGGCACGGCGCGCTGACAATCGCACTCAAACATCCGGGCCGGTTCAAGAGTTGCTCGGCGTTTGCGCCCATTGTTCATCCCTCGACTGCCGATTGGTCCTCAGGTGCATTCTCACGATATCTCGGAGAAGAGAAATCGACCTGGCGGGCTTATGATGCCTGCGACCTGATCGAGGATGGCGCGTCATTTCCGGCGTTCTTTGTCGACCAGGGTGACGCGGATGGATTTCTCAATGACGGTTTGAGGCCATGGCTGCTTGAAGAGGCATGCAAAAAAGCCGGAATCGATTTGACCTTGCGGATGCAGAATGGCTATGACCATTCCTACCACTTCATCTCGACGTTCATGGACGATCACCTGCGCTGGCACGCCAGCCGGTTGCGTGCATGAGCCGATAACAAAAACGAAACGTTATGCAACCGTCGCCTGCCCCGGCCCGACTGGCCGGTGCGAGCGAATGATCCTCCCGGACCGCGTTAAAGAGAGAAAAAATGAACCACCATTCGCTACGCAGCGCCCCAAGCAGCGCTATTTCTGATATGTATGATGCCATGAGAGACGACGACACACTTGGCGGCCGCATTTCGCGGGCGCGTGAAGCCTGCGGCATGACCACCGCACAACTGGCAAGACGGCTCGGAATCAAGACCGCGACCCTGCAATCGTGGGAAAGCGACCGCTCGGAGCCGCGCGCAAACCGGCTGGCGACCATTGCCGGTATCCTGAATGTTAGCCTGACGTGGCTTATTCACGGCATTGGCGATGCGCCGAACGACGACATTCACTCCGATGTTGTCAGCCTGGTGCGCGGCCATCTGGAGCAGATGAAAATCCTGCGCGACAAGACTTCGGCGATCATCGAACGTCTGGAATCGGAACTGGAGCGGCTGTAGCGCCGCTCCAGGTAATCAGGTCTATTAAGCAACCCGGTCAAGCAATGGCTGCAGGTCGGGATGAATCGAAGGCGATTCGCGCTTGATGAAGTCCAAAAGGGCTTTCTCGTTTTCGTGCAGGACGCCATCGCGGCCGATGCGCTCGGCGAGCCACTTGGCCTCGCTTTCGTCGATCGCTTCGGCGGAAGCGCCGGCAGCCACCTGACGTGAATTGCGTTCAGCCCAGGCTTCTTCAACAGAGCGATCCTGCTGATAGGCGCTCAAAACGCCGCGCAGGCCATCGGCAAACATCTTGCCGAAGAAACCGCCGACATTGGCCTGGGTGTTGTCCATGAAGGCTTCCTGGCGAAGCGCAACATCACGCGGTGGCGGCGCGTATCCGGACGCGCACATCAGTGAATTGGCCAGCGCCTTGACGAACAGTTCCGTCCACGCCGGATCATTGGCCGATTCAATCGTGCTGTCATTGATGCGGAACAGCACTTCTGCTTCCGAACGCGAAATGGCGATGTTGCCCTCGCCCGCTGCAGAATAAAGAATGCGGCGGATCAGATCGGTTTCGGCGCGGCCGACAACGCCCTGCTGCAGTTCCCTGCCATCGAGCAGCGGTCCCTTGCCGTCGACCACTGCATGGGCAACCTGCTCCAATGCGTAGGCGGACAGGCTTTCAGGCGCCGATTTTGCCACCTCCAGCGCCTTGATCAGCAGTTCAAGCTCGGTGACCGTGTCGACCATGCCGTCGCGCGAGATGCTGCGGACGAGCCAGGCAGCGTTTTCCTCGGAAATGTAGCCGGCCGGCTTTTCCTGGTGGACGATGAAGTCGGCGATCGCCTCGCAAAAAAAGACGGGCCACTCGGCGCATTTGTCCTGACAGCTGGCATCAAGCGCAAACAGCGCCTCGGCCTCAGCCTTGGTGACGACCCCATCTCCAAATACCTCGCCGCGCAGCATGCGAACATCTTCGCTTTGAATGCTGTTCTTGGCGGTAAGCCCGGCCACTGGCGCGGCCAAAATCAATTCACCCATGGATTCAGATCCCTTGTCCCGGCCGAAATTCCGCTTCCGGCCATTTCGATGCCCTAGATTAACAATGCAGACTGAAGTTTTCGGAAATCGGTATGGTTTACGGTTTGCTAACAAAAGCCTGAACGCTGCGCCCTTCGTAGCAGGTGACAAGCGGGCAAAGATCGGTTAACGGTTTGCGCGTTGTGAACCGGAAACGGTTCTGCCTGCTCGCGGGAGAGAGCTTCGAAAGAGGCCGCCGAAGGGGAAATCGCCCGAAATCTCTCAGGCAAAGCGTACCGCGGGTGGGAAAAACAGCTCTGGAAAGTCGGGGGGAACCCCGCGCCGAAGGTGTAAGCATCGCTGACAGGGTTCCGGCGGTGTGAGTCTCTCAGGCTTCCGACAGAGGGGCGCAGATCATGCCGTGCACGCGCGGCAGTGATATGTGCGAACTCGGGAGGCACCATGAGCGCAAACGACGGGCTGAAACAATTACCACTGAAACCACTGCATGAAGATGCCGGCGCCACCTTTGGTGCGTTTGCCGGCTGGTCGATGCCGCTTTCCTATGCCGACGGCGTGATGAAGGAACACCTTCATACGCGCGAGCAGGCCGGACTGTTCGACATCTCGCACATGAAGCTGGTGCTGGTCACCGGTCCTGAAGTGTCGGATCTGGTTGCCCGGCTTTGCCCCGTCGATCCGCAGGCGCTGCAGGACGGCAGTTCGAAATATACGCTGTTTCTCAATGACAAGGCCGGCATTATTGACGACCTGATCGTGACCCGCCTTGGTCCCAACCGGTACATACTGGTGGTCAATGCCGGTAACGCCGACCGCGACGTAAGCCATATCGAAAAGAACGCAGCGGATTTCGATTGCCTGGTCGAGCCGCTCGATTTCGTGTTTCTTGCATTGCAGGGGCCGGCAGCCGCCGAGCTGATGGCCAAAGCGGGTTTCGACCTGGATGATCTTTATTTCATGCAGGCAACGGAGCCGCGCCCGGGCTGGTTTGTCAGCCGCTCCGGCTATACCGGCGAGGACGGGTTTGAATTTGGCGCCCCGGCCACCGATGCCGAAGAGGTGGCGCGGCAGTTTTTGCAAGACGACCGGTGCCGCCTGGTCGGGCTGGCGGCGCGCGATTCGCTGCGCCTGGAAGCGGGTCTGTGCCTGCACGGAAACGATATCGACGAGACGACGTCCCCGCTGGAAGCGGCGCTGATGTGGGCGATACCGAAATCGGTTCGGCAAGAAGGTACCTTTATCGGCGCCGACGCACTGAGACAGGCGATCGCGGACGGTGCGGCGCAAAAACGAGTGGGTTTGAAGCCCGACGGCCGCCAACCGGTACGCGCCGGCGCCGAATTGTTTGACGAAGACGGAAACAGCGCCGGCCGCGTCACTTCCGGCGGTTTCGGACCATCGGTCGGCCACCCGGTCTCCATGGGCTACGTGCGAACCGATCTCGCCAGGGCGGGAACGCAACTGCTGGCCGAAGTTCGCGGCAAGAGACTGCCGATTACCGTTTCAGCCCTTCCCTTTACCCCGCCAAGAACACGCAGAGGATAATGATCATGGCGACAACCTATTTTACCGAAGACCACGAGTGGATTTCCGTCGACGGCGGTGTTGCGACAGTCGGGATTACCAATCACGCGCAGGAACAGCTTGGCGATATCGTTTTTGTCGAGCTGCCGGAAGCGGGCGCAAACCTGACAAAGGGCGGAGGCGCCGCCGTGATTGAATCGGTCAAGGCCGCTTCCGACGTCTACGCGCCGATCGATGGCGATGTCTCGGAAGTGAACGGTGCGCTGGAAGGCGATCCGGCGATGGTCAACAGCGACGCTGAAGGCGGTGCCTGGCTGTGGAAAATGTCCATTGCCGATGAGAGCCAATTGGCCGGTCTGATGGATCAGGCCGCCTACAACGAACACATCGCCTAGCAACAGGGATCGTAACAGACATGCCGGACGCCACTTCCGCATTCGTAAATCGACACATCGGTCCGCGCCGCGATGACGAACGGGCAATGCTTGCCGCGCTCGGCATTCCCTCGCGCGAGACACTCATCAGCGCCACGGTGCCGAAATCCATTCGCTTTGACCGCGACCTTGACCTGCCTGAGGCCGCCAGCGAAGCCGAAGCGCTTGGCGAACTGGAAGCGATAATGAGCGAAAACGTGATTGCCAAGAGCTTCATCGGCCAAGGTTATCACGGGTGCAATGTTCCGCCGGTGATCCAGCGAAACCTGTTTGAATATCCGGCCTGGTACACCGCCTACACGCCTTACCAGTCTGAGATCAGCCAGGGGCGGCTGGAATTGTTGTTCCACTTTCAAACGCTGGTGACGGAACTGACCGGCCTGCCGGTCGCGTCGGCTTCGCTGCTCGACGAAGCAACGGCGGTGGCGGAAGCAAACGGCATTGCCTTCCGCCATCATCGCGGCAAGCGCAGCGATGTTGTGCTGGCCGGCGAACTGCACCCGCAATGTCTTGACGTCGCCCGCACCCGCGCCAAACCGATCGGCATGACAATCGGCGATGGCGAGATCGGCGAGAACACGGCCGCAGTCATCATTCCATGGCCGGACACGCATGGCGTCTATGGCGATTTTGGTGACACGATCGAATCAGCCAAAGCGGCAGGTGCGCTGGTGATTGCCGTTGCCGATCCGCTGGCGCTGACCGTCACTCAAGCACCCGGGGACTGGGGTGCCGACATTGCCGTCGGCTCCATGCAGCGCTTTGGTGTGCCGCTGGGATATGGCGGTCCGCATGCGGCCTATATGGCGGTTACCAATGCGCTGACCCGCCTGATGCCGGGCCGGATCGTCGGGCAGTCGACCGACACGAAGGGCCGCGCCGGTTACCGGCTGGCGCTGCAAACCCGCGAACAGCACATTCGCCGCGACAAGGCGACATCGAATATCTGCACGGCGCAGGCGCTACTGGCCAACATGGCCGCCGCCTATGCAATCTGGCACGGGCCGGACGGTTTGCGTACCATCGCTGATCACGTGCATGGACTGGCGACGAGGTTTGCCGCCGCCCTCTCCGGCGCAGGCGTGGCGCTCAAGGGCGAGAAGTTCTTCGACACGGTCACGGCATCCGTTCCCGGAAAGGCGGAAGAAATTGCCAAGTCTGCCGAGGCCGACGGCCGGCTGATCCGGGTGATCGATGCCGACACGGTTTCGGTTGCCTTTGACGAGATATCCGACGAAGCCGACCTTGCAGCCCTGTGTGCGCTGTTTGGCGCCACTGCACCGCAAGAGGCTGCGCGCGCCCTGCCGGAAGACCGGGATGAAGCGGCATTTCTGACCCAGCCAGTGTTTCACGAAAACCGGTCGGAGACCGAAATGATGCGGTTTTTGCGAAGCCTGGCCGACAAGGATCTGGCACTGGACCGCGCAATGATCCCGCTTGGTTCGTGCACGATGAAACTGAATGCGGCTGCCGAACTGATGCCGGTCAGTTGGCCAACGGTCGCCAATCTGCATCCCTTTGCCCCGGCAGCGCACGCTTCGGGCTATCGCCGCATGATCGATGACCTGGACGAGTGGCTGTGCGAGATCACCGGCTTCGACAAGGTATCATTCCAGCCCAATGCAGGCAGTCAGGGCGAATATGCCGGCCTGCTGGCCATCCGGCGCTATCACCAATCGCGTAACGAAGGTCACCGCAATATCTGCCTGATCCCCTCGTCGGCTCACGGGACGAATCCGGCCAGCGCCCACATGGCCGGGCTCGATGTCGTCGTCGTCAACTGCACCAGCAATGGTGACATCGACATTGCCGACCTGGAAGCCAAGGCCAAGGAGCACCGCGACAATCTGGCGGCGCTGATGCTGACCTACCCGTCGACGCATGGCGTGTTCGAACAGGGCGTGCGGCTGATCTGCGATGCGGTTCATGAAAACGGCGGTCAGGTCTATCTCGACGGCGCCAATCTGAATGCGCTGGTCGGTTTGGCGCGGCCCGGCGATTTCGGCGCCGATGTCTGTCACATGAACCTGCACAAGACGTTCTGCATTCCCCATGGTGGCGGCGGACCGGGCATCGGTCCGATCGGCGTGAGGGAACACCTCATCGCCTACCTGCCCGGCCATGTCTTCGATGGCAGCGATCATGCGGTCTCGGCGGCGCCGGAGGGCAGCGCATCCATTCTGCCGATCACCTGGATGTATATCCGCATGATGGGGGCGGCCGGTTTGAAGGCGGCAACCGAAATTGCCATCCTCAATGCCAACTACATCGCCAAGCGGCTGGAAGCGCATTACGCCGTTCTCTATCGCGGCCGCAGCGGCCAGGTTGCCCATGAATGTATCCTCGACACAAGGGCGATGAAGGAAAGTGCCGGTGTCAGTGTCGAGGATATCGCCAAGCGGCTGATCGACTACGGTTTTCATGCCCCGACGATCTCGTGGCCGGTGGCTGGAACCATGATGGTCGAGCCGACCGAATCCGAACCGCTCGGCGAGATCGACCGGTTTTGTGACGCGATGATCGCCATCGCCGGCGAAGCGAAACGAATTGCCGATGGCTCGCTGCCCCGCGACGACAATCCGCTTGTCAATGCGCCCCACACCGCCGACGAGCTTGCCGCCGATGACTGGCCGCATGCCTATTCGAGGAAGGAAGCGGTTTTTCCCGCCGGACCGGATGCGTCCAAATACTGGCCGCCGGTCTCGCGCATCGACAATGTTGCCGGCGACCGCAACCTGGTCTGCGCCTGCCCGCCGATCGAGGCGCTGGCGAGTTAGGGGGGCTCTTTTCGCCGCGCGCGCGCCATCGTTCCCGCGAATTTCTCATCCGGGTTGGAAATGTTTGCGCTTGGGAAAAACTCACGGCGGCGCCCGCACGCACTCCATCGCCAGCCAGTGGCACTCGCGCAGCAGGTCGTCGACCGGCTCGCGCGGGCGCTGGCGGTGGCCCGGCGGATGGCCGGGGCGGATCGGCCCGACTTTTCCGGGGCCGGGCTCGGCCTTGGCGCGCTTTGCCATCAGCCGGTTGAGGCGCCGGGCCTGCCTCGGCAGGGTGGCAAGCGCGATTTTCAGCCTGCGGATGCGGCGCATGAGCTTGATGGCGTCGAGGGTGTGATCTGGTTTTGGCAAGGGTACCGGATCGAACACGCCGGGCACCGCAATGCGCGGGATGCCTGTCGGGATCGGCCGCATCATACCGTCAATCGGTTTGCGCGGATCGATGAGCTGGAAGGCCGGCAACGTGTCGTACGTGGCGAAGGATGAGAAATCGGGGAGTTCGATTTCTACTTCTTGTTCGCCTCGCTGTTTTTCCCGAGTTTTCTGTCCCAGCATCGCCGCGACGACGACAATCAACCGCCTCAGTGCCGATTCCGCCGGCCGCAGAATGCGAAGGATGGAACGGCGTAAAGACGATGGCTCTGTGGCTGTGGAAACAGCGTCATCCCCGCCCCTGTGGCGGGGATCTACCGAACTCAGCCGCCGCATGTTTTGGGAGATTTCGCCCGGATCGTCACCGCACCCTTCCGCCACGTTCGAGGACGCAGCGCCGGCCAGTGGATCCTCGCCACAGGGGCGAGGATGACGGTGCAACTGCTGCGCCAGCGCCAGCAGTTCGGCGACCACGTCACCTAACGCCCTGCGGTTTCTGTTGATGGCAGTCTTCCAGTCGTCCATACCCGCTTCCCGGTTTTGCTGGAGAGTGTGGGGGAGGTTTTGAAAGCGTGGATAAGTTTGGCGCGGAATCTATCTCTCCCCTTGCGGGAGAGAAAGCAAAATCAACACCTTAGCGGTAGCTAAGTGTTAGATTTTGCAAGAGAGGGGGTTATTTTCTCCGCGAAACCAGCGCGACCGAACCCCTGGCCAATATCCCGAGCCCCTCTCTGGTCTTTTCTAAGCACTTACTCGGGAATGCCCTCGTAAGCCCAAGAAAAGACTTTCTCCCCCTCAAGGGGGGCGAAGGGGCGCTTCCGTCGCCATCCGCGGGCGATCCTGGGGCTTCTCACCCCCCCAAACCAAACGGGCCGGTTCGATCAACGAACCGGCCCGATTGAACAGTTTGCCCCCGCCGCAAACTCAGAGCGTGGCCAACA
>JBFOMG010000073.1:0-33204 GCA_040830725.1 Rhizobiaceae bacterium
ATGCCTATCACCCTTCACAATTATTTTCGCTCATCAACTTCTTACCGGGTTCGCATTGCGCTGGCGTTGAAGGGGATCGAGTACGAGTACGTCGCTCATCATTTGCGCCATGGCGGGCACAAGGAGGAGGCGTTCCTGTCGGTCAATCCACAAGGTCTGGTTCCATCCATCGTCTGGGAAGACGGAACCGTGCTGAGCCAGTCGCTTGCGATCCTTGAATTTATCGACGAACTGGTGCCGGAGCCACCGCTTCTGCCGTCAGACCCGCACGGACGAGCCCGCGTTCGCATGCTGGCTCAGATGGTCGGTTGCGACATCCATCCGGTCAACAATCTCCGGGTTTTGAATGCCTTGCGAACTCGCTTTGGCGCCGACGACGAAGCGGTAGCACAATGGTTTCGTCATTGGGTCGCCGAGACTTTTGCTCCCATGGAGAATTTGCTCGCCGGGAGCGACGCGACCGGAAGTTTTTGCCACGGCAATGAGCCGGGACTGGCCGACTTGTGCCTTGTTGCACAGGTGGCCAACAATGGCCGCTTCGGTGTCGACATGGAGCCCTATCCGACGATTAACCGGATTTATGACGCCTGTATGGAAATTCCGGCCTTTGTCGATGCCGCACCCGCAAATCAGCCCGACGCCGAGTGATGCTTACGCCCCGCGGCTTATAAACCAGGGGTTGGCGAAGTCGCAGTCGTTCGGTTGATTGCGTTTGCCATAGAGGAGGGCGCTGCCGTCTACGAGGCAGGTCGTCCCACCCGCTGCTCTCAAAATGGCATCGCCGGCTGCCGTGTCCCACTCCATCGTCCGGCCAAACCGGGGATAAAGGTCAGCCTTGCCTTCGGCAAGCAGGCAGAACTTCAGCGATGAGCCGGTAGAAATGATCTCGGCGCATTCATACTGCGAAATGAACTGGTCCGTTTCTGCGGTGCGATGCGAGCGGCTGGCGACAATTCGCACAGTTTGCGCTTGTTTCGTCGCAAAGATACGCTCGCGCTGACCCTTGCTCCCGTCCGCATGTATTTCAAACCGCTCAGCCACACTGGGGCTAGCCGAATAAACCACGCCCGTTGCAGGAACCATCACCACGCCCACCACAGGAACTCCGCCCCGAATAAGGGCGATGTTGACGGTGAATTCGCTTCGGCCGGCGACAAACTCGCGTGTTCCGTCCAAAGGGTCGACAAGCACAAAACAATCGCCGAGGTCACCGGGGACCGTGCCGTTCGAAACCTCTTCTTCGCCCACATGCGGAATTTCGGGTAACTCATTTTCGAGGCCCGCAAGGATGACGGCTTCCGCCCTCATATCGGCTTCTGTCACCGGCGTGTTGTCATCTTTTCTTTGGACATCAATTCCGGCCTTCTTAACCGTCAATATTTCGCCCGCAGCAGCCTGAGCGAGGCGCTCAAACAGCGCCATCACCATGTCGTCACCAGGCATTTTTGCAGCAGTCATTGGGAGGCGTTCTCTAGCAATAGCCGCGTTCTTTCAGCCAGGCTTCCAATTCGTCAGCCAGTTCTTCGGGGGAACGGTTCAGTGTTTTGAGGTGCAAGTCGGCTCGTTCAGGAATTTCGTAGGGCGAATCAACCCCGGTGAAGTTCTTGATCTCGCCCTTTATGGCGCGGGCGTACAAGCCCTTCGGGTCACGCTTGACGCATTCTTCGAAGGGAGTGTCGATGAATACCTCGACAAACTCCCCTTCACCCAACATTTCGCGCACCATCCGGCGTTCCGCGCGGAATGGCGAGATGAATGATACAATTGCGATAAGACCCGCATCCACCATCAGCTTGGCGACTTCGCCCACCCGCCGGATATTTTCGACGCGGTCTTCATCGGTGAAACCGAGGTCGCGATTCAGCCCGTGGCGAACATTGTCGCCGTCGAGAATGGTTGTGTGGCGGTTCGCGACATGAAGCTTCTTTTCCAGCAGATTTGCGATTGTCGATTTGCCTGACCCCGAAAGCCCGGTGAACCACAGCACGACCGGTTTTTGCTGCTTCAGTTCAGATCTGGCGTGTTTGTTGACATCAAGGGCCTGCCAATGAACGTTCGATGCCCGCCTCAGCGGGTGGACAATCATTCCGGCGCCGGCGGTCGCGTTGGTGATCCTGTCAATCAGGATGAAGGCGCCGGTATTGCGGTTTTCAGCGTAACCGTCGAACACGATCGGACTTTGGGTCGAGATATTGCAAACGCCGATTTCGTTCATCTCCAGCGATTTAGCGGCCTCGTGGGAGAACGAGTTGATGTCGACGCGGTATTTGAGTTCGGTGACTGTCGCATTCGACTGGTCACACTCAGTTCGCAGGATGTAGGAGCGGCCGGGCAGCAACGCCTGTTCATCGAACCAGACCACATTTGCCATGAACTGGTCTGCGACATCGGGTCTGTTGTCCGGCGAAACCAGCATATTGCCACGCGAAACCTCGATGTCGCTGTCAAGGACCAGCGTTACCGCGTCGCCTTTGGCAGCGCTCTCAGTTTCCTCGCCGTGTGCAATGATCTTGGCAATCTTGGCCGGCTTTCCCGACTTTGCGACGATGACGTTGTCGCCGACTGCCGCGTGCCCCGAAGCGATTGTTCCTGAAAATCCTCGAAAGTCCGAATTCGGGCGGCTGACGATCTGAACGGGAAAGCGCAGTGGCTGTCCTGCCTCGTCAGCGGAGACCTCCACGGTCTCAAGCTTCGAAAGCAATGACGGACCGTGATACCAATCCATATTGACGGAAGGTGTGGTTACATTGTCGCCGTGCCGGGCCGAAATGGGAATGGCGGATACAGATGCAAACTCCAGTTCTTCGGCAAACTCGCGGTAACCGGCTTCAATTTCTTCGAAAACCGCCTGATCAAAATCCACAAGGTCCATCTTGTTGACGGCAAGTATGATGTGCCTGATTCCGAGGGATGACGCGATGAATGAATGCCGGCGGGTTTGGGTCAGGATCCCCTGACAGGCATCGACCAGCACAATTGCCAAGTCGGCAGTCGAAGCGCCCGTGGCCATGTTACGCGTGTACTGTTCGTGGCCTGGCGTATCTGCAACGATGAACCGCCGCGAAGGTGTTGCGAAGAACCGATAGGCAACATCAATGGTGATGCCTTGTTCCCGTTCGGCTTCAAGTCCGTCCACCAAAAGGGCAAGATCCACCTCCTTGCCGGTTGTTCCGTGCTTTCTGGAATCGGCCTCAAGCGAAGCGAGCTGATCTTCGAAAATCAATTTGGTATCGTAGAGCAACCTGCCGATGAGGGTCGATTTGCCGTCGTCAACCGAACCGCAAGTCAGAAAACGGAGCGTCGACTTCTCCTCCTGGCTCTTGAGGAAGTCCCGTACCGTTTCACCAGACTGTTTGCGGTCGTGATGGGCAGCCATTAAAAATACCCCTCACGCTTCTTCTTTTCCATCGAGCCAGCCTCGTCGCGATCAATCGCCCGTCCCTGTCGTTCGGACGTTTTGGCCGTTAGCATCTCGCTGACAATCCCGTCCAGTGTGTCGGCATCCGATTCAATCGCGCCTGTCAGAGGATAGCAGCCCAGCGTTCTGAAACGGACGCGCCGCTCTTCCATTTCTTCATTCGCAAGAAGCGTCATGCGTTCATCGTCCTTGAGCACCAACATCCCGTCTCGCTCCACGACCGTTCGCTTCTTGGCGAAATATAGCGGCACAATCGGAATATCTTCGAGCATGATGTATTGCCAGACATCGAGCTCGGTCCAGTTGGATAGTGGAAACACGCGAATCGACTCACCTTTTGCGACCCGAGTATTGTATATTTTCCACATCTCCGGCCGTTGATTTTTCGGATCCCAGCCATGATTGGCATTTCGAAAGGAAAATATCCTTTCCTTGGCGCGGGATTTCTCCTCGTCACGCCTCGCGCCGCCAAAGGCAGCATCAAAGCCGTGCTCGTCCAGTGCTTGTCTAAGCGCGAGGGTTTTCATGATGTGCGTATGCGTGTTTGACCCGTGATCAAACGGATTGATCCCGTCACGCACTCCGTCTTCATTGATGTGCACCAGCAGACCGAAACCCAGCTCAGACGCCATGCGATCGCGAAATTCAATCATTTCCCGAAATTTCCACGTTGTATCCACGTGAAGAAAGGGGAAGGGCGGCTTTGCTGGATAAAATGCTTTCATCGCCAGCCGCAGCATCACGGACGAGTCCTTTCCGATGGAATACAGCATGACCGGATTGGAAAAAGTTGCAGCCACCTCCCGGAAGATATGGATCGACTCCGCTTCCAGGCGACGCAAATGTGATTCTCGTGAGAGCAAAATCATAAGCTCCGTTGGATGTGTTCCCGAGCGCGCTGATATTCAACGGAAATTGGAACATCGCAGCTCACTCGCGCCGGGGTTTAACATCTCATCCTCCCGAATTTAAACGCCCAAAACAGCGCATCTCAGTTGAATTGGGAAACGCTATTCCAAAGATGAGAGTGCTGGCGAAAAGTTTTGCGCGACAATAAAAAACCGCCGCGGATTGTCCGCGGCGGATCGCGAAGAAAGCAGAAATGCGCTTTGACTGATTCCAGTCAGTTTCCTACTGGAAGCTTGAATTCCAACACCGCTCCCAATGTATGGATGTCCATTCCAAATTCCGGATTGCAGCAGGCATTGAATGCGTTCTGATGAGTTTCGCGCATGACCTTGACGAAATTGTACCGGGCTCCGACAGCGACATTTTCAGTCACCGCGAAATTGGCGCCCACACCAACCGTGATGAGGGGATGAACCTTGGTAATATTTGACGTTGCAGTGGTGCTGGTAACGCTGACCATACCAGCGCCAGCTGTAACAAGCGGAAGCCAGCGACCATACGCTCGTCCAACTTGTCCTGTCACGATGACACCGAAATTGGTCTCAACGGTCTGCACGCCCAAGGCGCCCGCCAAATGGGTTGCACCCCCTTTTTCGGACAGGAGAGGCACAGCAACCTGAACGCCGTAAACGACGTTGTTCGGCTGCTGCATGCGATAACCACCTAATATGCCGGCAATGAATCCGTCATTGTCAATCGGGGTAGCAAGGTTGGTGAAATGGATCGGATCCATGTCCATGCTGCCCCAGCCGTGAGATGCGAAAATGCCAGCATACCATCCGGACCAATCGTAGGCGGTGTGACCTTCAGCGATTGCCGGTGCTGTCGACATCAATGCGGTTGCTGCGGTTAAAGAGATGATTAGTTTTTTCATGAAGTCGCCCATACCCTGCAGATAGTTTGGCGCATGGTATCGCCGATGCCATGTTACGCTCAAGATTGGCCTTGCTTTGCTCTATCTGAATCGGCGGTTCTGTTGCAGATTCGGCACACGTTTCTCAGTCGTATCTTCCAATTTGCCGACTGTGTGATGTCACCTTGAAGGTCCGTTGCGTCTGATTGATAATTACGCTTGGCGAGGCGGTCTTCAGATGCTTTGATCGGCAATATGGAGATCACCCGCGCGGCTGCGGGTATGTGGGGAGGCAACCAAATCCAGGTGGCAGGCGAGGACAAGTCAGTCGGATTGCGCGAATACGTGCTGCACCGTGGCCGTTTCGAGGGCAGCGCATTGGCCAAAGACGGGGGACCTTGGTTTGCCAAAGTGGACTGCTTGCAGCGCGAAATCGAGAGTGCTGGCGGCAATTGGCGAAGTTTTTCACATTACGACTATGCCGGATTGGCTTCACATCCAAAGGTGATCGCTGCCGCCAAAGAGGCTATTGACTTGCAGGGTCCGGGCGTTGGCGCATCAAGATTGGTCGGTGGCGAGCGCCTGGCGCAGGAACGGTTTGAGAAAGACCTGGCTGAATTTGTTGGTGCGGATGCCGCATTGTCGTTGATTAGCGGCTATCTAACGAATTATTCTTTGATTCCCCACCTGATCGGAAAACGCGATCTGATCGTCTATGACGAACTGTGCCACAACAGCCTGCTTATGGGGATAGCGGCCAGTGGCGCAACGGCAATTGCTGTCTCCCACAACGATCTGGCGCAGATGAACTCCATTCTTGTGGAGCATCGGCAAAACCATCGAAAGTGTCTGATCATTGTCGAAGGCTTGTACAGCATGGACGGTGATATTCCTGACCTGCCGGAAATTCTGGATTTGAAACAGCGCCACGATTGCTGGCTGATGGTTGATGAAGCCCACTCTATCGGTGTTTTGGGTAAGACCGGCCGCGGAATCAGCGAGCATTTTGGCACCAATCCGAAAGACATTGATCTCCTTATCGGCACGCTTTCGAAAACCTTTGTCTCGGCCGGAGGATTTATCGCTGCTGATGTGGAGGTAATTTGGTATCTGCGCTATTCACTTGGCGGATTTGTCTATTCAGTCGGTCCGCCGCCGGCCTCTACGGCATCAGCCCATGCTGCGCTTGAAATACTGCGCGAAGAGCCGGAGCGTGTTGAGCGGCTACGTCAAAATTCCTGCTATTTTTTAAATGCTTGCAGGCGCTCGGGCATCGATACCGGAAACGCCTCCGGATACGCAGTTATCCCGGCTTATCAGCCTGACTACCAAACCGCTTTTATTTTGGGAGACGCGCTGCTTGCGCACGGAATTTACGTTCCACCGGTCGTTCATGTGGGCGTACCCAAAAGCAAGCCGCGTTTGCGTTTTTTCATCTCTGAGAAGCATTGCGCGAGCGATTTTGATGCGGTTCTCGATGCAATGGCGCATATCTTGCGCCCCGCCGCGGAATGACATGCTTCAAACTGCAGACAACGCCGTTGGTCACCATCGCGACTGCGATATAGAACTGGTCGCTTCAAAGTCGGCAATGCAATTGTTCATCCGGCTGCCGAGACTTCTTTACCGGAATATGCAGGGTTTTGTGCCGCCTCTTGACCACGAAAGGCAAAAATTGATCGCGCCCCCTGCTGCGCCGTTTTTGAAGTCGGGTCAGGCTGCCTACTGGATCGCATCGAAAGGTGGTCGACCTGTCGGGCGGGTTTCCGCCCAAGTTTCAAACTCCAATCCGGCAGATGAAACAAATGGCCTTTCGGTCGGATATTTTGGCTGTCTGGACGCTGTCGATGACGAGAAGGTCGTCGCAAGCCTTCTCGAAACGGCCTCTGGTTGGCTGCAAGACCACGGCTGTCGCGTGATCAGAGGCCCGTTCACTTTATCGATTAATGGTGAAACCGGCTTGCTGATTAGCGGTCAGGGGCGAGGCGGAATGATATTGCTGCCGTGGCATCCGGAATATTTGGGCCGCCATGTTGAGACAGCCGGATTCGCAAAAGCGATGGATGTGGTCAGCTATACCTACGAACTGTCGCACCGCGCCCCCTTCGTCGATTGGCTGATGGAACGGCCCTTGGAAAACGAGATGCCCGGGGTCCGCGTCCGTGCGCTGAACCGAAAGAATTTTCGCGCGGACATGGAAATCATCCGCAACGTCTACAACGATGCCTGGAAGGAGAACTGGGGCTTCCTGCCGGTATCCGAAGCGGAAGCGATTGCACTTGAAAGCGCTACGCGCGATCTGCTCGAACCGGATTGTGGTGTGATTGTCGAACGCAATGGAAGACCGGTCGCCGCCGCGCTTCTGCTTCCCAATCTGTTCGAAATCATCCACGATCTCGATGGCAAGCTACTGCCGTTCAACTGGATAAAGCTGGCTGTTCGGCTGTTTCGAAAGCCATACCGGTCGGCTCGAATTCTTCTTTTTGGTGTCAGGCCAGCAGAATCGCAGCAGACGCACGGGCCGTTGCTGCCTGCCATAATCCTGCGTGAATTCCTGAAAAGGGCGCCGCGTTACAAAATCGAGGAAATCGACATGGGTTGGGTCCTCGATCACCGCAGCGAAATTCGCAACATGCTCGAACGCACCGGCGCGAAAGTCACCCGCAAGCACCGCGTCTACGAACGAGTGCTTTGAGACCATGCGGTTACTGCATCCTTTGGCAGGCTCGCGGTTCAGAACATTGTTGGACATGTTTCACAGGTATCAGGGAATACGTGCCTCGGCCTATCCGTCCGCAGCGATAATGTTTGCCAGTCACGGACTTCGCTACGCCTCCTGCGAATTGGAGATCAGGCGCGCTGGCCGGCTTGCAAAAGTGAGCCCTCAAATGCCGGACCCGGTGTTTATCGTTGGTCATTGGCGAAGCGGGACAACGCTGCTTGCGAATTTGCTGAGCCTTGACAGCGGATATTTCTTTCCGACTTTGCTTGAGGTCGTTAGCCCGCATGACTTTTTTCCAAGCTCCTTGGAAAAGATTTCGCGGCGATTGATTCCCCTGATGTTTCCCGCTTTGCGCCCGATGGATACCGCTCCTGTTCCGCTTCGGCGGCCCTTTCCCCAGGAAGACGAAATGGCGATGGCGGCAATCGGTGCCCCTTCCTTCTTCAACGCATTTTATTTCCCCGCTGCTGCCGACGAGACAATCTCACGCGAAGTTTTCTTCGACGGTTTGCGGCAATATGAAATTGATCAATGGGTAGATTCCCTGGATTCATTCTGGCGCAAGCTTTCGCTTTTGCATCCATCCAAACGACCATTGGTGAAAAATCCGGCTCATGCGGCTCGAATACCCATATTGCTGAACCGCTACCCGCCGGCACGGTTCATCCTGGTTCGACGTGATCCCGATGATGTCAGGGCCTCGATGCAGCGGTTGTTTGAGCATTTGTGGGCCGATTTGGCACTGCAGCGGTATGATACGATCGATGTACGGCAACTTGTCGAAAAGCTTAATCAGCAGATGTCGGAACGGATTGATCGGGACTGGGCCGGGATGTCCGGTAACCAGGGCCTCGAAATCTCGTTCGATGATCTGCTTGCAGCGCCGGAGACGACCGTTGAGATGGTGCAGAATTGGCTTGGCAGGTCAGTTGAGGCGGACCATCTGCGGGCGATCAAGAGCTACCTTGCCGAGTTTCCTGTTCGCCGAAAATGAGAATGGAGCTCTATGTCCGGCTGACAGTTTTCAAGATCAAGTAAAGCGCACAAGCCGCTCCGAAGGTGATGATGAATCCCGCAAGCGGAGTCACATATCCGGTTGCGGAGGCGATCGCCAGAACCGCACCCAGAAGTGAAACCAGCGCGACCAATCCGGAAACGGTGATGGCCTGTAGACCGGCTCTGCGGGCCGTCTGATAGGCATGTTGCGAATGTGCGGCAAGAATATTTTCGCGTCTGGCAAGTCGCGCTGCCAGCGTGGCTGCTGTGTCGATGATGAAATAGGAAAACGGAAGACAACCGACAAATATCGAATATTGCACGCTCAGGCCGAGAAAGATAACTCCCGCAACAAGACCCACCGGCAGGCTGCCGTTATCGCCGAGGAACATCCTTGCAACCGGCCGGTTGGCCAAGCCGAATGGCAGCAACGCGCATCCGAGCGCCAGCGAAATAACGACGGACGCGGATAACTCCAGGTATCCAGCCAATCCACCCAGCCCGACCACCAGTGCCGGAAGGCCAATACCGGCTACTACCATGAGATCGAGACCATCCATGAAGTTGGTGAGATTGATTGCCCATACAAGCAATATGATGGTCATCAGCCCGGCAATCGGGAAGAACAATTCTGATGGAAAAATGGAAAGCGTATCTGAGAATCCGTATACGGAGATCGAAGCCGCAACGATCTGGATCACCAGCTTTGCGACCGCGCCGATATCCCGGGCATCGTCAACAATCCCCGCTGCAAATAACATGACAATCGAAACGGAAATGGCGGCCGCTGCCGATGAGCCAACCACACCCAGCACCCAGCCTGCGAGGATCGCAATCAACATTGCTGGAACTACGGCCAGACCGCCGGTCTGTGGTGTGGGAGTGGCATGGTTTGACCGTGGACCGACAGGGGCAACAAGAACCGTCGCCGGACCGTACTTGCCTACAATAAAGAGCAGTGCCGCACTGAGGCCGGCAGCGACAATCGCGATCATCCAGAGTTCAGACATTGTCTACGTCGTCTTCAAAGGCGAAAACACACCAATAGGTGACGCTGAAAACGAACACGATGCCTTGGACATCGTGCCCAAGCATGAGACCGGTTGCTCCCGAAAGCACGTAGGAAATCATCAAAACCGACATCATGGCGAAACCGAACCTGCCGAATTCCGATGAGCGATGCCGCGCTGTCATGATGAGTGGCGCAATGATCAAGGCGACAAGCAAAACAACTCCGGCCATGCCGGCGCGTACACCAATATCGAGAAAGGCGTTATGAAAATGGGACAGCGAGAACGCTTCGCCATAAAGACGCATGGTTTCTTCCCGCATCAGCATTTCCACATCCAGGCCGTGCCCCGCAAGTGGGGCTTCGGAGATGAGGCGGTAACCGGCGTTCCAGAGCGCGAGATGCTGATCGAGTGATCTGCTCAGGTCGAGACGGTCATTCAACGTCGAAACTTCGGTCAGCAGTATTCCAGTTCTCTCGCTGACGATCGGGTATGCTGCAAGAGACAACGCCGCAATTGCAACGATTGCCAGGCCGATCGAATTCCGGCTCATCCGCTGTCTGATGGTTGAGCCATAGATAAGGCCGACAGCGACTGGAAGGATAACGAGGCCCGGCCAAAGCCCGCGCATGCCTGACATGACGACGCAGCCAAATGCAGCGATAATGCCTGTGAACGCAATGAACTTGAAGGTGCCGGAATTACGGACGAATGCGACGAGACAATATCCGTAGAGGAGCAATGTCAAAAGCGCAAACGGTCCTGGGTTGCCGATAAATCCCTCTGCGCGCGGCCAGCCATTTAACATTTGATACCCGGCGACCATGAATGCGACGATCGCGCCCATCGAGGCGGCCAATTCTGTCGGCGGCGCCAAAATTCGCGGATGCGTCAACGCCAATCCCGCATATAAAAACGGGATTCCCAGAAAGCCAATGGTCTCAACAATCTCAGACCACGTCTCGGCAGACGTTGAGTGCGCCAGCCCGAACAGCAAGTGGGTCGCAAACCATAATGCGTAAATGGCTGACAGCACCCAGATCGGCCGTCGCCGCGTTAGTGCCATCGCTCCCGACAAGGTTCGTGCCAGACAGAGGATCATGGTGCCGCCGATCCAGAACGTCACTACCGTACCGGTAATTACCGAAGCGCCGATCACGAATGGCTGACACCACGGATTGATGCGATCAATCACCGAATCGGGAATTCGCCAGAACCACAGTACATGCCTGGCAAAGGAAATAAGGCTCATGTTCCGCAGCGCCAATTTGTTTGCAACACGCGGCGGATTACATCAGTTGCCGCGCGCTGGCCACCTTTCAATCGCGAGCGACTGAGCCTCGTTTAATTGATTGGCGTTCAGACTGGCAGCCACTTCATTTCTAATCGGGACGGCTTCGAGCAAACCTGATGCGGCAGCCAGGCTGATCCACATATGGCCGTAGACATAATCCTGCGGTACTCCCAGCCCCCTGACATAAAGCAAGCCGAGATTGGCCATCGCAGCAGGTAGGCCCTTGTCGGCCGAACGTTGAAACCATTTGGCAGCCTTTATGTAATCAGGCCGGGCTTTCCCACCGGTAGCGTACACATATCCAAGTTGGAACATTGCAATCGGATCGCCATGTCCAGCCTCGGTGGTAAAATTACTTGGCAAGGCATTTTCCGGATCGATTGGCGCGATGCGGCTGTCGTAGACAAATTGGGCCGCGCTCACCGCTGTGTTTGCATCTGTGCTTCCGGACCGGCCACCCAGACGGTAGAGTTCAATCGCCTTTGCGTCATCCTGCGGAACGCCAAATCCGTTGTCATACATTACACCAAGATTTGTTATTGCCTTGGCCATTCCTTGCTCGGCGGCAGCGGCGAACCATTTTACTGCCGCTTCGTAATCTTGAGCGGTTCCTTCTCCCTTTACATACATCAATCCGAGATTGTTCTGAGCCCGAGCGTGCCCTTTCTCCGCCGCTTCCAGGAACAATGCGAGTGCCCGAGTCAGATCCTTTTCAACACCCTTTCCCTCAAAATAGAGCAAACCCAGGCTAGCTGTAGCGTCTGCCAATCCTTGTTCGTGAGCTTTGCCGTACCACTGTGCTGCCAGAGCCGGGTCGGCACCTCCACCAAGCCCGGCTTCGTAGAAACTGGCCAAATCAAACTGATGAACCGCGCCACCCTGGTTTGCTGCCAGCCGCAGGAGCCGCAGTGCCTCATCAGGATTCGAGTCGACTCCAAGTCCGGAAACATAGAGCCGGGCCAAAGCATTTTGTGCATCCGCGTGCGCTTTTTCGGTCGCCTTGCCATACCAGTGCGCAGCTTTGCGATAATCCTGGGGAACGCCGACACCAGTGTGATGAATTAGGCCGAGCTCGTATTGCGCTACGGGGGATCCCCCATCGGCGAGCGGGCGGAGAAGCTCCATGGCTCGGCCGATGTTGCCCGCTGCAATCGCCGATTTTGCCTGCTCAACAGAATCTGCTTGTGCCGAACATGCCATTATGGTCAAGACGGCGACCGTCATCGCCAAACTGGATAGATGTCTCCAGACGGAATTCATTCCGATTGCCCGGATTTGACTACCCACTCACGAGCCTGGCGTTGTGCATCGGCGACTTGATCCGGTGTCATGAGTTTTGCAAATGTTTCGCGCATCTTGATCGCCTCCTCGCTTCCAGATATCGCCGACAGGTTGGCCCATTTGTGCGCGCTTACATAATCCTGCTCAACTCCGGATCCGGTTGCGAATCGCTTTGCAATTGCTAGCTGGGCTTCAGGAACTCCGCCATTTGCCGCCGCCGTCAACCATTCGACAGCTTTGACCCCATCAGCTTCGACACCCTTACCTGCGGCAAACAATTCTCCCAGCCAATACTGTGCCTCAGATGAACCATTTTCGGCTTCGCGTTGGAGCCAATCGGTTGCCACCTGCAATTCGTGACTTGCGGCCATGAAAACCCATCGCGCCGTGTTCTCGTCACCCGCTGCCTCGGCTCTTCCTTCGGCCAGCATCGCACCGAGACGGACCGCTGCTGCTTCGTTGCCGGCTGCGGCGGCAGCCCGGTACCAATAGGCAGCCATTTCCGCATTCGCATCAAGACCCCGGCCCTTTTCCAGAAACAATGCCAAAGCGGCCTGCGCCCTGATATATCCGTTTTCCGCAGCCTGCTCGTACCAGCGTGCCGCCAGCAGATCGTCTCTTTCTATGCCCGTGCCGGACGCATAGAGATAGGCCAGATTGGTCTGTGAAACCGGATCGCCGTTTTTGGCGGCGACATTTAGCCATTTGATTGCATTGGCATAATCGGGTTCGCCGTCAATGCCGGCGAGGTAGAGATTCGCAAGTTCACGCTGTGACTTGACCAGACCTGCCTCCGCCGACTTTTCGTACCACTCGACAGCCTTGCTCAGATCCTTTTCAAGGCCTGTACCACGGGCATAGTTGCTTGCAAGCGTATACTGGGCCGGAATAAATCCTGTCTTTGCGGCCTTCAGAAACCATTCTTCGGCCGTATTGGCATTCTTCGTCACACCATCGCCAGTAGCGTAGATGATTCCGAGCTCATATTGGGCTTCAACGACTCCCTCATTCGCGGCTGACAGCAACCACGGCACGGCAGCGGCGGGATTTTTTTCAAAGCCCTGACCTGCCCGGTGCATTTTGCCGACATAATACTGCGCAGTCTTGTTGCCTTTTTCCGCACCGGCCATCAGCAATGAAGCTGCCTTTTCGACGCTTGTTGAGACGCCGGTTCCTTCCAGATACATGCGGCCAAGCAGGGTCAATGCACCTTCGTGACCCTGGTCCGCAGCTTTTTGCAGCCATTCGGATGCCAGTGACATGTCCTGTTGCTGGCCCTTGCCTTCCGTCAACATGTGGCCAAGCCTGAATTGGGCTAACGCGTCACCCTGTTCAGCCAATACTTTGAGGACAGAAATCGCAGTCTTGAAATCGCCCTTCTTATAAGCGCTTTCGGAATCCTCCATTGTCACAGGATCGGTTTTCTCCTGAGCAAACATTGCCGGAGTGAAAGTCAACGAAAGACACAACGCTGCGGCAATCGAGAGTGAAATAGAACTCGGTATTCTCATAGTATTTTCCTGCTACCCGGCTCACAATGCCGTTTTTGTCCCGCTTGTTTGACCAGCCTGTTTCGAACTAGTCGCTTTTTGCATCGCCAGCACCAACCCGCGCGATGCGGTAAAGTGCACCCGCCGCAAGTTCTTGCTCTAAAACTGTTTCATCGCCATTGGCCCATCGAACAGTCACACTGCTGACAGTGCCTGCATCACCCAACCCGAAATGCGCTATGGCCGCATCGAAGGACATAAAGCCGCCTCCGCTTTGCAATTCGCGGGTTTGCACCTTGCCATTTGCGTAGGTGATCTCAACAAGGTTGCCGATGCCGTTGCGGTTGCCAACTTCGTCTTCAAACTCGAAAGCAATTGCGTTGCCTTGCTGCGAATTGTTGATGAAGGCCCTGATCGGTCCGTTTACCGGCATGGTAATAATGTCGAGATCGCCGTCATTGTCGAAATCGACCGAAACTGCTGCAGCCGTGATCATATAGTCTTCAAGGCCGAATGGACCGGATTCTTCAGAGAATGTTCCGTCGCCATTGTTCTTGAAGAACAAATTCGAAGGACTGACTTCGTTGGGTACCCAGGTTCCGTTGACGATGTAGACATCCTGAAATCCGTCATTGTCAAAATCGGCGATTTTGACATCCCAGCTCCAGCCGCCGACATCCAATCCCTGCGCCTCTGCAACCTCGTCATATGCGCCATCCTTTCTGGGAGACAGAAGCACGTTGCGCCCCTTGATTTGATGAATGTTCGCTTCGAATTCTTCCTGCGACGGTTGCCGGATCGGTTGGAAATGAATGTCACAATACTGGCGTGGCTTGAGTTGACCGGCCGGGATCAGTTCGCACAGTGCCGGGTCCTGGTTCTGGATCGCCAAATCCTTGACCAGCATGCCCTTGCATTCCTGCTTGTAGGTACCCTCAAGTTTTTCACACTCGGATGCGAAAGTGGGATCAAAATTGTTGCCCGATTTGTACCAGGTCTTGATCGCCATGTTTGTCTCGCAGACGGTGCGGTCGGCATCGCGTTCGACTTCAGAACAGTACAGGCTCAACGGGCGCATCTTGAGTTTCTCCGATACGCCGGACGATCGCCCCGCTATCTGGGCGAGATAGATTTCCGGGGTGCCGTCATTGTGCAAATCTGAAGTTTTGACCGCCATGGTGGTCGTGGTGGTGATGGGAATTCTCTCATCCTGCCGGGTGATCTGGGTGAATCCGCCGCCGCCGTCGCCGATGTAGAAAATATCCGGCATCTCGAAGTCATTGCCCACCAGCAGGTCGGCGCTCCTGTCGCCGTCAAGATCAGTCAGGAGGATTGTCAGCGTCTCGCCGGGAAGTCCGGGAAGATCGGCATATTTGTCGCCCGACAGACTGCCGTTTTCGTTGAAGATGACGCGGTTTCGCGATTCTTCACCAGGAATACGGCGGTACCAGCCAGCTGCCCAGTTTCCAAGCGCGACGTCAAGATCGCCATCCTTGTCAACATCGCCAAAGCTTGTGGCGAGGGTGAGAAGAGCATCTTGACGATTGGCGACCGGATAGAGGTTCTCGTAGGAAAACCGACCCGAGCGGTTTGGCAGCACGTAGTTGCCACGCTGATAGGTCGTCAAAAATAAATCAAGCCAGCCATCATTGTCGACGTCCACCAGAACGGCGTTGAAAATGGGCAGTTGCGAGATCTCGCCGATATCATGCGAAACAGCGGCAAATTGTCCACTGCCATCGTTTTGATAGAAATATAGCCCGTTCACGGTTGAGGCGATCACAATGTCCTGGTCGCCGTCATTGTCGAAGTCGCCCGCCGAAATGCTGCGGCCTTCCCAGAATGGCGGCCACATGTCGGCCATCGAAAACTCGATCGGTTGGTCGATGCCGATTTTCCATGCTTCGAGACGGCTGAAGGGCGCTGCCGCCGCAGCTGTCCTGTCTGAAAACGGGTGCTTTGTGATCCTGATCTTTTCGCCGGAACCGCCGGCAACTTCGATTGGTTGAAACTCAGACGCTTGCGCCGAACTGATCAACGAGATTTCGAATCCGGTGAGTATTTCAAGCGCCTGCCTGGTTTTGTAGGCGTGATATTGGTGGATCCCAATTCCGGCGATTATTCCTGTGGCGATTACGGTTCCACCCAGCATCAGGGCGGCTCGCGAGGATATCGCGCCGGCAACGATGAAGTAGGAATAGATGGAAAATATCCCGAGCGTGAACAGCAACGTCATCACGAAACCGGTATCCAGACCGCTGCCCAGTAGCGCACCGGAAACCACGACGTCGAACCCGATCGGAACGGGAAGGATCGTTCCGACTACCGCTGCTGCAACCAACACCACCAAGCCAAACGGTGCGTCGGCGAGCAAACTCGGCGGAAGCAATGTGGCAATGACCGCACCAAGAAAACCGGCAGCGAACATCAGCGGAACGGTTCGGGTTATGATGTACCAGAGATTGCGCGCGAAATCGCGAACGAAGTACCAGACTGCATATGGAAGGGTTTCGATTTCCGCATAGGGCAGGGTGGGCACCGGCAGGTTGGAACTCTTTCGTTCGGCGTCACTGACTTGCAGCTGCCGCTCGGGAAGAAACCTGCAGATCACCGGCACGGCGATGAGAATGACGAATACGCTTAGCGCAATCTTTGTGACCGCCATATAGGCGGGCATGATCGAGAACAGCATTGTCAGCACGACAACGTTGAGCGTCGGTGAAGCAATCATCGCCGACAGGACGGATTCGGCCCTGGCTCCGCCGCTGTAGAGCGCTTTGGCGATAGGGGCGGCACAGTTGACACATACGCCCAACGGAGCGCCAAAACCCATTCCGGCGAGCGAATTTGAGAAGCGTCCTTTGAAACTTCGCCGCTTCATGTAGCCGAGAAGCGTCAGAAAGGCCCCGCCGAACAGGACACCGAATGTCATGCCCTGCTGGTTTGTGTGGACCCAGTTGAGGGTCGACAGACCGATCTTCTTCCAGACGGCATATTCGGGCCGGATTTCGTAGTGTGCTTCGAAGCTAAGCGGATCCTCCAGTTGAATGGCACCGCTCATCATTGCTTTTTCGTTGAGTGATGGATATCGCGATTGGGTCCAGAACTGAAAAGCGATAATTGCGACAAGCAGCAGCGCCAACGCAAAACGCTTTTCAAAGGGTCTGGCGACCAGTTCGTTCATCAACTCAACTTCCCCCCAAACACCATGAATGCCGCTGTCGTGGTCAACGGAAGCGAATATTGAAACGATTTTCGCACCAATCGACCAAAAAACGTGCTGCAATCAGTTGTTTTTGATGTCCTGATCCTCACCGGTTCCGTTTTCCTTGCCGTCGCGCCCATAGGACAGAACGGTTATCTTGTCGTCGGCAAATTCGTAGATATACGGTTTGCCCCAGGGATCGGTGAGATCCTCCGCTTTCTTGAGATACGGACCGTTCCAGCGAGCCTGCAAATCGGCCGTCGGTGTCGACAACGCTGCAAGTCCCTCTTCGTTGGTCGGGTAACGCAGATTATCGATGTAAAACAGTTCGAGCGCGCTTTCGATATTTCTTATCTGCGCCATCGCAGCATCAGATCGTGCTGATCCGAGATAACGCAGCACCTGAGGCGCGGCCAGCGTCGCGATCAATGCGATGATTGCCAAAACAACCAAGAGTTCGACCAGGGTAAATCCGTCCTGTCCCGACGATTGTTTTGCTTTCCTTCGGTGACGCATTTTCCTCTCTGTTCCAGCGTCTTTTTTGCAGATTCCGCCACACATCGTCAGATTCCTCCATTCGGAATAAAGGTCGGCATACCCGAATTTTCGAAAAACCATGTAACAAAAACTCCAAGGCCTAAAAATGGCCCAAAGGGCAATTTTGTGCGCCGTTCCAGCCTAGCACCACGCAAATATTGAAAAAAGACAAATAACAGTGCTGTGATGCAAGTAATGAGGAGAAACAAAGAGAAGTTCCAGGGGCTGAACCACAATGAAGCGGCGCCAGCCATCTTCACATCTCCCAATCCCAACCCGTGCACACCACGCACGCGGATGAACCAAATATAAATCGCCAAAAACAGTCCGGCGACAATGCCGGCGAATGCGAGGGCCTTCCAGGCAATTCCGGAAGCCAACCACGACTGATAAGCAAAACCGCCAGCCGCAAGCGATGCGCTGAGGGTATCCGGAATTATCAGGTTCCTCGCATCGACAAACGCAATTGCCGCAATCAGTATGGCAAGCAGCCCGCCAAACAAAAGCGTAGCGTGGGTCGAGGCGAATTCAAACATATCACTGCAGCCGGCGAAGTTCCTTGTTTACCTTTTGCTCAAAGGTTTTTTCCTTGAATTCGAGCTTGCGGCGGAACTCGTCAGTAACAGAGCGGGCTTCGCGAACATTGCGTACGACCCTCGGGCGGATGAAGATGATCAACTCGGTTTTTTCGATCTTGTCGGTCTTTTCCTTGAAGGCATTACCGAGCACCGGAATATCGCCCAAAATGGGTACCTGACCGCGGGTATTCGTTTTGCGCTCTTGAATGAGGCCGCCGAGCGCGAGGGCTTCGCCGTCATTGACCACCACCCTTGTGGCAACCTTGCGCTGTTGGATGGTGGGTGAATCGATTCCGGAAGTTGTCGTTTGCGTCACATTGCTGACTTCTTGCTCGATATCGAGAAGCACCCGGCCGGAACTGTTGACACGCGGTGTCATCGCAAGAATCACACCGGTGTCTTTCAATTCGATGCGATTGACAACCGGCGCATTGGCATCCTCGACACTGGTCGATGTCTGCGTGACGATCGGTACCTGGTCTCCTATTTGCAGAATTGCTTTTTGGTTGTTGAGCGCCATCAGGTTTGGCGAAGAGACAACCTTGACGTCGGTGATGCTGGCAAGCGCGTTGAGCGTCAGAATGATGTCTCCCCGGTTGTAGGTGGTGCCAAGACCCGGGAAGGTTGGCGCGACCGCCGCCGAAGCGAGGTCGGTAAACCTGATATTGAAGCCACCGCTCTCCAGGAACCAGCGAACGCCGAATTTGAGCTCGTCACTGAGAGTGACTTCTGCAATCACTGCTTCCAGCATCACTTGTGTCGGCAGAACGTCGAGCTGCCGCAAAATTCGCTCGATGCGTTCATATTCACGCGCAGTCGTTGAAATCAGCAGAGCATTGTTTTCCGCGTCGGCCACGACCGAAAATGCCGAACCTGCGGATGTACCGGTGACCACCGGAATTTTCGGCTGAGAATCACCGCCGTCACTGGATATCTCTGTCGAACGCAGATCTGGCGAAACCGAATCGGATGCAGCGGTATTTCCTGATGCCAGAACCGATTGCAACACATTGGCGAGCTCGGTGGCGGGGCGATTTTGGATTTCATAGACAAACAGGCGCTCTTCATTGGTGTCTGCCAGACGATCAAGCTGCTTTATCCACGCCGCAGCCCGGCGCAAATATTGCGATCGCGAACTGATGACCAAAACCGAACGCAAGCGTTCATTTGGAACAAACCGGATAATATTGGCTCCGGGTCCATCGCTGGTACCAAAGATCGTCTCCAGCTCCTTGGCAACCTCGGTGGGGTTGGATGTCTCGAGCGGGTGAAGCGCGACCGACATTCCGCGCATCCAGTCGACGTCGAATACCGATATGGCGTCCCGCATTGCAGCCAAATCGGCACTGGTGCCGGCGATCATGATGTAATTGCGGGCGCTGTCGGCTCGCAAAATCGAGCCGTCGCGGCTGATCGGCGAAAGAATATTTCGCATCTCTTCGGCTGCAACGTATCGCAACTCGATGACCTGAACCCTGATCCCCGGTCCGGTTGGAGAAACCGAAGGAACACTGATCGCTGGAGTGCTGGCCAACGCCTCGCCGATTGGAACAATCTGATAATTTTCACCACTGCGCACGATGGTCGCACCATTGGCAACCAGTGCCGTTTCGAAAATATCAATCAACACTTCCTCGGTGACAGCCGTACTCGTTTGAAGCGAAATGTTGCCACTGAGGCGCGAGTCCAGCGAGTAGTTGAGCCCGAGAATATCCCCCATCACATTTTTGACTGCCGCGGCCAGCGGTGCTTCCACCAGGTTCAGCCTGTAGCCTTCCTGGCCGGAGGTTGTTTTCGCAGGCGTCACCGCCGGTGCCTTGTCGGAGACAAACTGCCCGGTGCCTTCGTCCACAACGCCTTTGAATTTGTCGCGTTCACCGGAACCGAACAATCGCCGAAGTCCCCGGCCGCTCTCACGAGGTTCCGGTTTGCCAGTGGAATCCAAACCTTCAACGGCACGCTCGAACACGCCGCCCTCTGGCCCCAGCGACTGACAATGTGCCAGAAACAACGCCGATATCAGTATTAAAACTACTCGATACATCAATGATCCGCCGGCGTGATGGCCTGTTCCCTGAAACAGCGACCGAACATACTCCAAATTACGTCACGGAAATGACGCGCTGTCGGTGGGAGTGAACTAGCTCCATGACCAGCCCTCCTGCCAACCAGCATCAAATCCACGATGGATACCGCCTGATAGTGCTGTCCAGGCGATCTCTACCGGTTGCCCCTTCTGAGCCAATAGTCTCCCTTTTCTGGTCGCTTGAGTCAGACACAAATCCACAGGTGAAACAAGAACTAATTGATTGGAATGACATCGTTCAGCCCGATCGCGATGATATTGCCAATCAATTGAGAATATTAGAATATAACAATCTTTTTTTGCCCCGCATATATTATGTAATTCGAATATAATATTCAAATTTACAGAAGATAATTGTTAACATATGGTTAATATCAATTTCAATAGCAGTAAAACGGTGGGTTTACATTTTTTTGGAGCCGGGGAGTATTGCAAAAAGGCAATTTGCTGGAATATCGGCTCAAGTGCTCATCAGAGGGAACCGCCTTCTGTCCATCATATTCTGGTGTATCATGGGGACAGGCGCGGGTTTGCCCCCGTCTCTGACTAAAAAACGGAGCTCACTCCTAAATGGCAATTCGCCACAGCATATCTGATTTCCACGGCTGGTGGCGCAATGAGCTTGCTGATTTGATTCCGGCAAGATTGCGCCCCATTGATCGCAGACCCGCCGCTGCGGTTCTCACGATTCGGCGCGACGGAATTCTTATCGCGCCTTCGGATCCTTCGTCGAAATTGGAGACTGTGATTGCCGACGACGCGGCGGCCGCGGTGGATCATCTGAGGCAGAACTATTTCAAACTGCGCATTGGCCGTCCGGCAGTTTCGATAATCATCGAGCAAGACCGTTATCTTAAACGGCAATTGTCGCCGCTCCGTCTTCCGGCGAGTAAAATGGCAGCGATGGCTCGACTAGACATGGGTGCATCGACACCATTTTCGCAGGACGACGCTTTCCTGGTCTGCGGGCAAAGCAACCAGAGCAATCCGGAAAGCAGCTACGTGGTCGTGAAGAAGGCTTTTTTGAAACCCTTGATCGACCAACTCCGGTCTGCCGGGATTGCGGTTCGCGAGCTTGCGTTCTCGGGAAACGGCTCTTTCACGCCCGACCCAAAGAGCATGCTGTCTGTTTTGCCCAAAACGCGGTGGCGGATTTTTATAAACCGCCTGCGAACGGCGACCGTCAGTTTGTGTGTCTTGGGCCTGGCTGCAACAGTCGGGCACTTCCATTGGCGAAATCTGGCCGCCGAAGCAGAAGTCGATCGTCAGATTCTGGCAGCAGAGAAGCAGGCATCTATGGTGCGTGCGCTAATTGCGGCGCGGAACCTGAAACTCGATCAGGTGATGTCGATCAGAAATGAAAAACTCGGTGCGGTCCCCGTTGTCAGCATCGTTGAAGAGATGTCGCGGATAATTCCGGATTCGACCTGGCTCACCGATGTTCAGATTGACGACGGAAAGGTGCTATTTTCAGGGTTTTCCAGATCGGCGGCCGCGCTGATTCCTATCTTGGAAGAATCCAGGCTGTTCCGCGCGCCGACATTCCGCACTCCCGTCGTGAGGGTAGCCAACCAGCAGGGGGAGCGGTTTACGATCTCGATGGATGTGGAGACATCCGATGGATAGATTGACCGCATTGTTGAATGCGCCCCTTGCGCTGCGCCGGTCTCTGGCATTGGCGTTGCTGGTTGTCTACGCTGCCATTGTTGTGGCGGTCGTGTGGATTACGATTGATTCTTTCGGGGACAATGCCGCAAATCTGCACAGCAAGCGCCTGCATCTGGGAAATTTGCAGTCGATCATTGCGCTACGCGAGGCGCTGACGGAAAGAAACAAATCGGCCCTTGAAGAAGCGTCAGGACCCGAGTTCCTGAAAGGAACGAGCGAGGCGGTAATCAGGGGCAACCTGCAAAGCCGGCTGTCTGAGATAGCCGCCGCGCACAAGGTAAAGATACTTTCCGTTGGCAATACACCTGTCCGCCAGCGTGGAAGCGTTCGCTATGCTGGCTTGCGTGCCGATTTTGCCGGAACGAACGAAGCCATTCATGCGACACTATTCGATATCGAAACGTCCAAGCCTTATCTCGTTATCCGCAACGCCACCATCCGATCCACGCTAAGCTCGCAATCGGCAGGAAAGAATGCACCTCCCGAATTGGTGGTTCAGATCCAGTTTTACGGCGCATTGCCACCGGAGAGCGCGGAGGCTGGAGGATGAAGACGCTGACCGCAATTGTGTTGTTCGGCTCGATCCTTGCGGCTTTGGCCATGGCAAATCTCTACATGGCCGCCAAACCAGTTGATGCATCTGGAATTTCGCCAAAGACCAGGCCGGTCGATCAATTGGCCGGGGCCGGTGTCGGTGAAGCGGGCAACGGAACCGACCATATCGAGGCGCTAACATTCGTGCAGACATTCTCGCGCCCCCTGTTCAGCCAGGACAGGCGAAAATACCAGCCCCCCAAGGCCAAACCGAAACCCAAACCGAAAAAAGTCGCAAAAAAACAGCCGGTGAAAAAGCCCGCGCGGCCGCCTGATTTCCGGCTCATGGGCGTGAGCATTGTTGGAACTGCTGCACGCGCCTTGATCGTAGGCGGTTCCACAGACGGCCCGCAATGGATTGCCGAGGGAGATGCGATTTCTGAATGGACTTTGACCAAGGTACACGATCAATCGATCCTCGTCACGCAAGGCGAAATGGAAGTGATGATTGAACTGTATCCGCAAAGCCAGTGATCTGGTGCACGATGTCTCAAAGATTTGAAAACAAGGACGGTTTTGCGCTGGTCGCCGTATTGCTGTTCCTGTTGGTTGTCACTGCTGTGATCACGCCATTCATCCTGGCCGCAAGGACCGATTTTCTATTGGCCTCCAATGCCCATCACAAGGCTCGGCAGGGTCATTCGGCGGCAGGCCTTGCAAATTTGATTGCCCGGCAGCTGGCTTCGCTTGATGTGGAGCAAAATGAGAAAATCGCCCTTAATTCGCAGCCGATGCGCAGTCTTTGCGGAGACAAAATGATCGAAATCCGCGTCCAGGATCAACTGGGTATCATCAATCTCAATCTCGCGCCTGTCGAGCTTTTGAGGGCGGGATTCGCTGTGTTGCCGCAGGATGAGATAAGCGCCGGCGAACTGGCGGATCTGGCGTTGGCCTACAGGAGTCCCGACGCTCCGGCGGGCGGCGTTGACGAAAAGCTGCTGCAGGATGGGCTGAAGCGGGCGTCGTTCGAGGTGGTCGAAGAGCTTTATGAGTTTCCGGGTATCCCCAAAATGGCAGTATCCGAACTGTCAGCCGTATTCACCACCTATGGCGGAAGACCCGCGGTCAATCTGGACAATGCGCCGAAAGCGGTGGCCGATTCCATCAGCAGTAGCGGTTTGGCGCGTGACCCGTATGTCGTGACCGGCGAAGAATCCCGGTTTTATCGAGTTGAGGTGACAATCAGGTCAATTTCGGACCAATCGGCAGGATTTGCCGGAAATCTGATTGAAACCGAAGACAACAAGAGCGGAAGATTCATTACAAAAGAAAAGACAGTAGTCCCCGGCGTCATATCGTCAGTGACAGACGAGTTTACCGCCAACATGGATTGCGAGGAACTTCTCGGCGACGAGGTGGCCAATTGGATAGCCGCACAATGACAAACTCTTACGACCGTAGACGCATAATTTGCTGGGTCGAGGCATCCAGAAACGCCGCCAAATCGCGCTCTTTCTGGTCAATTAGCGGTCAGCGGATTTACAATGGCACCAGGCCATGCCCGCCAGGTAATCAGTAAGGAACGCACAAACATGGATGCGATTGCAGATACCGAGCGCGATTTCCATTCATTCCTGACGTTTTTGCAGGACAAGGGTGTCCTCAAGCCTGAGGCGGTTTCGAGGGCCAAGAACGCCCATTTATCCACAAACCATCCGGCAGATACGGTCTTGATTGAACTTGGATTGACCCGCGAGGGCGATCTGGCAGCCTATTTGTCGGAATTCCTGAACTTGCCTGTCCTGGACAGAATTCCCGACCAGATCGACGAATTGCTACTCGAACAGGTTGGCATTGGCTTTCTTGAGAGCAATCAGGTGATACCGATCACGCTGGAAGAAGATCGGGTACTGATTGCGCTTGCCGACCCGTTTTTGTCTGATCCGGTCGATGCAATCAGCTATTTGTTCGACCGCCCGGCGGGGCTGCTGATTTTTCCGCGGACGGCCATCGTCGAAAAGATACGGCAGCTCTCGGAAAACCGGGGAGCAGCCGAAAGCGAGTCGGTTGAGCCGCTGAACGGAGATTATGACAGTGATGATATTGACCGTTTGCGCGATTTCGCCCGCGAAGCACCGGTTATCAAATTTGTATCACGCATCATCCAGCAGGCGGTTGATCGGGGCGCGACAGATCTTCACATCGAACCCATGGCCGATAATGTGCGCATCCGTTTTCGGTGCGACGGAATGCTGGTGCTTGCCGATACCGCACCGAAATCAATGCACGCCGGAATATCCACACGCATAAAAATATTGTCGAGATTGAATATCGCCGAGCGCCGCCTGCCGCAGGACGGCAGAATGCGTATCGCGGTACGCGGACAAGAGATCGACCTGCGCGTGTCGGTACTGCCAAGTGTCCATGGCGAAACTTTCGTCTTGCGCGTGTTGGACCGTTCGGGTGTCGATCTCAAGCTCGACGCACTCGGCTATGATAGTCGGGCGATATCGACACTGCGCGATCTGATCCACATTCCCAATGGTATCGTGCTTGTCACCGGACCGACCGGCAGCGGTAAAACAACGACGCTTTATTCGCTTTTGAAAGAACGCGACGCTTCGGAAGTCAAAATCTTCACCGTTGAAGATCCTGTCGAATACCGCCTTGATGGCATTACGCAATTGCAGGTCGATCCGGCAATCGAGTTGTCATTTGCCCGCGCTCTGCGTTCGGTATTGCGCCAGGATCCGGATATTATTCTCATCGGTGAAATCCGCGACAAAGAAAGTGCGCAGATCGCCATTCAGGCTTCTCTGACCGGACATTTGGTGTTTTCGACACTTCACACAAACAGCGCGATAGGAGCACTTACCCGGCTGCGTGATATGGGACTGGACGACTATCTGATCGGCGCGACTATCAGGGCAGTTATCGCCCAGCGGTTGGTTCGGGTAGCCTGTCCAGATTGTAATCAGGATGGAAACAGCCGGTTGCAGCCGAATTGTTCGGCATGCCGCGGCACGGGTTACTCAGGCCGCAGTGTAGTCTATGAAATAGTTGAGATGTCACATGATATGGCAGCTCTGATCAGTTCCGGCGCCAGTGAAGATGATCTTGTCCGCCATGCCCGGGAGCACGGCGCAATATCCATGGCAGTGCACGCCCAAAACCTGGTCGAAGCGCATGTAACCACAGAGGATGAAGTCAGGCGCGTGCTGGAACTGGGAGGGCTTTGATCCGTGGCTGAAGTGCTGACACGTTTTCGGTTTTTGGCCTACGGCGAAAATGGTGCCCGTGAAGCGGGGTTTGTTGATGCCATCGATGAGGCCGACGCAGTTCGGCGACTGTCACGCGACGGCAAAACACCATTTGAGGTCAAGGTTGCAAGAGGCGGTCGTGCGCAATCCGACGGCAGGCCTTTTTCCCTGCGGGCGCTGTTCGAACCCAAACTCGATCTGACGAGACTGTTTGCCGACATGGCCGTCATGTTGAATTCCGGTTTCAATGTGGACATCGCGTTGCAGGCGGTCGCCGACGCAGAACCGAACAAAACCCAGCAAGCTCGCATCAAGGCGATTCATTCAAAAATATCGGAGGGGCAGTCGGTTGCAGATGCGTTTGCCGTCCAACCGGAAATCCCGCCGGATGTTGCAGCGTTGGTGGCCAGCGGCGAAAACAGCGGCCGTCTGGATACGGTCTTCACCGAATTGGCTGACAGTTACAGGTTACGCGCAGAGCGCCAAAGAGAGATATCCGAAGCGCTGCTATATCCCGGGTTCCTGATAGCGGTCCTGTTTGGCGCGTTGCTGGTGCTGTCTCTCTATCTGGTCCCGGCGATTGAACCGATTTTTGACAATGGAGGTGTCGAAACACCGATGGTCGTCGCCGCTCTGTCCGGAATGGGCGAGTTTCTATCAGGTTACGGCATGTCTATTCTGATTGCTGCACTCCTCCTTCTCCTGATTGGTATTCCATTGCTGCGGACCGGAGCAGCGCGTGCAAGATTCACCAATATATTCTCAAGATTGCCGATTGCGGGTGGATTGATCAGGACCATCACGCGTGGACGGTATTTGCGGGTCATGTCGCTGCTGCTGGCCAACGGAGTGCCTTTGCATGACTCCATGCAACTTGCCGCTAATGCCGCACCGGTTCAGTCATTCCGGGAGCGCCTGGAAGAGGCAAGGCAAGGCGTGTCGGGAGGCGAGCCACTTTGGCGTGCTCTGGATACGACCGGTCTGTTTACCGCGGCCGTGGTTTCGCTTGTGAAGCTCGGGGAGGAATCGAACAATCTGGCGCCGATCATGGGTCGGACTGCCGCGATGACCGATGCGCAATTGCAACGATCAATTTCGAGGTTTTTGACGTTTCTGACGCCTGCGATCACCATTTTTCTCGGCCTTGTCGTCGGAACGCTGGTGATCTCGGTAATGACAACACTCCTGAGCATCAATGAGATCGCGATCCGGTGATGGTTCGGCAACCAAAAAGTTCAAGATCAGAACCGCGGGTCACCGGTAGCGACGGTTTCACGCTGATAGAAGTTCTTGTCACTCTGACGATACTGGCGATGGTACTGTCCGGATTTGCCATGAACATGGCGCGGCGCGACAACGTGCCGACGCCGTTGGACAAGGCCAAAGAGGTGCAGGCGATGCTCTATTTCGCCCGTAGCGAAGCGATCAGTTCAGGCACAAGGAAAACCGTTACAATCGACATTGATGCGAAGCAGTTTTCCTACGAAGGCAGAAAACCTGTTGCGCTGGAGGCAGGGCACAGATTGAACGTGATCGCCGGTCAAGAATTGATTTCCGCTGACCGAAAAGTCTCTTTGGAATTCCTGGCGGACGGCGGTTCGTCGGGTGCCGATATCGAGATCAAAGACCAAAGGGAGCGAAATGCGAAGATCAGAATCAACTGGTTGACCGGACTGCCAACACTGGTTTCAGGTGAAGTCCAATGAATACCTCCGGCAATCGTAGTGGGCAGGATGGCTTCACCTTGCTGGAAACGATCATCGCGTTTTTGATCCTTGCTCTCTCGCTTTCGATGACGGTTCAAACCATTTCTAGCGGAGCAAAGACCTTTCACAGAGCTGCAGATCTGCAGCGGGCCAATTTGGTCATGAACGAACTGGCTTCGGTTCAGCTGTCGAAACTGACCAAATCAGGGGAGCAAAACGGCCAAATCGGCGAAAGCGGTTGGACAATCAAGGCCCAGAAGATCGACGACAAATATCCCGGCGGGCTGATTGCGGTCGAGGTTGCAATCAGACCCCGGGGCGATGACGGGCCAGTCTTTGATTATTTCACGTTTGTGACATTTGGGGAAAACTGATGGCGACCACAAAGCAAGGTAATCAGGGTTTCCTGCTTTTGGAAATGCTTGTCGCGCTGGCCGTTGTCGCCGTTATGGGAGCGTTGATGAGCAGTTTTCTTGGGCAACTCGGGTCGGTCAATCGCCTCGAAAACGAGATCGCCGCCCAAACCGAGCTTGACGCCGCAGCGGCCTATCTTCAGCGCACTTTGTCCGGCGCCCGACCAGTGAAATTGCTGGACGCTGAGCCGGATACCGACCCATTCATCGATGGCGAAGAAACCAGCGTCCGGTTCGCGACAGTCACCCGGCGCGGACTGTATTCGCTCGCGTTGCGGGATGTTCACATATTCTCGGCTGGAGCCGGAAATCAGCGCAGCCTTGAACACACGATGGGTCCAAGGAGGCTTCTGAACGGCAATCCGGTGCCGCATGGCAGGTCAATTCCCATTCTCGATTCCATTGAATCGATATCGTTCGAATATAGCGATGGATCGGAATGGTCCGGGGATTGGGGCCGTAATGGAGAATTGCCGAAGGCGATCAGAATCCGCATTTCAAAACGCATGGGAAACAAGCAACTTAGCACCGAATCAATTGCGGAAATTTACTGAGGTGAATCGGGAACAAACGAGAGCGGTTTGATGGCAGGAAAATAGCCATCTGGCGGGTGCATGAGAACAACCCGCCGGTGCCGGTAGACTTTGGCAATACGCTCCAGAACGCAAATAACCGAACACAATCGGCCCCGATAGAGCTGCATGTAACTCAGCCAACTCCTACGATCCTTTTGAAACTTGCAGTCAATCTCTACAGCTTTTCCACGAACTTCTAATTTAAAATATTAGAATCAAAGGAAATTATTAGACACCAGCAAAGAGTTGACCTAAGGTCTGCTTGGGTTGGTTGCATCGTACAGGGAGAGAATCCATGAGACGATTACTAAGCGTGTGGATGGCGGGGGCAATGACGCTTGCAGCCACCGCCGTGTTTGCAAATGAGGCCATGGACGCAAAGGTTTCCCTGCGGGGGTCTGAAGTTCGTGTGAAGCTTGGGGCGGGTTTGTCCAATGCGACTCTTTCTATCTCGGGCCCGAACGGATTTTACGCAAAGACTTTTTCGCAATCCGGTTCGCCTTCGATCGATCTGATCAAGGCAGGCGGAACCGCTGACGGCGTTTATACTTACGAAGTCACGGCAGCAACTTCAGAAACAACAGAAAATCTCAATCCGATGGATAATGGCCGGGGCGGCATCGACGATGGAACATCCGTCGTTTCAGCGTCCACAACGGGAAGCTTCCATGCCAGCGGCGGCATCATTGCCGACCGGTCAAGCCAGGCCGAAGAGAACTGATTTGCGATTGAGAGGGAAAAGAAGATGACTATTCGAAAAAAATTGGCCACCAGCGCAGTCTCCGGGACCTTGGCGCTTGGTCTGTCTTTTGCTTTGAACGCGATTGCCCAAGCGCAAACGTTTACCAGTGACGTGATTATCCAGGGTAGCGCCTGTGTCGGATTTGATTGCAATACTGGTGAGAGTTTCGGCTTCGACACACTCCGCCTCAAGGAAAATAATCTGCGAATCCATTTCAATGATACCAGCACCTCTGCCAGCTTTCCTAGCAATGACTGGCGCATTGTCGCCAATGATTCGTCGAACGGCGGCGGAAATTACTTGGCAATCGAAGATTCCACCGCAGGCCGTCAGGTGTTCCGCGTCGACGCTGGCGCACCGGCAAACTCGCTGCGCGTCGACAACGTAGGTGACGTGGGTATCGGAACGTCAAATCCCGTCCTGGAGCTTCACGTGGTTGATGGCGACAGCCCGACCCTGCGCCTGGAGCAGAACGGTTCCTCTGGATTTACGCCACAAACATTCGATTTGGTTTCAAACGAAGCAAACTTCTTCATTCGTGACGTGACCAATGGCAGCCAGTTGCCCTTCCGCATCAAGCCGGGCGCTGATTCGGACTCGCTGTTTATTGCGGCAAATAACAATGTTGGCATCGGCACAGATTCGCCATCCGGTAAACTTCATACAAGAGGGCCGGGAGTCCAACTGGTCTATTTTGAAAGTTCCGACAACAATGCTGTTCAGGTGAGAATGGTGAGCGACAGCGCTAATCGAAGGTTCCTGGCCCGAAATGGAGATGACTCAGCCACGATGTCGCAAATCATTTTCGGCGACAATGAAATAAAACTTGCTGGCGCCACCGACTCTGGTGCGAATCTCTATGCGACAATCAATGCTTCAGGCATTCTTACACAAGGCCCGACATGTAGCGGAGCACCTTGTGACGGCGTGTTCGATCCTGCGGTCTACACGGTAGAGTCTATTGAGGATCACGCCGAATATATGTGGAAAAACAAACATCTTTGGGCGGTTGGCCCGACCAGTCCGGACAAGCCGTTCAATTTGACAGAAAAGACGGCCGGCATTCTGCACGAGCTGGAAAAGGCGCATATCTATATCGAGCAGTTGCACCATCGAATCGCCAAGCTCGAAGCGCAAAGCGGAACCAGATAGTTAAATTTGCGCACGGATTCAAACTTGTAACGATTTCAAACGGCGCCGCACGGCGCCGTTTTGCCAAGTCGAGTTGTTGAACTTGCCAGACTTACGATTAGACAGTCCATCCCAGTGGAATGATTGCCAACAATACATATGCGCTCTAACCGCAGCGGCGATCGGGGCGATAGAATGAATTATCTTGACGCGTTGCAGATGGCGCACGAGATATTGCAACCAGATCTCTACTTCGAAATCGGCTGCAGACGGGGGATCAGCCTCGCATTGTCCAGATGTCCGGCGGTCGCAGTGGACCCGGATTTTGATATCTCGGCAGCATTGATGGCGCCGACACGGCTGTTCAAGCAGACAAGTGACGACTTTTTTGCTCGGCCAGATGTTTCGAGTGTTCTCGGTCAACCAATCGACCTAGCATTCATCGACGGAATGCATCTGGTCGAATACGCTTTGCGCGATTTTGCAAATATTGAAAAGGTATCTAGCAGATCAACTGTAATATTAATTGATGATGTTTTGCCGACGAAAATTGAATGGGCAACCCGGGAACGTAAGGGGCAGTATTGGACGGGAGACATATACCGGTTAATTCCCATCCTTCGCACCTATCGCCCAGACTTGCGGGTCAGAGTTTACGACATTGAGGAGAAAGGTATTGCGGTTGTTTCAAATTTGAGTCCCGAGAATTGTGTATTGCGTGAGTCCATGCCGGAGATTGGGAAACAGATAGACTCAGGTGGCTGGATATGTACAAATACTAGGGAAATCCAAGAATTGCTCGATCCCCGGGCATCAAGCTTATTAGGATCTGACCTCCGCAGCATTAAGCCCCAAGCGACCGGTAATAGCAGCCATTCGGATCCCGATTTATCCGCTAATCTATATCTCGAGCTCGTGAAAAAGAGCGTTCTAAACGAGATTTACCTCGAGAACGAACTGAGGATTTCATATTTGCGAGAGTGTTTGGACGGCGTGAAAGCTTATGACTATTTGTCTCTAATTAACATTGCCCATGCTCTACCCGCAGAGTTTAAGGAGTTGAAGCGTTCTCGGGGTGTTGGACAGTTTCCAGACCGACAAATTGGCAAGTCAGGATTCAGCCACACTATGATGGGTCGGAAACGGTTGGATAGTCTGAACGAGTGTCTCGATCTGGTTGTCGAAAATGATGTCCAAGGCGATCTCGTGGAATGCGGGGTGTGGCGTGGTGGCGGATGTATCTTGATGGCGGCATATCTGAAAGCTCATGCAATTTCAGACCGTAGGGTGTTTGTGGCAGACAGTTTTGAGGGCTTACCCGTTCCCACGCATCCGAAAGACAAGAATCTTGACCTCAGCAAAGAACGGTTTCCCGAACTCTCAATTTCACTTGAAACCGTGAAAGACAACTTCAGGCGTTACGATCTTCTCGGTCAGAACGTGATTTTTCTGCAGGGTTGGTTCAAAGATACGCTGGCCAACGCTCCAATCGAGCAAATCGCATTGCTACGTATTGACGGTGATTTGTACGAATCCACCATTGATTGCCTCAAAGCGTTCTATGACAGAGTTCCGCACGGTGGCGTGATAATTGTTGACGACTGGGGAGCTCTTTCCCAGTGCAGGCAAGCTGTAACCGATTTCTTCAGTTTGCGGGATGAAAAGTTGCCGGATGTTACTGAGATTGATTGGACCGGTGTATATTGGGTGAAGAACTGATGGAAAAGCTGTATCAGCCCAACGGCAGGTCATTCAAAAGCTCATTTCCGGCAACGCTTCTTGAAAATCTCCAAAAAGGCACCTTGGCATACACATTCAGAGGCGTGCCGTGTCTCAAAAATCCGGTTGATATTGCAATTTATCTGCGTTTGATCTGGGACCTGAAACCAGGTGCAATTGTGGAACTCGGATCGAAAGCAGGAGGAAGCGCACTACTGTTTTCTGGTATTGTTGGAATGTACGGCTTTCCATGTCATATCTATTCAATCGATCTTCAGCCACCGGAAAATTGTAAAAACCCGCGAATAACTTTCCTTCAGGGTGATGTGCACAATCTGGATCCCGTCGTCGCCGATCTGCTCTCTGACCGTCAAGATGCTCCGTTGTTGGTGATTGAAGATTCCGCCCACACTTTGGCAGGCTGTTCCGCTGCTCTAAACACTTTTGCGAAGATAATGAGGCGTGGCGATGTTTTGGTAATCGAGGACGGCATTCTCGATGAATTGGACCTCCCAACGGATTATCTGGGTGGACCTAACAGGGCGATAAGCGAGTTTTTTGATTCCAATCCCGATGTGTTCGAGGTCATGGAACAATACTGCGACATGTTCGGCCCCAATGCGACCTACAATCCGAACGGCTATCTGAGGAAGCTATGAAAACCGGTGCGCCTGCCGTTTTGCAAGCGGGTTCTGACGGGCGCGAAATCTCAAACTCGGTCACTTCGCCCAAGCTCTCGGTATTGCTCGTGTCCTACAATATGCAACGCGAAGCCCCGCGCACCATCGCTTCTGCACTGCCACCTTATCAGAAGCGGGTTTCTGCCTCCGACTACGAAGTTCTCGTTCTGGACAACGGTTCGAAGCAACCGCTCCCGAAGGCCTATATTGCCGGATTGCCAGCCAACGTCCGCTATCTGCCTGTCCCCGATCCGAATGGCTCTCCAGGAAACGCGCTGAACTGGGGAGCTCGGCAGGCCCGTGCCGAAAAGCTGATGTTTTGCATTGATGGAGCCCGAATTCTCTCGAACGGCCTTGTCTCCAGCGCTATCGACAACCTGGACCGATTTCCAGACGC
>JBFOMG010000074.1:0-6889 GCA_040830725.1 Rhizobiaceae bacterium
GGAAGTGCTTGAGGCGGTCGCCGAGCAACTCCCCAGAGGAATGACATTCTTTGCCAATAACGCACCTGCAATCGAGCTCGCTGAAGAGATCTGCCGCGCAGTTCCCTGTGCCGAGCAGCTTCGCTATCTTTCATCGGGCGGTGAGGCCGACATGTATGCAATGCGGTTGGCGCGCGCTTTTACGGGGCGAGACAAGATCCTGAAGTTTGAGGGCGGGTTTCATGGGATGTCGGCCGAAGCACAGATGAGCCTGGCACCGGATCGGCTGGTGAACTTTCCACACGCGGTGCCTGACAGCGCCGGAATACCCGATGCAGTGCAAGGTGAAATGCTGATCGCCCCTTTTAATGATCCGGACTATCTCGAAAACCTGTTGAAGGAGTATGGGGAGGAAATTGCCGGCATCATCGTTGAGCCATTGCAACGCATTATCCCGCCGGAGCCGGGGTTTCTGGAACTGCTTCGAAAGCTGTGTGACCAATACGGGATTGTTCTGATCTTCGACGAGATCGTGACCGGTTTCCGCTTTGCCTATGGCGGAGCACAGGAAGCCTATGGTGTTGTCCCGGATATTTGCACACTCGGCAAAATCATCGGCGGTGGGTTCCCGCTGGCCGCGGTGGCGGGGCGCAAAGACATCATGGATCATTTTGACAAGTCCGTTGTGGAGCGGGACAAATGGCTGATGATGCTCGGCACGCTTTCCGGAAATCCAGTGGCTGCTGTGGCGGGCCTGAAAACACTTGAGATACTGCGGCGGGATGGCGCTTACGAAAATCTCCGGGCATCGGGCGAGCGCCTTCAGTCGTTGTTCACCCGGCTTCTCGATGAAGCCGGAATTGCGCATCGTATCGTCGGCCATCCCACACTTTTCGATGTTGTTTTCACGGCGCGTGACGTTCGAAGCTACCGTGATGTTCTGGCAGCTGATTCTGATAGAAACGCAAAGTTCAATGGTTTTTTGCGCGAGAATGGAATTTTCAAATCGCCGGGCAAGTTGTACCCCAGTTTAGCCCTCACTGAAGCCGATTTCGAAATCACGGAAGCGGCGGTAAAAGCGGCTGTGGCGCAATTGTAGCGGCGGGCAAGATCAAGAGACTTGCAGGTCGAAGCGCGATTTGGAATACGATTGCCGGAGGCGACTATCCGTAGTGCCAGCGCGGTTTATCCTCGATATTGACAATCTCGACGCCAATCCGGGTTCCATCGCGCCATCGCTGACGGCAACGGTAACCGCGGCCGTCATGGCGAACATATAGCAAAAACTCTTCCGGAACTTCCTGGTCGATGCCCACTTTCAATTCGGCCCCTTGAGTGCTCATATTACGGATGATGCAGGGCGCCTCCGAGAAATTGATGCCCCGGATGATCGTACCCTGTTTCAGCACCCGCCGGCGCAAAGCGCGTTCACTGCTGTCGTCTTGCTCTTGCATCGCCACGTTTCCCATTTCGATGCATCATTCTTAACAAAATGGGATTACCGCAATATTACCTTACACGCGGAAGTAGCTAATGTATCATTCTTAATCCACTGAAATTCAACAGATTTTACTTGTGCACGTGATCAATTATTTACTAGAAATACATTAGCATTTGCTCACAAATTATTCCGGGGCTGAACATGGGATTTGCAGGAAAATCCGACGATTCCGGTGCGAGTCGCCGCGGATCGCCACGTGCCAGCTGCAACATGCCAGCAACAATCACATTCAACGGCGTCGAACTGTGTGAGGCCATTATCAAGGATATCTCGACGACCGGAATTCGCCTGTTCATTCCAAACAAGGCTTGGCTACCGCACGAATTTGAGGTCATAACACCGGAAATCAGCCGCCCGCTGAAAATGCGAACCTGCTGGTCGAAGAACGAGCAGATCGGCACTGAATTTGTCGTCAAAAGAGGTGGCTAGAGATACCACCTGCCATCTCATACGCTCTTGGAATAGTGCCTGATATATAATAGCAGTCGATAGGCGTTGCCATTGCAACGGTACGCGTTGTGCCTGCGTAAGGCATGGGACATCGGACCGGAACGTCCGCAGATTTGCACCTCGACGAATTGAGAGTTCAGCCCGACAACTGATGCAGCACAGGCGTGAAATAGATGGGTTGCGCGCTGTCGCCGTCGTGCCGGTGATCCTGTTTCATTCAGGGCATCCGTGGTTCAGCGGCGGCTTTGTCGGTGTCGATGTTTTTTTCGTCATTTCGGGCTACCTGATCACATCGTTGATTTTGGAAGAGCTGTCCGAAGGCCGTTTCTCGATAATCAACTTCTACCGGCGTCGTATCCAGCGGATCATTCCGGCGATGGTTTTTGTGCTGCTCATCACCTCGACCGCAGCGCTTTGGCTCATGCATTCTGCGCAATTGGAGGTCTACTCACGCGATCTGATCAGCGCTCTGCTTTTCTATCCAAACATCCATTTCTGGCTGAAAAAGACCGATTACTTTTCGGGACTGTCTGAAGACATGCCGCTGCTTCACATGTGGAGCCTTGGTGTAGAAGAGCAGTATTATCTATTCGCTCCTGTGATCCTTTTTGCGATTTGGCGGTGGAACCGCGCAGGTCTGCTTTTCTGGATAATAGCCTTCCTGCTGATGAGTTTTGCGGTCAGTGAAGTTGGCTGGCGTTTCGATCCACAGGCCAATTTCTATCTTCTGCCATCGCGTGTCTGGGAGCTTAGCGCCGGTGCGCTGTGTGCATTCTATCTGCGCAATGGAAAGTTTGGCGACAATGACATTCTGGCTGTACTCGGGTTTGCGCTGATACTCCTCGCTGTATTTGTCTTTGACCGCTCAACCCCGAGCCCTTCCATATTCATTCTGGTGCCGGTGGTAGGCACGGTGATGATCATTCTCTACGCGACACCATCAACGGTGACAGGCAGGGTTTTGGCATTTTGGCCGGTGATGGCGGTCGGGCTGATCAGTTATAGCGCCTATTTGTGGCACCAGCCGATCCTGGCGTTTTCAAGAATCTATCTTCGTGAGACCGACGTCGCCCATTTGGCGCCTGCAGTGCTGGTCTTGTCGCTTGTTCTTGCCATGTTTTCCTGGCGCTTTGTCGAGCAGCCATTCAGGAAAAAAAATGCCTCTGCGGCGTCGGTATTCATTCCCTTCTTTGTCGTGATGGCCGTGTTCGTGTCCGGCGCGGTCTGGCTGAAGGAGCAGCGCGGACTTCCATGGGCTTCTGCTGAGGAACTAGCCGGCATTGAAATCTGGAAGGCCGCGCAAAGACCTCCAGGATTTGGATGCATGACGGAGGCTCTCTCACATCCCGTCGAAAATTGCCTCAGCGAGGCTGGGAAATCGCCCGACGTCATCCTGTGGGGCGATAGCCATGCCGCTTCGATCTACAGCGGATTAAAGGCCGCAACAGACCGGATCGGCCTGAACCTTTATGCCGCCATGGCCGGCGGTTGTCCTCCGGTCAACGGTGTCGCTGCGGCGAATGGTGACTATGCTGAATGCCCAAATTTCAATGACGCGATGCTGTCTTACATTGAACGTTCAGGCGCGAAGGCGGTGGTGCTCTCCGCACACTGGGCGCTTTACACGGAGGGTTTCCGCTTCATCAGTGATGATGGGGTGCGTGACCTTGGGGGGAAAGTTCCATACGATGTCATTTCCGGGCGCGGAGACGGTGGACGCGTGGAACGGCTCACGCAAGCATATGGCCAGCAGGTTAGGAGGCTTCTTGAGAAAGGGCTGAAGGTCATTCTTGTCTATCAGATCCCGATCCCGGGATGGGATGCTCCATATCGCGTTTTGGAGCTCAAATCGGCCGGGGCGTTGCGGGAGACCGCGGGCATTGATCATGCGGCCTATTTGCGATGGGCTGGCCGAACCAACGAAGTTTTGAATCGCATTGATGGCGAAGGACTATTCAGGCTTCGGCCCGACCAGATCCTGTGCGCGGAAGCGCAGGAGTCCCTGTGCGCATTCTACGATTCAGGTGAAATCTTGTTCTTCGATTCCAATCATCTTTCGGTAGACGGCGCGTCACGTCTTTCAAGCTCCTTCGAACAGATTCTGGGATCCATATTCCAGACGGACGCCGTCCAGTGACATGACAATTCGTGGTAAAACATACCGGGTATTTGATCACCAGGGATGAAAGCGAGCCTTGATGGCAGCTGTCTTCCACATTTGGATGGGCAAGATTCCGGTATTGTCTGGTCTGGTTGTTCAAGCCGGAATTGCAATGTCAATCGCCTTGGCCGGAACGCAGGCCCGAGCACAAACGACTGCGGTCGAACTGGAGCTGGTCCTGGCCGCAGATGCTTCCTCTTCCATTCGTGGTGGTGAGTTTGAGCTGCAGGTTGGCGGATACGCAGCCGCTTTTCGCGATCCTGGCGTAATCGCCGCGATCGAGCGTTTGGGTGGAAATGGAATGGCGGTTACCTTTGTGCACTGGTCAGCCAGTTTCCAGCAGAAAGTCGTTGTGCCGTGGCAATTGATACGCAACAGCAGCGACGCACATCGCTTCGCAAAGGATATTGAAAACCAGGCCCGAAGATTCACGACCTTCGGGACAGCGACAGGTGCGGCGATGGAATTTGCGGCAGAACGGATTCGTTCCAACGCCTATTCCGGTCGCCGCCGCGTGATCGATATTTCGTCCGATGAGCGTTCAAACCAGGGACCTCATCCCGTCGGCCGCCGCGAGGCGATCGTCGAAAGCGGGATCACGATCAACGGATTGGTTGTCCTTGATGACGAAGAAGATCTGATCGGTTATTTCACCGACAATGTCATTGGCGGCAAGGATGCCTTTGTCATGGCAGTCGAGGATTACGCTGATTTCGCCGATGCGATCAAACGCAAACTGATCCGCGAAATCGAAGCACCTCTGGCGGGCCGGCTTCCGGCGAGCAGATCAGGATGATCAAGCCGGATTAACCGGCGTAGCATCGGCGTTCGCTCTGTGACCACCCGCACGGCTGGAACCCTCCAATTTCCGTAGATGATCCACCCCAACGGATATCGAAAGGATTCAACCGATGAAACGACTGATTACGATGACGATGATTGCCTTGTTTGCCGTCAACGGCGCTGCGATGGCGCGTACTGGCGGTGGTCAGGGCGCCGACGGCAATGGCCAGGGCGCCAGTGACGGCAATGGCCGGCCGCAGATTGTCGAGACCGACATGGACAGGTCGACCGAAAAGTCAGGTGGTGCCGCTATCAAGACGACCAACCAGCTTTGGGGTGACTGGTTCATAATTGATCCCGGCAGGTGATTGCCGACAGACGTCGGCATTGGCATGTCTGAGCATCCCCGCGTCGGCTGCGGTCATTCCCTGACTGGAGTGCGCCACCGGCGTGGGGATGGATCTGTTCTGACTTCGCCCATTTCATCTGCCGGCGCTTCAATTCGTCCGATCCATTGCCAACTCGAGTATAGGTTGTATAAAGCGAATCAGTCTATGCTAAAGAAGCCGGGGCTGATGCAGGGAGGTATTTGTCCTTATGAGCAGGCTAGTCGAGTTCGAAACTTTTCGGGGCAAAACAACAACACAGAGCGTTTTTCCACATGCCGATAGCCACGTTGCCGGAGCGGATATTATGGGCCGGGAGCGAAAAGACATATACATCGCGGTGCGCAACATGCAGGAGCGGCTAACCGAAATCGAACAGGATCTCGGTCGGTTTGAGCAACGCATAGCCAGTCGGTCATCGAATACGGACAGCTGAATTTGCTTCTGACTGGCTCGGTGACATTGCCGTGCGAAGCAGGAACTGCCCCTGCATCGCCTTGACCACGTCGAGGTTGATCATGACGTTTGTTTGCGCAGTTCGGCGACCTCTTCGCGCAGCGCCCTGATTTCGGCGATGATCATCTCCTGGTCGGAGTGCAGCGCTTCTCGCTGCTCGGCAGCCGCCTTGTCATGCTCGGATTGCATGGCGGCGACGATGATGCCGATAAACAGGTTCAATACCGTAAATGTCGTCGAGACGATGAATGGAATAAAGAAAAGCCAGGCATACGGAAATATCTCCATGACCGGGCGGACAATACCCATCGACCAGCTTTCCAGCGTCATGATCTGAAACAGCGAGTAGGCCGATGCGTCGATGGAGCCGAACCATTCCGGGAACGCTTCGCCAAATAGCTTCGTCGCCATTACCGAAAAGATATAAAACACCAGTGCCAGAAGCCCGACGATTGAGCCCATGCCGGGGAGGGCAGCGACCAGCCCGCCGACAACACGGCGTAACGACGGTACCATGCCGACAACCCTGACAATTCTGAGAATTCGCAAGGCGCGGAGAACCGAGAAAGCTCCCGTCGACGGCAGCCAGGCGATCACCACGATCGCCAAATCAAAGAGGCGCCACGGATCACGTGGGTAGGAGAGGCGGAATACGATCAGTTTGAGTGCGATTTCGATTGTATAAATGATCAGAAACAGCCGGTCGAAGACAGCCAATGTCGAATGCATTCCTTCAGGCAGGCTGTTGCTGGTTTCAAGCCCGAGTGTCACGGCGTTCAGCACGATGATGGTGATGATGAATGTCTCGAAGCGTGGTGAAGTCACCAGCTTGCGCAAACTTTCCATGAAGCAGGCTCCGGATATGATTGATCAGCAGATGGCCAATACAGTCCATATTTTCAAGCGAAGTTGGCGCAATATCGGGTCGATTTCCCCCATTTCCTGCTTGCATCACCGACTGAGAAACCGTATTTGCGCTGCCACGGGCCGCAAAGCCGGTAATCCAGCCAAACCAGACAGGAAGAGTTATAAATGGCTAAGGGAAAATTTGAGCGCAACAAGCCGCATGTGAACATTGGCACGATTGGTCACGTTGACCATGGCAAGACATCGCTGACGGCTGCGATCACGAAGTTTTTTGGCGAGTTCAAGGCCTATGACCAGATTGATGCC
>JBFOMG010000075.1:0-15804 GCA_040830725.1 Rhizobiaceae bacterium
CCCAACGGGTTACACAATGGCGGTCAATATTCAAATGCACGCGATCTTGCCATTCTTGCTGCAGCGGTGCGGCGGGAATTTCCCGAATATGATCACTATTTTGAGCTTGAGGCGATCAAGGCAGGCAAGAAACAGCTGCGATCCTACAACATCCTGCTTGGTCGGTTCGAAGGCGCTGACGGCATGAAGACCGGTTTCATTTGCGCATCGGGTTTCAATCTTATCGGATCTTCGACGAGAGGCGGGCGCACTTTGGTTACCGTAGTGCTGGGCGCGACTTCACAGCGGGAACGCGCCGAAACTGCAGCCGAATTGTTGGCGGCCGGTTTTAAAAAGTCGAGAAAGGGCGGCAAACCGATTGCCGAACTTACCGCTTACGGCGCATCCCGCGACAAGGCACCAAATATGCGGCCGATCATCTGCACCAAGAAAGCGCAAGCAGAGCGTTGGGACGCGCGGGATTCCAAGGGCCGGATGATCATCCGCACCAGGCATCTGAAGCCGCTGGGACGCGAGCCGCGTTCCGTCGCCGTAGGGCTTGGCGGGGCGGTCGGACCCGAGCCGGAAATCTTTGCCAATGTGCCCATCCCGACGCCCAGACCGGATTTTCAGCCGCAGAAAGTGGCACTCAAACCGCTGCTGGAGCCTGATATCGCCATAAGGGGAACAATTCCGCTGCCAACACCGCGCCCGGTGGCAGTGCAGTAGAGTTCGCTATGTTGCCGATTCCTGTCACCGTTGTCACCGGTTTCCTTGGCGCAGGCAAGACGACGCTGATCAACAGGCTTTTGACCGACCAGGCGCTTCAGGATACTGCGGTCATCGTCAACGAGTTTGGCGAAGTTGCCATCGACCATCTGCTGGTTGAGCAATCAAGCGATGACATCTTCGAGATTGCCGGCGGCTGCCTGTGTTGCACCGTCCGGGCCGAACTCGCCGAAACGCTGGCCGATCTGATCGACCGGGTACAGACGGGGAAAATCGAAAAACTGTCCCGCATCATCATCGAAACCACCGGAATGGCTGATCCGGTACCGGTGCTGCACGCAATTCAGGGACAGCCTGCGCTTACAATGGCGCTTTCGGTCGATCGGGTGATCACGGTCTTTGATGCAGTTTCAGGTTTGGATTCGCTCGAAAAATATGGTGAAGCCCGCCGCCAACTGGCCGTTGCCGACATCGTTCTGGTGTCCAAATCGCAGACGATAATTGAAGAAAGCCTTCGCGATCTCGTGACCAAGCTTGAGCGCGAAAACTCTGCCCGGATCGTCACGGATGCCGACATTGAGATGTCGGCCCTTGGCCTTGTTGAGATGGAAATCGAGCCACGTAAACCGTCAACGGCCGCGCAACACCCAAACCACCACCACCATCATGACACCAGGATCGGAACCCACATTGTCAGCCACGGTCAGCCGTTGCCATGGCAAGCGGTTGAACTTTTCCTCGACTTGCTCAGAAGCAGATCGGATATCGAAATTCTGCGAATAAAGGGGCTTGTGGAAACACTCCAGGATCCATTGCGGCCAGTCGTGGTCCATGGCGTGCAAAAGATGCTGTATCCGCCACACCAACTCGCCGAATGGCCTCCGCTGGCTGCCCGTGGAACGACGTTGGTTATCATCGGAGAGGGGTTGAACGGAGAAGAAATCGACCGGCTGTTCAACGCCTTTGCCGGGCTGCCTCAAACCGACACGCCGGACAGGGCAGCGATCGAAGACAATCCGCTTGCGATTCCGGGCACCTGATTTTCACTCTCCCCGCTCGACTAAAAACCGGTGACCGCCGTCAACGGTCTCGGTCTCAACAAGCCGATGACCGTTTTCTGTGCAAAATGCTGGCACATCGATAACCGCCAGCGGGTCGGTGGTTTCAAGCCACAGTCGCGATCCGGGCGCCATGCCGGCGAGGCGCTTTCGCGCCTTCAAAACCGGCAACGGGCAATTCAAGCCTTTCAGATCGTAAATTTCCGCTGACATGCAGAGCCAATAGACGCAAGTTTCAGCAGGATCAATCGCCGAACAGTTTGATGCTCTTGCGCTTATCCCAAAGCTTGGCGAGCGTGCCCTTTTCCTCACCCTTCGTATCTGCGGCTTCCTGAGATTCGTCCGTCTTAGCTTCGCTTTCGGCCACCGCTTCTTTTGCCGGTTTTTCAGGCTCCGGTTTCGCGGCGATCACCGGTTTCGGCTCAGGCACAGGCGCTCTGGCCGGTGTAATAGCAGGATTGGAAAGCGACGGCGGCTCGCGGGTGACGCGTTCTCCCCGGGCCCTGGCCTTGGACCATTTCGATACCAGAGCGGCTTCCTTGACACCGGCGATGGAGGGGCTGCGGGCAGCGAAGTTTTGCTTGTCCAACGCAGAACTGAAGGCCGCAGAATAGCTGGCTGTGTAGTCAGCGTAGGCCAGTGTCAGTTTTTCTGGTTGTGTGGAAGGCGGACAGGCTTTCATTGCGGAGAATTCCTCACCCTCTTCTGCGATCCGGTTGAAGACATAGCGGCGCTCGCAGATATCCACTTTCGGAGGGACCTTGGTTATCTCGAAATGGTCATGGCCCTCTTTGAGCATCTGCCAGAATTTGAAGTTCGGATCCCCTCGGTAACGAGCCATGTTTTCGGCTGTCATACGGAACGGGTAGGCCTGAACCTGGAATGCTCTCTGTCCGCCTCGAAACGCGTCGCGGGCAAAGGCGTAGATTTCCGAAATCTGCTCATCGGTCATCGAGTAACAGCCCGCAGAGGAACACGCGCCGTGAACCATCAGATGTGATCCCGTACGGCCATTGGCCCGATCATAGGTGTTCGGAAATCCGATATTGAAAGCAAGATAGTAGCTTGACCTGGGATTCATCTGGGCCTGATTGACCGTATAGAAGCCTTCCGGCGCCTGCCGGTCACCTTCGCGGTATTTTGGGCCCAATTTCCCCGACCATTTGCAGATATCGTAGTTGGCGATCATGTCGTAGCGGCCTGTGTCCTTTTGCTTCCAGACCTCCAGTTGGCCTTCTTCCTTGAAGATCCGAACCATGATCGGCGATGAGCGGGTCATCCCCTTCGCCTTCATCGACATGACAATTTTTTCGGGCAGCGGTTTTTCGGCTTTGGGCGCGATATCGTCCAGTGAGCCCTGGCAGGCAGCCAGGATCATCACTGCACCAACAGCTGCCAAAGATTTTAATCTGCTGACCATCAATGGGGACCGTCCCCTACCCTCTGGTTACACGAACCGTACTCTAGGACGTGGACTCACAAACAGGGTCAAAATGGCGCCGAAACCGCAAAGCAAACCGAGGAGAAGGCCGATGGGCGGGGCCAATCCCCCGGTTGAGGCCTTTGACGACGGTTTGGGAAGCGGGTTCGGGCGTCCCGAGGATATGGCAAATTAGCCCGGCTATCGCGTCGCAAGCTTTTGAAAACCGTATGGTTTCCTGCAAGCTCGCTCCTAATATCCAAACAAATTTGCTCATACCATTGTTGATCCTGTTTGTGAGTCCATGTCCTAGGCGTTCAACCTTTTGGTCAAAAACTTTAGTCCGGTTAACCTTGAGAATTCCTTACCGCGCATAGCTGGCGATACCCCTCACGCCCGCAAGCGAATGATATACCGCCAAGGCAAGATTAAGGCAAAGCGAACTCGATTGCAGTCAAATTTTCGTCAAAAAGACCAACACGGTATTCTCGATCAAAGCGAGCGGCCAATGGCGAGGAATTTTTCACGCCTCAGTTCGCGCATATCTTGATTCGAACCTGCAAGCTCTCCAAGCGCATCAGCGATTTGCTTGCCTGTTGCCTCAATGACGTTCGCGGGATCGCGATGAGCGCCGCCAAGCGGTTCCGGAATGACGCCATCAATGATTTTCAGATCCAAAAGATCCTGCGCAGTGATTTTCATACTGGTTGCGGCATCCTTGGCGCGGGTCGAGTCATGCCAGAGGATCGACGCAGCACCCTCCGGCGAAATGACCGAATATATGGCGTGTTCCAACATGTAGACACGATTGGCCGTTGCTATGGCGATCGCACCTCCGGAACCGCCCTCGCCAATAATTGCTGAAACCATTGGAGACTTCACATCGAGGCAGGCGGAGGTCGACCGGGCAATGGCTTCAGCCTGCCCCCGTTCTTCCGCACCAATGCCAGGATAGGCGCCGGTCGTGTCGACAATTGTGATAACAGGCAGTTCAAATCGATCCGCCAATTCCATGATCCGTACTGCCTTGCGGTAGCCTTCCGGCCGGGCCATGCCAAAATTGCGCTTCAGGCGGCTGGCTGTATCCGATCCCTTCTCCTGCCCGATGACCGCTACGGCTGATCCCTGAAATCGCCCGAAACCGGTAATCACGGCATGATCTTCGCCAAAGCAGCGGTCGCCGGCAAGCGGAGTAAAATCGGTGAAAAGCTGTTCGACGTAATCAATGCAATGTGGGCGGTCGGGATGGCGGGCAACCTGGGCCTTCTGCCAGGGTGTCAGCGACTTGTAAGCGTCGCGCAGCGCCTCCATCGAACGCTTTTCAAGCCGCTCAATCTCGTCGGCAACATCGACGGCCTCGCCCGTCTCACTCATTTTTTTCAATTCGAGAATCTGGCCGTCGAGATCAGCAACGGGCTTTTCGAAATCAAGATAATGATACATCTACAGTCGAACCAGAGTGTGAATGCCAGGCAAGCGGCTGGCGCAATACGCTCATGAGCGGATAACCAATTGCCTTTCACATAAACATCGCAACGCTAATCGGCAAGCGGGTGATGCTGATTGACCAGTTCGGCAAGCCGCTCTTCCATCACATGGGTGTAAATCTGGGTTGTGGAGATATCCGAGTGTCCCAACAATTGCTGGACTGAACGAAGATCGGCGCCGTTTTGCAGGAGATGGGTCGCAAAGGCGTGACGGAGCACATGCGGCGATATCTTGCCGGACGCAATGCCCGCTCGGGCGGCAAGCGATTTCAGTTCACGGGCAAAGACCTGTCGAGGCAGGTATCCACTTTTCGACGATGCCGGAAACAGATACCGGCTGTCCTGCAGACCTTCGGTCCTGTCCCGCAATTCCAGCCACTTTGTCATCGCCCGGCGGGCTGCGGGCGACAATGGCACCATTCGCTCCTTCCCACCCTTTCCGCGCACCAAAAAGAACCGCTCATCTCGCCGCGCAACTTCAACGGGCAGCGATACAAGCTCTGACACGCGCATGCCCGTCGCATAAAGGACTTCCACAAGCGCATGCATGCGCATCGCCAAAGGGCTATGACCGGCTTGCGGCGAGGCTTCCCCGGCTGCCCGATCGATCAATTTGGTGACATCATCCACGCTCAACGTCTTGGGGAGACTGCTCTGCTTTCTCGGATTGTCAATCTGACCGGTCGGATTATCGTCCCGATGCCCCTCCGCGTACAGAAAATCAAAAAACTGACGCAATGACGCCAAACGACGTGCTTGTGTAGCGGAGCTGAAGCCCTGGTTTACCAACTGTCCGACATATGACTTCAGTAGCGCTGTATCTGCTTCGGCAAGACCGTTGCCTGCGTAGCCACTGGCATCTTCGAGGTCGCGACGGTATGCGGACAGCGTGTTAGTGCTCGCCCCGCGTTCTGCGGCCATCATCTCAAGAAACGCTTCGATCAGTGCTGCACTGTTTGCCATGTCGGTGTCGAGGCCGCCTAATTGCGCGGCGGATTGACTTTCTCCGTCGGAATCCTGACTGTCATCTCGCCGGGTTTGGGCTCCACGAATGTGACGAGTGCGAACATTGCTCCGTAGACAACACCGCCGATAATCGCCAAAATTGTCAGGAACTTTAATAATGTCGGCATATGCTGCGCCTATCGTTTGTCGCCGCTTTTTATGGAGCTCGGTCAAGCCCTTTGCAAGTGGACCGATGATATGACAATAGCTTGACCGTTAGGGCGATTTCATGTCGAAACCGCTTCAGGCCCGGAACACGACATGGTACTTTCACCTCAAACTGAAACGAACAATGAAAAATCGATTGTTGCCGGGCTCGGCGGCCGTTCAATTGTGTTTATCGGTCTGATGGGGGCCGGAAAAACCGCAATCGGCCGAACCACAGCACACGAACTCGGCCTTCCCTTCGCAGACAGCGATCATGAGATCGAGCATGTGTCTAGGATGACCATCCCCGAACTGTTCGAGGAGTACGGAGAGGCTGAATTCCGGTCCCTTGAGCGTCGTGTCATTGCTCGCCTGCTCAAAAGCGGGCCGGGCGTGGTTTCAACCGGTGGCGGCGCGTTTATGAACGATACGACCAGGCGCGCCATCAAGAAAAAGGGAATTTCGGTCTGGTTGAAGGCCGACCTTGATACGTTGATGAACCGCGTGATGCGAAAGCAAAACCGGCCATTGCTGAAAAACCCCAATCCGAGGGGTGTGATGGAAGAGTTGATCGAGAAGCGTTATCCGGTCTACAGCCAGGCCGATATTACGATCCAGACGCGTGAGGATCGAAAGGAAGTAATCACCGCGGAAGTGGTCAACGCCATAGCCGAATACCTGAACAGCACTGCGCCAAAATGACTACGAACGACATGATCGACCACCAGACTGTGAATGTGGATCTGGGATCGCGGTCCTACGATATCCTGATTGGCCCCGGACTTCTGGACCGGGCTGGTCAGGCAATTGCCGACCGGTTGCCCGATGTTCGTGCCGCAATTATTACCGATGAAACGGTGGGCGAGAAGTACCTCGGGCGTTTGTCGCAAGGTCTGGCAGCGGCTGGCGTCAGTTTCGCGCCGATCAGTCTGCCGGCCGGTGAAAAGACAAAGAGCTTTGAAGCGCTGGAAACCGTCGCCGATCACATATTGGGTGCAAAGCTTGAACGTGGCGACGCTGTCATCGCGCTTGGCGGTGGCGTGATCGGTGACCTGGCCGGTTTTGCCGCAGGCATCGTCAGGCGCGGCATGCGGTTTATCCAGATACCCACTTCATTACTGGCGCAAGTGGACAGTTCGGTCGGCGGCAAAACGGGAATCAACACAAAAAGAGGAAAGAACCTTGTTGGTGTCTTTCATCAGCCGGATATGGTTCTCGCCGATACGAGTGTTCTCGACACGCTTTCAAAGCGTGAATTTTGCGCCGGATACGCCGAAGTGGCAAAATACGGTCTGATCAACAATCCGGATTTTTTCACGTGGCTCGAAGTCAACTGGCGCCAGGTCTTCTCGGGTGGCGACGCTCGCGTGGAGGCCATTGCACACTCCTGCCGCGCCAAAGCGGAAATTGTTGCCAGGGATGAGCGCGAAGCCGGTGAACGGGCACTACTGAATTTGGGCCATACGTTTGGTCACGCCCTCGAAGCGGCAACGAATTATGATTCGGATCGCTTGGTCCATGGTGAAGGTGTTGCCATCGGCATGGTGATGGCGCACCGGTTTTCTGCGCGTCTGAATCAGGCCAGTCCGGACGATGCCGAACGGGTGGAAACGCATCTTCGATCAGTCGGTCTTCCAACCAGTCTTAACGATATTCCGGGGACACTTCCTGACGCGGAGAAACTTCTTTCCTATATTGCACAGGACAAAAAGGTTTCGCGCGGCAATTTGACGTTCATATTGACCCGCGGAATTGGACAATCGTTCATCGCCAAAGATGTGCCAACATCGGAGGTGTTGGCGTTTCTTAAGGAGAATCAACCTGGATGACCCTATCCATCTGGATCATCTGCGCGGCAATATTGGTGCTCATTATCCTGTCGGGAATTTTTTCCGGCTCTGAAACCGCGCTGACCGCAGCGTCGAGAGCGCGAATGCATTCGCTTGAATCCGGCGGTAATTTACGCGCGAAAATCGTCAACCAGCTCATCGAACGCCGGGACCGGCTGATCGGCGCCCTGCTCATCGGCAACAATCTGGTCAACATCCTTGGATCAGCGCTGGCCACGTCCTTGTTTTTGACTCTGTTCGGTGAGGCGGGCGTCCTCTACGCCACACTGGTGATGACGGTTCTTTTGGTCATCTTCGCAGAAATCCTTCCCAAATCGTGGGCAATTGCCAATCCGGACCGATTTGCGCTCTTCATGGCGCCGTTAATCCGCGCCTTCCTGTTCGTCGCCGGGCCGTTATCGCTTTTGGCGAACGGACTGGTCCGGCGGCTTCTCTGGCTGTTTGGTGTCAGTCTTGAAGAAGGCCGTTCGATGCTCAGCGCCCATGAAGAACTGCGCGGCACAGTGGAAGTGCTTCATCGTGAAGGTGGGTTCGTCAAGGACGACCGCGACCGTGTGGGCGGCGTGCTTGACCTGCATGAGCTGGAAGTCTCCGACGTCATGATCCACCGTACGCACATGCGAATGGTCAATGCCGATGATGCGCCCGAACATGTGGTTCGTGAAATCCTGCAAAGCCCGTATACACGCATCCCGGTATGGCGTGATTCCACCGATAATATTGTCGGTGTCGTTCACGCCAAGGATTTGCTGCGAGCCCTGAACGATGTGGGCAACGATCCCTCGAAGATCGATATCCGCAAGGTCGCATCCAAACCGTGGTTTGTGCCGGATACCACTTCGCTGCAGGTTCAGCTGAACGCCTTCCTTCGCAGGAAAGCGCATATCGCCATCGTTGTTGACGAATATGGAGAGGTCGAGGGTCTGGTGACCCTGGAAGACATCTTGGAGGAAATTGTTGGCGAGATTGCCGATGAGCACGATGTCGACATGCAGGGTGTAAAACAGGAAGCTGACGGGTCGATCGTGGTCGATGGAACGGTTCCCATTCGTGACCTGAACCGCGCGCTGGACTGGAATTTGCCGGATGACGATGTCACCACTATTGCCGGACTTGTAATCCACGAAATTCAATCGATACCGGAAGAAAAACAGGCATTTACGTTCCACGGAATGCGGATTGTGGTCATGAAACGCGAGAAGAACCGGATTGTGAAATTGCGCATCAAGCCAGCCGGTGAAGTGTAGAACGGCATGCCTCGAATACAAACATGCAACAGCGGTGCCGGATGAGGAACCGAAAAGATAATCTCCGGAACCTGATAGGCGAAGCGGGCCTTTGCTCGGCGGGCGGAACTGGTATCACGGCGGCCATGCGGTGCAGGTCGATACCGTTGGCACATTGATGGGGGCATCGATGATGAACATCTGCGGTTCTGCGGGTGAGGCGGTTGCGTCTGTTGCGGACGGTTCTGTTGTGATGATCGGCGGTTTTGGCGAGGCCGGCAGTCCGATTGAGCTGATCCATGCCCTGATTGATCACGGTGCAAGGGACCTGACCGTGGTCAACAACAATACCGGCAATGGCGAGGTCGGCCTAGCGGCGCTGATCGGCAACGGCCAGGTCAAAAAGATGATCTGTTCTTATCCGCGCTCGAGCCATTCGAAAGTGTTCCCCGAACTTTACCGCGCCGGCAAAATCGAGCTTGAACTGGTGCCGCAGGGAACGTTGGCCGAGCGTATCCGGGCAGGTGGAGCCGGCATTCCGGCCTTCTATACGGCGACCACGGTGGGCACGCCGTTGGCCGAGGGCAAGGAAGTCCGCACTTTCGATGGCCGGGACTATGTGCTGGAATATGGATTGAAGGCGGACGTTGCCTTGATCAAATGTGAAACAGCGGATGAGAAGGGCAATCTGGTCTTCAACAAGACGGCGCGCAACTTCAACCCGGTCATGGCGATGGCGGCCGAAACGACGATCGCGCAGGCGCGCAGGATTGTCGCGGCCGGCAAAATCGATCCGGAACATGTGGTCACACCCGGCATCTTCGTCGACCGGGTGGTCGAGGTCGCTGATCCGCTGGTTGAATCGGAGTTGATTGCAAAGGGAGCCCGCTACCCATGAGCGTCCGTCAGAACCGCGGCTGGAGCCGCGAACAGATGGCCGAGCTGGCCGCCGCCGACATTCCCGACGGCTCCTTTGTCAATCTCGGCATCGGTATCCCGGAACTGGTGGCGAAATTCGTGCCCGAAGGCCGCACGTTCACCTATCACACCGAAAACGGCCTGCTGGGCATGGGACCGTCGCCCGAACCCGGTGATGAAGACCCGGAACTGATCAATGCCGGCAAGAAGCAGGTCACCGCACTGCCAGGCGCCAGTTTCTTCCATCACGCCGACAGTTTCGCCATGATCCGTGGCGGCCATATCGATGTCTGCGTTCTGGGCGCAATGCAAGTGTCTCAAACCGGTGATCTTGCCAACTGGTCGACCGGTGCGCCGGATGCCATTCCCGCCGTCGGCGGCGCCATGGACCTGGTGCAGGGGGTGAAGAACATTTTTGTCATCACCCAGCACACCACCAGGGATGGCCAGCCGAAACTGGTCGATGCATGCACCTACCCGCTGACCGGCAAGGGTGTGGTCAGCCGCATCTACACCGACATGGCTATTGTCGACGTGACACCAGACGGCTTCCGAGCTGTCAAACTGGCGCCGGGCATCACATCCGACGAACTGCAGGCAGCGACCGGCGCCAAACTGGCGCCGCCGGATCAGAGGTAATCTTCAGAAAATCCACACAGCCAAACCCGGAACGAATGCAAAAGCCTGGGTTGTTTATCCCCGACAAGAAACTCGGACGAAAAAAAGTCTGTAAGTGTTTGTTGAGCCCGCGCAACGACGGTGATTGCGCAACAATGCAATACTTACGTTTGATGTGTAGAATTGACGCGACTCAAGAATGTAAAATCGATCGCCTTCAACCATTGGATGAGTTGATGCGGCAATGGCCCGCTTCTATCGGCGTTTTCATCCGGCATGACATTCATTGCGTGGGTTGCACCCTTTCGCACTTCCACTGTTTGCGGGATGCGGCATACCTCCACAAACTCGATGAAGACTTGATTGTTCGGGAAATTGCCCGGGCTTCAACTAATCGCTGAAAGCGGATCAATCAGTCGCGCGGCCATTGGCAATCAGAACAAGCTGGTGGCCAGAGGTAATTTCGATGCGCTTTCTGCCGCTTCGAACAATTCCATCTTTTTCCCAGGCACTCAGGGTCCGCGAAACCGTATGCAGGGTTGTTCCGGTCATATCGGAAAGATCCTGACGGGAAATTGGAAAATCGATGAGGATGCCATCATCCGTTTGTTTTCCGGTCTGATTGGCTAACCGCAACAGCGCGTTGGCGATTCTCTGTTGTACCTGTTCTGTCGCCATTTCGGCGATGCGTTTGTGCGCCTCTTCCAGGCGCTGGCCGATCATTCGACCGGCACCGGCAGCAAAAGATGGATAGCGATCAACAATGCTTGTCCACAGTTCCGATGGCCAGCCGAGCACCACGCAATCAACCACCGCGATCGAATTGGCCGGATAGGTCTTGCGCCCCAATGCCTGTGCAATGCCCAATAATTCCCCGGCTGAGGCATAGCGGACTATAATCATATCGCCGCTGGGCCGAATCTGCTCAACCCTCACATAACCATCCAGCAACAGAAAAAAGGAGTGAGCTTCTTCATCCTGAGAAAAGACATGCTTGCCTTCGCGGACAAGACTGGAATTAGCGCCACCGAGAAAATCGGTCAGTGCATTTTGATCGAAGTCAGCAAATAGCGGAATATGCGCTATCAGCGATGGATCAAGTGATGCCATTGATTTCCCTCGATCTTAATGATCATTCTTTTCCCGGTTCGACTTCCATTGTTGACGCAAGAAAAACGGCCAAGTGAGCATTTGGGCGATTTGTCCGAGCAAGCTCTATCACACCGCTGACAGTCGCCACCGCGCCCCGAGAGTAGCTGTCAACGCCAAAGCGCAGGAAGTCAAGGTTTGCAAGGAGAACAGAAAGGCACGCGATGTTCGGAGCTCATCGCTGACCGCCAGCTAATCGATCCAAAAACTTGCGGCAATTTCGCGGTCTGCAACGCCCGTATTTGGCGTTTGACAGCGGAGATCAGGACTGGCCGGTTACACGTTTTCCGTCTCGGTCAATCGCAATCACACGCGTATCCGGAAAACGGCTCAAAGTGGTGAATACCTGGCGCTCTGTCATGGCGCAAAACGCGGTCGACAGACCGTCGGCCATTGCAGCGGAACGGTGGATCACCGAGATTCTGCGCCAATGGTTCACCGGCCTGCCGTCGACGGGGCTCAAAATGTGACCGTCGTCGTCTCCAGCGCCAAACGACAGTCCGCTCGGCGATGATGTCGCCACGGCCAGATCACTCAGGCCAATGGTCTCTTCCGCGTCGCCAGTCTCCGTTTGGCTGATCCCGATCCGCCAAGCTTTGCCTGGCCGCCTCTCCCCGAGCGCTGCAATTTCTCCGATGGAAACCAGCACGTTTCGAAGCCCGAATTGCCTGAGAAGTTCGGCTACCCGATCGGTCGCGTATCCCTGTGCAATCCCATTCAGAGTCAGCGCCATTCCCGGTTTTCCAAAGGCAACGCGGTCTCGATCGAACCGGACGTTGTTCCACCCGATCAACTCGCGGGCACGAGCGAGCGCACCTTGCTGGGGCCGTCCACCGGTTTCGGCATGAAGCCTCCAGAGCGGTTGAACGGTGGGGTCAAATACACCATCGCTTTTGCGATGGATGGGATCGGCCAAAGAGAGCAGACGCAGAAAATCACCGGAGGGATTGTCGATCATGCCACCGGCGTTGAGGCGCGAGAGCTCACTTTCGGTGCGGTAGAGGCTGAAGATGTTCTCCAGCCGATTGATCTCAGCGGTCACATGACCGACCAGCCGGTTGAACTCTGCCTCCGTCATTCCCGACACCACCAATGATGCGCGTGCGCCCATTGCTGTGCCGGACCATCGGTGAAATGGTCTTTGCGCGCCATTGGCCGAACCGGATGAGAGGGCGACGGCGGCGGAAATTGCGATGAAACGGCGGCGGGATATGGTCATTGCGTTGCATGCGCTCCATGCTCGCCGCCGGTGTGACTGCTGGTTGTGCTGTGGTCCATCGACATCGGCGCAACTTCGACCGGGGCGAGAACATAATCGTCCGGAATATCGGCGAGCCGTACAACCGACCCTCCATTGTCTTTTGCGAATGCTGTCGCGACCGCCTCATCACCGAACGGAACAGCTTCGGGTGCCCCCATTCCGCCACGCAAGTTGCTGCCGATCACAAACCAGGCTTTTGCCGCATCAACCCAATTGTCTTTGCCCGGATCAGTCCAGCTGACTGCCTTGCCCATATCGCTGACATAGATGGCTGCGACCTCGTCGGTCTCTTCGGGAAGTCTGGTAAAGGCGACCGCATCGCGCACCTGGCTGAACCACACCGGATGTTTGAATTTTGCCAGATGAATCTGGGCTTTCGGCCCTTCATGCTCGGTCAAATTCATTTGGCAATAATGACCAAGCGCTTCTTCGGTCATTGCGACGGCTTGCGGAACCACGGTCGATTGCTGATCCTGGCATCCGGCCAGGATGACCACGGACAATAGTGCTACTGCAAATCTTGCACTCATGGTTCCAATCTCCTCAAAAACAAGGTCGACAGAGCGAACGCTCCCATCGTCCAGACGAAAAGACTAACGACACCGGTCCACGCCGGGAAAGGCAGGGCGCCGGCAACGGATCCAATCGAAGTCTCCGCGCCGGTTTCAAGCATCGACATGTTGAACAGCCGAAAGGCATCCGCGGGATTGGCAATCAGCAGCCAGGGAAAGATTGTTTTTGCAAATACCCCGTCTGCATCGGCAACCAGCGCACCGAACAGCGCCAGATCATAAAGCACTACGGCGACCAGCCAGATGGCGACCACAAATGCAGCGGCTGTGCCGCTTTGACGGGACAAGGTGCTGGCAACATAACCAAGCGCCAGAAATGCCGCGCCAAGGCCAATGCAGGTTACCATGAGACGCAATACGGCAATTAGTCCATCAGCACTTCCTCCCGCAAAGGCGTATATCGCCGCTCCAGCGAGGCCGTAGCCGATGAATATTGCGATGGCGAGAACTGTCAAATGTCCGATAAACTTACCGGCTATCAGAGTGGTCCGTGAGACAGGACTTGCCAGGACCAGCTGTATCGTTCCGCGTTCGACTTCGCCGGCGATTGCGTCAAAAGCAAGCAGCAGAGCCATCAAAGGCACAAGGTAGACGGAAAGCGTCGCCAAGTTGGCGACGGCCACCGTCAACGGATCGACCCGCACGGATCCGGTCGGGGATGCGCCAACAAATCCGAGAACCAGTGCGAACAGGGCGAGCGCACAAGTCGACAGCAACATCCAACGATTGCGCCGGCCCAGCTTCAGTTCGAGCACCGCAATTGAAGAAAGCGCATTCATGCCGTTTCTCCCTTATCTTCAATTACCGCTGAATAGTGCCTGTAGACGTCATCAAGGCTTGGCTGGGATACATCAAAGTCAGTGACCAAGGGCCCCAAGGCGCTGATTGCCGCAAGCTGAGCCATTTTCTCAGGCACCGGACAAGTCAACTCCACCGATTGGCCATTGATCCGTCTGCCTCCCAGCTGTTTGGAAACTTCCATGACGCTGTCTGGCCGTGCCCTGACCCGGATACGCAGCGGCGCCTTTGAAGCGGTTTGCAATTCATCCAGAGGCGCATCGGCAACGACCTCGCCACGATTGAGGATTGCCACCCGGTCGGTTTTTGCCTCCAGTTCGCTCAATCCGTGAGAGGACAGAACAACGGCGCTTCCCGATGCCGCCGCCTCATCGACCAGTGAATAAAACTGCTGCCGCGACAAGGGGTCGAGCCCGCTTGTCGGCTCATCCAGCAAGATCAGGATCGGCTTTCCTGCCAAAGCCTGCGCCAAACCCAATCGCTGGCGCATGCCTTTTGAATAGGTTCCAGCGTATCGGTCAGCCGCGTCAGCGAGACCGACCCGGTCGAGCAGGGCATCCGTCCGGTCGGTAGAAATGCGTTTCAAACGCAGGTAAAAATTGAGAATCTCCCGGCCGGTCAACAGTTTGGGAAAGGTCACGTTTTCCGGCAGGTAGGAAACCGATCGCCGCGCGCCTTCACTTCCGGGCCGATTTCCGGAAATGTCTATGAGGCCTGAATCGGCACGGGCGAAACCCAAAATCAATCGGAACAATGTCGTTTTACCCGCACCATTGTGCCCGAGAAGCGCCAACCGCTCTCCAGGCTCCATGGCAATTGAAACATTTCGCAGCGCCCGCACAGAGCCGAAGGATTTCGACACGCCATTTACCTGCAGCGGCAAAGTGTTCATGACTGATCTCCGCGAAGGTGGTCTTCAGCATTTGATGCCGGCGGGTTCATCAGCGGGGCGGAATCGATGACCCCGCCCGGGAGCATCGACGGGAACTCCCGCTGCGCCCACCTGACGAGTTGGATTGCCGGACTTCCCAACAACAGCTTGGCCGCAGGCTGCGTCCACAGAACCTGATCGATCAAATCATTTGGCCGGTAGGTCTGATCGGCAATGCCGTCGCCATTTACATCATAGGCAGCGTGGTCACTCCAATAGTTGCCCCTACCCTCCACGCTCCATTCGTGATGTCTGGATCCAACATATTTGACCTGCGTGCGGTTGGCGATGAACGCGTTGCCCGACATCGCATTCCGCTCCGAACCGGCAGTAAAATGGATGCCAATCGGGCAGCCCTCAAACCGGTTTCCGGTCAAACGGTTTTTGTGCGCATTGTACATGAACAGGCATTTTTCTCCGCCGTCGCGGACTGTATTGCCGTGAACCTCGGCACTGTTGGCGTAGTTGAGCATGATCCCGTGATCACGATCACCGATCGATACATTGTCCTCGATTTTCAGCCGGCTGGAGAACATTATCGCATAGCCAAGGTGGTTGCCCACCGAGACATTGCCGCTGACCTCGCTGTCATTTGCATACATGTAATGAACGGCAAATCTCAGATCTTCGAACCGGTTGCCGCGAAAGATGTTCCG
>JBFOMG010000076.1:0-37594 GCA_040830725.1 Rhizobiaceae bacterium
CCCGCCCTTGCCGGCTGAAAGTTCCTCTATTCCCAGGGTGGGACCGCCCGGTTCCATTGCTTTAAATTTCGGTCTGGTGACAGTGTGCCCAACCATCAGCGCGGCGATTTTTGCCCGTTCGGCTTTGGCGGTCTCGATCCCGCCGGCAATTCCCCCCCGCCGTAGCACCGCAACACGATCACTGACCGCGAGGATCTCATGCAGTTTGTGGGAGATGAATATGACCGACAAACCCTGCCGTGTCATCGATTTGAGCGTTGCAAACAGATTGTCCGCCTCCTGCGGCGTCAGTACCGCAGTCGGTTCGTCGAGGATCAATATGCGCACATCCCGATAGAGCGCCTTCAGAATCTCCACTCTCTGGCGCTCACCGACCGATAGCGAGCCAACCAGAGCATCGGTATCGACAGCCAGCCCGTAGTCTTCTGCAAGACGCGCGAGTTTTTTTCGCGCCGCACCGGTTTGCTGGCGAATGGAAAACAAGGACTCGGTGCCAAGCAGGATGTTTTCCAGAACCGAAAGATTGCCCGCCAGCGTAAAATGCTGATGCACCATGCCAATGCCGGCATCCAGCGCAGCCTGGGTGGAGCCGGGTGGCAACCGGTTGCCACCGACCAGTATTTCACCCTCATCGGCCTGGTAGTGGCCGAAAAGAATATTCATAAGCGTTGTCTTGCCCGCACCATTCTCGCCCAAGAGCGCAAGCACTTCACCTTCGGCGAGCGAAAGGCTTATGGAATTATTGGCGACAAGAGTTCCGAAGCGCTTGGTAACGCCCCGGAACTCCAAAACGGTGCTGGTCATGGAAAGGCGATATCAGAACGACGATTTGGGTTCTTCGTCGTTGATATTGACCACAAATTCGCCTGACAGGATTTTTGCCTTGGTCTCTTCGACCTTGGCCTTGGCGTCGGCTGGGATCCTGTCCTCGAATTCATAGTAGGGTGCAAGGCTTGCTCCACCCTTCTGCATCATCGTCCATTCCTTGTAGTTCTCTGCCGCAAATGTGCCGGCCTTTACCCGGCCAATTGCATGAGCAATGGCTTCTTCCATGTGCCAGAGTGCAGAGGTGACAACAACGTCGGTGCCGTTTTCTTCCTTGTTCATGTCATTGACATTGCCGAAAGCAAGAATGCCTTTTTCACGGCACGCATCGACGACGCCGGCACGCTCGGCATACATGACGTCCGCACCGGCCTCAATCTGCGCAAACGCGGCCTCCTTGGCCTTTGGCGGATCGTACCATGAGCCGATGAACGTGACTTTGTGCTGGACATCCGGATTCACTGAACCTGCACCGTCGATGAAGGCGTGGAACAGCCGGTTGACTTCGCCGATCGGATAGCCGCCGACCATGCCGAGTTTGCCCGACTTGCTCATGGAGCCTGCGAGGATGCCCATCAAATAGCACGGTTCGTGGATGTAGTTGTCAAAAACAGCGAAGTTGCTGCCGTGCGGCTCGAACGGATCGCCCATCAGGAATGCGATGTCCGGGTACTCGTCGGCAACCTTTCTTGCCTCTTTTGAGATGCCGAAAGCTTCGCCAACGATCAGTTTCACACCGCTTTCGCAATATTCGCGCAAGACCCGGATATAGTCGGTATTAGCGACCTTCTCGGAGAATACGTACTCAATCTCGCCCTTGGCTTTTGCAGCCTCCAGACCAAGATGAAGGCGGGCATCCCATTTTTGCTGGATCGGTTGGGTGTAGATACCCGCAACCTTGATCGTGTCGGCAAAGGCCGGCCTTAGACCGGCAAGCGATGCTCCAGCGGTTACGCCGGCGATTAGATTGAACGTTCTGCGATTGAGTCTGGCGACCATGACCGTTTCCTCCCTGAAGTCTCCCAGGTTGACCCTAGGTAGGCCGCGTTCGTGAGTCAATATTTTTTATCAATTGGTCAAAAATTACAATCACATCTCCACAGGAAGCCGGCCGCCACGCAATCGGTTGTGCCCGTTGCCACAACAATTTCACCAAATGGCGAGCCCGCACGCCAACTAGCCGTTGATTTTCACGCATCCTTGCTGCCATATGTCAAAAAAAAACGGGGAAGCATTGGGTACCAAACTGTCGAGTGCCTGCCATCTGTGGCGAAGGAGGAGCGCTGCGGATGATTGAAGTCAGGTCAGTCTCCAAATATTTCGGCGGCGTTCGTGCTGTCGACGATACGTCGTTGACCATCGAAAAGGGCTCGATCACCGGTTTGATCGGGCCGAATGGCGCTGGCAAGACAACACTTTTCAATACGATTGCCGGGCTTTATACGCCGACATCCGGCCAGATTCTGCTCGACGGTGAGGACATCACCGGGTTGAAACCGCACCAATTGTTCAAGAAGGGCCTGCTGCGCACCTTCCAGATCGCCCATGAATTCTCGTCCATGACCGTGACCGAGAACCTGATGATGGTCCCCGGCGATCAACTCGGTGAAAGCATACTCAACACGTGGATCAGGCGCGGCGCGATCCAGGAACAGGAAAAGCAGGTCCGTCAACGGGCCGAGGAAGTCATCGAGTTTCTGAAGATTGGCCATGTCGCCAATGAGCGTGCCGGCAATCTGTCGGGTGGACAGAAGAAACTGCTGGAGCTGGGACGTACAATGATGGTCGATGCAAAGGTGGTTTTGCTCGATGAAGTCGGTGCGGGGGTTAATCGCACATTGTTGGCCGAAATCGGTGACGCCATCATCCGCCTGAATGAGGACCGTGGCTACACATTTTGCATGATCGAACACGACATGGATTTCATTGGCAGGCTTTGCGATCCGGTGATCGTCATGGCCGAAGGTGCCGTCCTCGCCGAGGGAACCGCAGAAGAAGTCAAGAACAACGAGGATGTTATCGAGGCTTATCTCGGCCACGGGCTGAAAAACAAGCCGGGCGAGGCCGCATCATGAGTTACTTGAGCGGTAAGGACATGGTCGGCGGATACGGCGGCGCCGATATTCTCAAGGGCTGTACGGTGGAGGTCAATCGCGGCGAAATCGCTGTCGTTGTCGGCCCCAACGGGGCCGGCAAATCCACTGCAATGAAAGCAATGCTTGGCATGCTCAATTTGCGCGAGGGGCAAGTCACGCTTGACGGCAAGGACATTACCGATCTTTCGCCCCAGGACCGTGTGGCCGAGGGCATCGCCTTTGTTCCGCAGACAGACAATGTGTTCGCCGGCATGACCGTGGAAGAAAATCTGGAGATGGGCGCCTTCCTGCGCGAAGACGACATTTCCGGCACGATGAACCAGATCTATGACCTGTTTCCGATTCTGAGGGAAAAACGGCACCAAAATGCCGGCGAACTTTCAGGTGGCCAGCGCCAGCAGGTGGCAGTTGGCAGGGCAATGATGACCCAGCCGACCGTTCTCATGCTGGATGAACCGACCGCTGGCGTCTCGCCAATTGTCATGGACGAATTGTTCGACCGTATCATTGAGGTCAAGCAGACCGGCGTCGCGGTATTGATGGTTGAACAGAACGCGCGCCAGGCGCTGGCTATTGCTGATCGCGGTTATGTTCTGGTTACAGGTGAAAACCGGCACACCGATACCGGGAAGGCGCTCCTTGCCGATCCCGAAGTGCGCAGATCGTTTTTGGGAGGCTGACCGGTATGGAACTCCTGAATGCAATCGTGCTGTTTTCCAACTTTGTTGTCGTCCCGGCAATCGCCTACGGATCGCAATTGGCACTTGGCGCGCTCGGCATTACGCTGGTTTTCGGAATATTGCGGTTTTCCAATTTTGCCCATGGCGACACCATGGCATTCGGCACCATGGTTGTGGTGCTGACCACCTGGTGGCTGCAATCGCTTGGTCTCAGCCTGGGCCCGCTGCCAACTGCACTTCTTGCATTACCGTTCGGAATCGTAGCGACCGCAGCCATCGTCCTGTTTACCGACAAATCGGTCTATGAATATTACCGCCGTCGAAAGGCAACGCCGATCACTTTCGTCATTGCTTCGACCGGTGTGATGTTCATGATGAATGGCATCGTGCGATTCATCATCGGTCCCGACGACCAGAATTTTGGCGACGGCGCACGGTTTCTTATCAATGCCCGCCAGTTCAAGCAGATGACCGGCCTTGACGAAGGTCTGGCGATCAAGACCTCGCAATGTCTGACCCTGGTTCTGGCGATCGCCCTGGTGGCGGTGCTGTTCTGGTTTTTGCAAAAGACCAAGACCGGCAAGTCGATGCGCGCTTATTCGGACAATGAGAACCTGGCACTGTTGTCGGGTGTCGATCCTGACAAGGTGGTGCGTGTTACCTGGATCATCGCTGCCGGGTTGGCGACGATTGCCGGGACACTCTACGGCCTCGACAAGTCGTTCAAACCATTCACCTATTTCCAGCTGTTGCTGCCAATGTTTGCCGCTGCAATCGTCGGCGGATTGGGCAAACCGTTTGGCGCGATTGCCGGCGGCTTCATTATAGCGTTCTCCGAGGTGATGATCACCTATGCATACAAGAAATTCCTGATCTATCTTGTTCCGGAAAGCTGGAAGCCCGAAGGCCTGGTTCAGCTGTTGTCGACCGACTATAAATTTGCTGTTTCCTTCGTCATTTTGGTGATCGTGCTGCTGTTCCGCCCAACCGGCATATTCAGGGGACGGGTCATATGAACAATACGTTGCGAGCTGTTGTCGTCTTCTCGATCATGGGCGCGCTGCTGATTGGCGTTGGCTTCGGCCAGTCCTGGTCGGTGTCGTTGGGTCTGCTCAATCTGTGCCTCATCTCGGCAATCATGGCGCTGGGTGTCAATATTCAGTGGGGCTACGCCGGCCTTTTCAATGTTGGCACGATGGGATTTGCGGCACTGGGTGGCGTAGCGGCGCTGCTGGTCTCCAAGGCCCCGGTTACCGGCGCATGGGCGGCGGGAGGTGCCGACCTGCTCTCGGCATTCGTCGCGCTCGTTGTTGCTGTTGTTGTGATCAGATCGCTCTACAAAAGGCTGAAAGGCAATCCGTTCCGCACACCGGTCATGATCATCGCCGGTTTTGTCGCCTATTTTGCCATTCGCTACTTCTTCGATCCCGCCGTGCAGGCAATTGAAACCTATGAAGCGGCCAAATTCGGCTATCTCGGCGGTCTTGGTCTGCCCATACTGTTTTCCTGGGCCGTCGGAGGTCTGTTTGCAGCAGGTGCCGCGTGGCTGGTGGGCAAGATCGCCTTGGGTCTGCGCGCCGATTACCTGGCGATCGCGACGCTGGGCATCTCGGAAATCATCGTGGCCATTCTGAAGAACGAGGATTGGCTGACGCGCGGCGTAAAAAACGTCACCGGATTGCCGCGCCCTGTCCCTTATGAATTCAACCTGCAGCAATCCGAATGGTTCCGCGGCTGGGTCGAGTGGTTGCACGCAGGAACGCTTGAAACGCTCTCGGCCGACAATCGCGATGCTGTCTTGCAGTCACTGGTCATCGACAGTTCCAGCCTGTTCGTCAAACTCTGCTATGCGGGCCTGTTTGCGATTGTTCTGATTCTCATTCTGGTGCTGTGTGTGCTGGCCCTGCATTCGCCGTGGGGACGGATGATCCGGGCCATTCGCGACAACGAGGTTGCCGCGGGTGCGATGGGCAAGGATGTGACCGGCAGGCATCTGCAAATCTTCATCCTTGGTTCTGCGGTGGTTGGCATCGCCGGCGCCATGCTGACCACGCTCGACGGCCAGTTCACCCCTGGAACCTATAATCCACTACGCTTCACCTTCCTGATTTGGGTCATGGTCATCGTCGGTGGTTCGGGCAACAATCTTGGTGCCGTCATCGGTGGTTTCCTGATCTGGTTCATCTGGATCGAAGCCGAACCGGGTGGTGCATGGCTGATCGACACGGTTACTAGCTTCCTTGACGATGGCAATCCCGTTCGGGCTCATCTGCTCGACAGTGCGCAGCACATGCGCGTTATTGTCATGGGGCTGGTCTTGCTGCTGGTGTTACGATTTGCACCCGGCGGTTTGTTGCCCGAGAGACTCAAACAACACTGACCCACCATTCAATCATGATGCTGGAACGCCGCGAAACGTACGAAGCGCTGTATCGCGATTTCCAATGGCAGGTCCCTGAACGGTTCAATATCGGAACGGCGTGTTCGGATGTGTGGGCGGCGCGAGAGCCGGACCGGATCGCCTTGATCGAACATGTCGAGACGGGCACTTCGCCTGTACTGACCTACGGCCAGCTTTCGATGAAATCGAACGCTCTGGCTGCCTGGCTGGCGGCGCAGCATATTGGTCCTGGCGATCGTGTGGCGCTGATGTTGCCGCAGAGTTTCGACACCGCGATTGCCCATATCGCCATCTACAAGCTGGGTGCGATCGCCCTGCCGCTTGCGATGGTATTTGGCGAAGAGGCGCTCGAATACCGGCTGGCGACGTCGGGTGCGAAGGCGATTATTGCCGCACCCGAAGCGCTCGGCAAACTGATGGGTATTCGCGACAAACTGCCCCAACTCCGGACCATCGTGTCGGCGGAAAGCGAAAGTGGCGAAGCGGTGGGGCTTGAACACATAATGGCAGAGACGCCATCGGATTTCTCGCCCGTGGTTTCGCGTGCTGATGATCCGTCCATGATGATCTTTACCTCCGGGACCACGGGTCTGCCAAAGGGCGCATTGCACGGGCACAGGGTGCTGCTAGGCCACATGCCCGGGGTTCAGATGCACCATGAATTCATGCCGCAATCAGGCGACCGGTTGTGGACGCCTGCCGATTGGGCCTGGGCCGGCGGTCTGCTGAACGTCTTGCTGCCCGGACTTTATCTCGGCGTTCCGGTTGTTGCAGGACGGTTCGCCAAGTTCGATCCCGAGGCAGCACTTGCATTGGCCGAAAAGCAGAAAATCCGCAACATGTTCGTGCCACCGACGGCTTTGCGGATGATGCGCACGGTCGAGAATATTTCCGGCAGGTTCGATCTTGATATCCGCACCATCGGATCCGGCGGCGAGGCCCTGGGCCGTGAGACCTTCGACTGGGCCAAGCACGAACTTGGCATCTCGATCAATGAGTTCTACGGCCAGACCGAGTGTAATCTGGTTCTGTCGGCGTGTTCGAAACTGGGTGTTGCCAAACCGGGCGCGATCGGGCTTCCGGTTCCGGGACATCGCGTTGCAGTCATCGATGAACAGGGAAATCCGGTCCCGGTGGGTGAGACCGGCCAAATCGCCGTCGCCCGCCCGGACCCGGTGATGTTTCTGGAATATTGGGACAATCCGGCGGCAACAAAGGAAAAGTTTGTCGGTGACTGGATGACCACCGGAGATCAGGGTGTGACCGACGAGGACGGATATGTCCATTTCTTTGGCCGCGATGACGATGTAATCACCTCGGCCGGTTACAGGATTGGTCCGGTCGAGATCGAGGACTGCCTGACCGGCCACCCTGCCGTGGCCCTGGCGGCGGCGGTGGGAAAGCCGGATCAACTGCGCACCGAGATCGTCAAGGCATATGTGGTTCTCAAACCGGAGCACCATCCAGGCGAATCGCTGAAAACTGAAATTCAGGCCTGGGTGAAGGACCGCCTCTCGGCGCATGAATATCCGCGCGAGATCGAATTCGTCGACTCCATGCCATTAACGACGACCGGCAAGGTGATCAGGCGCGAGTTCCGCGAGCGGGCGCGCAAGGAAGCCGGTCTGTAGGATCCGGTCAACTGCCAACTTCGATCCAGGTTGCCATCCCGGCCGCCTGATGCGCCAGCATGTGGCAATGGAACATCCACTTGCCCGGATTGTCGGCAACAAATGCGATTTCCTTGCTTGATCTGGCACCGACAAGGATGGTGTCCCGCGCTGGACCAAGGCCCTCCGGCATCATTTCGCTGAAATGATGGCCGTGCAGGTGCATAGCATGCGAAAATGCCGTGCGGTTATCGAGTGTTATGCGCACCGTCTGATGACGATCAGCACGAAGCAGGGGTGCGTCCGGCATCCCGGCAACCCCGTTGAAAGCCCAGACGAGGCCCTTCGACATCAGATCGCGCATGCCCATCATGCGGTTGCGGTGCATCACCCCGCTCATCATGCCACCCATCGCGCCCCCTTCCATCACCAGCTCGGTGGCAATCGCATCCGCCAATTGCGGTTCCGGCAGATCATTTGGCGGTAGCGGCTTCAAATAGTCACGCGGAACAGCCGCGCCATCTGCCGACACCGGGAAGGTCGCCAGCGAATAGGTTCCGCCTCGCTCTTCACTGGTCAGAAAGGCTGTTTCTCCGGGCTCCGCAACGATGTCTGCAAACAAATCAACCCGCTGCGCCGGAGCAAGATCCATTCCGTCGAGGTGCAACGGTGCCCGTAACGGCATCCCGTCCAATGCCACGATGTGCGCATTGAGTTCCTTGCCTCCAAGCCGGATTACCCGGTCGGAAGACGCATTGATGACCCGAAGCCGCAGCCGTTCATTGCGTTTGGAGGCGCGGACATATTCCGCCAGTCCGTTGACCGTCAGATAATTCCCGATCCGCCCGGCATGCGAGCGGTCCATCATGTTGGCAAAATCGTCGATCACCTGAGCGTCGGGATCAAGCCGCCAGTCGTTGATCATGAGCACGATGTCGTCATCGATATCGGGTTGGTCAGGCTCATCGACGATCAGCGGCGCGGACAAGCCGCGAGAGACCTGCTCCAGCGTATTACGGTGCGGGTGGAACCAGAATGTACCGGCATCAGGTACGACGAAGTCGTAGAGGAAACCTTCGCCGCTTCCAACGGGTGCTTGTGTCAGGTCACTCACGCCATCCATGGCGTTGTCTATCCGGATACCGTGCCAGTGAATGGTGGTCGGATCATCAAGTTGATTTTCCAGTCGGCGAACAATCCGGCCGCCCTGGCGAATACGCAGGATTTCGCCGGGAACCCGGCCATTGTAGGCCCAGACCTCAGTTTGCGGATATCCGTCTGGAGCAAGTTGAATCTTGCTCTTTTTGGCGACAATCAATTCCGGTTCTGCCTTCGCGGCTGGCACCCCGGGCGAAATCGAATACGCGCCAACCGAAAGAAGAAATGTACGCCGGTCAATCATGATAGAAGGTTATATAGCCGCAGGGGAGCTATTCCAGCCCCGTCTTTGCCGCATGCAAGGCAATAAACCCGTGCTTCGCCAATTCTTCAGTGACGCGCTACCGACCGAGTATCCCTTTGACCCTTTCACGCACGATACGTGCCATGTTGCGGGTCTCGCGGTAGAGATGGAGCTGCTTGGCTGCCTGGCGCGCAGCTCGGTCCGAGCCGGGCGTCAAACCGATGACCAATGCTCCCATTTCGCGCCGTTCAGTCCACAACCGGTTCATCACCGGATGATCGGGTTGTGCACAGGAATCGGTGGCGGTGATGTTCGGATCATCCAGATGCGTTTTCGTGGCTTCGATGGTGAGCAGTGTTCCTGGAGAAAAATGGCTCCAGGATTCGTCAAAAGAGGTCTTCCACGTATACGCAATCCCCGCCTCGATGAAGACGATCAAACACGCGATCGTCCGCCCGTCGAGCGAGTAGGAGTGGATGCGGCAAAGCCCCTGCTCGGAAAGACGGTGCACAGCCTCACGGGCAAAAGCTGCACGATACCTGTCGATCACCATCGCGGTTCCAGCCCGGCCCTTCCACCCCTGGGCTTCAAGCGTCAGGAAAGTTTCCAGTCCAAGCCGGATCTCATCGGGGTGTCGGGCAACCTGGTAGGTCAACTCACCCTGCTCCGACAGCCTTCTCTTGAGCCGGCGGAATTCACGAAAATGGTGCGGCGACAACGCGTTTCGCAGATAGTCTTCAGGGTCTGCATCGCTTTGCAGAAAGGCACGCTGGCATCTTGTTGCAATCTGTACGGGCAGATTGCGATCCATCGCCGCCATGCGCACAAGACCGGCAACCGGACCTTCCAGCCGCATATCGGGCAGTACCAGTACCTTCGGCAGCTTCAGATGCGGCCGCGCCAGCATGTCAAAAAAATCCCGCAACACACCCATCGGATCGTCACGATCAATTAGCGGCGTGCCAAGCGGGCCAAAAGGGCTGGACCAGGTGCGCATCACGGTGACGCCAAGCGAGATTGCGGGCTTCTCGATCGAGAAGGGCACCAGCATCCGCAGCCTGCTGTGAATGTCGTCCCCGTCACGGACCACGGCAAGGCGTACTTCGCGATCTTCGAGCCTGGGCATGGCCGGTGCCAGAAATCGGGGATTGAAGAATATGTTGGGTTCGACGGTGCGCGATGAGAGGAAATCCAGTTCATCGATCAGATCAAATCCGGCAGATGAAGGATAAATCGACAGCCGCCGCTCCGCATTAATCTGACCTGTCCAGCCCGGGTCAGTTGGATGACCGGGATCAGGAGCAAGACCCGCCAGATTGGCGATCATCGTTCCAGAGGGACCGGCTACACTTTCTTCGATCAGCGGGGTGGCAGCCATCAAACGGCATCCTCCGCAGCACTGCGAGCAGGAAGGAAAACCGGCATTACAATGCCCAGGCGCTGCCAGACGATGGCCGCAAGCGCCAACGCCTCGAAAACAACCGCCAATGCAGTCGCAATCGCCGCCCCCCACAATCCGAACATCGGGATAAGGATGAAATTGAGCCCAACATTGATTGCCAGAGCCACGGCGAAAACCACCGCGCAAATATTCTGGTTTCCCGACATCGTCAGGACGCTCTCAGCCGGTCCCACCGACGATCTGGCGACCACACCTGCGACCAGAACGAACAACAGCGGGTAACCCGCCACAAAACCGTCACCGAACAGCGACAGGAGAAACTCACCAACCAGCAACACTGCAACGCCGATCAACAAGGATGGCCAGAACGTCCAGGTTGCCGTTTCGCGTGCAAAAGCGGCAAGACCGGCCCGATCTCCAGCATGGGCATAGTGTGAGTATCGCTGAGCCACGCCGGCCTTGACGGCAAAATAGACAAAGTGAACCACCGCAAGCGTCTTGACGGTCGCAAAATACACCGCGACATCATCAGGTGGCATGAACCAGCCAACCATCAAAACGTCGGCGTTGGTCAGAAGAAAAAAGAAACCTTCGACGAGAAATATCGGTATCGAAACCGCCATCCAGATTTTCGGTTCGTATTTTCGCGGCCCCGGAGGAATGAGGTTCTCCGCTCTGGACGCGATACTCGAAAGCTGAATGAGCGTTGTTGCATAGGTCGCCACGATGGTGGCAATCACTGCGGTTTCCGCACAGGCCGGATATCCAAGCTGAAGCGCGCCCAGCATACACACCAAGATGAGAACCGGGCGAATCAGATAGGTTGGTGTCAGGGCCGTCATCACCCAGCCATTGGCACGGGCAATGCCCTGCAAAACATCCGAAAGCGCGATCATCGGAATACAGATCACACCGAGATAAAACGGTAGCAGGTAGTAGGATTCCAGGGATGGCGCCAGAAGCCAGATTCCCACAGCACCCAAAACGGCGAAGAAGGTGGATACGACAAAGCCGAATATCCGTGACGCCAGCAGAATTCCGCGCAATTCAGCCAGTTTGTGCTTCTCCAGATATTCGGGCACGTAGCGGACAACCGATGTGTGAACACCAAGACAGGACAGATTGCCCACGATCACCATCGTCACCCAGACCAGTACGAAGATGCCGTATTCAAACCCGCCCATCCAGCGCGCAAGAAGAACCTGTGAGACGAAAGCGATAACCGCGCTGATGATCCGGATCACAAATGCCGCCAGCGACATTCTTCCTGCCGTTGCTTGTTCGCCCGGCTGGAACAGGGCGGCATCGATGCGTTCAAACAGTGGACGTGACTTGGCGGCCAACTGCCGCGGCAGCAGGCGCTCGGCCGTCAATGCAGCAGAAAAGCGCAAGTTCGTTCTCAAATCCGTGCCGTTTATCTGAAAAGTTTATATCGCCAACAGCTTAAAAAACGGTTCGAATTCGCGTGGACCAGGAGTGCTGATATTTACGTCAGCGAGAGCGTATCCGGTTTAAATGGAATCGTTTGAACGAAAGGCATTTTCGCGCGGCTGACGCCGCCAAAGCGAAAATTGCCTGGGTTGAAACGATTGCGGATTATTCATGAACTTCAACGGCTTGATGTTTACCTTGCTTGGCGGTCTTTTCCGTTTCAACGGCGTCGAAATCCTCGCACGATGTTCACATCGCGCTGCGGTATTCTCCTTGTTGACACGAAAAATTCCTGCCATCAAACCGCTCCCATTTAAGCCGGATACGCTCTAACTTGACAGATAAGGCACGGAACACGCCTTGTCGAAAGTGCGATGACGGAATTGACAACCAGCAAGTCAGGTTCGTCCAATTGGCGAACAATGATCGAAGTGGTGGTCGTGCTCGGAACGACCACGACGGTGAGTTATGGAACGCTATACTACGCTTTTGGCGTGGTTGCGCAGGAAATGGCGGCTGATACCGGATTCTCCCTGACTGCCATTTATGGAATTTTCTCCTTCGGCCTGTTCTTAAGCGGCGTTTTTGCGTCGCGTGCGGGAAAACTGTTCGACCGGCATGATCCGGCAACCGTCATGGCGGCCGGATCGGCTCTTTCGGCTCTGTTTCTGGTCTTGTGGACACAAACCGAAAGCCAATGGGCTTATGCAATTATCCTGATCATCCTGCAGGCCGTCACGATGCTGGTTTTGTACGAGGCGGCATTTGTTGCCGCTGCATACTATGTTCCGTCAGCCGCAAGACGGACGATTACCGGTATTACGCTGATCGCCGGTTTCGCTTCCACCATTTTCTGGCCCCTGACCGATTGGCTGCTGAATTTCTGGTCCTGGCGGGAAATCTACCTGTTCTTTGCACTGCTGCATGTGGTGTTTTGCCTGTTGCCCCATCTTTGGTTGGCAAACTTCCGCTCCGCCAAGCGCCAAAAAATGGCGGAGCTGGGCACGGATGAAGCGGAGTCCATCCAGCCGAGGCTTGCCGATCCGCGTTCACGCAAATTGGCCTTTGTCTTGCTGGCAATCGGATTCACAGCGATGAATTTCGCCATCATATCCCTGCACCTGCACATGATCGGAATTCTCGACAGCCTCGGCTTGGCTGCATCGGCCGCTCTGATTGGCGCCTTGATCGGCCCGTCCCAGGTTGCCGGCCGTGTTGTGGAATTTGCCATGTCAGACAAGCTGCCGATCTATGGTGTCACGCTGTTTTCCGCCGCATTGCTGCCAGCCGCATTACTGTTGCTCATCTATGCTGCTCCCCTGGTCACCGCAGCGGTAATATTCGCCGCCATGTTTGGCGTCGGCCAGGGTCTGGCATATATCGCGCGCGGCGTTTTGGTGCTGGAATTGTTTGGCAGCAGCGGCTTTGGACACCTGACTGGCCGTTTCAATGCCTTCCGGCTTTATGTTTCAGCAGGTGCGCCTTTTGTTGTCGCCGCCATTTTTGAAAGAGGCGGTGTCGAGGCTGCGGTCTACACAATCATGGCGGTCGGATTGCTGGCTTTGGTATCTTTCGGACTGGTCGGTTTGTTGCTGCGAAACGAAGCGCAACAGTGAAATATCAGCCCTGATTGAACGCCCCGTGACAATGTTTGTACTTCTTGCCCGAGCCACAGGGACACAGCTCATTGCGACCGACCTTGCCCCAGCTTGCCGGGTTGTTCGGATCGCGGTCTTCAGCAGCCACATGAGGGTTCTGCAGGGTTTGGGTCAGCACCGCCGTATCACCAAAATCGTCCTCGCCGGTTGACGCGTCAACGTGATGACCCTGGCCCTCTGGCGCTTCCGGTGGCGGCGCTTCAGCCGCTTCGCGCACGATCTCCACGCGCATCATCTGGGCGGTGACGGCCTGGCGCAGATTGGCGAGCATCGCCTGGAACATTTCAAAGGATTCTCCCTTGAACTCATTCAAGGGGTCGCGCTGGGCCAGTCCGCGCAGACCGATAACCGAACGCAGGTGATCGAGATTGACAAGATGTTCCCGCCACAAGTGGTCTAGCGTCTGAAGCAACACCGATTTTTCGACATAGGCCATCACTTCCGGCCCGAAACGTTCAAGCCGGTCGGCGGCTGCCTTGTTGGCTTCGTTCATCAGGCGCTCGCGGATTTCTTCTTCGGCAATATCCTCTTCGCCCGCCCATTCATCCACCGGAAGATCGAGGTTGAGATAGGCTGCCACGCCCTGCTTCAATCCTTCGGTATCCCATTGTTCCGCATACGCTTTTTCGGGAATATGACGTTCAACCAGATCGCTGACAACGTCTTCACGCATCTCCGTGATCGTCTCTGACAGGTTCTCGCCATCCATCAGTTCGAGACGTTGTTCGAACACGACCTTGCGCTGGTCATTCATGACGTCGTCATATTTCAGGACATTTTTTCGGATGTCGAAATTGCGCGCCTCAACCTTCTTCTGGGCCTTTTCCAGCGCCTTGTTGATCCAGGGATGAATGATCGCTTCATCCTCTTTCAGACCCAGTTTTTGCAGCATGCCGTCCATGCGCTCCGAGCCGAAGATGCGCATCAAGTCGTCCTGCAGGGAAAGGAAAAACTTCGACCGGCCCGGATCGCCTTGACGGCCAGAGCGGCCACGCAGCTGATTGTCGATGCGGCGGCTCTCATGGCGCTCGGTCGCCAGCACGTAAAGACCGCCTGCCGCGAGCGCCTCTTCCTTCAGACGCTGCACATCGGCGCGGATTTCCGCTTCCTTCTTTGTACGCTCCTCGCCTTCCGGCACGTTCTCCAGCTCTGTGGCAATACGCATGTCGGCATTGCCGCCAAGCTGAATGTCCGTGCCGCGGCCCGCCATGTTGGTCGCAATCGTAATCGAACCGGGTTTGCCGGCTTGGGCGACGATCTGGGCTTCGCGTTCATGATGACGCGCGTTAAGCACCTCAAAATCGTTGAACTTCTCGGCTCTCAATCGTTCCGCCAAAGCCTCTGATTTTTCGATTGATGTGGTTCCCACCAAAACCGGCTGCTTCTTGGCCGCCGCTTCCTTGATCTCGCGGACGATCGCCCGGTACTTCTCTTCTGTTGTGCGGTAGACTTCATCGTCCTCATCGGCCCGCATGATCGGCAGATTGGTCGGTACTTCAGTCACCTCAAGACCGTAAATATTGCCGAACTCCTCGGCTTCGGTCAGCGCCGTACCGGTCATGCCGGCAAGCTTGTCATACATACGGAAGTAATTCTGGAAGGTAATCGAGGCCAGCGTTTGGTTTTCCGGCTGGATCTGCACGCCTTCCTTGGCCTCCAAAGCCTGATGCAGACCTTCCGAGAACCGGCGTCCCGGCATCATACGGCCGGTAAACTCGTCGATGATGACCACTTCGCCGTTGCGCACGATGTAGTCGCGGTCGCGCAGATAGACGACATGGGCGCGAAGTGCCGAAGTAACGTGATGAACGACGGCGACATTCTCGACATCATAAAGCGATTCACCCTTCAACAGGCCCGCTTCACGCAGCAGGTTTTCGATCTTTTCGTTGCCTTCCTCGGTGAAGGTCGCAGAACGCTGCTTTTCGTCGAGTTCGTAGTCTTCCTTCACCAGTCCGGGAATGAACTTGTCGATCGTCACATAAAGATCGGACTTGTCTTCCAGCGGGCCTGAAATAATCAGCGGCGTCCGCGCCTCGTCGATGAGAATCGAATCCACTTCATCGACAATCGCGAAATTGTGACCGCGCTGCACCATCTGCTCGCGTTCATATTTCATGTTGTCGCGCAGGTAATCGAAACCAAGTTCGTTGTTGGTGCCGTAAGTGACATCGCATTCGTAAGCAGCGCGGCGTTCCTCGTCATCCAGACCGTGGGTGATCACGCCAACGGTCAGACCGAGAAACTTGTAAATCTCGCCCATCCATTCGGCGTCGCGGCTGGCCAGGTAATCATTGACAGTAACGACATGCACACCCTTTCGGGTGAGCGCATTCAGGTAGACCGGAAGCGTTGCAACAAGGGTCTTGCCTTCACCGGTGCGCATTTCGGCGATACCGCCATTGTTGAGCACCATTCCGCCAATCAGCTGCACGTCAAACGGCCGCATGCCCAATGCCCGTTTGGAGGCTTCTCGAACCGTTGCAAAGGCTGGCACCAGCAGGTCTTTCAACTCTGCACCACCGTCCAGCTGGGCACGGAAATCATCCGTACGCGCCTTCAACTCCTCATCGGAGAGGGCGGCAAGTTCTTCTTCCAGCGCGTTAATGGCGTTGACCGCCGGCTGCATGGCCTTGATGCGGCGATCATTCGCCGATCCAAAGACTTTACGTGCCAATGAGCCGAAACTGACCATGGACAGGCCTTTCCGTTGTCAATCCAGATACGGTTCCGCGGGTGCCGGGTCCTGAGACAGGCGAAGCCGGTGGAACGAAACATCAAAAATGCGCCCGGAAATCGGTTCTGGACGCACAGTTGGAGGACAGATAAGAGGGGGTCAACACGTTGTCAACGCTGCAACCCCGGTCGCAAACTTGTGATGAGCGGGCCGCTTGCAATCAAAACCGGCAACCGTCTGAGTATAAATTTTGGAGAAACCTCATGCACCTTGTTACCGCCCGCAAACTGGCAGGCGTCCTGACCGCCGCGATGGCGATTGGATTTGTTGCGATATTCCCCGCACAAACAGCCCCTGAAGACGTGCTGGCGACGGTCAACGGACAGCCAATCACCGAGGCGGATCTGGACCTAGCGGTCAATGATCTTGAACAACAGCTCGTCAACGTTCCTGCAGAACGGCGCCGGGCGGCTGCATTGTCGTTTCTGGTTGAGGTCCATCTGCTCGCGACGGAAGCGGAAAAATCCGGATTGTCCGATTCTGCGGCATTTCAGCGGCGGATGGATTTGCTTCGCCGCCGTGCATTGCACACCGGCTATGTTGAACAGGAAGTAGCGGCGACATTGACGGAAGAAGCTGTTCGCGAGCGCTACGATCTCGAGGTGGCGAACACTTCGCCGGTCAATGAAATCAAGGCGCGTCACATTCTGGTCAAGACGAAGGAAGAGGGAATGTCGGTTATCGGCGAGCTCGACGGCGGAGCCGATTTCGTCGAATTGGCCAAGCAGAAATCAACCGGCCCCAGCGGTCCGAATGGCGGAGATTTGGGATATTTCGGCCCGGGTCAAATGGTGCCGCCGTTCGAGGAAGCGGCGTTCAAGCTCGATATCGGGGCCTACACGAAGGAACCGGTGGAGACGCAATTCGGCTGGCATGTCATTCTGGTCGAAGACAAACGCGCACAGCAGCCGCCGGCCTTTGAAGAGGTCAGGGAGCAAATTCGCGGAGTGCTGTTTCGCGAGACCTACGCCAAGATAGTATCGGAGCTGAGGGGGGCCGCCCAGGTCGATATTTCAGACCCCGAACTAAAAAAGCAGGTAGAGGAAATCGGGCGTTAGTCGGAATAAACCATGCATGCCGAGAAAGTGTCGCCCCTAGCGCCTGACAAATTTGCGGAACTGCCGCAAATTGAAGGAGTGCGGCTCAATGCCGCCGAAGCCGGCATCAAATATACCGGCCGCAAGGACCTGGCGGTATTGTGCTTTGACGAAGGAACGGCCCTGGCGGGTGTGTTTACACAGTCAAAATGCCCGTCAGCGCCGGTTGATCTGTGCCGCCGCAATTTGAGCGGTGGCAGCGCACGCCTGTTGGTGATCAATTCGGGGAACGCCAATGCTTTTACCGGTGTAAAAGGCGAGCAATCGGTATCCGAGACAGCTTCCGCCGGCGCAAATATCATCGGATGCACGCCATCGGAAATATTTGCGGCTTCGACCGGCGTCATCGGAGAGCCACTTGACGCGTCAAAGATCACCGGCCGATTGCCGCAGATGATCGCAGAAGCCCGCGCCGATGGCTGGCGTCCGGTGGCCGAGGCCATGATGACGACCGACACCTTCCCGAAGCTGGCGACCGTCTCAACCGAGCTTGATGGCATAACCGTCACCATCAACGGGATCGCCAAGGGCGCCGGAATGATTGCGCCCGATATGGCGACGATGCTGGCATTTGTGGTGACGGACGTCCCGATTGAAGCAAATGTCCTGCAGTCTTTGCTCAATGAGACCGCTGCCGGCAGCTTCAATTCAATCACTGTAGACACCGACACATCGACGAGTGACACACTGCTGGCTTTTGCAACGGGCACTGCGGGCACGCGCGGTGTCAAATCCCTTGCAGATGTTAGCGACCCGCGAATCGGATCCGTCCGTGAAGCACTTTTCTCTGTTTTGAAAGATTTGGCGCTGCAAGTCGTCAGTGACGGCGAAGGCGCCAGCAAGCTCATCGAAGTCACTGTGACGGGGGCCGATTCAAGCGTTTCGGCAAAAAGGATCGCGCTTTCTGTCGCCAACTCACCGTTGGTCAAGACAGCTGTCGCTGGAGAAGATGCCAATTGGGGCCGAGTGGTAATGGCGATCGGCAAGGCTGGAGAACCGGCTGATCGAGACAAGCTGTCGATCTGGTTTGGCGACAATCGGTTGGCGCATTTGGGAGAGCGCGACCCGGATTATGATGAAGATATCGCCTCGGCATACATGCAACAGGACAAAATTGTCATTCGCGCCGATGTTGGTGTTGGTGACGGGCAGGCGACGGTCTGGGGATGCGATCTGACCAAGGAATATGTGGCCATCAACGGCGACTATCGCAGTTAGTGATTTGAAACGATGGCTAGCGGACCGATCAAACTCCCACATCTCGCTGAGGTCAGACGCTTCGAAGCCGCCGGGTTTCGCGCTTGGCCGGCCACCTCGGTCCGCTATGACGGTACTTGGGTCATTCGGTTAACAGCTGGCCATCCCGCGAAGCGTTTGAATTCTGTCAATCTGCTCGATCCTGGCGACACGCACAATCTCGACGATCGCATTGCCAGCGCATCGCGCCATTTTGAAGCCTATGGCAGACCGATGACCTTTCGGATTTCACCCTTGGCCGGCGATACATTGCCCAAACATTTGGACAATCTGGGATGGGCTAAATTCTCCGATTCGGTCGTTTTGACACTTGGATTGGCAAAGGTCGATTTTGAGGGTGTGATCGACCAGATACCCATGAAGGATCTGAGCCGGTTTATCGCAGCTGCGTTAAGTGTCCACGCTGATGATCCGGCGATCCGGCCGGGCCTGTCCGAGATTATTACATCCATTCAGGCCGAGGCCGGCTTGTTTGTTCATGAAGAAGAAGGACAGGCTGTCTCCACTGCGATCTGCGTTCACGATGGCGATCTTGCCGGCCTGTTTGAAATTGCCACGGATGAAAAGCAGCGTGGAAAGGGCTTTGGCCGCGCAATCGTCCTTTCGGCCCTGAAATGGGCCCGGCTTCGTGGCGCCCATTCGGCGTGGCTGCAGGTCGAGGCCGATAACCGGGCGGCATTGAAGCTCTATCACCAGCTCGGGTTTCGCGAAGCGTATCGCTATCACTACCGCCGGCCTCCGGGTGTGGCAGTCGAATGACAGCGCAGGCAGCAAAGCCGCTATTGCTTGTGGCAGCCTGTGCCCTGGTGGACGCCGACAACCGCGTACTCCTGACCCAGCGGCCAGAGGGCAAGGCGCTGGCCGGATTGTGGGAGTTTCCAGGCGGCAAGGTGGAGAACAAAGAGACACCGGAAGAAGCGGTTATCCGCGAACTGAAGGAAGAGCTGGACATTACAACAAAAACCGCCTGTCTGGCGCCGCTGACCTTTGCCAGCCACAAATATGATGCATTTCACCTGCTGATGCCGCTGTTTGTCTGCCGGCGGTTTTGGGGGACACCTGCGGCGAAGGAAGGTCAAACCCTGAAATGGGTGCGTCCGCGCGACATGAGGGACTATCCGATGCCACCGGCAGACGAGCCGCTGATACCAATTCTGATCGATCTGCTTTGACGAGGAAATGGATGTGACCGCACAGTTGCCAAAAATTGAGTATTCCGGACCCGAACTGTGCCGGCTGACGGCATGCGAAGCCGTCGAGTTGCTGAAAAAAGGTGAGGTGAAGCCCTCGGAACTGCTGGAGGCCAGCCTGGCGCGGATCGAGCAGGTCGAGCCAAAGGTGAACGCTGTCGTTACCGTCTGTGCAGACAGGGCGCGGCAGGCCACCCAGCTGCTGGAAGACCGGAAACGGGGGTTTGGCGACGGTCCCGGTTGGCTTGCCGGGTTGCCGATTGGCATCAAGGACCTCTCCCATGTCTCCGGCGTCAAGACCACTTTTGGCACCAAGGGATTTGCCGATTTCATCGCTAAGGAAAACGATCCGCTGGTCGATCGGCTCGAAAACAATGGCGGAATAATCGTCGGCAAGACCAACACTCCGGAGCAGGGCGCCGGCGGCAACACCTTCAACGAGGTGTTCGGCATGACCCGCAATCCATGGGATATCCGTAAAAATGCAGGCGGATCTTCGGGCGGTGCGGCCGTTTCCCTTGCAACCGGTGAAGTATGGCTCAGCCACGGCTCCGATCTTGCCGGCTCTCTGAGAACGCCTGCCGCCTATTGCAGTGTGGTCGGTCTGCGTCCGTCACCCGGCCGGGCCGGAGGCGGTCCGGCGGCGGCGATGTTCCAGAATGTCGGTGTCCAGGGCCCGATGGCGAGGAATATTGCCGACACGGCACTGTTCCTTGACGCCATGGCGGGATACGACCCGCGACAGCCCTTGTCGATCGAGCCTCCGGCTGAGCCGTTTCAAAAGGCGGTGCACGAAGCCGAATCAAGGGTCAGGATCGCCTGGGCACCGACCCTGAACGGATTCGCACCGATAGAAGCAGAAATAGAGACTGTGATGCGGTCTGCACTCGAGAAGGCAGAGCGAAGTGGAGCAACGGTGGAAGAAGCCTGCCCGGCGCTTTCCGAACTCGAGGCGACCTACATCACCATACGCGCACTGACGTGGGAATGCGGGCCCGGAAGACTGCCCGAAGAAATCCAGCGCCACCACAAGGCAACATTGGCAGAAAACATTGAACTCGGGCGCAATCTCACCACGAGGCAGATCGTCGATGCGGAGCGGAACCGCTCTGTTCTCTACAACAGTTGCCGTGAATTTCTGCTGGATTTCGATGTTCTCGCGACCGCGGTCGTCGGGCTTGAACCCGGCCCCGTCGAAGAGGAGTTTCCGCGTTCGGTGGCCGGCATTGAGACGCGTTCCTATGTCGACTGGCTGAAGTTTTCCTTTCTGTCGACTGCGACGACGCTTCCGGCACTCTCAATGCCGGCCGGATTCACCAAGAGCGGCATGCCGGTCGGTATTCAGCTCATTGGCCCGCCACGGGGAGAAGCAAAACTGCTGGCGGTTGCAAGAGCAGTTGAGGATGCGGTGGGGTTGGCAGGATTGACGCCTATTGATCCGCGTTGAGGGCACATTAAAACCTCCGGAAATTCGGCGCGATCAAACCCGTTGGTCAGACCACTTGTCTCATTGTCTCGATTTTGCTGCTGATGCGGGGCAGCTGATCAAAATGGCTGGCCGCGCCCGAAAAGCTGCGATAAAAGTCCACAATGGAACGACGATCTTACAATGCCGGCGAAGCCATCTTTCAAGCCGGTGAGCCGAGCGATTTTGCCTATTTGATCATCACCGGCTCTGTTGAAGCGCGCCTGGCGAACGGTCGCTCTGTTTTGCTGAAGAAGGGTGAGGTCTTCGGTGAGATGGGGCTGGTCGATCAAAGGCCACGTTCAGCGACGATCATTGCAAAGGAATACGCAGTCTGTGCTGCCTATACCGAGGCGGAGCTGCTTTCCTCGATTCGTGAAGCTCCCGATGAAGCGATTTTGCTGATACGCGCATTGATTGGCCGATTGCGAGAAGCCAACAAAACCATATAAGGCCGAAGTCAGCGCCTACGCTTGTCCGTCGCCTCCCATGACCGGAGCGATCGATTTTTTCGATCAGTCATCCGCATCGTCAGAATCATCCGGCTGGTTTTCCTCGATTATCTTGAGCAGGACCAGCCCGGCGATCGGGGCCAGTAGCCCGACCAGCCCGCTCCGCGTTTTCAGCAATCCCGGCAGTACCGCGATGGCAGCTGTCGCAGCGAGCAGTTTCAGTTCGCCGCCTCTTTCTTCCGCGCGCCGTCTTCTCCAGGCTTTGGCTTGCATGGCGTTGATGATCAACAGCAACACGGCAATCGCCGCAAACCCGATGCCGAAGCCGATTGCCGCATTCAGCGAGCCATACTTTTCAGCCGCAAAGATATAGCCGGCTCCGACAAGAAATCCCGCGCCGACGACAAGCGCGACAACGGCCAGCAGATACAAAACCGCAGCGCTTTTTGCCCGGTGGGTCAACTGCTTTGCCTCACCGGCAACCAGTGCTGATATGATGGATTTGAGCATCAACGGCGCGCTATGACTGCCAACAGAAAGCCAATTCCGGCTGCAATCGCCAGCGACGTCACTGGTTTTTCGCGCACATGTTTCGCCAACTCGGCCTCCAGCTCGTCGGCGTTTTCACGCAATTTCTCCATTGCCACTTCGCCTTGCGCTTTCAAAGCCTCGACACTGTCCGCTGCCGCTTTCTTTGCCGCGGTCCCGCTCCGTTTCTTCGACCGGTTCAACTCAGCAGAAAGATGCGCCACCTCGCGCTTGAGTATCTCGATTTGCTCGAGCAGGTCTTCATTGGCCGCTTTTGCGCGGTTTGATGCTGATTGTTTGGCTGTTGTCGCCATTTCAAATGTCCTTGAGCTTCGTCCTTGGGTTCATGAAACGGCGTTTGACGCGCAAAGTCCAGCCGCTTGTGCGGCGATTGTCCGGCGCAAGAGCAGATGCGGACGCAACAATTGAAACAATAAACCATCCATCCGGACATCCGTCTGAAACAGCGATCTCCGATACTCAGATTGCTAGCAGGGTTTACCTGTGACGCCGCGCACAGCGGCAATCACGTCACACAGCTACCTTTGCGACAAGTTCAAAGCGGCAAACGAAGCCGAAAAAGACGTTGAGAGGATCGGAAAATGGAACATATCGCTGCAATTCTTCTTTTAGTCGGATGTTCGGACGATATGCTTGTGTGCCGCGAGTTGCCGACGGCCGCACCGGTCTACGAAAGCGTCGAAGAGTGTGAAAATCAGATTGAAGCTTCGATGATCTCGTTCTCGAACCGTTTCCCGCAGGTTCTCGGACAGTGCATCGACGTTGATCCCGCGCTCGAGGAGACCGATGCAGAGCTGGTCTGGAGCATTGCAGCCGACGGAACCTTCCTTGCATCATTTGAGCAGCCCGAAATTCAGATCGCCTCGCGCTGACACTCAGTTTTTCTTCCCCATGACCTCCCCGACTGGCCAGGAAAATTCCTGGCCATTTTTTTGTCCCTGCCGAAATTCTGCCTTGAGATTATGCTTGTTGGAATAGCGATTCGCGCTTTTTGAAGCAGGTCCTTTGAGGGGTATTTTCATGAGAATAACGGTTTTAGCGCTGGCGGCCACACTTGGTCTTGCAGGCTGCGCCACTTCCGAAGTCGATACCGGTATCGGCGCCGCAGCCGGTGGCGCAATCGGCGCACTGGCTACCGGCCGCGTAGGCGGGACGCTGGTTGGTGCGGCGGTTGGAGCAGGTGCCGGCTATCTGCTCGGCCGTGCAACGCGCAAGGGCTACTGCCGTTATCGCAATCCCCGCACACTCAAGATCTACGTCGCCCGTTGCCCCGCCGGATAATGGACCTGTGATTGGCCTTTTGGCTCTCCGGGACTAAATTCCCGGCATGGTGCCAACAGGGCAATTACGGTGACGACACAGCGACGATTCTGGAGACCTCTGACAGCAGCGGGCTTGTGCGCCGCCCTGTTGTTTGCATTCGCTGTTCCGAATGGCGCGCAGGAAATGCCTTGGTCCGAGCGGGCTATCGCTGCGCATGTTGATCAAGTCAACCTGCGTGGCGAACTGCCGGCTATGGTGTTCGAGGAGCTTCGTCTTCGCGGCGAGGAGTTGTTTACTGCCAGGTTCACGACGGCCGATGGCGTCGGACGTCCGCTTGCAACGCAGGCGTCGATCCCGACAAAACGGGATGCCGGCGGTTCCATGTTTGATCGTGCCGGTGGCCCGGACGCCAGTTCCTGCGCCGGGTGTCACAACCAGCCGGCCATTGGCGGTGCCGGCGACTTCGCCACAAATATATTCATTGCAGAAGCCCCCGGCGGTGAATCGGCGCCCATGCCCAACCCCGCACTGGCCAATGAACGCGGAACCACGCACATCTTCGGAGCCGGCCTGATCGAACTTCTGGCCCGCGAAATGACCATGGACCTGCATCAGATCCGCGAGAACGCCGTTTTGAAGGCGCGGGAAACCGGCAAACCGGTTTCGTTGCCGCTGACAACAAAAGGGGTCGATTTCGGCACCATTGTCGCAAGCGCAGACGGGGCGTTTGATACTTCAGGGATTGAGGGAGTCGATCCGGACCTGATTATCAAACCCTTTGGTCAAAAAGGGGTTTTTGTTTCGCTGCGCGAATTCACTGTCCATGTGCTCAACCATCATCACGGCATGCAAGCCGATGAACGATTTGGTTTCGCCCAGACGGGCGAACTCGATTTTGACGGTGACGGTGTTTCCGGCGAAATCTCTCCCGGCGATGTCTCGGCACTGGTTGCCTGGCAGGCTGGTTTGAAACCGCCATCGCCAGGCGTTCCGGAAAACGAAATGTGGAAGACAGCGGCAAAGGCGGGCAGCAACCATTTCGACGCGTTTGGCTGCACAAGCTGCCACAAGAGGGCACTGCCGCTCGAAAGCCTGAAATTCAGCGATCCCGGGCCAATAAACGCGCAAGGCACGCTTTCGCAGACCGCCGTTCCTGAGCCCGCTATCTACGATCTGGCACTACTGGAATGGGCATCATCTTTGCCGCGCGACGAAAACGACAAGGTGCTCGTGCCCCTGTTTGGTGACCTGAAACGACACCGGATTGCGGATGAAGGCGGGCCGCTCGGCAACGAAAAATTGCCCCAGCGCAAAGTGGAACCGCACATGTTCATGACGGCCGAGCTTTGGGGTCTGTCTGCAACCGCGCCCTATGGTCACCGCAACGATTTCACGACGATCGACGAGATCGTGCGCGCGCATGGCGGTGAGGCGCGGGTTTCGCGCCAGGCTTACGTTAATGCAGCGCCAGAGGATCGTGACGCGTTGATCGCCTATCTGCGAACGTTTGTTTTGGAAGGTGAATAGACCTCACCTGCGTCAAAACCCGTGACGTTTTTCAGCTGGCTTCAGCCTGAGCGGCCATCTCGCCGACAATCCACTTCTCGATCTTCTTGTGCAGCGCATCTGGGCTGATTGGCTTCGAAAGATAGTCGTCCATACCGGCTTCAATGCAGCGTTCACGATCACCCTTCAGCGCGTGGGCCGTAACACCGACAATGGGAATGCGATGATCGCCACCTGCTTCGCGTTCGCGAATTGCCGCGGCCGCCTCCAGTCCGTTCATTTCGGGCATAGAAACGTCCATCAGGATCAGCCGCGGATTTCGTTTTACCGATACGTCGACCGCCAGTCTGCCGTTACCGACGATCTCATAGCTGTATCGGGTTTCATCCAGAATCTGGGTAAACACGATCTGGTTGACCTCGTTGTCTTCGGCGACAAGAACATCCAGTTCGCTTTCAGAAGAAACGCCCTGTTGCCGGCCGGTTGCGTTTGCCGGTTCCGGCTCTTCGCGATCAGTTTGTTCCACTGATTGCGGAACGGCCCGCTGCCCTGTCTCGACAATTTCTTCACCCGTTGGCACAGTCTCTTCGGCCGCTTCCTGCTCGTCCGGGACAGTTGTCTGCTCCGGTTCATACAGCTCTCCGCTTCGATGAGCCTGTATCGTGTCGACAAGGGTTCCCAACAACTGCGACGAGCGTGCTGGTTTGACCAGATGCGCATCGATACCGAGTTCGCGATATTCGCGCGAAGACAGGGCCTGATCGACAGAGGTCAGCATGACGATCGGGGTATTTCCCAGTTCCGCATGCTCGCGAACGGCGCGAGCGACATCAAATCCCGTCATGCCGGGCATCTGGTAGTCAAGAATGATGCACTCGACCTGCACGCCTTGTTTGAATGCGGCTTCGAGAACCATCAGACCTATTTCACCGCTTTCGGCGGCGCAGGAGTCAAACGACCAGGATCCGGTCTGCTCGAGCAGGATCGAACGGTTGACTGCATTGTCATCAATAATCAGCAGCTTGGCGCCGGTCACATCGACGGGAGCAACCTTTTTGTTGCTCTGTGTTCCTGAGTTTTCAAGTTCGACTTCGAACCAGAAGGTTGAACCCTCGCCAAGCGTGCTGTCGGCGCCGACGTGGCCACCCATCAACTCGACCAGTTTCGCGGTAATGGTCAGGCCGAGACCGGTACCCTCATGGCGGCGCGTGGAAGATGCATCGACCTGGCTGAATTTCTCAAAAACAGTCGCCAGCTGCTCATCAGGAATACCGATTCCCGTATCCGTCACGGAAAATTTGAGCTTCGTGGATTCGCCGGTATTTTCGCCCGTCACCTCCACAAGGACATGTCCTTTCTCGGTAAACTTCACGGCATTGCCCATCAGATTGGTGATGATCTGGCGAATCCGGCCGACATCGCCGATCATGTTTTCGGGCAATCCGGGTTGTACGCGAACAATCAGTTCAAGATCCTTCTCCTTGGCCCGCGTTGAGACCAGGGTCGCGACATCCTCTATGGCTTCGGCAAGTTTGAACGGTGCCGGATCGAGTTCAAGTTGACCGGCATCGATCTTCGAGAAATCGAGGATGTCGTTGATGATCGTCAGCAATGCATTACCGGACTTGACGATGATGTCGGTAAATGTCCTTTGTTTTGAGTCCAAATCGGACTTTGCCAGCAATTCGGCCATGCCGAGCACACCGTTCATCGGCGTGCGAATTTCATGGCTCATATTGGCAAGGAATTCGGATTTGGCACGATCTGCAAGTTCAGCCTTTCTCTGGGCGCGTTCAAGTTCCGACTCGCGGTATTTTTGATCGGTAATGTCGTAATAGGTGACGAGCCGCTTTCCGCCGCTCAGCGCGGTTACCGAGTAAATCAGCGTTTTTCCGTCAGCGCGGACAAATTCCCGTGGTTCGACACAACCCGCTTCCAACTCAGCACAACGCGATGCCACGTAGGATTCCCAATCTTCATCCGCAACGTTGTAGATACCGTTTGAACGATTGATATCCATGAGATCGCGGAATTTGCAGCCCTCCTGAATGTCGTCCGCGGTCACTTTCCAGATATCATAAAATGCATTGTTGACGATTTCTGCGGTCAGCCCTTCGCCGACCAGCACAACACCCATTTCCATTGTGTCGATCAGTTTGCGGAAATCGGCCAGCAGGCTGTTGGCTACATCCTGAGCGGCGGCAAGATCGATCTCACCTTTCTTTACATCGGTGATGTCGGCCCGAATGCCGACGCGCTCGCCCGTCTCCGTCTGCTGATCGCGCCGCATGATCCACCGCCCGTCATGGGTTTCAAAGACAATTTCCTGACCCAGTTCCTCCTCGCGGACATCAAGCAGGCCCTGCACCCATTCTTCCTCGCGGCCCTCGGCGTCTTTCACCGCTCCGGACATGGCCAGATCTGTCAGCAAGTCGCGATAGGTTCGCCCCGGTTCCACTACCATCTGCTCGGGCACCTGACGCTTGAACGCCTCGTTGCACACTACAAGCCGGTCTTCCCTGTCCCAGACAACAAAACCGTCCTTCAACGCATCGATTGCGTTCTGCAGCCGCCGGTTAGCGTCGGCCGCTTCCCCATCCGTTTGTTTGTTGCCGCTGTCGTCAAGCCCTGGATCGGGTTTCTCGGTGGTGGAATCTGGCGCGGACGCGGCTTGTTCACAATTCGCAGTTTCGACCTCTGCAGGCAAAGTCTCAATGTCTTGCTCGTCGCTGCCGGACGAATCTGCACGCGGTAATCCGGTTACCGTGACATCGCGGCCGGTGCCCTTGTAACCCTTGAAAACACCATCGACGAATACGGGAATGCCGCTAATTGAAATTCGCCTGGTGACCTCATCAGCATCCTGAACGCTGTATTGGAAATTTGAAAAAGCGCGATAGGCCAGCAAATCCTCCAAATGCCGCTCTGCCGCAGCTTCCGTCTCGGTCAGTTCTTTGACAAAGTTGATGTGCGAACTGCCGATCAGGTCTCGTGCGGGAACCCCGGTTGCAGCCTCGACATTGTCCGAGAACCATGTGCACACATGTTCCGCGTCTGTCTCCCAGAGCCAATCACCCCCTGCAACAATCAATCTGCGAAGTAAATCGGCATCCCGCATGGTGGACATTTCCGCACCACCAGTTTCATTGTCAGACACACCGGTCATAAGTTCCCCACCAACTTGTGCTGTTCAGCCGCAATTGCGGGCCAGTCGGTGTCAAAACTGACGGACAAGATTTGAGGATTGATTAACGATGACACCACAGCGCCAATATCTGACGCTCCGTCGCCAAGGCCTCAACTGCTGTCTCGGGTCCGGTGAACTCCGGTCAGCCAATTTACCCCTAGACGAAACCGGTTAAACCTAGTTAACCGTTCATCGTTAGAAGCGAATATTGTGATTCGATTTGAGACGGGGACCTGCATGAAGATAATTCGCTCGCTACGGAGCCTCGTTTGTGCGGCCGCAATTCCGCTGGCCAGCGTGGCAACAGCAAATGCAACGGACAGCTCTTTCCAGGGTGGTATACAGATCGGCAAGCACTCGGATCGTTGGGAAGTCCGCGCCGGTGGCGGTTCCTTTGATACGGGCCCGTTTACAAGTCAGCGTCTTTCAGGTGGCGTCATCAACGCAGAAATTGTCGCACCATCACCGCAGTTTCTCGAAATATTGGGTGCGCCTCGCCCCTATTTGGGTACCGATATATCGGTTTCTGGAACCCCGGTTCACGTCGTTTATGGCGGTTTCAACTGGGAAGCCCATCTGACACAGCGTTTCTATCTCGGCTTTAGTGCAGGTGGTTCCTGGAACAGCTCGACACTGACGGTCGGCGGCGGTGGTACCAAGAACCTCGGCTCGTCATTATTGTTTCACCTGCAGGCAAGCGCGGGTTTTGATTTCACGTCGAATTTGACCGGTCAGGTTTTCCTCAATCACTTTTCAAATGCCGGTATCAAAGCGCCAAATCACGGCTTGGAATCCGTCGGCGCAAGGCTCGGTTACCGCTTCTGAACACGCAATAACACCGGTTCTGGAACGCATCGGGTTTAGCGACGATCTGACATAAAAATCCGGCGCCGGACCCGAAGGCCTTGGCGCCGGTGCAATACGTTTGGGATCGTCTGCAATTGTTGCCTGCAACCGGATCCAAGGTTCCCGTGTAGAGATCCCCGGTACGCACCGGAGTGGTTCGGTCCAACCATGACCCGTGGGCGGGGGGCTTGGGGTTTACGGAGCCAAAGCCGAACCGAACCGTCTCAGGCAACGGTCGGATCGTCGCTTTGGAATGAGGCGTGAACCGGGGCAAAAGACGGCAGGAATGTGACGGAACATCACCAATTGGAACAATATGTTTCGTGCCGTGAGCAAAGGTTAATGAAGTGTTAACGAAACCACCGGTTAACCATGTTCTTTAGCGGCATTCGGCCCGTTTACGGCAACCGGGAACAGATGCCTATTCCGCCGCCTTGTTGAAAACGCCGTTACCGGTATCGAACTGCAGCTTGGCCAATCTGGCATAAATCCCACCCTTGTCGACAAGGCTTTCGTGCGTGCCTTCTTCGACGATCGTGCCTGCATCCATCACCAAAATCCGGTCAGCCTTGAGAACCGTGGCCAACCGGTGGGCAATCACAATGGTGGTACGCCCTTCCATCAGATGTTCCAGCGCCGTCTGGACCAGCGTTTCACTTTCGGCATCAAGCGCGGATGTGGCCTCGTCAAGCAGCAAAATCGGCGAATCCCGCAGGATTGCGCGGGCGATGGACATGCGCTGACGCTGTCCGCCAGACAGCATGACGCCGCGCTCGCCGACTTGCGTATCGTAGCCCTTTTCAAGCTTGTTGATGAATTCATCGGCCAATGCGGCTTTGGCAGCGGCCTCAATCTCGGCATTTGGCGCGCCCGGCCGCCCGAATGCTATGTTGTCGCGGGCAGAAGCCGCAAAGATCACCGTATCCTGCGGAACAATTGCGAGACGCTGGCGCACTTCCATGGGGTCCGCTTCACGTATATCGACGCCATCGACAAAAATCCGTCCGGACTGGGCGTCGTAGTAGCGCAGGATCATCGAGAAAACCGTGCTTTTCCCAGCACCCGAGGCGCCTACAATTGCAACCGTCTCGCCCGGCTTTATATCAAACGAAAGCGACCTGAGTGCCGGCAGGTCGGGCCGCGCCGGGTAGGCAAATTCGATGTCTTCGAACCGAATTGAGCCGACCGGTGGTTGAGGAAGATCGACCGGATCGGCGGGAGCCGTGATCGCCGGCTCTTCAGCCAATATTTCGGTCAGGCGCTCCGCAGCTCCTGCCGCTTGGCTCAGCTCTCCCCAAACTTCCGACAATGCCCCAAGCGCGCCTGCCGCAAAGACGGAATAGAGCAGGAACTGGCCCAGTGTTCCGGGCGAAAGAGCGCCGGACAAAACATCGCGCGATCCAAACCACAACACCCCGACGACCGAGGAGAATATCGTGAAGATAGCGAAGAACGTCAGAATCGAGCGGGCAAAAACCGATGATCGTGCTGCCGAGAATGCCCTTTCGACGGCATCCGCAAATCTGCTTGTGACCAGGTTTTCATTGGTAAAAGCCTGCAGTGTTCGAACCGAACCGATTTGTTCGGACGCATAGGCGGTCGCCTCTGCCAGAGTGTCTTGGGCAAAGCGTGATTTTCGCCTGACTGACCTGCCGAACCCGACCAGCGGCAGCACGATCAAGGGAATGGCCGCGATCACCAATCCCGAGAGCTTCGGGCTCGTAATCACCATCATGATCAAGGCGCCGATCCCCAGAATTGTGTTTCTGAGCGCCATGGAAGCGGTTGCACCGACGGCGGATTTGATTTGGGTCGTATCCGCTGTCAGTCGTGATACGATTTCGCCCGACTGGGCAGTGTCGAAAAAGCCTGGCGACAGTTTGGTCACGTGAAAGAAAACATCGCGCCGAAGATCCGACACCACACGCTCGCCAAGCGTAATCACGAAGAAATAGCGGCAGGCCGACGCCACCGCCAATATGCAGGCAATCACGATCAGCATCGAAAAATAGTTGGCAATGAACGTCGAATCGGCGGCCGAAAATCCATTGTCGATCATCCGGCGGACCGCAAGCGGCAAGGTCAGCGTCGTCACCGCTGCCAGCAACAGAAAGAACAAAGCGCCGGCCACCATCGCCTTGTATCGCAGCAGATACGGAAACAGCCGTCGCAGCGGCTTCAGCGAGCGGCGTTTCCTCTCCCGTTCCATATCGAGGATGTCTGCCATGGATGCTCCGCTTCGTGCGCCAACTCAACAATCGGGTACTTGTGCGCCCGTTGCGCCTGATGTATAGGCTCGGCCAGCGTTTTGGAAGCCGTCGCCTTGATGAAAGGCTGCGGCTTCGGATTTTTTGACAGGCCGCCGGCCTTTTGAGGTTTTGCAAGGGCAAACGAGATGAAAAGCGATATCCATCCCGATTATCACATGATCAAGGTCGTGATGACCGATGGCACCGAATACATGACCAAGTCGACCTGGGGTTCAGAGGGCGACACGATGACCCTGGACATCGATCCGACGACTCATCCGGCCTGGACCGGCGGTCAGCAAGGTCTGGTTGATCGCGGCGGTCGGGTATCCCGCTTCAAAAGCAAATTCGCCAATCTGGGTATCTGAGGCTTTCAAATCCGTTGATCGGATCCCAAGGTCCGACTGCATCAGCATCAATTCCGGTCCCGCGGCTCGCCGCGGGATTTTTGATTTTCAGCCATTCTCAGTCGCGCAGAATCTGCAAAATCCCCAACCATAAAAAATCTCCTCTCATACCAATGCCTTGTTGGTATTTGGGCACTATATCTGGCATAGATAACCTGATCCCAAAGCAACCGGTAAAAACGTTCCCATGGCCAACGAAGAACGGCTGGATATTCACAACTCCGAAATACCGGTTGTTTGCCGGGCCTGCGAAGCGCGCCATCGGGGGATTTGCGGTGCGCTCGACCCGGAGCAGCTGCAAAAACTGGGCAAGCACGCAATCAGAAAAGTCGTTGATGACGCAACCGAGCTTTACAGCGCCGACCAGGAAATTGAGCGTTATTCCAATATCATGAGCGGAGTGGTGAAGCTCTCGAAGATGATGTCCGACGGAAGACAGCAAATAGTAGGCCTGCAGTTTGCACCGGATTTTGTTGGCCGGCCATTTTCGCGTCAGGCCAAGACCACTGCCGAAGCGGCAACGACCGTCAGGCTTTGTTCATTTCCGAAAAACGCCCTGGAAAAAATCATCTCCGAGACGCCGGAACTGGAACACCGGCTTCACGAACAGTCGCTTAAGGAACTTGATGAGGCGCGCGACTGGATGCTGACCCTGGGCCGCAAAACAGCCGCTGAGAAAGTCGCCAGTTTCCTGCATCTGATTGTCACTCACATCAACCCGGAATGGGAAGACACCGAAGATACCGTCGAAATCGAATTGCCGATGAAGCGGGCTGACATTGCCGATTTTCTCGGTCTGACCATCGAAACCGTAAGCCGGCAGCTCACCAATCTGCGCAAACGCGGTATCATCGATATCCGCGACCGGCGCATCGTCATCATTCCCGACATCCACAAATTGTTCGCGGCCACGCAACAGGATCTGTCAAACTAGGGTCAAGACTTTGGGATCCGTGGAGACTGTGAAACGGCTCTAATGTCTGCTCAGCAATGGCAGGACATGCTCTGCCTCGAATGCGATGTGACGCCTCAAACCTTCAAAAAATCCGCGCAGCATGTAGGAAAGCGCTTCCGGATTCTGCCTGTCGGGGTCGGTCACATAGATCAACAGACCGTCGCCGATCTCTTCGGCGAAACTCTCATCTTCCCAGTGCTCGAATTTCAGACGCTCAATGCTCTGAAGCAGCTGGTCCTCATGGGCCATCTTGTGTTCAAGCAGTGGAAACAGGCTTCGCTCCTCAAACTCGTGGGCGGTTTTGACCACGGGATAAACGGTTCGCGATAGTTGAAGAAAGGCCTGCGAGTCCATCGCCAGGGGCAGATTGTCAGCGATCCGCTCCAGACGCTTGCACATATCCAGCTGGGCTTCGTGATATTCGGCCAGCCTGACAGAGATTGTCCTGGCGCATTGGCAAACCTGATCGCCCCCGCAATCCTGACCGCAATTGGGCCAGACATCACCGGCTCTCAAAGACTGTGAGCCTGACAAGTTCACCTCCCATCGGGTGTTTTGACCACGAAAACCAATATCCCGGTCAAGTTGTTTCTGGCTTTGATCTGCATCAAGGAAACAGGCATGCCGCGCCTTATTGGATAGCCCGCAATGCGACATCCACGCCGGATGCCGGAAAGCCTGAGGGGACAATCATGCGCAACGGAACTGAAGCCATCGCACTTGTTGCGGCAACATTTCTTGCTCTTTTGGGCGCCGCATTCGCGCAAGACGAACTGTTCCGCATTCACGCCTGGGTGTTGGTCGGCGTGCTGGCGATCGCTTCGATCGTGTTGCTGCGGCGAATTGAGTTTGCACCTGCCGGACAGGCTCCAAAGGTTGCCGAAGAAACCGGTTACATGGACCAGGTCGTCCGCTACGGTGCCCTGATAACCGTGTTTTGGGGTGTCGTCGGGTTTCTGGTCGGTGTTGTGATTGCCGCCCAGTTGGCGTGGCCGGTATTGAATATCGAGCCATATTTGAATTTCGGCCGGCTAAGGCCACTGCATACATCCGCCGTCATATTCGCATTTGGCGGAAACGCGCTTATCTGCACCAGCTTCTATGTGGTCCAGAGAACCTGTCACGCCCGCCTGTTTGGAGGCAATCTGGCCTGGTTTGTTTTCTGGGGCTATCAGCTGTTTCTGGTCATGGCCGCGACCGGCTACCTGCTTGGCGTAACCCAATCGAAGGAATATGCCGAGCCGGAATGGTATGTTGACCTCTGGCTTACCATTGTCTGGGTTGCCTATCTGATCGTATTTCTGGGAACCATCATCCGCAGGAAAGAGCCGCACATCTATGTGGCGAACTGGTTCTACCTGTCATTCATCATCACCGTCGCAATGTTGCATCTGGTCAACAACGCGGCCATTCCGGTCTCATTGCTGGGCTCCAAGAGCTACACCGCCTTTGCCGGTGTCCAGGATGCGCTGACGCAATGGTGGTATGGCCACAATGCGGTCGGATTCTTCCTCACCGCCGGTTTTCTGGGCATGATGTATTATTTCGTGCCCAAACAGGCCAATCGTCCGATCTATTCGTACCGGCTTTCGATCATCCACTTCTGGGCCTTGATTTTCCTCTACATCTGGGCCGGACCGCACCATCTGCATTACACGGCGCTGCCCGATTGGGCCCAGACACTCGGCATGGTGTTCTCGATCATGCTGTGGATGCCCTCATGGGGCGGCATGATCAACGGCCTGATGACGCTGCAGGGTGCTTGGGACAAGCTTCGAACCGATCCGATCCTGCGCATGCTGGTGATGTCGCTGGCTTTCTACGGCATGTCGACCTTCGAGGGACCGATGATGTCCATCAAGTCGGTCAATTCGTTGTCGCACTATACCGACTGGACCATCGGACACGTGCATTCAGGTGCATTGGGCTGGAACGGTCTGGTCACCTTCGGAGCACTTTACTATCTCATTCCGAAACTCTGGAACCGCCCACTTTATTCTTTGCGGCTGGTCAACTGGCATCTTTGGCTGGCGACACTCGGTATCGTCGTCTACGCCGCGGTGATGTGGGTCGCAGGAATTACCCAGGGCTTGATGTGGCGCGAATACGACGATCAGGGCTTCCTGGTGAACTCCTTCGTCGAGACGGTCGCCGCCATCCATCCTGAATATGTCATGCGCACAGCGGGAGGTCTGCTGTACCTCACCGGCGCATTGGTCATGGTCTACAACATCTGGCGCACCATTCGGAGCGACGTCCCGCAGGAAGAGCTGGACAGCCCTGAATCCGCCCCAAGCGCAGCCGCAGCAAAGTGAGGGGGCTGAACAATGGCAGTTTTTGATCATCACAAAAAACTCGAACGCAACGTTTCACTGTTGTTCGTCGCATCGCTTGTCGCGGTGTTGATCGGTGGTATCGTCGAGATCACGCCGCTGTTCTATCTGAAGAACACGATCGAGAAGGTGGAAGGCATGCGGCCCTACACCCCGCTCGAGCTTGCCGGCCGCAATGTCTACATCCGCGAAGGCTGCTATGTCTGCCACAGTCAGATGATCAGGCCGTTCCGCGACGAGGTGGAGCGCTATGGGCATTATTCGCTGGCCGCGGAAAGCATGTATGATCATCCGTTTCAATGGGGATCAAAACGCACGGGGCCGGATTTGGCCCGGGTCGGTGGCCGCTATTCGGATGAATGGCACGTCCAGCACATGATCAACCCGCAAAGCGTTGTGCCTGAATCGATCATGCCGAGCTATCGTTTTCTGGCATCGGCGCGCGTTGACGAGATCGATATCGCTGCGCATTTGAGCGCCAACCGGGCAGTCGGCGTTCCTTATACCGACGACATGGTGGCCAACGCTCTGGATGATCTGAAGGCACAGGCCAATCCTGACGCCGACACCGAAGGGCTTGAAAGCCGCTACCAGAAAATCAGCATTCGCGATTTCGACGGCAATCCGGGCATCGTGACCGAGATGGACGCACTCGTTGCCTATCTGCAGATGCTCGGAACGTTGGTTGACCTCGATGCTTACCGGCAAAACGAATCGCTGCGCTAAGGAATAGATGATGGATTATTCGACATTCCGACAATTCGCTGACAGCTGGGGATTGCTCTACCTGTTCGTCCTGTTCGTTGGCGTCATCCTGTTTACGTTCCGGCCCGGATCAAAACAGACCGCAGAAGATTCTTCGCAAATTCCATTCCGGGGAGACCGTGACGATGTCTGAAAAGGAATTCGATGCATTCACCGGCACCCAGACGACCGGACATGAATGGGACGGCATCAAGGAACTCGACACGCCAATGCCGAAATGGTGGCTGTGGACCTTCTACGCCACGATCCTGTTCTCCATCGGCTATATGATCTATTATCCGGCCATTCCGCTGGTGGAAGGTTCGACAATGGGTATATCCGGTCAGACCAACCGGGCCGCACTGCGTCAGGAGACTGCCGTCGTTGAAGAAGCGAGGCGCGAGATCGTTGCCGGTATTGAGAGCAAGGAGCTCGACGACATCCGCAGCGACGACCAGTTGAACCGGTTCGCACTCGCCGGAGGCGCATCCTTGTTCAAGGTTCATTGTTCGCAATGCCATGGCTCCGGTGCCGCTGGCAGCCCCGGCTATCCGAACCTCAATGATGACGACTGGATCTGGGGCGGCGACGTTGCATCAATCTATACAACGATCAAGCATGGTGTCCGCGATGAGTCCGACGATGATACCCGCTACTCCGAAATGCCGGCTTTCGGTACCGACGAAGTGTTGGAAGATACTGAAATTGCTTCCATTGCCGAATATGTGCTGAAAATCTCGGGCCAGGAATTCGATGCCGCCCAGGCCACATCCGGTGAAGCGCTTTTTGTTGACAATTGTGCAGCATGCCATGGTGAAACCGGTCTGGGCGACCGCGAACAGGGCGCGCCAAACCTTGCCGACGCCATTTCGCTTTATGGTGCCGACAGGGCCAAGCTCATTGCCCAGATGAATCAGCCCAAACACGGTGTTATGCCAGCGTGGGGCTCGCGGTTGACCGAGGCGGGCATCAAACAGCTTGCCATCTATGTCCACGGTCTTGGCGGTGGTGAAAAGTCGGCGACGGAGTAGTTGATCGTTGTGTTGGACACCCAAACCAATGAGACAGAGGGCATACAGGAATTCGATGCCGAAGCGGTAAACTCGAAAGCCAACCGCGCGCTTTATGAGTCGCGCAAGAAAATTCACCCGAAACGGGCGACCGGCAGTTTCAGAAAACTGAAATGGTGGATCATGGCGGTGACGCTGGGGATCTACTACCTGACGCCTTGGCTAAGATGGTCGCGGGGCCCTGATGCACCGGATCAGGCCGTTCTCGTCGATCTCGCCAACCGGCGATTCTATTTTTTCTTCATTGAAATCTGGCCGCATGAGTTTTTCTTTGTCGCCGGCTTGCTGGTCATGGCCGGTGTTGGACTGTTTCTGGTTACCTCCACGCTTGGACGCGCCTGGTGCGGCTACACCTGTCCGCAAACCGTCTGGGTCGACCTGTTTCTGGTTGTCGAGCGCTATTTCGAAGGCGACCGAAATGCCCGCATCAAACTCGACGCCGCACCATGGTCGGGTTCAAAGATCATCAAGCGGACGTCCAAACATGTTGTCTGGCTTTTGATAGCGGTGATGACCGGTGGCGCCTGGATATTCTATTTCGCCGATGCACCGAAGCTGGCCGTTGACCTGTTCACTTTTCAGGCGCCTGCGGTGGCCTACACAACCGTGCTGGTTCTGACCGGCACCACCTACGTGTTCGGCGGCCTGATGCGCGAGCAGGTTTGCACTTATATGTGCCCGTGGCCGCGCATCCAGGCGGCGATGCTCGCCGAACACTCGCTGACGGTCACCTATAATGACTGGCGCGGTGAACCCCGCGACCGCCATGCAAAGCGCATTCG